>NZ_AUMJ01000063.1 GCF_000430625.1 Aneurinibacillus terranovensis DSM 18919
CCCATAACAAGAGCTTATTTAGAAAGGGTGATTAGCGATCTCACCGGTATCAAAAACCCGTCAAAAAGGGAAGAAAAAGAAGAAAAACATAAATCTAAACCAGTCCAAGAAACAGAGCGTCAGCTTTGTTTGTTTAACGTGTCATGAAAAAGAGGAAATTCCTTTAAGTGTTGTAAGGGACTTTGACTTAATGGACGATGGAGATCCAACCACTCCCCCGATGTTTTCATGCGAAAAATGTGGTGGACGAATGTATCCGGAATATTATGAGGGAGTACATGGCATAAAGTACAGACTATCGGATATTCTCTAAACAAAAAAGGACCGGGCGGTTTTTGCCCGGTTTTTCTTAACCCTTCTATGTTACATTGCCTTTTCTTTATCTACCGTTTCCTGGCTTTTTGTGCGTTGATTCCATTGTCGGCAGGCCAGTACTACAGCCAGTTCTGCCAATACGAAATTCCCGTAAAACAAAAACCATAAAAGCGAGAAAGCCTCCGGTTGGGTGCCGTTTGATGTTATCATCTCGAATAAGAAACCCCACATCCCCATAATAAACGGTAGTTGCAGCAAGGCCAGCCACTGCCAGCCCCAGCGCCAGAAAAACCATGGTGTTACACTCGAAAATACCATAAAGATGAGGAGTATATCCATCAGTATTTTCCTCCTTTTTCTGAAACGCTACTTCCATACCACAGCTTATTCTCGTTGTAAATATATGATGACATAATATTCAAAAAAGTTTACCTTTTTTACACAAAATATACACAATTAAGTTTTTTGTCATATTATTAGATTTTTGTTCATTGTTTTGCCAAACAAAGCATACAAATGTGTGATCAATTTCACACTTTAATAACGCAAATCGGTCTATTATCAATCTACAATCTAGTTTTTAGAATTGGAGGGGTAAGGCAACAGGATACTTTAGGCTTGAACGGCAACTTTCTTAACTAAAAAAGCTAGCCCGTTACTGTGGGCTAGCTTTAAAGAAAGTATATGTTGCTTTACAGTGTTAAAGCAACATATACTTTCCTCCATGGGTCACCTGAGAAAAACTCGCGGGAGTGTGCCGAACGTTGCTTTTTCGATGTGGAGCGTGTGGCCGGAAGGTCGATCAGACCGACAATTGTCTCCATCATTGAGGTACCCGGATGTTTTGTCGGTCCGACCTTCCGGTCACTAAGCGGCCGTTTCGCTTCCCTGCAGAAAAAGGACGAGCGGCAACGCCCGCGAGTTTTTCTCACTACGTATTTTACCGTTTAATACTTACAACATTTTCAGCTCCGCGTTTTACCTGTGAGCCCACAGTAACGGATACTTTTTCACCTTCTGCTAAGTTCGTGAAGACAATAGGGGTTACCAGTGAAGGCACTTTTCCTTTGATTTGGTTTAAATCCACGCGAAGGAGAGGCTGTCCTGCTTTGACCTTCGTGCCCTGCTTAACAAGTGCTTCAAAGCCTTCACCTTCAAGATTGACGGTGTCGATACCGAAATGAACCAGGATTTCCCGTCCATTCTCTGCAAGAAGGCCCACCGCGTGTTTTGTTGGGAAGAACGTTGTCACAGTTCCATCTACAGGGGATACCACTTCGCCATTAGACGGTTCAATCGCAAAGCCATCGCCCATCATTTTTTGGGAAAATACCTGGTCCGGAACATCTTTCAAATCAACGATTTTCCCATCGAGCGGCGATACGAAATAATCATTTTCCGTTATTGCCAAAGGTGCAGCATCTTCTATCGTAACGGCAGTCTCTTGTACTGCGTCTGATGAAACTTTTCCGGCAATTACATCTTTGATTTGTTCTTTTAATTGGTCGGATTTAGGCCCGAAAATCGCCTGAATATTATTGCCGACTTCAAGAACACCGGCTGCGCCCAGACGTTTGAGGTCGTCTTTATTAACCTTTTTAATATCGTGTACAGATACACGCAGGCGGGTAATACATGCATCTAAATGTTCGATGTTTTCTTTTCCGCCAAGTCCGGCCAATACGCCAATAGCAAGCTTACTTCCACCGACATTTACCTGAACTTGTGTGTCATCATCATCTTCACGTCCGGGGGTTTTGAGGTTCCATTTACGGATAGCGAAACGGAAACCGAAGTAGTAAATGACGGCAATAACCAGGCCAACAGGAATTACCAGCCACCATTGCGTTCTGTTAGGCAGGATACCGAACAGAATGTAGTCAATCAGACCACCTGAGAACGTCATCCCGATTTTAACGTTTAACAGCTGCATGGTCATAAAAGAGAGACCGGCAAATACAGCGTGAACCGCGAATAGTAACGGAGCCACGAATAAGAAAGTGAACTCGATTGGTTCGGTGATGCCTGTTAAGAAAGAAGTTAATGCTGCAGAAGCAAAGATACCGGCTACAAGTGCTTTTTTCTCAGGTTTTGCTTCATGATACATAGCAAGTGCGGCAGCAGGAAGACCGAACATCATGAACGGGAATTTACCAACCATAAATGTACCGGCCGTTAATTTAACGCCGTCTTTAACCTGGTTGAAAAAGATAGCCTGGTCACCGTGAATAACTTGTCCGGCTTTGTTCGTGTAGGAACCGAATTCAAACCAGAACGGCGCATAGAAAATATGGTGAAGGCCAAACGGTACTAATGAGCGTTCAATTAAGCCAAAGATAAATGCTGCAAGCGTTGGATTTGCGTCGATCATATTATGGGAGAATGCGTTTAATCCGTTCTGAATCGGAGGCCAGATTAAAGTCATTAAAATCCCGAGAACTAAAGAGGATACAGCGGTAATAATAGGCACAAAACGTTTTCCGGCAAAGAAACCAAGGAACTGTGGTAGTTCAATGTTGTAGTATTTTTTATACATGTAGGCGGCTAGAATACCAACGATAATTCCGCCGAACACCCCGGTTTGCAGGGTATTAACTCCGAGTACATTTGCGTATGCCTGATTATGGGCGACGAGATCAGGCGTAACATTCAGGATAATACCCATCGTCGTATTCATAATTAAGAAACCAATGAGTGCGGCGATAGCAGCAACCCCGTCACCGCCGGCAAGTCCGACGGCTACCCCTGCCGCAAACAGCACGGCTAGATTAGAGAAAACGATGCTTCCGGACTGCTCCATTACTTTTGCAACCAATTGAACACCATGGCTGTTCAGAAATGTAAGCCTTTCCAAAAGAGCGGGATTTTGCAGCGCATTACCGAACGCGAGCAAAATACCGGCAGCGGGCAGAATGGCAACAGGAAGCATAAGTGCTTTACCGACTTGCTGGAGAACGCCAAATAACTTCTTAAACATGACCTTTTCCTCCTTTACACGGCTATACGCAAAAAGGCATGAGCGAAAGGAAAGCGATAGAACCCGGGTTCCATCTGCTGTTTCCTTCACTCATGCCTGATCGTATCAGTAACACGTAAAGACCGCATAAATATTGAATTATGATTTCACATGATAAATGTGAGCGGTTGCAACACCATATTCATCATCTGATTGAATAATATCACGCTCGTACGATGGATGCAATACTTTTTTGTTGAAAGATAGGGGTGTTGACGTTTTCAGCATATTGACTACAGTTTTACGAATGCTTTGTTTATAACTGCAGCAAATCCCCATCATTCGGAACGAATACTTGCCGGGTAAGGGACGCGTTCCGGATATATTCCCGTAGTTCCTGCCTGGACAGGGAACAGTGATTCCATGTGTCCATATGGGCAGCAAAAACTTTCGCCCGGGGGGCATGCAAGCAAACTTGATGAACATCCTGTGCAGTCATCGTAATCGGCTCTCCGGTGCTGAACTGAGCCGCCCCGGCGAAGCAAACGATTCCATGGGGTCTGTATATGTTTAGTGCTCGCTCGACTTCATTGCACCAGATGGAATCGCCGATAATATACAGAGACAAATCTCCAATGGAACAGAGTACGAATCCCGATACAGGCCCCATTTTTTGTCCAATCTCTCCAGTGCCGTGCTGTCCGCCTGTCCGGTAAATGGTAAGCCCATCCCACGTATAGGAGTGATGGACCGGCTTAATGTTAAGAAATCCTGCACCATGTATCTTTTCGGCATCTTCCGGCTGGCAAAATAATGGAACGTTTTTCGGTAACAACTCAACGGCCAGGTCATCAAAATGATCACGATGAGTATGCGTAATAAGAATGGCATCAATGTCTGTAAGCCTGGATAATTCACACGGTAAATCGACGAGTGGATTGTTGGCTTTGTTAGGAACGTCAGGAATCGCGGACATTGTCCCTGCAGGGCTAAACATAGGATCAACGATTATTTTTTTATTCTCAGTACATATCATCATAGTAGCATGACGGATGAATTGAATTTTCATACGTATCCCTCCATATAGTTGGCAACTATGACCTTATTATAAAAGGAGGCGGTATTGCGCGGAGGATGTATACAGGTATGTTTACTTTCATGGCGAAAGGAAAATAAGCGATATGATTGATCAAACGGATTTCAAAATACTTTCTCTCTTATGCGGGAATTCCCGGCTGCAGTGGCGGGAGATTGGCGAACAGGTTCATTTAACAGGACAGGCTGTGGCCAACCGCATTCGCCGAATGGAAGAACTGGGTATCATAGAAGGATATACACTGAGATTGAATGAAAGAAAATTGGGAAAAGCTATGACCGCCTTCGTAACCGTATTTATGAAAACAGTGGATCATCCGGCTTTCCATCAGTTTATTACCGAAAAGGAAGCCGTTGTAGAAGCCAATCGGATAAGCGGGGAAGGATGCTACTTGCTGAAAGTTACGGTTTCCGGCCAGGATGAACTTTCGTTATTTCTGGATGAAATATTAAAATACGGCAACTATCGGGTGAATTTGTCAATTGGAAAATTAAAGTAGGTAGTGAAAAGGGGGTATCTGAGTGATAGAAATTCGCAAGTTAATCGAACGAGACACTGGAATTTTTCAATGGATTATCCTTCATTTTACAGCGATTAACCCGTAAATCCATTAAAAAACACTTGAAATAGACCGTTTTTGCATGGGATACGGTCTATTTCAAGTGTTTTTCTGCCGCTTATAATACTCATTTAATAAGGTGTCCAGTTTTTGGCTCACCAGGATGATTTGCGGGTCTGTAAGCGGCCTCTCCCTTGCTAACTTATTCAATTTCCTTCTTAATCCTTCTATAATCTTTAAAGTTTCATCTTTCTCCCCCATATGTTTCTCCTTATTTTAATTTTGGAGCGATAGCAAAAGATATCTATGATATACAGAAGTAACGACATTATCAATAGATACTATACCATAGTGATCGTAAAATCTATTATCTAATAATGTCGAATTATGCGATATTAAATAATAAATAATTTAAAAATGAGGAAGGGATTTTGGCATAAAATGTTTAATTTAATTGGGGAGTGGTAGAACATGGGCATTTTTGTTTTTATTTTTTATTCCGTGCCGGAGATGTGTCTCATCATCGCACTAACCATTACGCTGGCCGGATACAACCTTTCAGCAAACAAGTTAAAGTGCTTCATTTGTTCACTTTTTCTTGCTTGCTTTGTGGACATCTTCCGTGATGCTGATATAGATATCGCTGTGAGACTGGTCCTTCAGTTCTTAATCTTTGTTATATCTATCAAGTATGTATTTAAAATTCCCTTTATGCGGTTGTTTGTCTGCACGGTTTCTACCCTTCTGCTGGTACAAATAACAGAGCTGGCTGCAATGAATACAGCGATGGCGATCAGCGATAAAACTCTGGGAGAACTGCAGAGTCACCCTTTTTTATGGCTGTTAGCGGTCTGGCCTATTTTAATCATTTTATCTTTGTTTCTGTACTTTATTCGCAAACGGAATTTTTCTATCTTTAAAGGAGAAATATACCCTCCTACAAGTTTGTTTGGCTCTTTCTATTCTTATTTAATTTTTACAGCCTTCTATACCCTTTCCATCATTGGGGCTGAACTTTTAACAGGTAAACTTGAACAATCCAATCCGAGTATCGTACTTATTTTTACCTTTCAAATCTTCTCGGTTCTGATGGTGAGGGAGTTTATTAAATCTCAAGTAAGAGAAACCGAACTGTCTTTTTACAAAGAGTATGTCAGGGATGTCACTTCTTTGTTCACTACCATCCGGGCCCAGCGCCACGATTTTTCAAATCATATTCAGGTCCTTTACATTTTTCTAAAGCAAAGAGATTATTCAAGAATGCTTCAATACATTGAACAGTTGGTAGGCCAAATCAAAACGCTTAATCAGGTGCTTATCTCCGATAATCCCGGGTTAAGCGCGTTACTTCAGGCAAAGCTTTCACGATTTGAGGAAGAGGGAATCTCCATTTCACTCGATATCATGTCTACATTAACCGAATTAAATATCAACATGATTGAAATGAACCAGATTATCGGAAATCTGCTCGATAATGCGGCAGATGCGATAAAAGCCGCCGGTTATCCTACCGACGAGATTCATCTTCAAACCCTTCAGGAGATTGACCATGTAAAGATAAAGGTAAAAAACTACCGGCCCGTTATTCCTCCTGATATCCAGAAGAAAGTATTTGATCATGGTTTCTCAACAAAGCCAAACCATTCCGGAATTGGCCTGGCAATAGTAAGTGAACTGGTCAATAAGAACAATGGAAGTATTGCCTTATTGAGCAATGAAATTGAAGGAACAGTATTTACGATCAGGTTTCCGGTAAAAGGGGAGATGCAATTTGAGTAAAAGAGTAGCTGATTCAATTGCAGCCACTTTAGTCGAAGAGGGGACTACCCCCCATTCTGCCGCCGTCTTATCCTATGGCTTACAGATCATCATGAATACGCTGATCAAGGTCACTCTTGTTACTGTTGTCGGATGGGCCCTACATATCCTGCTTTATCTTTATATAATGATTCTGGCTTTTGGGACCCTCCGGATGATTACCGGAGGAGTTCATGCTCATACTTTTGTAAGATGTGCAACGATAAGTCAGGTTTCTTTTACAGCCTTATCGCTATCGATCCCATACACGCTGCCATTTTTTGCGAGCCATCATCTTCTTTTTACGATCGCTGTCGTTATCTTTGGAAGCGTGGTGACGGCACGATATGTGCCAGGCAAATGGGAAGGAAGGAACTTTACTGCAAAGCGAATCAAAGTCTCAAAAAATCTCTCTTATTTCTTTCTTCTTATCATCCTCGCAGCAGGATATGTGATTAACGCTTATCACTACATTTATGTATATGACATTGTATGGGCCGCCATGCTGGGAATCACCTGGCAGTACATTCTGGTTACACCAGCAGGGTATAAGCTGTTCACCATCATTGAAAATGTGCTGACTCTAAAAAGGAGGTGAAAGAATATGTGGAGAATACTGAGAAGCAAAGCGTTCAAATGTGTGGCGTCACTTGCCTATCTGGTCGCTTTAACGGACGTCAGCGCAAATAGCTGGTTCGTAGCGTACCAACCGGAAATTCCGGAAGAATTACAGAAATAATATGAGGGCACGAAATGGATGAGGACACAAAAGAAATGCTTAAAGAAGTGGAGAAGCTCATTGTGCAGTATCCAGCCGAGGAAGTGGACAAGTGGATTGACGCTTACCGTGAATATGAAAAAGAAGCTGACGATCCACTTACTTTTTTTGAATGGATTCTGCAGAATAAAAAACCGTGGCCTAGCAATCGGTTATGAGATTCTCGCTTTACCATGAGGCAGTATACGGATAGACATTGGAAACATTAATAGCCCACCCTGGTTGTGATAACGGGAGTGGGTTTTTTCTTTGCTTAAAAATGAATGAATGTCCCTCCGTTGAGAGTTTATGAGTCAATCAAATAGCAGGCAGAAATAGCACACAAAACACAAGGTCAATTTTCAAATCAAAAACCTTATGGTATTATACGTATGGATTTAGTTAACAAATGGAATAAGGTGAATGGGAGGGATACATATGATTGCCCATATTTCGGATTGTACGGTTTTACGTAACGGTGTTAAAATGCCATGGTTTGGACTCGGAGTGTACAAAGCTAAAGAAGGGGAAGAAGTGGAGCTGGCGGTAAAAGCGGCGATTAAAGCAGGGTACCGGAGCATAGATACGGCAGCCTTATATGACAACGAGGTTGGCGTAGGGAAGGCAGTCAGGGAAAGTGGAGTACCACGCGAAGAGCTTTTTATTACAACCAAGGTCTGGAACGCTGACCAGGGATATGAATCCACACTTCAGGCTTTTGAACAAAGCCGAAAGAAGTTGAATCTTGAGTATCTCGATCTTTACCTTATTCACTGGGCGGTAAAAGGAAAGTATAAAGATACCTGGAGGGCCCTCGAAAAGTTATATAAAGACGGTTTTGTCCGGGCAATTGGGGTCAGCAATTTTCAAATTCACCACATAGAGGATGTAATGGCGGATAGTGAAATGACTCCGATGGTTAACCAGGTTGAATATCATCCTTTTTTAACCCAAAAAGAGCTTCACAATTTCTGCAAGGATAATCACATTCAACTCGAAGCCTGGAGCCCGTTAATGCGGGGGGAAGTTTTACAAAATCCGGTTGTCATAGAACTTGGTGAAAAATATCAGAAGACGCCGGCTCAAATTGTGCTCCGCTGGGATTTGCAGAATCAAGTGGTGACGATTCCTAAATCTGTTCATGAAGAGCGAATTATTGAAAATGCGGATATTTTTAACTTTGAAATCTCTCCCGATGATATGGAGAAACTGGACGGATTAAACCAGAATAAACGCGTGGGAGCCGATCCGGATAACTTTAATTTTTAAAAGAACGAACATCCCCTGGTTTACACAGTAAGGGGATGTTTTCGTTCGCGTATAATGAGCATTTTTTGTCCTGTTTTCAGCGGTTACGCGGTACAAATGGGTATCTGATGATATGTTTAAATTGATGGCCTGAAAGGTAACGGTATACGTTTGTGAAATTCCGGTAATACCTCGTACACCAACTGTCGCAATTAGTTCTACATTGTTTCTATGGGTGGAACTCTGTGAGATATGCAGGCGCAGAGAAGCAAGGTATCATCTCTTTTATTGTAAAATGATAGTAAAGTATGTAATAAGAAAAAAATTCGTATGGACAAAGAGTGTAGACGAATGCGTTTTTAAATGATTTTTTTAAAAAATAAATAAAAGGAGGATAAGTATGAACGAAATTTCAAAGCAGTTTCTTACTGATTTATTATCAACGCCGTCCCCTTCAGGATTAGAGATGGAGATTCAGAAAAAATGGATGAAGTATGTCCATGGTTTTGCGGATGTTGTAAAAACCGATGCGGCTGGAAATGCCATAGGGATCATCAATCCGGATGCAGAATTTAAAGTACTGCTTGCAGGGCACTGTGATGAAATTGGTTTTGTGATCAACAGAATCGATGACGATGGTTTTCTTTACGTGGATAAGGTGGGAGGCATCAGTCACAAACCGGCGATCGGGATGAAGGTCGAAGTCCTCGGATACAAAAGGCGAATCACGGGCGTGATTGGTGCGAACGCTGAACACCATGGCGGAGTAAAGGATGACTTCGAGTTTTCAGACTTATACATTGACTGCGGGGCAAAAAGTAAGTCTGAAATCGCCGAATATGTTCAAATTGGAGACTTGGCCGTCTATAAGAGAGAAGTGGAGTTCCTGATGAATAACCGGATAAGCGGCCGAGGACTGGATAACCGAACCGGATCGTTTATCGTAGCCGAAGTTTTAAAAAATGCCGCGAAAAACCGTTCCCGTGTCGGTGTTTATGCGGTGAGTACGGTTAACGAGGAAACTAATATGGGAGGTGCCTATTTTGCCGGCGCGGGGATTCAGCCGACTATGGCCATCGCCGCGGATGTAACGTTTGCGACGGATTATCCCGGCGTCAACAAAAACAAATATGGGGAGATTGATTTGGACCGGGGCCCTGTTCTGGCCAAGGGAGCGCCAATTAATTGGAAAATAAACAGTTTGCTGGAGCAAAGCGCCCAAAGACTCAGCATGAATCTACAATATGAGTTAACACCAAGAAATACGGGGACGGACGCGGATCGCTTGAGACTGACAGGGAAAGGGATTCCTGTGGCGCTCGTTTCCCTGCCCCTCAGGTACATGCATTCCCCCGTTGAAACAGCAAGCCTTGATGATATGGATAAAGAAATTGAACTTTTAACCGACATGATTATGCAATTGACCGGTACGGAGAGTCTCAACCCGCTGGAAGATTAACCAGCGGTTTTTTTGTCAACGATTATTTTTAGTCGAACGGAAGCATTTGAAACGTACACATCCAAGCGCTCCCTCAAGGATGTATTACATAAATTCCTCTGCTGCCAACAATACTATGTAGAGCAAAAACTATTGGAGAAAGAGGGGTTTCTATGGTCGGTTCATGGGTTTCTCTGCTTCCGTTCTTAATTGTTATTCCCGTATCCATCATTACCAAGCAAGTACAGCCTGGTTTATTTGTGGCGCTTATTCTTGGCTGTTACCTGAAAACGCCCGATCTATTAGGGGGCATCAAAACGATGCTGCACTATCTTGAGGCTAATATCGTCAAATCAAGCAATATTCGGATTATATTTTTTTTGTATACGTTTGCAGGCATTATCAGCATGATTAAGCTGGCCGGAGGTATTAAAGGATTCGTTCATCTTGTAAGCAAAAAAGTTAAAACCAAGCGAAGTGCCATGATTCTTACATGGGTTTCAACGATGGTGACATTCAGTGATCCCGATTTTCGTATTGTAACGATCGCTCCCATAATGAAAGCGTTAAGAGAAAGATTAAAGATGTCCTCACAGAAGGTGGGCTTTGTCATTGAGGTGACATCGAATCCTGTGGTGGGGTTAGTTCCTCTGGCAACCGCGTTTGTTGGATACATGGTGTCTGTTATTGATATGTCCCTTAAGCAAAACGGGATTCATGAGAGAGCGTACAATGTATACATTAAAAGCATTCCGTTTAACTTCTTTTCCTTTGTGATTATTATACTGGGTTTGTTTTACACTTTCTTTAAGCGTGATGACAAGGAAACAGCAGCTGACCAGGACCAAGCGGCAGCTCCGTCAAAAGCAGTTCCCAAGAAGCGTGCGCTGGCACCAAATTTACAGCCGGCAAGCGCCGACGTTGAATTTTCAACAGTGGAAGCATTAAATGCGTACAATGCTCAAAAAACAAAGTCCACTACACAGAATGTGGATGAACCGAGTCCCAATGCGAAACAGGGGGAAGAAGGGCTTGCCTCATGTTACCGGGCATATGAGGAAGATGCACCGATCCGCCCGTGGAATCTAATCATACCGCTGGGTGTCATGTTAGTGTTAACGTTATTCTTAAGTTGGTGGGACGGGCACTTTAAGGCGACAAGTTTTTTTGATGCTTTTCTTCGCAGCGATGCGCTGGGTGTGATGTTGGAAGCACTGTTTATCACATTTATTTTGTCAATGGTGCTATTTTTGTTTCAGCGAATTCCGATTGACAAGCTGGTGACTCATTTTATAAAAGGCGGGAACGAGCTTATGTCGGTGATTGTGCTTCTAGCGTTAATCTGGGCGGTTTCGGCCGTTGCGGATGACCTTGGGTTTTCTAATTATGTGACGGCACATGTAAAAGGGTGGATCCCCCACTTCTTTATTGCACCTGTGCTGTTTCTACTGGGGGCACTTATCTCCTATTTTATTGGTTCTTCGTGGGGAACGTGGGGGCTATTGATGCCGCTGGGAATTTCACTCGCCCACCAAACAGGAGCTAATATTTTTCTGATTATTGGGGCCGTTTTCGCGAGCGGCACATTCGGCGCCTTCGCCTCACCGCTAAGCGATAATACGGTAACCCTGTGCACCATTCTTGACCTTCCTGTTATCAGCTATGCGAGGACAAAATTAGTTCCCGCACTAACTGCTGCCGGTATTTCAACCGTTCTATTCGCTATGGCTTCTTTCTTTATCAAATAAACCTCGCAGGATGCATGGAAACCGGTTATTTTTCGGAGTTATTCCTTTACGGGGAGCAGGACTCCCCTTGTTTGAATTTTTTTTATTAGAACAGTACCATGGCAGCCAGCCCGGATAAAATCCCGAGCGCACATACACTTGTGAGTAAGAATAGAAGAACATTAGCAGGAATAGATTTTCGCACCATCAGGATAGACGGCAGGCTTATAACAGGAAGCGTGAGCAGGAGCGCCGCCGCTGGACCGCTGCCAATACCGATGGCCAGCAGAGATTGGATGATCGGAATTTCCGCCGCTGTCGGAATAACAAAGAACGTTCCCGCAACAGCCAGTACCACAATGAGAAGGATGGAATGGACTCCTGCTAACCCGGCAGGAAACAGCCAGGCGCGGGCAAACCCAAGAACAAGCACACTTAAAATATAGACAGGAACGATGCTAATGAGCAGCTTGCCGATAGCCTTAATCCAACGGCTCATCCATCCTCCCTGCTCTTCTTGATTGAATTTCTCCGCCGGTGCAAATACCGGCTCCTCGACCATTTCACCACCGGCAATTCGATTTGCCACATAGCTGATGCCAAACACAAGAATAATTCCTATGACAATACGAAGCACAACGAATTTCCAGCCGAGCACGAAAAACATAAAAATTAATACAGCCGGGTTTAAGGCGGTGTTTCCAAACCAGAATGCTACCGCTGCGCCTACTGAACTCTTACATTTACGGAGACCAATGACAATAGGTGCCGCGCAGCAGGTACACATCATCCCGGGCAGTGCCAGCAGACCGCCGGCGACCGTTCCGGCAAAACCCGTTTTGCCAAGTACCCGGACAATCCAATCGCGCGGAACTAATACTTGAACGAGAGATGCGACAATCACGGCGACAAGCAGAGCTTTCCAGATGGCGAGAAAGTAGGTTTCAGCATACCCGAGAGCCGCTGCCCATGAAGGCGCTGGAATTGACGAACCCGAACCGATAAGAATTGACTTTCCGAGGGAATGCTTGTCGGCTACCATAAATACTTTAAGAAAATACGGCTGCCACTTTGCCCAGAATAGTCCGATGGCAGCCAGTAAAATGAATACAATCACTTTCTTGCCGTCATTGGATGACCGGGAAGTTGATAAGCTTTGTTGACGCAAATTTTTTCCTCCTTTCTTTCTGCTCCAGTGTTAAAATGCATAACATTATGCATAACACTGCTAAATACAAACATCATACATTTTATCACCTGAACCAATCAAATAATAGTATCTTACTTTATTTCATCATGTTTCAGAATATCAGTAAACGCTTTCTTATATGTATGACAAGGAGATTGCAGCGGTTGCGCAGAATGTATTGGTAGACAATGCAAAGAAGACGATGCAAAGAACACAATGTAATAATTTTTTTAATATTAATGAAATGCCACAAGATTCACCTGTGATGTTCCGACAAGTATTCATTGTAAAATTTAGCTCGTATATACTAAAATATAACGAATAAATGATAATGTGGAAGATACCATAGCGCTGATGTAAAGCCTATGGTTTTTTCTATCCACGATTGATGCATCAGGGAGGAACATGGTTCATGCGAATATTTCTGGATTTGCTGTGGTTTTTTAAGCAGGAAAAGAAAAGCTACAGCCTGGGCGTGCTTTTTCTTATGATTGTTTCGCTTATTGATCTGCTGCCTCCTTATATCGTGGGAAAAGTCGTCGATGGAATTAAGGAGCGGTCACTGACACCCGGGGGGCTTTTTACGTGGGTAGGCCTTATATTGGCGGGAGCTCTGCTCGCTTATGGATTACGCTACGTGTGGCGCATTTTTATTTTTGGTGCCTCTCTCCGCCTTGGAAAACTGCTGCGCAACCGATTATACACTCATTTTACAACGCTATCGCCGCAGTTCTACCACCAACACCGTATTGGTGATTTAATGGCGCATGCTACGAATGATATCCAAGCGGTGGAAAGTACCGCTGGCGAGGGTGTTCTTACGCTTGTCGATTCCCTTACTATCGGTACATTTGTGACTCTTTCGATGGCTTTTATCAATTGGAAGCTCACGCTTATCGTTCTGATTCCGCTGCCGTTTATGGCTTGGGCCACGAGTTATTACGGCACACTTCTGCACAGAAGTTTTCATAAAGCGCAGGCGGCTTTTTCCGACTTAAACCACCGTGTGCAGGAAAATATATCGGGTGTACGGGTAATCAAGGCTTTTGGGCAGGAAGAAGCCGAAAAAGCAGCTTTTACCGAGCTTTCGACTGATGTGGTGGAAAAGAATATTACGGTCGCTAAAATAGACTCGCTTTATGACCCCACCATTTCCTTTTTTGTCGGTATTTCTTTTCTGCTGGCGGTTATTTTTGGGGCGGCCGAGGTTGTGCACGGTACGTTTACTATCGGGCAATTAACATCGTTTACCGTTTATTTAGGCTATTTAATCTGGCCAATGCTTGCCTTCGGATGGCTATTTAATATTGTGGAACGCGGACGTGCCTCGTATGACCGGATTACGTCTCTACTTGGTATTGAACCGCAGATTGTGAGCAGGGAAGATGCGGATAGTGTTGTGCCGGCCGGGGATGTTGCTTATGATATTGATTTTTTTACTTACCCTGCAACGGAGTACCCCGCTCTTACGAATATTCATTTTGACCTTCCCACAGGCAGTACGCTTGGAGTGGTGGGGAAAACCGGCAGCGGAAAAACGACGTTGCTGCGCCTTCTGCTGCGTGAGTTCGATGTGACTGACGGTGATATTATGATTGGAGGTGTCTCGATTTATAGTGTGGAGCTGGAAGCTTTACGACGTGCCATCGGGTATGTGCCGCAGGATCACTTTCTATTTTCGGCTACGATTGCGGAGAATATCGCGTTTGGCAAGCCTGACGCCACGATGGAAGAGATTCGCAAGGCAGCAGAGATTGCAGCTATTGATGAAGATATTGCGGGTTTTCCGGATGGGTACGGCACCCTTGTAGGAGAGCGCGGGGTTACGCTTTCCGGCGGCCAGAAGCAGCGTATTTCCATTGCGCGCGCGGTATTGATCAATCCGGAGATTTTGATATTGGACGATGCACTGTCCGCGGTGGATGCCAGGACAGAAGCGTCTATCTTACATGCGTTGCAAAACAATCGCAAAAATAAAACAACGCTTATTTCTGCGCACCGTTTAAGTGCGATTGAACATGCAAGTGTCATTCTTGTTCTTCAAGAAGGAAAAATTGTGGAACGGGGAACCCATGAGAGGTTGATGGAAAACGACGGCTGGTATGAGGCCATGTACCGGCGCCAGCAATTAGAATCAGACGTGGCAGAGGGAGGTGTGGAATCATCATGAACAGAAAGCACAATGAACAGCATTCCCAAACATCACAGAAAGAGGTTCTCCGCAGGCTTTTTGCTTACATGAAGCCCTACAGGAAACCGCTTATCATCGCCTTTATTGCTCTGGTGCTGGCGACAGGCGCCAACGTTGCCGGGCCGATTCTCATCCGGATTTTTATTGACCACTATGTAACACCGCACTTCTTTCCGTGGCAACCGCTCGTTCTTCTCGGGAGTACTTATTTATTACTTCATTTCCTTTCGGTGGGGCTGATGTATTATCAGCTTGTCGGTTTTAATAAAATTGCATTGTGGACGATTCAGCACATTCGTGTGGATGTATTCGGCAAGGTGCAAAATCTGGGCCTGGCGTTCTTTGACCAAACACCGGATGGAAGTCTCGTCTCCAGAATTACGAATGATACGGAAGCGATTAAGCAACTGTATATCAGCGTTCTGTCCACTTTTATTCAGAACATTGTCATGCTGATCGGCGTCTTCGCGGCCATGTTTCTCCTGGATGTCCGTTTAGCCGCATGGTGTCTGGCTTTTATCCCGTTAATTACGGGGTTTATGTGGGCCTACAGGCACTTTAGTACTCCTGTTTTCCATACGGTGCGTGAAAAACTGGGCCAGTTAAATGCGCAGCTGAACGAATCACTTCAGGGGATGCATATCATTCAGGCGATGCGGCAGGAACGCCGGTTTCGTAAAAAATTTGATAAGACCGCGATGGAACATTACACAGCGGGCCTGAAACAAATTAAGCTAAACAGCGTGCTGGTGCGTCCGGCAATGGATTTCCTGTATCTTATCGCACTAGATGTGGTTCTTGCGTTCTTCGGTATGCAGTCGTTTCGCAGCCCGGTTGAGATCGGAGTGCTCTATGCGTTTGTGAACTATCTTGATCGATTCTTTGAACCGATTAACACGATGATGATGCGCCTGACCGAATTTCAGCAGGCCGTTGTGTCAGCGGAACGGGTTTTTGCCCTGCTCGATGAAGAACAAGTGGCGCCCGGGCAGAACGGGAACGCCAACCCGGTTATAAAGGAAGGTCTGATTGAATTTAATGATGTAAGTTTTTCTTATGACGGCAAAACCGATGTCCTGAAAAATATATCGTTTGTGGCCCGGCCGGGAGAGACCGTCGCTCTGGTTGGCCATACGGGAAGCGGGAAAAGTTCCATCGTAAATTTGCAAATGCGTTTTTATCCGGTGGACCGCGGGGAAATTCTGATTGACGGCGTTCCCCTGCAGGCCTATTCCAATGAGGAACTTCGAAAGAAAATCGGGCTTGTATTGCAGGAGCCGTTTGTATTCGGCGGGGATATCACATCGAATATACGCCTCCATAATAGGAATATTTCAGACGAAGAAGTGGAAGAAGCGGCGCGGTTTGTCCAGGCGGATTCGTTTATCCAGAAGCTTCCCGGGAAGTATAAGGAACCGGTTGGGGAGTGGGGGGCAACCTTTTCGAGCGGACAGCGGCAGCTGCTTTCCTTTGCCCGGACGATGGCGATCCATCCGAAAATACTGGTGCTTGATGAAGCGACGGCCTGCGTCGATACGGAGACGGAAGAAGCGATTCAGGAGGCGCTGCAAAAGATGCGAAAAGGCCGCACGACCATTGCGATTGCGCACAGGCTTTCAACGATCCAGGATGCGGATTTGATACTGGTTTTACATAAGGGGCGGATCGTGGAACGCGGAAATCACCAGGAACTGCTAACAAAGAGAGGGCTGTATTATCGCATGTATTTGCTCCAGCAGGGAACAGGGGAAGAGAGAGATGCCGTTGGGCCGGCATCTCACGTAAAATGAACAGGAAAGAGGAAGACACATGCTTGAAGTTTGTTTGTTAGGCTGTGGCGGGACAAAGCCGCTGCCGGATAGATGGCTAACATCACTGCTTGCGAAATTCAATGGCAAGATGATTCTAATTGATTGTGGGGAGGGCACGCAGATTACGCTGCAAATGCTCGGGTGGGGGATGAAATCCATCGAAGCGATCTGTTTTACGCATTACCACGCGGATCATGTCGTAGGATTGCCGGGCCTTCTGTTATCTATCGGCAATGCGGGGCGAACCGAACCGCTCTTGATCATAGGACCGCCGGGACTTAAAGCGGTTGTGCAGGGGTTAACCGTGATTGCCCCAAAGCTGCCTTTTCCGCTTCATTTAATAGAACTTTCCCCACACGAGCCAGACACGTTAAAAGTGGCGGATGTTGTCCTGCATGTGCTGCCTGTTCTCCATACCGTTCCATGCCTTTCCTACGGTATCGAAATTAAGCGCGGAAGAAAGTTCGATCCGGAAAAAGCCAGGACGCTAGATATTCCTGTATCTCTGTGGAAACGCCTGCAGAATGGGGAAGAAATCTCTGTGGAAGACCGGCTGCTGACTCCGGATATGGTTCTCGGCCCGCCCAGGAGAGGGATCAAGGTTTGCTACTGCACGGACACCCGTCCTATCGAAGAACTCGTCGGTTTTATTGAGAACGCCGACCTTTTTATCTGTGAAGGGATGTACGGTGAGGAGGAGAAACTGCCCAATGCCGAGGAACATAAGCACATGCTTTTTTCAGAAGCCGCTTCCCTTGCCAGTAGGGGCGGAGTAAAGGAACTATGGCTGACCCATTACAGCCCGTCCCTCGCCGATCCTGAAAACTATCTGGGGGCAGCGACAACGATTTTCCCTAATACGAAGCTGGGGGAAGACAGAATGACAACGAGCTTACATTTCGAATAATAGAGACAAAAAATAGGGAGTTGTCCGACTGTTCTTTCCTTCTTCGATTTTGTAAACTATAAGCAATAGAAGGAGGTGAAAAGCAATGAAACGACACCAAGCATTCAAGTTTCATCTCTACCCTACAGTGGAACAGGCAACGCTCATCAACAAGACATTCCCATCCAGTCAGCTATGTTCAATATGTGGATACCGGAACAAGGACGTAAAGAATCTGAACCTGCGTGAATGGGACTGTCCTGAGTGTGGGACGCATCATGACCGCGATGCGAACGCCGCTATCAATATTTTGCGAGAAGGTATGAGACTGTTAGCGTAAGCTAACCAACCGCAGGAACTGTGGAGGTAGCCTGGTGGTACGAACCGGAAAATCATCGTAGATGACCGTACTCATTCTAACGTGGATGGAAGTGGTGATTTTAAGAAATGTCAACAATTTTTGGTTCTTTTATTATTGGTTGGACTGTACTTCTTATCTCCTTCATGCTGATCGGCGGATTTTTCATGTTCCGTAAATTCTTAAAATCGATGCCCAAACAAGATGGAAAATCGGAATTGGATTGGCAGGACTACTATATTGATCAAACACGCGAAATGTGGACCGAGGAGACACAGCAGCTTTTGAACGAACTTGTCCAGCCGGTGCCACAGCTTTTTCGGGATGTCGCGAAACGCAGCATTGCAGCTAAAATCGGTAAATTGGCGTTGGAGCAGGGTGCGAACCAAATTGGCCAGAACCTCGTCGTACAGGGTTATATTATCGCTACTCCTGCACGCGACCACAAATGGTTAGTTGCACACCTTAAAGAAAAGCAAATAGATTTTTCCCCATATAAGCAGTATTTGAAGATAAAAGTAGAGTAAAACGTGGAATTTACAAGAATGCAGGGTTGCCAACACGATATTGCTAAACAAATTTTAATGAGCCCTTTTTTAAGAAGAACTCATTTTTTGATCTCGCATCATGTATTGAAAATTAACTTTTGATTTTTGGCAGTGTATAATAATAATTAGATTTATCAAGATACTATGATAGTGAGAGAGAGACTGTAAGGAGAAAACCATGGGGAAAATTAGTAGAATTTTATTAGGAACAGTTATCGTAAGTTCAATCGGTGGCACTATTCCCTTGCTTTTCACACCAGATGAAACGGTTCGCGCAGATAATTTTATGACAACCTATACAGCTCCATCGAAGGAAGATGCTGACAATGGAAAAGGTCTTGACCAAATCACGTATATTCAACAGCATTTAACCAATAAAAAGGTTCAAAAACCAACGATACCTGTCAGCGACAGCCGGCTAAAGAATGTGCAAAACTTTTTCTCTACATTAGTTCAACCTTTTGAATACGGGATGAAATATGATAGTTCAACCGGGAATGCTACCTATAGCAATGGGTATGTGATTTCAGAAGAGGCACGGGTTACGAGTCGTCCTGTTAAAAAAGATGGAAGTTTTGTAGGGCCAGCGGACGACCAAATTCCGCCCCTTGTTCGAACATTAACGGCTCAACTGGTGGATGTTACAAAACAAGGGTACAGTGACAAAACGGTGTTCGATATCATCGAACGTGCGAATGAGCTGGAACAATTTACGGATAGATTGAATTTTCCGGAGGTTACGGGAATCCTTATCGAACTTAATTCATCCATTCGAAATGACCGTGACTCCTATAACAAAGCGGTTGGAATTATTCAAGAATTAAACCGGCTTGTAAATGCGGATAAGAGTTAGCGCGCCCGGTTGTGCCACGTAAATAAGCTGGCTGACTAGAAAGAGAGTGCAGGATGAGGGCACTCTCTTTTATACTTTACGGAACTCGTTAGTTCGCCGTAGTCTCATGCGTATATTCAATTTCGTCTTTTTCCGGATTGTAATCCACCACAAGATTGGTGTTATCAAAATACCATACGTCTTCTTTCTCCACGAAAAAAATAATACCGTCTATCGTAACAGATACTCCCGCCTCATTCGGGGGTTCTTTTGCCACTCCAAGAGAAAATCCGCTCTGCACCGTACTGCAGCCACCCATTCGAACGAAAAAGCGGAGAGCATCTCCCTGCTGTACATCCATTTCTTTTTTAAACCACGCAACGGCTGATTCTTTTACGAGTAGTTCCATGGGTAATCGTGTCCCCCTCTTTCCTTATCCAATGTGTACAACTAAGACTTTGCTTATTCTTATCATACCACGAATGGAAAGAGGGCTTGTGTCAATGCATCCATTTCAGTTTATCACCATTAACTGCCCTTATGTTTTTGCTTTAAACTGAACGGGTTTTACATCAGGTGTGAGAACGCCAAACGCATACCCTCTTTTTTTCAAATCATGAATGACATCCGGTAAAGCCAGGGCAGAATTTTTATGCCCACCGCCGTCATGAAATAATATAACGAGTCGGGCGTCCTGTTTATCAAGCCGGTTGATCTGGGTAAGGGTAGCGGTTCTTATAGAAGATACAGACATATTTCTTCGATTGCTGTCTGTGCTGTCGATATCCCAGTCAAAAAATACATACCCTTTGCCGCCCATCATCTGTCGGAAAGGTGCCGTAAATCCGGGATACGAACCGTAGGGACAGCGAAAAATATGAGGCCTAATTCCGATATCCTGATAAATAATATCTTCAGCGCGTTTGAAATCGTTCCAGAAACTTTGCGGTTTTTTATAAAGAAGCCGGTAATTATGGGAGTATGTATGATTTCCAATGGAATTTCCCGCCAGATAGTTTTTGGCGAGAAGGTCTTTATTGGCACTGGCGGCTTCCCCGGTAACAAAGAAAGTCGCTTTTATATTTTCTTTTTTTAACGTATCTAATACAAGGGGTGTAACATAACGGTCCGGCCCATCATCAAACGTTAAATACGCGATTTTTCCGGAAGGTTCTTTCTTAGGAAGCGCCGGCTTTATTGGCGGGTGCTGCTGATATTCTTTGTGGGAGAGTACAACAAGGGCCGGATTTTGGGAAAGCGCAGCACTCCCAGTGGGGTGTGTGTAATAATATCCGATGCCTCCAACAATAAATATAAAAAGATAAACGGAAATAAAGAGCAAGATTGTCTGTTTGATAGACACAAAACCACCTCCACTTCTTAAATATTCTGAGGGGTTCGTGTTTATGAGTGGGAATTTGTCTGCTACTGTCAAAAGCTTTATAGTTTAAGTGGTAAAAAATTCATAAGGAGTTTTGTTATAATGATAATAAATAAAAAAAGAAGGAGACGATCATGATTCGTTTGTTTTTGTTTCTAGGCAGCATAAATATGTTTTTATCTGTGGCGCTTGGTGCTTTTGGGGCCCATCAGCTGAAAGGCAGGCTATCTCCCGGCATGCTTGAGATATACCAGACAGGTGTGCATTATCAGATGATACATGGTCTCGCGATTCTGTTTATTGCACTTGTAGGGGAGAAACTGAGCGGCACCCTGCCAACCTGGTCAGGTTGGCTGATGCAGATTGGGATTATCCTTTTTTCAGGAAGTTTATACGCGTTAAGCACGAGCGGCATACGCGTACTTGGTGCAATCACTCCGATTGGCGGTGTCGCTTTCTTGGCGGGCTGGGCGCTTCTCGCTATAGCCGCATTTAAAGGGTAATGTTGTTGAACAAAAAAACAGGGGGCAAAGAACCGGGGTGAACCGCGTTCTTTTGTCTCCTGTTTTTGCTACTCACTTATATTTAAGATTGCATTAATTTGTCCGCCGACAATAATGATCATCCCGGAAAAGTAAAACCACATCATAAGAACGATGACGCCTCCGAGACTTCCGTAGGTCAGGGTGAAATTGTAAAAGTTATTGACATAAAATGAAAATCCGAGGGAAACAACGAGCCAGCCGGCCGCTGCCGTAATAGCTCCCGGCATAACCTGCCTCCACTTTAATTTTTTATTCGGTGCGAAGAAATAGAGGAAAGCAAAGATAATCACAAGGAAAATCAGGCTGAACACCCAACGGAAAAAATTCCACAGCAATACCCCGTCGGGCGGGATGGCGAAATGAGCCGTTGCATACCTTTCGATGGCCTTACCGAAAACGGGTAACAGCAGCGTAATAAAAATCGCGATGACCATGGCAAGGGTAAACAAAATACCCATGCCCCGGGCGATCCAGTACGGCCGCTGTACCTTGATATTATAGGCTTTATCCAGCGCATAGATAATAGCGGTAATCGCGCTCGAAGCAGACCATAACGTTCCAACGAGAGCTAAAACAAGCAGCCAGCCTCGTTTTATATTAATAAACTGGTGAAGATTCGTTTCCAGAAGTTGTGTCACTGATTCAGGAGCTATCCTGGAAACAAAGGAAAGCGCGCTCCCCGTAGAGATAGGCAGGTAACCGAGAAGTGTAAAGGCAAAAATAAAAAACGGGAAAATAGAGAACAGGAAATAATAAGCGAGCTGTGCCGACAGCCCGGCCACATCATCCTGGATAAAGCGAGTAATAAGCTCTTTTATAAAAGGGATAACCCCTTGAACACGTCTTCTTTCATTCATATATTCTCTCCAGTTTCAAACAGGAATTATTTATATCATACCACGAATCAAACCATATCCATTATATTCTATGCCGATCAAACACTAAACATTATCCCGGGGTCGAAAGGAAAAAGGCTCATCACCCCAGCAGGGCCCTATATGGCGAAGCGGATTTTCTGCCAGGCGTTGTCGTTGATAAATTTGAAGATGCTCTTGTGGTCGCCAATGCGTTTGATTTTTTACGGGAAGCGGTCAAAGAAGAGAAATCATGGGATGTCGTTATCCTTGATCCCCCGGCGTTTGTGAAGAATATTATTTAATTTATCTATAAATTTTTTCTTGATTTCTTAAAAATTGCCCGATAGAATAACATACATACAGGTATAAATAATAATTTTTGTGTATAAATAATCAAAAAAGGGGTTGCAATAGTGAGAAAAGGATTGTTATTTATTTTAGTATTGGTTTTAACCGCAGGCTTAACCGCTTGTGGTGCAAAACCGGATATTCCAGCCAGCAGTTCAAGCGGTTCATCGTCTGGTAATTCAACTAAAGACAGTACAACTCAAGGGAACACCCTGGATGCGATTAAAAAGGCGGGAAAAATTACAATTGCTGTAGATGATACATTCCCTCCAATGGAATTTCGTAATGATAAAAATGAACTGGTCGGATTTGATGTTGACCTTGCGAAAGCCATTACAAAGCAGATTGGCGTAGAAGCCAATTTTGTTCCTACCGCCTGGGATGGGATTCTCCCAGGTTTGGATGCCAAAAAATATGATGTCATCATGTCTTCTATGAATATAACCGATGAACGCAAGCAAAAAGTTAATTTTGCGGAATATCTTAAGCTTGGCCAAATTGTGGTTGTAAAAGCGGGAAATCCAAAAGGCATTAAATCTGTTCAGGATCTTAAAGGTAAGGTTGTTGGTGTACAAATGGGGACAACCAGTGAAACGGCGGTTAGAAAAATTGCGGGAATTAAAGACATCAAGACGTATAACGGGTATACGGATGCGTTTAACGATATGGGTCTGGGAAGGCTCGATGCGATTGTTGCCGCAGAGGCGGTTGGCCGTTACTATATGAAGACGAAACCAGGTGTATATGAAGTTGTTGGGGATACGTTCCAAAGTCTGCCGGTTGGGATAGCGGTTCGTAAAGGTGATAAAGACCTGTTAGACGCATTAAACAAGGCTGTCGAAGAAGTGAAAAAGAACGGAGAGTATGCAAAAGTTAGCAAACAGTGGTTTGGTACGGATAAATCTAACGAATAGCAACAGAATCCTGCCTCACCGGGTAAATCGGAACAAGATTGTTCCGATTTACTTTATTTTGTAGATAAAAAAGTATTCTTTATTGGACGCGTATGTAATTTTTAAGGAGGAATTTTTTTGTCTGATTTTTTAAGTTTTTCAATCACTTACTTGCCGTATTTGCTCCAGGGTGCGCTTGTAACGGTTGAAATTGCCGCTTTGTCTGTTATTATCGGGTCTCTTTTGGGAGTACTGGTTGGGTTGGGAAGGGTTTCTCATAACCGGCTCTTTTCCCAGATTAGCCGGTTTTATATATGGGTAATCAGGGGAACCCCTCTTTTACTGCAATTATTGTTTATTCATTTTGCCCTGCCGACGATCAATGACGCGCTTACCTTTCCGCCTTTTGTTTCCGCCACGATTGCCCTTTCGATGAACGCCGCCGCTTATATTGGCGAGATTACGAGGGGAGCTATTCAATCGATTGATAAAGGCCAGATGGAAGCAGCCCGTTCTCTGGGGATGAGTTATGGAATGGGCATGCGCCGAATTATTGTTCCACAGGCGTTTCGCCGCATGTTACCTCCCCTGGGAAATGAATTTATTGCTCTGATAAAAGAATCGTCCCTCGTATCGACCATTGCTTTGTATGAACTTCTGCGTACTGGACAGCAAATTATAAGCAGTACCTTCCGCTATATAGAGGTTTTCATCCTTGTCGGTATTATCTACCTTGTATTGACAACCGTGATGACCTATTTCGTTGGAATCATCGAGAAAAAAATGGGGGCATATGAATGATTCGTTGTGAAAATGTTAAAAAACGTTTCGGTGATGTAGAGGTGCTAAAGGGAATTGATTTGCGAGTAGAAGCCGGTGAAGTTGTTGTTATTATTGGACCCAGCGGATCTGGGAAAAGCACGTTTCTTCGTTGCTTGAATTATTTGGAGAAGATTGATAATGGCATGGTTCATGTGAATGGCAAACTTCTCGGAAAAAGGGAAGTTGGCGGCAGACTGGTCGAAGACAAAGAAAAGCATATTAACAAACTGCGGGAAGATATCGGAATGGTTTTCCAACAATTCAATCTTTTTCCTCATATGACCGCCCTGGGTAATGTAATTGAAGCTCCTGTGATGGTTAAGAAGATGTCGAAGGATCAAGCCGTCAAAAAAGGGCTGGAACTGTTGGACAAAGTTGGATTAAAAGAGAAGGCCAATGAGTATCCGAATCGTTTGTCCGGGGGGCAAAAACAAAGGGTAGCTATCGCTAGAGCACTTGCTATGAATCCTAAAATCATGTTGTTTGATGAACCGACATCTGCTTTAGACCCGGAATTGGTCGGGGAAGTTCTTCAAGTAATGAAACAGTTGGCCAAAGAAGGAATGACAATGGTAGTTGTAACTCACGAGATGGGATTTGCCCGAGAGGTAGCTGACCGTGTAATTTTTATGGACGGCGGCTACATTGTTGAGCAGGGTCCGCCTCAGGAAGTGTTTACGAATCCACAGCATGTAAGAACGCGAGAATTCCTTAGCCATATTCGTTAATAAGGAGGAGGGAATAGAATGAAAAATGATACTCAGGCAAAACATAAAGTAACAGAAAGAATTCTGCAGTTGGCCGATCACTGGCATTCCCGTTTGGTAGAGATCCGGAGAGAGTTTCACATGTACCCTGAGTTAAGCAATCAGGAATTCCGCACAACTTCGAGAATTAACGAAATGCTTCAGGAATTCTCGATCGAAAAGATAGAAACAAATCTGACGACAGGTACGGCAGCCATTCTGCACGGAAAACAGGACGGCCCTGTCATTGCCATTCGGGCCGATATTGATGCTCTGCCGATTCAGGAAGAAAATGAGTGGAAATTCAAATCGAAACATGAAGGGATTAGCCATGCCTGCGGTCACGATTTTCATACCGCAATAGCGATAGGAGCCGCCTTAATCCTGCGCGATTTACAGGACGAATTTCCGGGTAAGCAGTTGCCGGGCTCGGTGAAATTTTTCTTTCAGCCGGCAGAGGAAACGGAAGGCGGCGCGGAATCAATGATTCATGCAGGCCTTCTGCAGAATCCTTCTGTGAATGCCATAATCGGGCTGCATAATAAGCCCGAAATTCCCGCCGGAACGATTGGGATAAAAGAAGGTTTTTTGATGGGCAGCGTGGATGACTTTCGCATTTGCATTAAGGGGAAAGGGGGGCATGCGGCTCTTCCTGAAAAGACCATCGATCCGATTGTGATCGGTTCGGCCGTTGTGCAGCTTTTGCAGACGATTGTGAGCCGGGCCGTTTCCCCTTTAGAGTCTGCTGTTGTCACGGTCGGGCAATTTCACGCCGGCCATGCTACGAACGTCATTCCAAACGAAGCGGTAATCGCCGGAACCGTGCGAACATCGAGTCCGGCGATACAAAACCGGATTGAGAACCTGCTTACGCAATCCGTTCGCCAAACGGTAGAGGCGATGGGGGGCAAAGCTGAAATCGAATACGCACGCTTATACCCGCCCGTTGTAAATGATGCGAAGGTGGCGGCGGTTTTGAAGCAATCGGCTGTGAAAATCGTCGGCGCTACCCATACTCTGGAAGCTGAACCAACGATGGGGGGAGAAGACTTTTCCTTCTTCCAGTTGGAGGTTCCCGGATGCTATTACTGGCTCGGTACCGGCAATCCGGAAAAAGGTGTGATACATGGCTGGCATCATCCTGAATTTAAAGTGGATGAAGAGGCGATTAAAACAGGCTCGGCTATGATGGCCCAGTCTGTTCTGGACCTGATGGACAAGTTGAAATAAATGACAGGCGGGTTTAGGCGAGCTATTGTGAACTTCTCTTTTCCGGAGGTACTAATGAGTTTTTATTTTTTGGAGGTTTATATGTAGGGGTAACAGGCATAGCAGTGAGTGGATGTATCCTTATCATTATTCTGTTGGTTAAACGAAAATCAATACTACAACATTACAACGAAAATAAGCAATAACTTGCAAGAAGGAAAAGAGCTCATTGAGCTCTTTTCCTATCAGTCTATCCTTATGTCTCCGCATGCCTTTTTCCTTCCTGTCGTCTATTTTTCGCCGGCAGAGAAGTGATCAAGACCCCGAGGAGAATTAAGCACCCTCCGATAAAAAACGTGGAACCGAGCTGTTCGCCAAGAATCAGCCAGCCGAGCAACGCACCGACAACCGGCTGAAGGAAGAAAAAGAGAGATCCGGTTCCCGCCTCCACAAGCTGCATGCCCTTATTCCAGAGAAAGAAAGCCCCGGCAGTAGAAACCACCCCAAGGTAAAGCACAGACAGCCAGACCGAGAGCTGATTGAGTCCGGTTACCGGGAGAAAACGCCACTCGACAACCATCGCAGGCGTAGTAAAAATGCCCGCCCACAGTATCGCGTACGTCGTAATGAGAAGGGGCGAATACCGGTCGGATGCTTTTTTCGCCAGGACGGAGAGCAGCCCCCATGTCAGGGCGGCGCCGATTAAAGCAAGATTGCCGACCATCGCGGAACGGCTCATTTCAAAAGCTCCCCCCCACCCCACTACAATGATCACTCCGATAGAGGCAAGCAGGACGGACAATATTTTCTTGCCGGTAAGTGCTTCGCCGAGCATGAAGTAGGCAAAAACCACGATAAAAGTGGGACTTGCTGATGTGAGGATGGCACCCATATGGGCGGATGACAGCCATGTGCCGATAAACTGCAGGCCGACGGAAAGAAAATAGCCGGTAAAGCCAATCCTCATAAACAGATACCGATCCGAAGGAAGGGGACGGGAAAGCCTTTGTTTTTTTACCAGGAGCCATAGAACGACAAATCCGACAAAATACCTCATCCACAGCAGGGTAAAAGGCGGAATATGGCTCAGAGCTATTTTGCTGATTACATACATACCACCCCAAATACTGGCGGCGGTTCCTAAGGCGAGACATCCGATCAGGATGTTTTTATTGTCATCTTTCATTTACACATACCTCCGTTTTGCAATGATGTTTGCGATAACGGGGTACGCTGCCCCCGTTACTAGATGCGGAGGCTGGGTACATCGCGTTCGGTGCGAATCGGTTTCATAGCAGTAACTCCTTTCGCTTGGATTCTTCCTTCCATTTTACAATCTATGCCTTTCTTCAACAAGCTTGGATACGCTGCTGTGAGAATTGTCGGACGATTTATGAGCCACACGTTCCTTTTTTGTTCTATACTTAAACATAAGATAAAACGCGAGGAGGAAGGAAAATGAATCAATCGGTTGAAGTAGAGGTGTTTACTTATTATAAAGAAGGAATTTTACAGCTTATTTTGCTTGGAGGGAATATCATTTCCCTAACCATGGAAAAAGCAAAAAATATATTCCCCCTTCTGGCTGCTCTCGGTTCCGGTATGAGTAAGAGTGTTCAGCGTTTCAATATTGCGGCGCTGCACACACATAAAGCAGGAAAAGGCCAGAAGAGAAACAGAAACGAATCGTTGAATGGCTCCCATGGTTTTGTGAATTATACGTTTTTTCCAAATCGCGGCTTGTCGTACGTTCCCACGGGATAATCTGGACGGAGGTAATATTCGCTGCCTGGAAATGCTATAATGAGAGGAGGTAAATTTTCCAAATAGAAAGGTAAATATAATGAGCGCCATATTAGAAGTGAATCAAGTAACGGGCGGCTACAGCAAAAACAGGCCGGTCATTCATAATCTTACGTTTAATGTGCACCCGCGTGAGATGGTCGGTCTGATCGGCCTTAACGGAGCGGGAAAGAGTACCACCATTAAACATATTTTAGGACTGCTGGAACCTGTGGCAGGTTCGGTTCTTGTCAATCAGAAATCCCTTCACGAAGCTCCGGAAGCTTACCGATCGTCTTATACCTACGTTCCTGAAACCCCCCTTGTATACGATGATTTAACGTTGTATGAACACCTCGAAGTGACGGCTATGGCTTATAATCTCAATAAAGAAACGTTTCAAGAGCGGGTTTCCATTCTGCTGGATGAATTCAATATGAAAGACAAACAGAATATGTTTCCCCGCCATATGTCAAAGGGGATGCGGCAGAAGCTCATGATTATGAGTGCATTTCTTGTACAGCCTTCCCTCTATATTATTGATGAGCCTTTCGTGGGCCTTGACCCGCTCGGAATTCGTTCACTGCTGGATTTAATGGTAAAAATGAAGAACACCGGTGCCGGTATTCTGATGAGTTCCCACATCCTTTCTACGGTTGAACGATATTGTGACCGGTTTATTATTCTGCACAATGGCCGGATTAAAGCGGTCGGTACACTGGCGGAAATACGGGCGCAGGCCAATCTGCCTGATTTCACATTAGAGGAAATATTTTACGAGTTAACAAAGGACGAGCAGGCATGATGAGTCCGGTAGAACTGTGGAAGAAGCGGGCGGGACTTTTCTGGAAGGAAGCGCTGCGGTATTTTCGCTATATCGGAAATAGTGGAACGCTTACCTTCTTTGGATTTGCTTTTATTGTCGGCGCCTACTATTACGGCCAATTGTTGAAGTGGCTGCCAACCGATTATCCTGTGGAATGGGGGATCGCGTTTGTTTTTTCGCTTATTCTAACGATAAGTCCCGTACGAACATTTCTGAAAGAGGCGGATTTGGTTTTTCTTCTTCCGGTTGAATGGAGGATGGACGGCTATTTCCGGCATTCGTTACGGTATAGTTTTATCTTTCAGGCGATCTATATAGTGATGGTCCTTCTGGTTTTATGGCCGCTGTATACGCACCGGATGGGGCCGAATGCCATGCCTTTCTATGCTCTGCTTGTTTTCCTGTTGATCATAAAAGGAGCCAATCTTCTCGCAGCCTGGCAGGAGCAGCGGCTGCGGGAAGGAAGACACATTACGTTTCATGTAATCGTCCGCTTCGCTGCGACACTGTCGGTTATGCTTGTGCTCTTTTGCCGCGGCGTGTATATGGAAGTGGCCGTTTTAAGTTTGATTTACCTGGGCGGGGGCTGGTTGTATTATCGCTTACTCGGAAAGAGATATGTAAACTGGGAACAGCTTCTCACGGCTGAAAAGGCTTCATTGGCACGGTTTTATCATGTTGTGAACTGGTTTGTCGATGTCCCTGGAATGGAAACACGGATACATAACCGTCCGCTTTTTCCCTCATTTGTTGACCGGTTAGCGTTCGAGCAGAAGAATACGTATACTTATTTATACGGAAAAACGTTTGTCCGTTCAGATTTATTCGGAATGGTCGTTCGGTTAACCCTTGTGGCCTTTCTGTTAATCTGGGCGATCCCGGGGGATGTGGGAAAAGGTATTATCTATGTGCTGTTTCTTTATATGACCGGCGTACAGCTTTCGACGCTTCGCCAGTATCACCGGGACAGTTTCTGGGGCCATATTTACCCGCTGCGGGAACGGTTTCGTAAAGAGGCCTTGGTGAAGATCATTTATCGGGTCATGGCAGCACAGACAGCCGTTCTGTTTATTGTGCTGCTTGTTACCGGTATGCGCATCGGGCCCGGACTGGCTGCGCTGCTCATTGGATTTGGCATCTCGTATGGGTACAGCCATAAAATTTTTGTCAAACGGCTGTGAATGGAATGTTTCGGATGATGAAATGAAAAAAGCAGCCCGTGATTACGAAAAAGACAGGGCTGCTTTTTGGTTCATTTGGTCGCCAAACAGAGTTCGAAATTCCTGCGAAATTATTGCACACTGGTTTTATATTCCCGCAACCAGTGATCAATCTGTATCAGGTAGGCGAAGAACTGGGGAACATTCATCAACTGGCCGAACCACGGCATATGCATACCCGATACATCGGCCTGTGCAAAATTGCGTACGGCTTCCTGATTAATAAAAGGCAGCAGCGGGGATGAAGCATCATCAAGAATTTGCAGCACTCTTGCCTGAACGGCTTTAAGGTAGGAAGGATTATGTGTTTTTGGATATGGGCTTTTGCGGCGGGTTAATACATCATCCGGCAGCATTCCGGAAAGAGCGCGTCGGAGAATGCCTTTGGCTTGCTGTCCATATGTTTTCATGGACCATGGGACATTCCACATATATTCAACGAGACGATGGTCACAGAAAGGCACCCTCACTTCAAGGCCGACAGCCATACTCATCCGATCTTTCCGATCCAGCAGCGTTGGCATCCACCGCGTCAAATTCAAGTAGAATATCTCACGAATCCGGGCTTCATGCGGATCTTCGCCTGGCAAACGGGGAACTTCCTCGAGCGCTTCCTGATAACGGCGGGTGACATAACTCTCGGGTTGAATTCTTTCCCTTAGTTCATTAGAGAAGAATTTTACTTTTTCCTTCAGGTTGTGTGACCATGGGAACGTAGTGGCATTCAAAGCGTCCTCCCGGTGGAACCAGGGGTATCCGCCGAATACTTCATCCGCACATTCGCCCGACAGGGCTACGGTTGCCTGTTTTTTAATTTCCCGACAGAAAAGATAAAGAGAGCCGTCAATATCCGTCATTCCCGGTAAATCGCGTCCATGGACGGCAACCTGCAACGAGTCGATAAGCTGCGGGGTATCAAAGTAGACGTCACAGTGTTCGGTTTCAAGGTAGGAAGCTACACGCTTCACCCATGGCGCATCCGCATTTGGCTGAAATTCATTTGGCCGGAAATGAATTTCATTATCGACATAGTCTACCGAAAAGGTACGCAGGGTTGGCTTTCCGGCTACACGGTAAGCCTGCGCGGAAAAAGCGGTAATCGCGCTTGAATCGATCCCGCCTGACAGGAGGGTGCACACTGGAACGTCCGCGACGAGTTGCCTTGTCACGCAGTCCTGAAATAACTCACGAATATGCCGGGTCGTTGTATCCAAGTCATCTTCATGAACCCTGCTTTCCAGTGACCAGTAAGCCTTCGTCCGCAGGCCCTGGCGGTCAAAACGTAGAAAATGCCCGGGGAGAAGTTCATTCACATTATGAAAGACGCCAAAACCCGGTGTCCTTGCGGGTCCGAGCGCAAAAATTTCTGCCAGCCCTTCCGTTCGTATCTCAGGTTTGACAGAAGGGTGGGCCAGCAGCGCCTTTAGTTCTGAACCGAAAATAAGTTGGCTGTTCCTGTGTGCGTAGAAAAGGGGTTTTACGCCGAGGCGATCTCTCGCCATAAAAAATTTCTGTTCTTCTTCCGTCCAGATGCCAAATGCAAAAATTCCATTTAATCGATCAAGGCAGCTTTCTCCCCATTCTATATAAGAAACAAGCAGAACTTCTGTATCGGAAGTTGTGGTAAAATGATGGCCTCTTGCCCGCAATTCGTTGCGTAAATCATCCGTGTTGTAGAGTTCGCCATTATAAACCATAACATATGTTTTTCCGCCAAGCGTCCGAATCATTGGTTGTGATCCGCCCGCCGGGTCGACCACAATGAGACGACGATGAGCGAATGCGGCATGGCGCGTCGTCCATACCCCTTCACTGTCCGGTCCACGGGGAATTAACGTCTTTGACATCCCATCCAATGTCTCCGTTTGCTGGGACACATCTTCATTCCAATCAATCCAGCCTGTAAATCCGCACATCTTATCTCCCTCCACTTCTGGGCGGTTATTACCCTTATACTGACCTATACTATGCAGGAGCCCATTGATTGGATACTTGGCTGATAAAAAAAGTAACAATGTCTGATAATTTTCTGTCTCTCGTAAATAATAACCTTATAATCATTTATTCTAATGGGGGGTGATGTAATGGCAAACAAGCCACCGGAGAATAACAGGGAACCTAATGAAAAGGGCGGGGTAGGCAATCCGAATCCGCACCAGGCGCGAGCTCCGTATGTCGGGCAGTCTCAGCAGGATGTAGATGCGCCTTTTACGAACGAATACGGCGTGGTTATAGGGGATAGCTTTTATGACTCGTCCAATTCACCTTTAAATCATTGGAGCGAAGAAACTGACCCCGCGATTATGTCAGGCGATCAGTGGGTTCATCCCACTAATGACATAGGATGGAATACTGCAGAGAATCAGGAATTGCGGCAAAAAGGCATCGTACCGCAGGGCGGGCGCTTCATGCACCCCACAAGGGATGTTGGTTATAGAAAAGATTAGCATAGTAACGCTTCTGGGAATTTGTGCCCGGAGGCGTTAAATTTTTTTTCTTGTTATGCAATTTTTTCATTTCCATAAAGCGATAAGAATATTATACTAGGTCTAAATGAGTGAATTTTTCATTGCTGTATACGAAAGATAACTTGGCTGGTGCCAAGCCAAGGGCGCAGGCGGATAGCCTTCGTTCTACTTATGTGTATAGGAAAAGTATACTCTCCTATACGCTAAAAAAGATAAAAATGAAACGTAAAGTATTCGATAACTTAATAGAGGAATGAATGCGTGTTCGTTGAATTGCTCTATAAGGGAGAGGTGAAGAAATGGAAATGAACCAGTATCTGGACATGTTTATCGAGGAGTCGAAGGAACATATCCAGGCGATTAATGACCATTTGTTAGAGCTCGAAAATGACCCGGAAAATACGGATATTGTAAATGAAATCTTTCGTTCTGCCCATACATTAAAAGGGATGGCGGCAACCATGGGCTTCGAAGACATGACCACGCTCACCCACGAAATGGAAAATGTTCTTGACCAGGTCCGCAACCATAAGCTGGTTGTCAATAGCGATATCATGGACGTGATTTTTCACTGTGTTGACCTGCTCGAAGGCATGGTGTATTCCATTGCAGGCGGTGGCGACGGCAAAGAAGATGTGTCCCAGGTTGTGGCCCAGCTGCAGGCCATTTTAAAAGGGGAAACGCCTGCTTCCACCCCCGCAAAAGCAGGGAATTCGCCGGATATAGCGGCCGGCGAACAAGGCGCGGCGGGCTTGGCGGAAGGGGAGGAAGAACCTGCGGCAGCCGCTTCGGCTTCGGCCATTCCGGCTGATGCGTTTGATGAATATGAACT
>NZ_AUMJ01000064.1 GCF_000430625.1 Aneurinibacillus terranovensis DSM 18919
GCTGTCCTTAGTACGAGAGGACCGGGATGGACGCACCGCTGGTGCACCAGTTGTTCCGCCAGGAGCATCGCTGGGTAGCTATGTGCGGCCGGGATAAGCGCTGAAAGCATCTAAGCGTGAAGCCCCCCTCAAGATGAGATTTCCCACAGCACAAGCTGGTAAGACCCCTTATAGATGATGAGGTAGATAGGTTCGGGGTGGACGTGCGGCAACGCATGGAGCTGACGAATACTAATCGGTCGAGGGCTTAACCCAATACTATACAACGTGAACAACATGATTTTTCCATACAAAGCGCAATGTTTTTTCTGATTCAGTTTTCAAGGTATAATATATAAGCCTATTTTTATGTTGTCTATGGAGAGTTACCCAAGAGGCTATAAGGGGCTCCCCTGCTAAGGGAGTAGACGGGTCAAACTGTGCGAGGGTTCGAATCCCTCACTCTCCGTCAGTTTTTATTTGACTTTGGAATACTTTTTTAAATGATAATAATGGCGGTGTAGCTCAGCTGGCTAGAGCGTACGGTTCATACCCGTAAGGTCGGGGGTTCGATCCCCTCCGCCGCTACCAGCCTATTCATTATGGATAGAATGGAAGAATAAAGGGGCATAGTTTAACGGTAGAACAGAGGTCTCCAAAACCTCCAGTGTGGGTTCGATTCCTACTGCCCCTGCCAAATTTAAATAAATACAATGGCGGTCGTGGCGAAGTGGTTAACGCATCGGATTGTGGCTCCGACATTCGTGGGTTCGATTCCCATCGATCGCCCCATAAGGTCCCAGTAGCTCAGTTGGATAGAGCAACGGCCTTCTAAGCCGTGTGTCGGGAGTTCGAATCTCTTCTGGGACGCCATTTTTATAATGTTTTTAGTACGGAGGGATACCGAAGTGGTCATAACGGGGCGGTCTTGAAAACCGTTAGGGTGCAAGCCCACGCGGGTTCGAATCCTGCTCCCTCCGCCATTTTTTACGTTTAATACCGATAATATCGGCTACTTACATAAACATCAGCCACACAACGAAAACCTCTTGCCTTTATACGCATAAAAGGCAAGAGGTTTTCTTATTTACATAACAGGGCAACAAGGCGATCACCAGCGCATGCGGTTTGTTGCTAGCCAGGTTTCTATATAATTCATTGTGTTTTTATGCGGCATGACGAGAGGTAAATATGTCCATACTAAAGGTGAGAAGGGTGGAAAACCATGAACGGGTGGACAATTACTTTCATCATCATTTTATGTATGCTGATCATTTTGCTGATCATTTTATGGACAACCTCCATTCGAATTCAAATTGTTTATAAAAGAGAAAATGAAAACGACCGTTTTGAAGTTGAAATTTCGATATGGAGAGGCTTACTGCGCTATCATTTAAACATCCCTCTTTTGGATCTGCAAAGCTTAACCAAGGGAGTTACTATGTCCCATCGAGCCAAGAGTGCTGACGGTGATAATATAAGCCGGAAAAGAAAGGAGAGAATAACTCCGCACACGGTATATAGACTTCGGGAGCGTTTTTTGGGATTGTTGGATAACATTCATGATTTCAGTGAAATTTTAAAACGTACACTTAAAACCATACGCTGTGAAAGGCTTGAATGGACAACCCGGGTTGGAATAAGGGAAGCCTCAGCTACCGGTACCTTGACGGGGCTGGTGTGGGGAGTAAAAAGTGGGATTATTGCAGTAATTGCTCATTATATTAGTATGTACGCTATTCCACGCCTTCAGGTGATTCCGGACTTTAACAATGAGCAGTTTAATACGCAGTTTTTGTGCATAGTTAAATTTAGGCTCGGGAATGCTATTATCGCAGGTATTCGTCTTCTTCTCAATTTACGTAAAGGGCGTGAGAGTTATGGATCATCCGATTGAAAATTTAATGAAAACTGCGATGGAAAACATTAAAGAGATGGTTGATGTGAATACAATTGTTGGCGAACCCGTGGAAACTCCAGACGGAAGTGTCATTCTACCGGTTTCAAAAGTTGGATTCGGTTTTGCCGCCGGCGGAAGCCAGTTCGAAGGCGGAAATGACGGGACGAAACTAAATGGCACGGATGCGAAAGGCAAATCAGAAATGCCTTTTGGCGGAGGAAGCGGCGGAGGCATTTCCATAACACCGGTTGCGTTTTTAGTCGTAAGTAAAGATGGTATCCGGTCGATTTCCCTTCAGGGCCAATCGCATTTGTATGAACGTATGTTGGATTTGGCACCAACCGTGATTGAAAAAATACAGTCTATGATAGGCAATGAAAAAAGCGGAGACGTGATTCAGTAGACGGCAAAGAGAACTTTTTAAAATTAGGATAAAGGAATGGCAAAAAGAGCACCTTTCCAGTGCTCTTTTTGTTTTAAATAAGCTTGAATTATTTCTTACTAATGGTAAGCAGCAAGTCATTCGTTTCGATTGAATCACCGGCGGCTACGTGGATTTCCTGAACAACTCCGTCAAAAGGAGCCTGCATGGTTGTTTCCATTTTCATCGCTTCTGTTACCATGACGTGCTCGCCTTTTTTAACTTTGTCGCCTTTTTCGACCATAACTTTCAGGACTTTACCCGGCATTGAGGCACCGATTTGCCCCGGATTTGCCGGATCGGCTTTGGCACGCTTCAGAACGGTAACTTCGGCGGAGGCGTCACGTATGTTAATTTCCCGTGGTTGGCCGTTTAACTCAAAATAAATCGTTCGCATGCCATCAGGACCGCTCTCACCTATTGAAACAAGCTTTACGATAAGTGTTTTTCCCTTCTCAATGTTGACGGCAATTTCTTCTCCCAGACGCAGTCCGTAGAAAAACGTTGGTGTGTCAATAACCGATACATCACTGAATTCGTCCTGACGCTTTTTCATATCCAGGAACACCTGCGGGTACATAATGTAGGACAATACATCAAATTCAGTGACTTTTCTATCCAATTTTTCTTCAAGCATAGCTTGAACTTCTTCAAAATTAACCGGCGGAAGCAGTTCGCCCGGACGGCTTGTGAAAAAGTCGCGTCCTTTCAAAATAATCTGCTGCAATTTTTCCGGAAAACCGCCATAAGGTTGGCCAAGGTAGCCCTGGAAAAAGGTAATGACGGACTCAGGGAAATTAATATGTTCACCCTTTGTATATACGTCCTCTTCCGTCAGGTTATTTTGAACCATGAAAAGAGCCATATCTCCAACTACTTTAGAGGATGGAGTCACTTTAACAATATCGCCAAACATATGGTTGACAATGGTATACATTTTTTTGACTTCATCCCAGCGATCTCCCAGACCGACCGCTTTGGCCTGCTGTTGCAGGTTCGTATATTGCCCGCCTGGCATTTCATGTTTATACACTTCGGCATTGCTTGCTTTCATTCCTGTTTCAAACCCGGCATAATACTGACGGACATCTTCCCAATAATCGGCAAGCTGCTGGTAATGGTCCTGATTAAACCCGGTTGCCCGTTCATTATGTTCCAGAGCGGAAACAAGGGAATTCAGGCTCGGCTGGGAGGTGAGGCCGGACATGGAGCTAAGCGCCGTATCCACGATATCAACTCCTGCCTCAGCCGCTTTCACTAACAAAGCGGCTCCATTTCCGCTCGTATCGTGCGTATGCAAATGAATAGGAATTCCTATTTCTTCTTTGAGCGCTTTAATCAGCGTATAGCCTGCGTACGGCTTAAGTAATCCGGCCATGTCTTTAATGGCAAGGATGTGAGCTCCGGACTTCTCCAGTTCTTTCGCGAGATTTATATAATACTGCAAATTATATTTATCGCGCTTTGGATCAAATATATCCCCTGTGTAGCAAATGGCTGCTTCCGCAATCGCATTCGCTTCACGGACAGATTCGATAGCAAGTCGCATTCCTTCCACCCAGTTGAGGCTGTCAAAAATTCGGAATACATCAATCCCTGCCTCAGCTGATTTTTGAATGAATTTTTTTATGACATTATCGGGATAATTCGTATATCCGACCGCATTGGCTCCGCGGAATAACATTTGAAACAGGACATTAGGAATTTTTTCGCGAAGCTGGATCAAACGCTCCCATGGGTCTTCATTTAAAAACCGCATGCTTGTATCAAAGGTGGCCCCGCCCCACAGTTCAAGGGAAAATAAGTCGGGGGCCAATTTTCCGGTAGCTTCCGCGATTTGCAGCAGGTCATACGTTCTTACCCGGGTTGCAAACAAAGATTGGTGAGCGTCGCGGAACGTTGTATCTGTAATAAGCAGTTTTTTCTGCTCTTTAATCCATTTCACCACACCTTCAGGTCCGCGTTCGGATAAAATTTGTTTGGTTCCTGAAGGATATGATTGCTTGATAGAAGTAACGGGAATACGCGGTTCATTAAAGGCCGGTTTTTTATCCGATTTGGGCAGTCCCGGGTGGCCGTTGACAATCGTTTGCCCGATGTAGGTCAGAATTTTTGTTCCCCGGTTGTGTTTCGTTGGGAATACAAAAAGCTCTTTATTTGTATCAATGAAAGACGTATCGTATTCACCGCTTAAAAAGTCGGGATGCTGCACCACATTTTCCAGAAATGGAATGTTCGTCTTAACGCCGCGAATCCGAAATTCCTTAAGCGTGCGAAGCATTTTGCTGGCTGCCCGCTCAAATGTAAGCGCATGGGTTGACACTTTTACGAGCAGCGAATCATAGTGTGGCGTGATGCTCGCACCCGGTGCCCCAATCCCGGCATCCAGACGGACACCGAATCCGCTGGCTGAACGGTAGGCGAGAAGGCGGCCTGTATCCGGAAGGAAATTTTTTTCCGGGTCCTCAGTAGTGACTCGGCATTGGATCGCATAGCCCCGCATCTGAATGCTTGACTGGGACGGAATATTTAATTCCTTATCTTCCAATGCATACCCTTCCGCAATCCGGATCTGTGATTGCACAATGTCAATGCCTGTGATCATCTCGGTAATGGTGTGTTCAACCTGAACACGTGGATTTACCTCAATAAAATAAAATTTCCCATCTGGCGTAACAAGGAATTCAACGGTGCCCGCGTTCACATATCCACATGAACGGCAAAGACGCAGGGCAGCGTCGCATATATCTTCGCGCTGTCTTTCTGTAAGAGACAGGCTCGGCGCAACCTCTACCACTTTCTGGTGGCGCCGTTGAATCGAACAGTCCCGCTCAAACAGGTGGACAACATGTCCGTATTGGTCAGCGAGAATCTGAACTTCGATATGCTTGGGCTTCTCAAGGTACTTTTCCAGGTATACGGCCGTATTACCGAAAGAGGATTTCGCTTCCGAACGAGCCCGGTCAAGCGCTTCCTGCAGTTCACTGGCTTTGCGGACGATACGCATCCCGCGCCCACCGCCTCCGGATGCAGCTTTTATGATGATCGGATAGCCGTTTTCTTTTACAAAACGCAGGGCATCCTCTAATTTACTAATCGGTTCCGCCGTTCCCGGAATAACGGGGATGTCCGCTTCAATCGCCATCTGGCGGGCGATTACTTTATCGCCAAACATTTGAATATGACGGGAGTTCGGTCCGATAAAAACAATATTTTCTTCTTCACAGCGTGTAGCGAATTGTTCATTTTCAGATAAGAAACCGTATCCGGGATGGATGGCATCTACATCATGGCGTTTTGCCATTTCAATGATCGCTTCAATGTCCAGATAAGCTTCAATCGGCCCTTTACCGAGCCCGATCTGGTACGCTTCATCTGCCTTAAAGCGGTGCAGGGCAACATTATCCTGTTCAGAATAAATGGCAACCGTACGAATTCCTAATTCGGTACAGGCACGGAAAATTCGAATGGCAATTTCTCCACGGTTTGCCACAAGTACTTTCCTGAACTTTTTTATTTCTGGCATTGACCTCTCCCTTTCTATCTCCAAGTACTAGCATACTATATGTTAACTATAATAACACAGATAATTGAATATTTATAACACATAAAATTATGATAATAGAACCCAAATGATTCTGTCGGATTTTTTCTTGTATAATAGAATGATGTGAATGGTAGAGAGGTGTAAAAAAAACTATGAAAGAGAAACAGCCTGCCAGAACCGCCCAGGTACTAACGTTTGCAGCCACCGGCGGGGAAGGGGAAGAGAATATACGTAATTTGCTTCGACAAAAGCACGGTATTTCACGCAGTTTGCTCGTAGAATTAAAACATGTGAAAGGCATTCGCTTGAACGGAAAATCGACGTATCTGGATCATCCGCTGGTGGCGGGAGATACTGTGGAACTTTATCTTCCGGAAGAAGAGTCGGAAAATATTGTGCCCGAGCCGATTCCTTTCGCGATTGTTTATGAAGACGAGGACGTTCTCGTTGTAAACAAACCTCCTGCTATGTGTGTCCATCCGACAATGCTCCATGGACAGGGAACATTGGGTAATGGCGTCGTGTATTATTGGCAGCAGCAGGGGATTTCACGCAAATTCAGGCCTGTCAACCGGTTAGATAAGGATACATCCGGACTGATTATTATTGCAAAAAGCCAGTTTTCTCACCAACAGTTGGCCATAAGCCAGCAGCAGAATCAATTGGTCCGGCACTATGAAGCGCTCGTTCATGGCCGTCCGGCCCATAATGAAGGAACGATAGAGGCACCGATCGCACGCAAAAATGATTCGCTGATGGAACGCATGGTAAGTGAGAACGGGCAGTGGGCCCGTACGCACTACCGGGTACTCGCGTATTATGAGGCGTTTACCCATGTTTCGCTTACATTGGATACGGGTCGTACCCACCAAATCCGCGTCCATATGAGCCATATCGGCCATCCACTTCTAGGTGACGACCTTTATGGCGGGAGTAAAGTCATGATAAAACGTCAAGCGCTCCATGCAAAAAAATTATCTTTTCCACATCCGCGCCATAAAGAAATGATGTCGTTTGAAACACTGCTTCCGGACGATATGAACAGTTTGTTTTAAAGAAACGCCGCTTTACCTTTCCATCAAAAAAGAAGTAAGATCAAGTGGGATGGAGAGGGGGGAATTCATTGAAAACGGCGATAAAATTGAGCCCATTTATTTTGCTTATTCTTGGGTTGGCGATGTATAACTTTTCGATTTCGCATCAGGCGCTGAACGGGGGGAATGAGCGGGTAAAAACATTGTTTATAACATTGGAAATTATTATTCCGCTTATCGCGAGCGCTGCGGCCCAACAATTTAAGAGAGCCCAAAATAACCGATTTCTATTTGGGATGTTTGGCTTATTTGCAGGATTTTTAATTTCGCTCGATCTGTTTGTTGTTGCTATGTACAGAGAAGTATAGAGTTTCGAGATGCGGAAGGCTAGCGCCGGCACCTGCTGCTTGGCGCTAGCCAGTTTTCTTTATGAGCAAACTTATCAGATAATTTTTATTTAAATGTAATTTTTTGTTGCGATTAGGCTTTAAAGTATAGGAGAACATGCTATAATAAACCTATTTAGTAGGCTGTATAAATCAGAAGCTAAAATCCGTAGAGGAAATCGGAGAAGAAAAATAGGGGGTTGCGTATGAAAAAGAAGTTGATAGGTATTTTTCTTGCCGCACTGATGATGATGTTAAGCGCGTGTGGAGCAGGTTCACAACAAGCGTCCAAAACATCCACGGACGGAAAAACGGACACGGGAAAAAGTACAGAAAAAGTGTATAATATTGGAATAAGCCAGATTTTGGAACACCCTGCTTTGAATGATGCGCGGGACGGATTTATCAAAGCGCTAAAAGATAACGGATTCGAGGAAGGCAAGAATCTGAAAATCGATTATAAAAACGCGCAAAACGACATGTCGGCAAATAATACCATCGCCCAGGGATTTGTGGCCGATAAAAAAGATTTGATTCTCGGTATATCCACACCAAGTGCGCAGGCTGCTCTGCAGAATACAAAAGATATTCCGATCATATTCACCGCGGTATCGGATCCGGTTGGAGCAAAATTGGTTACTAATTTAGAAAAACCGGGGAAAAATGTGACGGGGAATTCCGATACTCCTCCAAAAGCTATTACGGATATTGTCCAGTCAATGAAAGATTTCTTTCCGAAGGCAAAAACAGTCGGTATCATCTACAACAGCGGAGAAGCGAACTCTGTTGCCAATGTTAAAAAAGCGAATGAAGCGCTGAAAAGTGTCGGCCTTCAGTCAAAAGAAGCAACCGTCACGAATACGAATGAAGTCAAACAAGCGGCGGAATCGCTTGTCAGTAAAGTGGACTTGATTTACGTACCGCAGGACAATACGGCAGTATCTGCCATTAAATCCATTATTGCTGTGGCGGAAAAGAATAAAATCCCGCTTTTTGTCGGGGAAAAGGATTCGGTGCGGAGTGGAGGCTTCGCCGGTATGGGATTTGAATATTCCGATCTTGGATACGCAGCCGGTTTAATGGCTGTTAAAATTCTGAAAGACGGGGCTAAACCGGGTGATTTAGCAGTTGAATACCCGAAAGATTTAAAACTTGTAATTAACAAAAGTGCAGCCAAGGCGATGGGAATAGATATAAACAAGCTTCCAAAAACCGCGATGGATAAGTGGAAGCCTGAAATGCTGGACGGGAAATAAAGCTGTAAGAAAAACGGATAGAGCAGGAAGACTTGAGAAAGGGGGCGTCGGCCTCCTTTCTCCTCCCTCCTCACATTACAGAACATCAGCGAGGATTGAAAGGAGGATCTCATGAGTGTAGCCATTATGGGTTCAGTCGAATCCGGTTTAATTTTTGCCATCCTGGCAATTGGTGTGTACATTACATTTCGTATTCTTGATTTCCCCGATTTGACGGTGGACGGGAGTTTTGCGACGGGAGGAGCTTTAGCCGCCACGATGATTTCATCCGGCTATTCGCCGCTGCTTTCTACGCTGGCTGCTCTTATTATTGGGTGTGTGGTAGGCGCCCTGACAGGTCTCCTTCACACAAAAGGAAAAATTAATGCGTTGCTTTCCGGTATTTTATCGATGATTGCTCTTTACTCGATTAATTTACGCATTATGCTGGATAGAGCGAACGTGCCGCTTCTGGGAGATGATACGATTACGTCCCAGATTCAGGACCATTTATCAAAGTTGGGCGTTTTTTCTTTGTTTACCGTTCTTGCTATCATTGTGTTGATTATTAAACTTTTGATTGACTGGTTTTTGCATACGGAAATTGGCCTCTCTATCCGGGCAACGGGAAACAATGCCCGCATGATTCGCAGCTTTTCGACGAACACGGACAATACCATTATTGTGGGGCTCAGCCTTTCAAACGGACTGGTTGCCCTCTCAGGTGCGATATATGCGCAATACCAGGGATTTGCTGATATTTCGATGGGAATTGGGATGATTATTATCGGCCTTGCTTCAGTTATCATCGGTGAAGCCATATTCGGGGATCGTTCCATTCGCCGCGCCACTCTTTCAGTCATTGGCGGCGCAATTGTTTACCGTCTTGTCGTGGCACTGGCCATGCAAATCGGTCTTAAACCTTCCGACATGAAATTAATGACGGCGCTCATTGTCATCGTAGCCCTGATTATGCCTAAAATTTCTGCTTCCATGCGTGAACGAAGGCGCCGCGCTGAACGGAGGAAGACGTTATCGGCACGTGGCGGTTCCGTACCTCTTGAAAATGGTGAGGTGAACAGCAATGCTTAAATTAACGAATATTTATAAGGTGTTTAATGAGGGGACCGTAGATGAAAAGGTATCGTTAGATCGCGTAAACCTTGAATTGAAGCCCGGGGATTTTGTCACCATTATCGGCAGTAACGGAGCGGGAAAATCGACGTTAATGAATATTATTTCGGGTGTGCTGCTTCCCGACTACGGAACCGTTGAGATCGACGGCAATATGGTGAATCATCTTCCGGAGTATAGGCGAGCCCCTATGATTGGGCGGGTTTTCCAGGATCCGATGGCGGGGACGGCACCGGCGATGACTATTGAGGAGAACCTTGCGTTAGCCTACTCCCGTGATAAAAAACGTGGATTGCGCCGGGGAGTTACGGCGAAGCGGCGGGATGAATTCCGCACGTATCTTCAATCCCTTCATCTTGGACTGGAGGATCGGTTGAATGCCAAAGTAGGGCTTCTATCCGGCGGGGAGCGTCAGGCTTTAAGTTTGCTGATGGCTACGTTTACCGAGCCGAAGGTGCTTTTGCTTGATGAGCATACGGCGGCGCTTGACCCGGCACGGGCCCAGCGTATTACCGAGCTAACCGAAGAGATTGTGAGCAGGCAGAAGCTGACAACCCTTATGGTTACGCATAATATGCAGCAGGCGCTTGACCTTGGGAATCGCTTAATCATGATGGATAAAGGCAATATTATTTTGGATGTTCCCGAATCTGAGAAACAACACCTCACAATCGAGCGATTGCTTGATGAATTTCAGCGTCTGCGCGGTGAAAAGTTCGCCAGCGACCGGGCGGTGCTGGCATAACTCACACAGGCAGTGTTCTTATCAACTAAAGAAAACCCGCCAGCCGATAACATATCGGCTGGCGGGTTTTCTTTACGATTTCTTCAATTGCAAGGACCGGCGTGCTTGTTTCTTTTTTCTGTAAAGATGAAGTCCATAAAATACAAGTGTATAACATAAAACAGACATAACCAGTCCGTTGGTGGCACTACCGATAAAAAAGGCGATCCCTTTTTCCTTGACTAAAGTCCACAGAGCAAGTAAATTAAAATCACTCGCATGGCGGGCCTGCTGTTCAAGAGTACGGCCGATTAACCTGTTGCCTACACTTAAATTGATGACAAAGAAAAGAGGAAGCATAAACTTTCCCATAATAAACCCAATGAGTGACGCGGTAAAATTACCGCGCAATAAAAGGTTTAACGGATAAAGGAGTAAAAAAGCGATCCCTAGCGTAGGAAGAGTGATAAATTCAATAAAAATACCGAGTGAAAAACTCCGGGCCACAATAGAGGGAGCACCTTTCGAACGGAGCAATTTTAAATACTGGAGTTTTAGCTTCCTATACACGTTTTTCCACATTTTTCTTCCTCGCTTTTTTAACAAACTGTTGTTGCCTTACTATATATTATTATAGCGAAAAAAATTCATGATTGTTAGCTAATATTGCTTTTTATTTTGAGTTTTGTTACGCATAATGAAGGGTAGTGATAAAACAAATGATTACCCTTGGTAATGCTTAGAAGCAGCATGGGGGAGAGGTGCAATGGTTCAACTGTCCATTGAAACGGAAGAGGACGTCATTATGGCGGCAACGCTTGGAAAAACAATTGCCTGTGAAATGGGATTTTCCCCTGTTGACCAAACAAAAATCGCCGTCGGCATATCAGAAATAACGCGTAATATTATTAATTATGCTTATCACGGGCGGATTTATTTTCACAAAGGGGAAGATTATATAGAAATAACGGTGCAGGATCGGGGACCGGGTATTGAAAACTTGGCGGAAGCTTTGAAGGATGGCGTTACAACAGGGAAGGGTCTCGGCCTTGGTCTATCCGGAACGAAACGGCTTATGGATGAATTTCACATTGAAACGAAGGTAGGGGTCGGTACAACAGTCCGGATTCGAAAATGGATGGAAAGAGAAAAAAGAAACGAGTAAGGCTGTCGTTAGATAAACCATTAAATAGGGTAAGATAACGTATGAAGATTTGAAGGAGTCGATTGTAATGAACATACCTGAAAAAATCTTAAATGCTGTTGTCGTTCCACGGTTAAATCAACTTTCACCCGACATCCATTTTCACCACCTTCGCTGTAAAGCAGGCTACTTGATCATAGAAGCGACCATCCGATCGCGTGCCGAGTGGTATGATTGTTTTTATACCGTGAGCGTGATTGATGTTCGTTTTGATGTAAATGGACGCTATTTGGTGCTTAATTATATTGAGGACTTCTATCATCAAACGGTTCCGCTGGGGAAAAAGTTATTCCGTGAAGCCGAAAGATTTTTTAACAAAAGCATTGGCGGCAGCACTTTGTTGATGAATAAGTTAAAAAACACAAAGGACGTTCATATTTCGGAAAATCGTATCACGATTCAGCTCAGCCGTCTCGTTGAGATGTACCCGATGCTGCAGAAGGTCACGGTTACCGGTATTCAACCGCAAAACGGTTATCTGTCGCTTGAATTACAGGTTCCGCCCGATGTTTCACTTCCGGATATGGACTGGCTGCAGCAGTTACCGGATGAAGATGACGAGACGGTAGAGGCCGAACCGAACGCAAAAGATGCTCGGCAAGGGGATGGATTTGGTTTTGCAGGTGGCGGAGAACTCATCGTTCTTGAACGGGAGCATCAGCGTTTTTATGACCGGCTGCGCAGAAAAATAGAGGAGTACCTGCGCGACAGGATAGGGGATGCCAAGTCCGAAAAATTGGCGCCGTATCTTTTATTAGCACCTGACTTATTTGTATTGTTAGCACGTTTACTAAAAGACGACCGGGTCTCACCAAAGTCTAAATCCATTGCCATGCTGGCCGTTGCATACTTTATTTCCCCGCTGGACATTATTCCTGAAATATTTCTCGGTCCATTGGGATTTGCCGACGATGTGGTGGTCAGTGTGATGGCGCTCAATAAAATACTTGGGGATACGGATAAAGAAATCATTGCTGAACACTGGAACGGCAAGGAAAACATTATTGAGGTAATCCGGGACGTGCTGGCGAAGGCAGATTCACTGATTGGCAGCGGCCGCCTGAAAATGATAAAAAATTTATTTACATCAAAGAAATAAAGGTAGCTATCTCTTACCCAAGAGGTAGCTACGCCAGAGTTTGTCAATTTCCGTTTGAAACTGCCGCAACAGGTGTAAGCTCCTTTATCACTGCAATTTCATCACAGCTCGGAAATTTAGAGCAGTTGATGCAATCTTTCCAAACTTTATGGGGAAGTGTTTCTTTTTCCACCACTGTAAACCCGCATTTATCAAAGAAGGTCATCTGGTATGTTAACGCCATGATACGGTTAAGCCCAAGGGATTGTCCCTCTTCCACGAGATGGGCTACTAATTTTTTCCCCAAGCCTTTTCCGACCGCTTTCTGCGAAATGGCGAGTGAACGAATTTCGGCTAAATCTTCCCATAGAATATGGAGCCCTCCCACCCCGAGGATGCCTTCTTTTTCCGACACTTCTCCCGTATCATCCACTACCACTGAAAAACAATGAAGCGTCTCGCAGAGTGATAGCTTGGAACGCGGCAGCATTAATCCCTGCTGCGCGTATTCGTTAATCAATGCCATCATTCCGTCAAGGTCCTGTATTTTTGCCTTTCGAATTACCATGCCGTTACCCCTCCACATAAAGTTGTTGCATATTTATTCATTGTATGAATTAAATATACATCCCTTGTATGTCGGTGTCCAGAGGTAATTTTAGCGGATGTGTGGTTACGTTAGCCAGCGAGCTAAAAAAAATGCGGCGGCTGCGGCGAGACTACCGACCATAGTGGTTTGAAATGCACTTTTAACCGGGGATGTTCCGGTGAATTTTCCTTTTATATAGCCGAAGATGAACAGGACAAGCAACGTGATAATAATAGAAACGTTTAAAGCGGCGGCGGGCTTTGCCATTAAGATGTAAGGAGATAAGGGAATAACGCCGCCAGCTATGTAGGATAGGGCGATGGTCAGGGCGCTTTTACGCCCCCGGCCCGGATCCGGCGGTTCTAAGCCGAGTTCGAATTTCATCATGAAATCAACCCATTTATCAGGATGTTTACGCATAGTGGAAACGATCGACTGAATTTGCTCCTCTTCTAAAGCATATTCCCGGAAAATTTCCGCGACTTCCTCGGCCTCACGCTCCGGCAGTTCAATGACTTCATGATGCTCGCGTTTTAACTCAGATTCATAATGTTCTGCATCCGTCCGGGCGGCGAGATATCCACCCAGCCCCATCGCAATGGAACCGGCGGCAATTTCCGCTGCTCCGGCTGTCAGGATGAGCGTAGTGGAATCGACCGCGCCGGACAGGCCGGCCGCCATAGCGAACGGAACAGTCAGCCCATCTGCCATCCCGATGACTATGTCTCTCACGGTCTCGGACGCGGTGAAATGCTTTTCAACGTGTGGGGTGTTGGCCATCGTTTCATATCTCCTCTATAAAGTGGTAGTTATGTCTTTACTTTCTACTATACCAAGTTTTCGCGCGTATATATTCTCCCTTTTTTAAAACACAGCCAGTCTCCACTTCCCCGTAAGGGAAGACTCCTGCAAAAAATAAAATGGTTTATTCCAGTGCCGCACCATTTTTTGGGCTTACGTTCGGCTGCGCTCACGTTGCAGAATGTAAAACGTAAGTAAACCTATTAAAAATGTACAAAAAAGTAAATTGACCGCCCATGGTGCCAGAGAACATGGTATTATATACGAGATGAGACTAAGATGCAAAGGAGTCTTGGAATGGAAGGGTTAGTCTACACGCCAAGCAGCATGTTAAAAAAGGTATTTCGGGAAGGGGAGAGATCCCTCTCCAGGCAGGAATTGCAAAATCGACTGCAGAATACACATGAGACAAGCCTTATTACACTGCAATTATCTGCTGAACAGGTGATTGAACAGGCGGTCGCCGATGAATTGTCCCCCTTTCATATTGGAGGTTCACATGCCGTTATTGAGATAGATGGGGTGTATCGCGACCATATAGCGGACGAGCTTGTGCGATATTTTTTAGAAACGAAGGCTCCGCTGACCAGAGAACAATGCCTCAAAAAACTTCGGCGAAATAATCTTGTATCCTACAGCTATGATGGAAATAAACTGCCGCTTTTCCATGATGCCCGTTTTGTTCAGTTTAACGGTTCTGATCTGTGGTATCTTTCGCGCTGGAATGTAGCCAATGATGAGATTTACAGCTACTTGACAGACCGCGGGATTAAGCAGCTTCCGATTGCTCAACTCCATATGATTGTCGAGCACGAATTGGGTCTATCGCGCCGGGAATTTGTTTTTGTGCCCGAGGGGGATCCCCGGTTTCGCGTAATCGATGGTTTGGTTATCGTTTCGTACACGGATGAAATCAATCATGATGAAAATAAAGAGAAATCAGCCGTACAAATCAATCAACACGAAGAGGAGGTTGCTGTTACAATGGCAAACGATGTGAAAACAGCAAGTATATGGGAGGATATTTTGTGCAACGCACAGGACTCGATTGAGAAGGTCGAACAGCGCATTAAAGAAATGGAAGAAGAAGTATTGGATCATTTTAAACAAAACAACATGGCAGCTATATCCCAACTTGTAGCGGAAAAGGAAAAAAACGAATCGATTGTAAAAGCTCTTGAGAAGGTTATGGAACTTGTAAACGCATAACGGGAGGAACTGACTATAAGATTAAGGATGGCGCTGAGGATGGACATTATCGAAGGCCTTGACTTATTGGAACGTCGTTTTGACAGATTGCGGTCACTTATTGATCATAAACGGCTGCAGATTGAATGTATGGAAGAGGACGTGCGCCTATGTTTTCAGGAAAATGATATGGATCGAATCGCTCAGCTTGCCCTCGAACGAAGACAGTTGCTTGCCTTTATATCCGCGTTGGAAGGCTTCATAAAGAAATGGGAAGTACGCTGGCAGGACCATGAAGTGTCAGACTGGCTTTCGGATATTGGTCTGCCCACCGAACGGACAACAGTTTTATAGCGTTATCTTCCGGTTGGCGGAAAATTTCCTCAGGAATAGAAAAGGACAGAGCCGGTGCAGAACACGGCAACTGTCCTTTTTTCTGCGATAAGCAACCGATAGAAAACGATTCACGTTGATAGTAAGGAGGTGTAAGCATCGATTCCGTATTTATGGGCCAGCATGTTGTCGTATGTGTCGTCCATCCACTGATTTTCTTCCTGATAAGAATGACTGGTTGCTTTACGTTCCTTCCGCATCGAACTTGTTCTTTCTTCGGATAAGGATTGGGGCCTGAGATCAGCTGAGGTTTTTATCGAACAGCTGATACACGTTTCTACGATTTCATCCCAGTTGGCAAAACTCATCATTTTTGCCTCCCTTCTTTTTTAAATTCGCCAGGCTGGTACACGTGTGCATAACCCTTGGTAAGAAATCGGAATACATCCTCCTTTCTCTTTATTACATCAATTATATAAGAAATAAAGAAAATCGTACAGGATAACACAAAATATTCAGATTTATTATCAACGCAGATAAAACAGCAGCAGTTGAAACAGTAATGGAATGTATGATAAGATAGTTACTGTCTTCATATAGTCCCAGTAGCTCAGTTGGATAGAGCAACGGCCTTCTAAGCCGTGTGTCGGGAGTTCGAATCTCTCCTGGGACGCCACTTTGTAAAGTTTATCCACTTTACTTTTTGCGATGGATGATATAAAATACATCTTGTGCGTATCGATGGATAAAACACACGAATGATACTAAAAATGAAAATATAAGAAGTGTGGGCAGTCGCTGTTCGTGTTACGCGGGCAGAGGAAAGTCCAGGCTCGCCCGGGCTGTGATGCCCGGAGTGTTTATGCCTATTGCAAGGTAGGGCAGCCGCGAAATCGGCTGACGGCGGTGAAATCAGCTACGTCCTTTTGCGGGATATGCTGAGACTAGCCTGAAAGTGCCACAGTGACGAAGCTCAATTGGAAACGGTTGAGGTGGAACGAGGTAAACCCCATAAGCGAGCAACCCAAATTTTGGTAGGGGCACTATCCTGAGGGAACTGAACCGTACGGATAGACAGAAAGTGATTTCTGTAGATAGATGACTGTCCCTTCTTCGTACCAGGCTGGCAGCCGTTATGAGTACAGAAGGACAAAACCTGGCTTACAGCACTTCTTATAGCCATATATTATCGAAAACCGCTTCTGTATACGAAGCGGTTTTTTGCATAGGGAAGGGGTTGAATGGTACGTGAGCATTCAAGTAATTTTGCAGACTTTGCGCAGGAGGTACAGAGATTAGTAGCGATTGATAAATTGGACAGCTTTATTGGCATGAAGGATATAAAAAAGCGCATATATGAGTGTTAATGACGATTGAGCAAGCTGATGTTGACCGCGAATAACAATTGAAAAGCACAAAGACACATGCTTCGATCGATGCGTCTTTGTGCTTTTTTCCGGTTATTTTAGTTAGATCCTTTGGCAGCTCGTTGCACATTAAGCTGTTCCTCAATCCATTTGTTCTTTTCATCAATTAAATATTGAAGGACCTCACTCTTTTCTCCGCGCACTTCCAGAAGTAAATCTTGCGCGGTCAACAAATCGTCGCGGGTTAGCTCGAAATAATCGTTTGAAGAGGTTGGATTGAGCTTGCGGTCGAGTGAATAATACAAATTATGATTCGGCATGACCCAGCGTTTGCTTGTTTCTTCAATTCCGGATAGCAATTGTAAAGCTAAGTCTTTTTTAACGGGGTCACCGTCAAAAAGGTAAGCCTCTAGTATGTAGTTCATGTTGGCTGTCTGATGGTTTAGAGACGTATGAGAGACATGAGTACCGTCCGTGTAATCCGGAATTAAAATCCCATGTTTGCCTGTACGAATGCCGTATTTACGAATATAACCTGTCTGGTATGTATCCCATTTTTTTAGGGCCTGCTTTACATCCGGGTCGTTTGTTTGTTTGGCATAGTTTAGCAGAAACGTGACATTGTCGGCATTTCTTCGATTATCCATATACTCGTAGCCAATTTTGTATGTTTTATATAACCAGCCCTCCGAGCGCGGGTAGGTCGGCCAAAAGCCCTCAGGATTCTGGGTGTTGACCGAACTGTAGGCCAGATGAGTGGCGATATCATAAAAAAGATTTCCATTTTCTCCAGAAAAATATGACAGCGCCTGGAGCCCATCCAGGTTGGCCGGATTGCGATAAAAAGAATGGGGAGTATATGGATTGTAGGTTGAATCCGGTGTTGGGTAGTACTGCCCATCCACACCTAATTTTTTAGTCGTTTCGAATTCCATAGCGGCAGCAGCACCGGAAACCGTCTTATCTTCCCAATTGATCAGCGGCTGGCCGGACAAAATCCCCCAGGTGTCTGATAAATAAGAAGCTTCGGCTGGCAAAGGAATGAGATAAGAAGCGGACTCCCCGTTCGATTTAATGGTAATCGGCCGCTCCTTGTTGATGACCTCATCATATGTTGTATAGCCCAACGGTTTAAAAGCCGTGACATTGCCAATTCGATAGTGCAGAAACGTTCCATCTATATATAAAGAGGAAGAACTTGATGAAGGCAGCCCGATCGAACGCCATTTACCGGAAGACAGTATTGCGGTTTTCGTAGAGCTATCAAAAACTGTGATTTTCAGCGTGATTTGATTGGATTGTTTGCCGGGGTAGTTTCGGACAAAGTACATAACGTCCCCATTTTTCAATTGGATAAAGGTGATCCGAAAGTTTTTCTCTCCCTGTTTATAAAAATACTGGGTGTAGACAGCCTGATCGTGCTTTTCGACAGTTACAGACGGTTTGACAGTGGATGTCCATCCTATTGCTTCAACCGTATAGTCTATCATTTGATCGTGGTTGATATCATAGGAAAAAAATGAAGCCGAACGCTCATGGGCCTCAGCGCGCACAGGAGAAGTGAGTACGGTAAGAGAAGAGAGTAAGGAGAAAATGAACAAGCGGGTGAGCCCTTTTTTTGGTGTATAGGAAAGTGTACCTTTCCTACACGCATAAGTGCAACTAAGGCTATCGCCTGGCCTTTGGCTTGGCGATAGCCAAGTTTTCTTTATTAGATTCATAGGGTGGCCTCTTTCTAAACGGGATTACTCCATAATTTTTACATCAAGCAGAAAAATCCTTCTTTGTTACCTGATATAATGATAGAGAAAGAGAAAAGGGAAAACTTCCCTCTATACGGATGAGAAAGGATTGCCGCTAATGAGTTCATTTACCTTTGTCCACGCTGCGGATTTGCATTTGGATACGCCGTTTGTCGGAATGCACCGGCTGCCTGATCCGATTAGGAAAACGGTTCGGGAATCTACGTTTATGGCGTTTGACCATTTAATAGAGTTATGTATTAACGAAAAAGCGGACTTTCTAGTTATTGCAGGGGATGTTTATGACGCAGCTGACCGCAGCCTGCGCGCCCAGTTGTATTTTAAAGCAGGCATGGAACGCTTGGCGACCCATGGTATTTTTGTTTATGTCGTTCACGGAAATCACGACCCGGATGATGGGCAGCAGGCGAGGTTGAACTGGCCGGAACATGTTGTTTTCTTTCCAGCCGGTGAAGTGGCTTCCGCCGTTTTTTGCAAGGATGGGATGGAGGCGGCACGTATTTACGGCATTAGTTATCCGAGTGCCCGTATCGAAGACAATTACGCCTCACGCTTTAAACGGGCGGATGAGCTCTATGCGATTGGACTTTTACATACCAATGTCGACGGAAATGAAGGGCATGCCAATTACGCGCCATGCGCGAAGCAGGATCTGGTGTCGAGCGGTTTCGATTACTGGGCGCTGGGCCATGTCCATACACGAGCCGTTCTCCATGAAGCATCCCCATCGATTGTATACCCGGGAAATATCCAGGGACGCAGCGTTCGCGAAACGGGGGAGCGCGGCTGTTATGTCGTTCGCGTAACCGGTAAGCAAACAGACCTCACGTTTCGCTCGCTGGAGGCCGTCCGCTGGCAGGAGACTTCACTCGATGCGGGCGGATGTGAAAGCGAACAGGAACTGATGGACCGGCTGGAGCTACACAAACAAACAATACGGGAGGCAGCAGGAGGAAAACCTGTACTGGTTCGCCTCCTGCTGACAGGACAGACGTCCCTTCACACCTTTCTTAAAAACAATGACCGTCTTGCAGAACTGAGGGAAATTGTAAATCAAGGGGAAGAGCAAAGAAGCGACTTTGTTTTTGTCGATTCCGTTATCCGGCAGACGTCCATGCCCATTGACCGGGAGAGATTAGTGCAGGAGGATGATTTGCTTGGTGACTATTTACGCATGGCCCGGGCAATAGGGGATGATGATGAGAAATGGCAGCAGCTTTATTCCGGTGCACTAACCGGCCTCCTGGAACATTATCAGGTAAAAAAGCATATGACGCTTACGGACAGTGAAGTAAAGGATTGGATAAAAGAAGCAGAGGACCTGGCGATTGACTTGCTGGCCGTGACAAAGGGGGATACGGATGAAAATTAAATCACTATATGTAAAAGGGTTCGGCACGCTGCGTGATTATACGATTCCCGAACTTTCTCCGGGCATTACTGTATTCGAAGGACGGAATGAGGCGGGGAAAACCACGCTAATGTCATTTATACGCGCCATCCTGTTCGGATTTGCCGGTCGTGCCAAACATACGGTATATGATCGATATGAACCTGTTAACGGTGGCCAGCACGGCGGCTCCCTCACGCTTGTTGACGAGTCGGGGCAGGAATATGTCATTGAACGGGCAGGTTCGGGCAAGGGGCGAGTTACCGTTTATTTACCGGACGGGAGACAGGAAGGGGAATTGTATTTACAAGAGATGCTCGGCGGCATTTCCCCGATGTTGTTTCGAAACATATTTGCCTTTAGCCTAACAGAAATTCAACAGCTCGAATTTATGGACAGCGATGAAGTCAGCGGATATATTTACAGCGCCGGGATGGGCGCGTCCGTTATTCAGGCCGAGAAGAAGCTTGATGATAGGATGAATGGTTTATTTAAAAAAAATGGACAGACGCCGATTATCAATGCGCTGCTGCGCCGGATAAAAGAAACGGAAAGCGAGATTGCCCGCCTGAAAAATCTGGCCCAGGGTTATAATCAGATGAGCCGTCAGTGCGAACAGTTTACCGAACGAATTCGCACGGAAGAAACAGAGCTGGACGATTTGCGGCAGCAAATCTCATGGCTGGAACTCGTACAAAAGGCAAGAGAAGAGGCGGGAAGGGTGAGGGCGCTTCAGCTTGAACTGGAAGATTTACCTGAGATTGACACCTTTCCGGCGAACGGGATTTCCCGACTGGAGGCGCTTCAGGCCCAGTTGCGGGAGGTCGAACTAACGAGTCGTACGCTGCAGGAGAAAAAACAAAGGCTGCTGGATGAAAAGGACTCGTTATCCAGTCAGGAGAACGTGCTTGCCTATCAAACACAGATTAATCGTCTTATCGAACAGGCGGGCACTTATCTGGACCGCCGGCAGGCTTTGGCCGAAAACAGCGTCCGTCTTGCACAGTTGCGAGAGGAGTTGACGAAAAGACTGGAGCAGCTTGGCAGTGAATGGACAGAGGAGAAGATCTTGCGGTTTGACCTGTCGATCCCCCGCCGTGAAGAGGTGCGAGCGTTCCGTGACCGCCTCCGTACGTTAGAGATGAGGGTCAATGCACTCAGCCAGGAAATGGAGCACCTTAAGCGCGACTTCGATAACCAATTTACGGAACTTGAGGCACTCCCCGCCGAACTTCCGGCTTCGCTTGAACAGAAATGGCAAAAATTAACCCGGAGAGAGGCTGCTTTACGGGAAGTGCGAGAACTTTCTGCCAGGATGCAGCTTATTGCCAACAAACAGGAGCATACGAAAGAGCGGATCAACGATCTCCTCGCTCAAGCGGACGCCATGGACGCGATGCAAAGCGAGAAAAACAGTGAATCACCCCGCTGGCTGATCGTTGTTTTTTTCCTTGTCGGGCTAGTTCTTTCCGCTATCGTATGGTACTTGAATCCTCCGGCCGGGATGGCCGCAGTCTTTATCGTTTTGCTGGCAGTCGGGATATGGTTCTCTATGCAGCAAAAAGCCGGGTCTTCCAACCGGCATACACAGCGGGTAAGGGATGAGCGGGCGCGCATCCAAACGAAAATAAACCAGCTTAAAACGATGATGGATACTTATAAACATGAGGAGGAAGAGCTCCGTGGGCAGGCGGGGGAACATGCCCGGATACTGGGTTTGCCGGGTGGTGGTCAAATATCGCCCGACATGCTCCTCCGGCTGGAACTTGAAATCGCTGCGGAGTATAAGCAATTCGACAGCTCCCGGCAGCTGATGGAAAAAAGAAAGGATAAAGAAAAAAACGCTCACATCATTCAGCAGCAGTTGGAAGAAGTAACGCAGCTGGCGAATGAAAAAAATCGGGAGTTGGCAGCAGAGCATGCGGCCTGGATGAAATGGCTGGAGGAACGGGGGCTAGCGACTTCTTTATCGGCAGAAGGTGTGCTTGATATGTTTCGGCTGGTTGAATCGGGGCGGGACACCTTACAGCAGATTCGCTCGCTATTAGCGGCCCGAACGTTGCATGAGCAAGAAATGGAGAGTTTTGAAAAGGAAATTATCGGAATATGCAGCAGTATCCAAACACCACATCCGCCATCGTCGGATGTGGTGAGGAAGCTTCGTGAACTGAAAAAAAGGCTTGAACAATCCTTAATGGATACGGCCCGCTCCGCACAGCTGGAGGGGGAAATCACCCGGATTCTGGAAGATATTCGTTCGGCTGAAGCCCACCGGTTGGCTTTCTGTGAAGAAATGGAGCATCTATTGAACAAAGGGGGAGCCGGTGAAGAAGAGACGTTTCGCTTGCGGAGCGCCCAGTTTGACCGCCGCCGTGCCATTAAGGAAGAAATCAGGCGTATGGATACGTCGCTCCTTCTCCTGGCAGGGACGGAGGAACGAAAAAAACAGCTGGAACAGGATGTTTTCCGGATAAATGACGCAGAGGCGAATGAACGGCTTGCACAGCTTGCCGGAACAATCAGGCAGCGGCAGGAAAAAATCAATGAGTGGCGGGATCAAGTGGGCCGCCTGCGTCAGCAGTTGATATCACTTGAAAAGGAAGGGTCACTTGCGGAGCGCCTGCAAGACTATGAAGAACTGCTGACCGAACTTCGTGATCATGCCCGCGTCTGGGGGGTTCACGCGATCACCCGCCATTTGCTGAAGCAGGCGCGTGAACGCTATGAACGGGAACGGCAGCCAGGCGTTCTCCGCAGCGCTTCCCGTTATTTTGAACATATCACGGAAGGTACATACAAAACTGTTATGGCTCCGTTTGGAGAACGCAGACTGCTCGTGGAACGTCATGACGGGGAAAGAATTGAACCGGGGTATTTAAGCAGAGGAACAAAAGAACAGCTTTACCTTTCCGTCCGCTTTGCCCTGGCAGGTGAATATGCGCGAAAGTGCTCCCTTCCCATCATCATGGATGATATTTTCGTAAACTTTGATTTGCCCCGCCTGCGCACTACAATAGAAACGCTGGAAGTGGTCGCCGAGACCCACCAGATTCTGCTGTTTACCTGCCATCCACACGTCACAGCGGCCTTCCCGGGAAAGCATACGGTCATTCGTATGGGGGAACCAGAGGTATAGAAAAGGGGGAAGACCATGATCATTCATCGCGGCGGCTGGGTTCATCGATTCCTACAAACGCTTGCCAATCGGTTAAAAATCATAGAAAAAGAAAAGGATATGCTCCAGGCTGCACTCGATCACGCGTATAACGGGGTCGTGATTGTTGATGAAGCTGGATATGTATTGATGGCCAACGAATTGTATGCCAATTTTTTAGGCACAACGATAGATGGATTGGTTGGAAAGCATGTAACGGAAGTCATTGAAAATACACGTATGCATATTGTTGGGCGGACGGGTGTGCCGGAAATCGCGCAGATGCAGAAAATTAACGGACATACGATGATTGCCAACCGGATTCCTGTATTCAATCAAGGCAAAGTTGTTGCGGTAGTGGGAACGGTGATATTTAAAGAAGTCGATGATTTATTTGAATTGACGGCGCGTTTTGAAAAATTAAAAAAAGAACTTGAATATTATAAAGGAGAGTTAAATAAACGCCTTCACGCCAAGTATTCGTTTGATACCATCCTCGGCAACAGCAAGGAGTTAGAACATGTGAAAACACTTGCCCGTCGGGTTGCCAAAAATGATACGACCATCCTATTAAAAGGGGAGAGCGGGACCGGCAAAGAATTATTTGCTCATGCGATCCACCGCGACAGCAGCCGGAGCTTTGGGCCGTTGATTAAAGTAAATTGTTCAGCCATTCCGGAATCGTTATTTGAATCGGAACTGTTTGGCTATAAGGAAGGGGCGTTTACCGGCGCGAAAAAGTCCGGCAAAAAGGGGAAGTTCGCTTCGGCCCATAATGGTACGCTGTTTCTTGATGAAATTAGTGAAATGCCTCTCATGATGCAGGCCAAGCTGCTTAGGGTGCTGCAAGAAAAAGAAATCGAACCAATTGGATCGGAAACACCGGAACCAGTCGATGTGCGGATCATCGCGGCAACGAATAAAGATTTGAAGACACTCGTGGACGAGGGGAAATTCCGGCATGATCTATACTACCGCCTGAATGTGGTGATGCTTGAAATTCCGCCTCTCAGAGAAAGGGTAGCGGATATTCCGCTCCTTATCTCCTATTTTCTTAAAAAACTTGAGAAGGAAACCGGGATACCGGTGGAAGGGATTGATAGAGAAGCGGAAGAACTGCTCGTTGCGTATTCGTGGCCCGGCAACATTCGTGAACTGCGGAATGTTCTTGAGCGGGCGCTATACGTTAAAAACGGGAGCATGATTCGCAAACACGACCTTCCTCACAGCATTACGGAAAGCAGGGTGGACAGCGAACCATTCGAACACCGGTACAAACATCAATTGACCCTGAAATATGCCGTGGAACAGGTGGAGGAGGAAATGATTCGGCGCGCGCTCAAAGAAGAGAGAGGAAACAAGCTTGCTGCTGCCAGACGGTTGGGCATCAGCAAATCGACACTCTACGAAAAAATTGCCCGTTACGAGATTTCTGAACAAGACTAAAGGAGCTCACCGGGGGCGCTGCCTCCAAAATAAATAGCAACGCATTTTATCAATAACGGACTTTTGTCAAATATCCGGATTTTCGGAAAATTTTCCGATTGTTTGGAAACTCCCCCTGTTATTTTGGCTTTCCGCAGACGTTTATCTTACAGAACAAGCATAAATAGTACCGTTCAATCGGTTGATTTCATGCTATTTGTTAGAAAATCGTGAAATTAACTGACCTATTTGGCATGCAAATTGCTTGAAAGGTTAATGAGGGAGCCAAAAAAACTTTTCGTTAAGGGGGTTCGACTGAATGGAAGTCGTCATTATTTTACTGGCTTTGTTTTTTCTCATGTTTGTCGCGTACCGCGGGTTTAGCGTGATTTTATTTGCTCCGATTGCCGCGCTGTTTGCCGTACTGCTAACCAATCCGTCTCACGTGCTTCCTTTTTTCTCAGGCGTGTTTATGGATAAGATGGTCGGATTCGTAAAATCCTACTTTCCGGTGTTTTTATTAGGCGCAATTTTTGGTAAAGTAATAGAGATGTCGGGTTTTGCCAAATCGATCACCAACGCGGTTATTCGAGTCATCGGTCCCAGCCGGGCGATCCTTGCTATCGTACTGGTGGGAGCTATCCTTACGTATGGCGGTGTCTCCCTGTTCGTTGTCGCGTTCGCTGTGTATCCGTTTGCGGCGGAACTGTTTAAAGCGGCGGATATCCCTAAAAGACTGATTCCAGGGGCCATTGCGCTCGGTGCTTTTACGTTTACGATGGACGCATTTCCCGGAACACCTCAGATTCAAAATATTATTCCAACCACATTTTTTAAAACAGATACGTGGGCGGCACCATGGCTTGGCTTTCTTGGGGGGCTTTTTGTCCTCATCATCGGTCTTATCTATTTAGAATACCGGAGAAAGAAAGCGTTTGCAGCTGGAGAAGGATACGGCACCGGACACATAAATGAACCGGATCTCGTCGAAACAGAGCGTCTTCCGAACGCGTTTATTTCCATTCTGCCGCTGATTGTTGTAGGCGTTTTCAATAAAATTTTTACCGGCTTGATTCCTAAAGCTTATGATAAAACGTTTAATTTCGAGGCCATCGGAATTAAAAAGATAGCAGCCGTCGATATTTCGAAAGAAGCCGCCGTATGGGCTGTTGAATGTGCGCTGCTGCTCGGCATTCTAACCGTTTTCCTGTTTGCGTTTAGAAGTATCAAACAAAATTTCACAAAAGGAATCAATATGTCTATTGGCGGCGCCCTGCTCGCCACATTGAATACGGCCTCCGAATACGGATTTGGCGGAGTGATTGCTTTATTACCCGGTTTTAAAGTGGTGAATGGCGTGATGTCCCACGCGATTACGAACCCGCTCGTTAACGAAGCCGTAACGACCACGACGCTGGCTGGTATCACGGGTTCGGCTTCCGGAGGAATGAGCATTGCGCTGGCGGCGATGGGCCAGAAGTATATGGAACAGGCAGAGAAAGTAGGAATCGATCCCCAGGTGCTGCATCGTGTCGCAGCTATGGCTTCGGGAGGGATGGATACATTGCCGCATAACGGAGCGGTTATCACTCTTCTTGCGGTCACCGGGCTTACACATAAGCAATCGTATCTCGATATTTTTGCGATGACTGTGATTAAAACGCTCGCTGTATTTTTCATTATTGCATTGTACTATGTATTCGGCATCGTTTAATCCATCGTTTTTGCAAGCGGTTACAGTAGGTTAATAGTCCTTATAAAAACAGGGTGAGGAGTGAAATGAATGAGTGTCTATTCAACAATTACGGATGTCCTTGAGGGAATAGAGGACGGGGCAACCCTTATGGTGGGTGGATTTGGACTTGTCGGTATCCCGGAAAAACTGATTTTAGGATTGCGGGAAAAAGGGGTAAAAAACCTGACGATCATCTCCAACAACTGTGGAGTGGATGACTGGGGGCTTGGTCTCTTGCTCCAGAATAAGCAAATTAAAAAAATGATATCGTCTTATGTTGGTGAGAATAAGGAGTTTGAGCGCCAGTTCCTCTCCGGTGAACTGGAAGTCGAGCTTGTTCCCCAGGGGACGCTTGCAGAGCGAATTCGTGCGGGCGGGGCGGGCATACCGGCTTTTTACACACCCGCCGGCGTGGGAACTCCGCTCGCCGAGGGGCGTGAAACCCGTGTGTTTAACGGCAAAGAATACTTGCTGGAAACGGGCTTGGTGGCCGATTTCGCCCTGATAAAAGCCTGGAAGGGCGATACTTTAGGCAATCTTATTTACTACAGGACAGCGCGAAACTTTAATCCTATGATGGCTGCCGCGGGTAAAGTAACCATTGCGGAAGTGGAGGAGATCGTGCAGCCCGGTGAGCTGGATCCGGATTCCATTCATACGCCAAGCATTTATGTGCAGCGAATTATCCAGTGTGATAACTACGAAAAACGTGTGGAACGCAAAACGGTCCGGGGATAACGGAAAGGAGGAAAAAAACATGGCATTAACACGCGAACAGATTGCTAAGCGCGCAGCGCAGGAAATCGAAAATGGTTTCTATGTAAATTTAGGGATTGGAATTCCAACCCTGGTCGCAAACTATATTCCTGCCGACAAGCATGTTGTTCTCCAGTCTGAGAACGGTCTGCTCGGCATCGGGCCTTATCCGACGGAGAATGAGGTGGATCCGGAGTGCATCAATGCCGGAAAGGAAACCATTACGATGATCCCTGGCGCCAGCATCTTCAGCAGTGCGGAATCGTTTGGGATGATTCGCGGCGGACACATCGATCTTGCCATTCTCGGAGGCATGGAAGTTTCGGCGAGCGGGGATCTGGCGAACTGGATGATTCCGGGCAAAATGGTCAAAGGCATGGGCGGAGCGATGGACCTTGTGCATGGAGCCAAACGGATCATTGTGATTATGGAGCACTGCAACAAGCACGGCGAGCCGAAGATTCTCAGAGAATGCACCCTGCCGCTCACAGGTAAAGGGGTGGTAAACCGAATCATTACGGATCGCGCCGTAATCGATGTAACAGATAAAGGGCTTCTCCTGGTTGAAGTCGTACCGGGTTATACGATTGACGATATCAGGAATTGCACCGAGCCTGAATTGATTATTTCTCCAGCGTTAGTGGAAAATGAATAAAGAGAGCATGGCGTAAGGTAGGAGGGGTTGTATAATGGGTAACCTCGTAAAAGAGAAAGTCGTTTTTATTACAGGAGCTGCGAGCGGCATCGGGCTGGAAATTGCCCGCGAATTTGCCAAGGAAGGGGCCAGCGTTGCCTTAAGTGATTTGCATAAGCAAGCGGCGGAAGAGGCCGCGGCCGCTCTCCTGTCCGAGGGGCACGAAACGATTGGGCTCGGCTGTGATGTCGCTCAAGAAGCGGAGCTGACAGCTGCGCTGGATCAAACTGTCGACAAATTTGGCCGCCTGGATGTGGTCATTAATAATGCCGGGCTGCAGTTTGTTTCTCCGCTCGAAGAGTTTCCAACGGAAAAGTTCGAACAGCTTGTGAAAGTGATGCTGACGGCCCCGTTTATCGCAATTAAACATGTTTTTCCATTGATGAAGAAGCAGAAATTCGGGCGGATTATCAATATGGCATCCATTAACGGGCTGGTCGGCTTTGCGGGAAAAGCCGCGTATAACTCCGCAAAGCATGGGGTCATCGGCCTAACGAAGGTGGCAGCACTAGAGGGGGCGGGCTACGGCATCACCGTGAATGCGCTGTGCCCGGGCTATGTGGATACGCCGCTTGTCCAAAATCAGCTCGGCGATTTGGCGAAAACGAGAAATGTACCGCTCGAAAAAGTGCTCGAAGAGGTGATATATCCGCTCGTACCGCAGAAACGTTTGCTGACGGTACAGGAAATTGCCGATTATGCGCTGTTTATTGCCAGCGATAAAGCCGCGAGCATAACCGGCCAGGCGCTTGTTATTGATGGAGGCTATACCGCCCAGTAACGAATAGAAAAAACGGATGTGTTCACCTGTGTATTTGGCGAGTGCATCCGTTTTTTGTCGTTAAGGAAAGTTTAAGTTCGTTAAAGTGTTAACGTAGATAATCTTTCTTCTAAAAATATGTAGCCAAGTATTCGACTAAAATCGCCGATTTTTTGGAACAGCTTAATAATTGGCAGGAAGCTCCTATCATTTATGGGTTAGTAAAAATGGGCGTACCGCCAGACGTTGCAGCTGAAATTGCAAAAACGATAGTATTGATTGCAGGTCTCTAATATTCTGACCATGGTTATAAAACTCAAACTCTATATTGAAAGGTCAAACTTCTTTGGCCTTTCTTTATTCTTTTGAATACTAAAAATAAAACAAAAGGATTGTTTACATGAATACCTTCTGGATATCCCTTATTATTGTGTTTTTTGCGATCATGTGGCTTGTTAATTTGATTATAAATAAGGATGAAGAGCAGGAAGAACGTCCGAGATTACTTGTAAAACTTTGGCTTGTCCCTCTTCTTTCATTACTTATATTTTTCCCAATCTTGGCTGGAACAGCCATTTATTATTCAGTGGTAAAAGGAACCAGTTCCCTTTTCCCCAACTTTCTACACTTTGCAGGGGAAGGAAGTATCCTTACTACAAGCGTGTGGATTTTGATAGCGCTTCTCCTATGTGAGTTTGTTTTGCATCCTGTTATCTATGGGGTAGGACAATACATCTTTGGCCCAGGGTCCAGTCGTTTTCTGCAATTTGCTACTATCCTTATTGATGCTTGCTTTATTTATCTCATCATGGTTTTAATGCCCGGCGTAAAAATTCAAGGTTTTTTTACGGCTTTTATCATATCTTTATGCTTATTCACTTTGAATGTAGTTATTGAAGATGGAACAGCACTTTTTAAAAAGATACGTAGAAAGGGGTAAGGACTACTGAATCGTAAAAAACCTTAGCCCGGTTAATTTCCGAACTAAGGCATTTACCAGAGTGAAGAGGACATTATTTCCTATTGTTTTCTTAGACGTTTTTTCGCTGACTACGCCGATTGAGGTTCTTTTCCAAGCCAGGCGACCACGATAGCGGCAATCGACGTGACAAAGAAGAACATGGTAAAAATCGACGTAAAACCAACGTGCATTCCAATAAGCATACCCACCAGATATGGGGCAATAATCCCGGCAATTCGCCCGAATCCTGCTGCCCATCCGGTTCCGGTTGCCCGAAACTCGCTCGGATATTGCTCGGCCGTATAGGCGTATGTTGCTCCCCATGCGCCAAGGTTGAAGAAGGAAAGGAAGGCCCCTGTTAAAAGCAGCATAGCCACGCTGTTGGAAAATCCAAAGAGCAGAGAGAAGACGGCCGAGCACGCGGTAAACGTAACGAGCGTCTTCTTCTTCCCCCAGTTTTCTACCAGATGCGCGGCAGCAAAATACCCTGGAATTTGAATGACGGTCATAAAGAGAACATATTGAAAACTCTTAATTAACGTGAATCCTTTTAGTACCAAAATGGAGGGTATCCATAAAAACATGCCATAGTATGAGAAAACAGAAGTAAACCACAGCAACCATAGCACGAATGACGTGCGGCGATAGTCACGTGACCAGATCTGTTTGATCTTTTTTCCAATAGTCGGTTGATTTTCTATACGAAAAACAGGTGTTTCCGGTAAAGCGCGGCGCAGATAGAGTGCGTACAGAGCAGGGACGGCTCCTATACAAAGGCCGATGCGCCAGCCGAAATGAGGGATAATAAAATAAGAAATAACTGCAGCTACAAGCGCTCCAACCGCGTAGAAACTCTCCAGCCACACGACCCATTTTGCTCGTTCTTTTTGTGGTGAAGCTTCTAATACGTAGGTAGTGACAACCGGCAGCTCACCCCCAAGGCCGAACCCTACAAAAAACCTTAGAACAAAAAACATTCCAAGTGTGGTAACTAGTGCATTTAATCCTGTTGCTATACTATAGATGAGCAGCGTGACCACGAATAAATTCTTCCGTCCGTACCTATCCGCCCAGAGCCCTGCAATGGCGGCACCGAGCGCCATTCCGATAAAGTTGATCGTGCCGACAAGCCCCTGCTGCACCGGTGTTAATCCCCATTCTCCTTTCAGGGCGGCGAGCACGAAAGACAGAATGCTTAAATCCATGGAGTCAAACAACAGTCCGATTCCCGATAAACCGAGAAGCTTGAGCGCGCCATCATGTCCTTTTTTCATTTTATTTTCACCCTCTCATGTTCTTGCTATTACACTGTATTCGTATCAGGGCAAATGTGCTTATGATGGTGCCGGGGAGTTTTTTTACATTCATTTTCACGCGGTTTTCTTGTAAAATATAATAGGGTAAGTACAGGTTGCGAGAGGAGAAGGTGGGGTGGCTGAAAAAAACGAAAAGATACAAAACTCGGCACTGCAGGCCGCATACATACATGAGGAGTTAATCAAGGCGCTGGAAAAGAATTCAGAGCTGGTGGCTGCGATCTCAGATACAGCGACGGGTGTCACCATCTCCAATCCCCGCCTCCCGGATAATCCGGTTATTTATGCGAATCAGGGGTTTGTGACGTTAACTGGATACTCCCTGGATGAGGTTCTGCACCGCAACTGCCGTTTTCTGCAGGGGGAGGGGACGGATAAGCAGACAATCAAAGAAATCGAAGCCGCGATTCAAAGCCATAAACCTATTTCTGTTGAACTGCTTAACTATCGAAAAGATGGCACTCCCTTTTGGAACGAACTCTCGATTACACCGGTTTTCGATGAGGCAGGCGAAATTCTTTACTTCGTCGGATTGCAGCAGGATGTAACAAGGCGAAAACGAGCCGAACAGCAGCTACAGAACGAGATAACGTTTGCCAAGCGCATACAACAAAGTGTGCTGACTCCGCCCATCCACAGGGAACGGATTATGATTGACGCGGCGTATATTCCTTCCGAGCAGCTGGCGGGGGACATGTATGGCTGGTACGAAATTGATGAGAATCGATATGGTATTCTTCTGTTGGATGTTGTTGGTCACGGAATTGGTGCTTCCCTGATAAGTATGTCGATTTGTTCCCTGCTGCACGGCCTGATTACCCGCCTTATCGACCCGATAAAGGTGGCCAGGGAGTTAAACCGGCATATGCGCAATTTATACCGCGAAGAAGCACAAATCATTCCTAACTATTTTACGGCGCTTTACGCTGTTATCGACCTGAAAAAGAAAGAAATCGAATACGTGAATGCCGGACATCCGCCGGGGATTATTCTGACAGCAGGCGGGAGGGCAGAAAAGCTGGTAGAGGGGACGATCCCGCTCGGCCTGCTTTCGTCCATTAATATAAAAAAAGGCAGATTCACGTATCGCGGGATGGATGCGGTGGAGCCGTTGCGCCTGATTCTGTACACGGACGGACTCGTTGAAAAAGAAGGGAAATCCACCGATGAAACGATTGCAAAACTAATCGCTTTTCTGAGGGACCACAGGCATGCCGATAATGGAGCGCTTATTGAACGGGTCGTTGCAGAATTTAATCAACAATCCGATACATCGGACGATATTTGCCTGATTTCGGCTACCATCTATCCTTGAGGTGATCTCCTTTGAACCTCTCATGGCTAAAGCCACGAGATTCTTGGGTAGTCCGCTCTACTGAGCAGAATTAGTACATGATGTACCACCAAGCTATCCCCGCAGTTCCTGCGGTTACTGCGATTATGCAGATAGTAGTCTTTTGCCTTCGGCAAGAATATTCAAACTTGCGTTTACATCCCTGTCCCATTCACTATGACAAGAAGGACACTTCCATTGTCGCAAGTTAAGATCTTTAACCTCTTTGTTTTGGTATCCACAACACGAACAGAGCTGAGAGGAAGCAAAGGTTTTACCTACGGCAACGACAGTACGTCCATACCACTTTGCTTTGTATTCAAGCATCGTTCTGAATTG
>NZ_AUMJ01000065.1 GCF_000430625.1 Aneurinibacillus terranovensis DSM 18919
TGTAAAGTAAAGTCTACTTTGTAAAGTAAAGTCTAACATGTAAAGTGAAGCGTTACTACACACAGCTTTAAGGCAAAAGAAAAAGCACCGTAATAGGTGCTAATCCAGTAATTTAAAAAGGTAATCTAGCTCTCTTTTATATCTTTCCACACTTTTATTAACTTGAAGTCTCTTCTTCTCCACTGTATGGAATTTTCTTGCCTCTAATTTATCAATAGGTATACCTAATGACCCACTTATTTTACCAGAACTCTGGAAATCTGAAAGTAACGAAAAATGATCAATTGGATTATCGGTACTGAAACATTCTACATAATTATTAGCAATTTCCACAGCTCTTTCAATAAACATCAAAGAAGTACCGTCAATTTGATGCTCAGCTTGTCTGTTCCAACCACAATGAGTAAGCGCAATTGCTTGGATTTTGGGTTTTTTATCAATTCCAGCTCGTTGTCTCCACATATTGAAATCACTACTATCATCATGCAGCATTTTTAAAGTAAGCTCCAGCGCGAATAGAGATTGCTCGTCTACCCTAACAGGGATTATTAATGCATCGGCTGCCATCCATGCTAAATGAGTGGCACCACCAAAAAATGGACTGGAATCTATTAATACTTTCTCGGTTTTTAAATCATTAGTCTCATTTTTGATAATCAAATCCAAAGAATTTAATAGATTTCCTACAGCTTTTGTTTTTTGTAGTCCGCCCATAGCATAAAATTGATTCAATTGAGTATAAAGTGTACTAGGAAATAAAAAAAGTTCATTACTCCCTGGTATTACGTGTGATATTTTCCTGCCATCAAATTCTCGATTAGTGTCTTTAACTCTTCTAGAAAGAGGCTCCATTTCTTCCGAGGCATCTTTCCAAGCAACGCCCATAATCCGATCTAATAGGGCATCATAAATGGTCGGCTTTGCATTATTTACATCTTTATCCAATAACAATTCCGAAAAATTTCTCTGTGGGCAAACGTCTACTAATAGTGTTCGGTAATTCATAGTGAACTTGTATGCAATGTTAAAAGAAAGTGTTGTTTTGCCGATCCCTCCTCGAAAATTAGTCATAACAAAAGTTTTAAAATCGCGACCATTGTTCAACGGAGAATCGTAAGTATTTCCAGAAAGAATAGAATCATAACGCCTTAAAACTGCTTCAATATTCGCCATCCTGCCCTCACCGCCTAGATCTTAATTTATTTACATTATACGAAACGCGCAGGCGAAGCACAAGTAAGCAGGTTAGTTTATTTTTTGCAGGTTAATATTATTATTGAAGCACATAGCTGGTTGCTTGCCCTCAGCATATCCCTTTCAAAGTGCAAAAAGCCCACCACTATGCCGGCAGGCCTTCCCTCATCTCATCCTCATACATATTCCAGGCTAAGTTCCGTATCATTGACCGCTTAATCTCATGCACCGTTTGACGGCTCACATCCAGCTGCTGGGCAATGGCAAACAACTTCTCCCCATCCATCAACCCTTCTGCCACTGCCCGCTCCCTTTCATCACGCAATGAGGCAACTGCTTCCTCTAGCTTCTTCACCTTACGCTCATATCGCTTCATGCGTTCCCAATTTCTCAATAACTTCTGTGCTTCCCGATAGGTCACATCCGAATTAACGCCCTTCGCCTTTGGCAGGGATGATTCGATGCCATACCGTGCCGTTCCAGCGCCCAGAATGTTCTCCCATACCTCTCTCGGATACTTCTTCTCATGTTCATCCCAACTCTGTAGCGCTTGAACCTTCTCGGCCATCCAGCGGTAATCCCTCAAATCTTGCTCCACACGCTGCACAGCCTCTAATGCTGGTTCCAAATCAAGAAACGCCATCTGCCCATCATGGTCTTTCAATTGGCTTGTCTGGTACTCGTCCCACTGAGGGCAGCTCTCTACCTTTCCGATATGCACGTCATGAATCCGGCACATGCTTGATTTTCCCCATTGTGAACCTGGACACTTTGCACAAACCTTTTCTAAAAAATATTGATTATCCATGACCTGCTCCTCCTTTTAATATCGTATCTGCCTAATCGCTCCACCACGTCCCCGCCTATACGCCCGTACACGCATCAATTGTTCGAAGTTGATACATTCTTCCTCCGGTTTACTTCTCGCCTTCTCACGGCGATTCTGTGGCTTCTGCGGCACGGCTTTTCGCATCTGCTTCTCTATCTCTTTGCCGATGATGTCCCGAAATTGCATTTCACTCACCTCACTTTGCAAAATAAAAAAGGACACCGAAACTACACCCTATTAGGTGTGTTCAGTGTCCTCCGGTACTCGGTCAGACTCTCTCTATTTATTTCTTTTGCGTTCCTGCCGGTTCGGTACCCGGGCCTTTATGCTAAAGTCAAAACCTACTATCTCCCCATCCACCACCGTGGCTTCCATCCGGCCAAAGCGGGGAAATTCAACCTGATAGAGTACGCCGCCGGCTACCAGATAGAGCTTATCTTCCCCGGACAAATCTATCGTTGCATTCTGACTCTCTATGTTACTTGTAATTTCCTTGAGTTCTGCCATATACCATATCTCCCCCTGCTCATGATAGAATATATGTGTGTATATCTAAGCAAGGGATCCCCTCACCGGTTAGCGGCCAGGAGAGGGGGATTTTTATTTCAGCGCTTCTACCGCTTTTCTGATGCAGGTCTCATATGCTTGTATTATAGATATCTGGTCCAGAAGGTATAACCTAAAACAATGTTAACTGCCGTTGTTTACCAAGAGCTGATTGATACCTGTCGAAATCGAAGAAATTCCTTACATTGCGAAAAGCTTTGCCATTGACCCAATCACGAAACGGCTGTACATGTGGCGACTGCTTGTTCCCACGACCGTCTACACCGACCTTTCCGTTTAAATCACGAAACATCATTGCGTATACGTTGGCATCGTATTGCTGGAGAAGCCAGAATCGTTCAAGGTCTTCTTCCAGCGTTGTGTCATAACCGATCAGCATGTAAAAAGTAACTTTTCGTTTTCGGATCCCAAACTCGGACAGGAGTCGAAGTTTCTCAGGTACAACACGCATCATGTCGAAGCTCACTTTAACCTTGTTGTCCTTTAATTCTTCAATCCTCATCATGTCTGCTGGTATATGCTTTAACGATGAATAGGTAGGATAGTTCTCATCCTTCTCGATCACCTTATGCTTGAACATCTGATCAAAGGCAAAATGAAGCGTTCTTTCTGTCTTGGCGAAGTTGTAAAAATCAACACTCGAAATAGCTTCAGCATGCCTGGGAGTTAGGATCGTAATATCGTTGGCTTGATTCCAATTTACCGTAAGCTTACGCTGACGGATTTCTTCAACGTCCTCAAAAAATCCGATATCGGCAAAGGAATTGTTGTTCAGCAGAACAATATGATTTGACTTTGGATTGATCAAACGCTCAATGTGTGAGACTCTGTGCTCCTTCAATCCTTCTTTCCGCCACACCATACAGAATCCGCATCCAACGTGACACCCTCTGACCGTATAGCCGATCCCGTAGTCAATGCCGTACAAATCGTATGTCCATCTTGGGTCCATAGATTCAATCTCTTTGGGCAGACTGTGAACATTATTGGGATATTCATCCCACCCCGATCCGCCAATAATAATCTCGTCAGCTAACTGCTCCCACAATGGCAACATTCGTTTAATGGCTTGTCTTGACCAACTGAAAATCGTGGATACATAAAGCCGATCGACACGCTCCCCATTGTACGGATAAAAAATCTCATCACCCTGCATTTTGTGGTATCCGTAAATTTTTCCGCATGCTAAGTTCGGGAAACGATCAAACTTACCATGGCCCATTTTTTCTTTTTTGGTGTCAATGTCCAGAATCCCGACACGCATTCTTTCACCTCGCATGATTATTTATATGTCTGTATAAAAATTCACTATCATATGCTTGGCTATACGAATCCAATGAGATCAATCTTTCAACCTCATCCAGTATTCCCAATCGTTCGATGTAGCGACGATATCGGACAGAGCGCTCCTCACCCTTTCGACCTCATCCAGTAGCCGGCGAATATCTTCTGGTGCGTGAGCGATAAACTCTGCGTCATTCCTATCGACTATGATATGTCCGAAATCATCCCATTCCTCATCACAAAGATAATATGAGTATTCATCACATTTGGACGGTATTCTCCACGGCCCCGGTGTAGCAGCTGCCAAACGATCCCGTATTTCTTTCAGTTCTTGTTCAGTCATTTCATCGTCGTCCTTTCCGAACACTAATCTTCCTTCCAAAAAGCAATAGCCGGGAACTCAGTAACATCTTTCATCCATTCACATACAGTTGTAGTGATTCCGCCTTCAAGACGAACCTCTTTATCCATAGGAAATTCTCTTATTTCATAGTCTCGAAAGTCTTCATCGCTTATGCCCGCTTCATTCTTGTGCCATTCCACGACGGATTTTTCGTCATATCCAACAACAACTTCATACCGATCAGGACCGATTGCAAAAGCTTTTAACTCACTCATTCTCCTCATCCCCCTGTGCTTCATATTTCCTACAGCTCTGCCACTTCTTCCTGAAGTCCGTTCCCGGCCCGTTTGAATCTCCGTACAACTTGCATTTGAAATATGATCCATTCCACCGCTTCTTCCATAGATGGCGACATGTGCCACATGTTGTCCCCTCTGGCCCTTCACCGAACTGACGAACCATTTTGTTCATATGATTTGAATCTGGAATCGGTTCAAACGTAGGCATGTCCGGAAACAAATCAAGCTGTTCCATCTCTCATAAACACCCCACTTTTCATAGAACTTTCAGAAACAACGGCTATAATTGCATAGGAACAATTTCCTAAACATTACTTTTAGAATGGAGATGTAAAAATGCAAATTTCAGGATTAGGTCCCCAAATTTATCAAGGTTATAGCCAACTCAAAAATCAACAAACAAACAACAATCCTCAACTCCAACAGGTGCAAGCTGTTAGTGACCCAGATCATGATAATGATAAAGATGGCAAAGGACCAGACATTGATGGAAAAGGACAAAAGATAGATTTTCGTGCGTAAAACATTTTTCTTCTTCTCATTTGCCAGCTATTAGCTGGTCTTTTTTTATTTCTCCACTTCCAGCATTTCCAGATTCTCATAGATGTTCCCAATTACCTCAAGAACGCATTCTAAGGAGCCATCTTTTAAGTATTGCTGGATCGGGAAAGTACACCCTCTTATCAAAACAGAATCGGATTTAATGACTTTAACGCCGAATTTAGCACAGTTTTCAACCCATCTCACTTCATACAAAACATTATCTTTTTGGCATAAATCACCTTCGTAAATCAGTTTGCCGTTCCGATCCTTTAGACCGGTGTATTGCATGAGTTCGCACCTTTCAAACGGACAATCTGCGTTTGGTGGTTCCCTTAAGAGTTCAAATATTTCCGCATCATCTTTACAATTCGTCGTATCATAATACTGGATAAACCTATCGAAAAGATTTATAGCTGCGACATTGACCATCTTCTTTTCATCATGTAGCCAAGCTTGATACTTAATCTCCCTCATGCTATCCCTCCTTTCTCCCGCCACTCTGCCAATAGATTTGTCACTTCATATACAGTTGAACCAATTTGTCCGTACATCCTTTTCACCGCCTTAGTATCCAGATTCTTGCCGGGTGTGATTTACTTTGTTTTTCTCAAAATAAGCTTGTTCAATTTGTTCCCAGGTGAAGCCGAGTTCTGCACCAAGTCCGATGAAACTACCTGCATAAATACTCCATGCTAATTCTTTATTGTCGTGTTCTATCACCGAATCAGCGTTTTTCATTAGCTTAATAAATCTTATCGTGATGCTACGAATATCTTTGTTTGGAGGACACGGCGTTACATCAATATCAGTCGATACACCAACTTGCAATCCAATCGAAAGGATAAAATGCAGACAATCAACGTATTCTTCAAGTAGAGGATTTTTGTCTATCACAAGGTATCCAGCACACGTTTCGCACCAATAATTTTCTTCTTTCGGTGGATTGTATCTTGAAAAACCACGTTTCGCACAATCTGGGCAACTATCTCTTTTAAATGTTCTCGGTTCCCGATCATTGCTCCAATGTTTAAATCCGCGCCACTCATTGGCGAGCTCCCCAAGCTCCGCCTGCAGAGCCAGAATTGTATTCGGCATCAAATCCTGTCCTTCCAATCCTTTTTCCTTGATGATGTGTGCATTTAGTTCCCGCTGCATTTCAAATAGTTTTGATAGATTCATGCTTTACGTCCTCCTTTAATTGGCTATTCGGATTTTATGGTGGAAATGGGTGTTTTAATTTCCAGTCTTATATTGCGTATTTTATTCGTACTGTTCATCATAGTATTTGTACTCACTTCGGGTCCGTTGACAAATCGAATTTGCCGTTTCTTCTGGATAGTAGCCTGAATAGTAGTAATCCCTGACCATATCCATGTCAATGGAATCTACGTTCCCACCACTCATCCATACATCGAAAGTGACATCTGCTTTGTAATCTTCGAATTTACGACTCATATACATATCTCCCTTCCTGCACAAAATGAATCTACTATTCACTTTGTTAACATCCATATTTCCTCCTACATTGAAAATTCCAATTGCCCGACCGCTTCCCGATATCTTTCAAAGGACAGCATGGTTCCCGCCCCGGTACACAACTCCGGCAAATTCGCCCGAACAAGGTGCTCTGCAAACGGCGGTGGTACGGCGTTTCCGCATCGCGCTACCTGCGCAGACTTCGGATAAGACTTCCCATCAGCGTCCCGGTCAATGATGTAGTTTTTCGGGAATCCCTGTGCTGCAAAGAGTTCATGAGGCTCTAGCATTCGCATACCGATATTAACGATTTGATAGTCTTGTCCGTGAATGGTTATCAGACCAAATCTATCTTTTGTAGGAACTGTATGTAGGGGTTCCCTCACATCCTGCCCGATACCGGCACCATAGTATTTCAGCAGGAACGCCCGGACTTCTCCGAGATGGTTACCGCCAGCCGTTATGGTCGGCATCGGTTTAGTTACCGGTTGTCCATCCTTACAGGTCCCGCGCAGCTTGATTAAATGGCTGGTGACTAATGCGAACCGATTAGCCGTGCTGATAGTATGCAGGGGATCTCCCGGCTCATGACCGTGTACTTCTGTATGTGATGTTTCACCGTAGTATTTTGCTATGAACGGTGTTACCATTCCCCATCCGTTTTTTGCTGTGATAGTCTTCAACGGGTCATAAATTGAGTCTGTGTAATGATGATCAGAGCCACTGTAATTAACACGGATTATAAATGGATTCGGGTTCTCCAACACAAACCGCTGAATCCCCCGCGCTATGCGTCGTAGTGTGTTCTCAGCCAGTGGTCTTTTTCTCTCAAATATGCTCGGACAAGGAAGCGACCAATCAATGATTTCCGCTGCCGTTCTCCATGGTTTCAGCTTTCCTGCCTTAACCTCTTCGCTCTTTGGGTCACCGTGTGTCGGCTTCGGCCAAACGATCGGCTGTCCGTCACAACGCGCAATCAAAAATAGTCTTTTTCGGATGGTCGGCGCACCGTAGTCACACGCTCGAAGTTCCCGACAATCTACTTCGTAGCCTTGTCGCTTCAATGCATTCACAAATGCTTGAAACGTTTTGCCCTTTTTCTTTGGGTCGGGCTGCCCGTTCTCCAGTAGCGGCCCCCATGTCTTGAATTCTTCGACATTCTCAAGCATGATGATTCGCGGCCGGACTGTCGCCGCCCATCTGACAGCTACCCACGCCAGCCCCCGTATCCCTTTCTCAACCGGCTTGCCGCCTTTAGCCTTAGAGAAGTGTTTACAATCAGGACTAAACCACGCCAGCGCAACCGGCCTGCCTCTCACTGCTTTTCGCGGATCCACATCCCACACCGACTCACAGTAGTGTTCCGTTTCCGGATGGTTCGCCTTGTGCATTGCAATGGCCGAAGGGTCATGATTGATAGCAATGTCTACGCTGCGCCCGGTTGCCATCTCAATACCGGTGCTAGCCCCGCCCCCGCCGGCGAAGTTATCTACGATGATTTCTCTGACTGCTTTCCTCTTCATTGTTCCTCCTCCCGCTAAACTCCGCACATTCCTTCACATTCGTTATCAAAAAGATCTATAGTTATCTGGTTTTCATGCAGATAGACTTCGTCCAATGGCTGGCAAGAACCGTGAAGATAAGGTTTACCTTTAAGTCTGTGTAATTTTTTTATCGCTCTGTCCATCTCAACCGCTTCTTCCCAAGCCTCTTTATCGTTTAATTTCATATCCAACCACAAAGCATCATTGTGGAACGGACAGCCAACGCAGGAGCTTTTAGGAGGCTGTGGATAGCCTTTTCTCTCCATCCAGGAGAGGCAATCCAACCGGTTCATTCTTTTTTCAATCAGTGGCCACCGGTGTTCAATCCATTTTTCTCGACTAGGTTTAACCCGTTGAATTTCATCTGTGCTTATTCCCATCCAAAGTGTTACCTTCTCTTTAATCCGCTGGCGAGGTTTATACCCAAGTAACTCTCGTATTTTTTTCTGTATAGGACGAATCTTATATTCTGCTGTACATTGCCGTTTCGCCATCCCTCTAGTACCGTCTTTATTGATTAAGTGGAACGGCAGATTCGTAAATCCCGCTTTACCAGTTTTACTTTCAGAATTTATGGCGAAGAGTAGATCATCTTTGATGTTTTTCTCCTGCGTAACAATAACTTTTATCCCGAACTTAGCAGCTTCTTTTTTTAGCCATTCGAGGTGTTGATACACTTTCTTTGGTTCCCAACCCGTATCAGCGAAGATGGCGTAATCTGGCTTTGGAGTGATTTCTCCATGTGCGGCCATAAGCAGCATAGTCGTTGATTGAACTCCGGCCCCTAAACTGATGATGTTCATTGCTTTCCTCCCTCCTCCCGCTTCTTCCGGCATCCCGGACCAATATAATCCACCCACCAGCGCCCGGGAGGACGCCGGTAGGCAACCGATTATTTCAACACTCTTACGCAGCTCCATTTTGCTGCTCTTCTTCGCCTTCATCCTTGCCTTCCGACTCGTTTGCCTCAGGCTTATCCTCTGCTTCAGCTATTGTTTTACCCTCCTGCTTCGGCTGCTCTTTATCTTGTCTCCATTCATCCCACTTCATAGCCAACGGAGCGATACGCTTCCGGTATTCGTCCACCAGCTCCACAATCTTGCCGGATGATATTTCTAACTCGGAAGCCAGCTTCATGTACGTTTCGCCTTCCAGACGGCGCTTCACGATATTGGCAAAGTCATATGGCAGATCGTCAAAACTCGGAGCCAAGCCACTCAAAATGAATTCATCGATGATTTCGCGTTCAGCTTGTTCTTTCTCTTCAACCGTGGGGATTTTCTCCTTCGGAAGACCAAGATCAACTTCCAACTGTTCTCCTTCCGGCTTTACTTCATGTACGACGCCCTTGTCATCTACCTTGTAGGTTTTTAATGGTTCATTGGTTTGAGCGTTTAGCACAACGTTGTAGTTCACAATAAGCGATTCCAACGCCACATCTACCCGGCAACCAATCATTTCAGATAGAGAATCGAGTTTCCCTTTCAGCTCATCGCTGGGAACAACCAGCAAGATTTCTTTCTCCCCGTTCGGCTTTAGATTCACTTTCTTTACAAGTCCCTTCAACTCGATATATGGCATCTTTCATTTCTCCTCTCGTTTTAGATAATTGATAACTGCTGCGCTTGTTCCTCAAGTTCCTGAACCTTCACTTCAATCCGTGGCCGCTGGCTGTAGAACTTGGCGACTGTCACGCTCACGATCTGACTGTCGTCTTTCCAGATGACCTTATTCAATGCGTCCTTGATTCCCTTGACGTAATTGTCCGCATCCGGCTTTGTTGTCGGCCGTATCTGCCCGGCTTCTGCAGCAGCTGTTTTCTTCTTGCTGAATGATTTCGGGATTGGCCGATACACATTGACAACCATCACCAACGGCCCTTCTAACAATGCTGCTGGAGCGTGTTCGGATGCTACCAGTCTGACGTAGTCTTTATAGTCCCGGGACTTTGCCGGGTCGTACATCCGGACATGGCCGTTTATCGTTGATGCCCGGGGTCTGCCTTGTGCTATGGGTTCGCCATAGACTGTGAATTGGATCATCCTCTCACCCCGCTATCAGCCCTTGTTTACGCCATCTTGCCTTCCGTTTCTGGAATCCTGACCGCGATATTCCGTGAAGCTTGGCGATTTCATGATCCAGAAGCCCCTGCTTTTTCTTTGCCTGGTATTCTTCTACAGTCAAATCGACATATACCACAGGATGTCCTGCCGATTTTTTTTCCTTTTCCGATGAGCTAACAAGCATGGTACCGAGGGCTCTCATTTGTATCCCGATCGGGCATTCATTGATGCAGTATTTTTGCAGATTCTGATTAGCCTCGTCCCAGGCACGGCCTTTTGTTCCTTTTATCGCTTGCTTCTTCGTTTCGCACATTGCACAATGATCGTCTAGTAACCCACATATCTGCAGCCGAACCGCTTTTTTCTCCTCTCTTGTCAACTCTATTTCCTCCCGTTCCAACTCGGCCGACCACCGCCGACCTTGTATGAATTCACATGGCTAACTGCGCTGGTATCCCGGGCCCAATCCGCGATTTTCTTCGGGATGATGACAGGTGCTGGACCGTGGCGTTTTTTCTGTTCACTCAACAGCTTCACCTTCCCAGCCGACTGCTTTCAACGCCGCCAAACATATTGCTAGTTCAGGCGTTTTCGCTCGTACCCCTTCGTCCCGAGATAATGAACCTCTATCAATCGGATGAAAACATGCGTAATGAGGAACTTTTTTGTGCATATTTCGTCCAAAGTCATCGCATTGATATACATGTGTATTTCTTAACCTCTCAACCACTTGCCAAGCAGCTGCTATATTGGTTGATGGAGAAAATATATACTTCAACCATCTTTCCCTGGTGTATTCAACTACCTCTACATCGCCACCAGAAATAAAATAGTAAGTTTCAGCGGTATCGAGTTGGTTGTAAAATGTTTCTGTACATAGTTCATACCCCATTACCTTTTCAGCGATCAATGTATCAAGTTCACGCCCTGCCTTCATCACACATCATCCTCCGTTTCAATCTCCCAGCTCATATCCCGCTTGATACGAAACCCCGTAATCCGCTTGTCCAAATCCAACTTGTACAGCTGCTGCAGCATGCTTTCTAAGCAGCAGATGAGCGCTCTGACCGTTGCTTTGGCCGGAAGTAATACCCGGCAAATCATGCGATATCCCTCTCGATTCTTTCCATGGCTTCCAACATCACCTGTATTTCCTTGACCGCTTGCTCCTGCTTCCTTTGGGCCACTTCGCAGTAACAAGGTTTAACCATCACACCATAGGTCCGTTCATCCTGCACAACGCCTGTATCTCCGCATACCTGGCACATTAATTTGCCTCCCTGAGTCGGTAATTTAATTCCTTGCGACTTCCCTGTAGCAGAACGGTGTAATCCCTGCACATCTCGTAAATCCTGGAACCAATAGCTTCGTCAATCTCGCAGATTTGGTCAATGTCACGTTCGGATGAAATCATGATTGGCAAATGATTTAAGTACCGATAATTCACGATTGCAAATAGTTGTTCGAGCTGAAAAGGAGTTGGTTCTTTCCGACCTTTGAATAAATCGTCAATAAACAGGACATCCACTTTCTGCATTCGCTGCACTTTTTCATGCAGCAGGTCAAAATCATCTTTCAGCTCATTCAGCAGGTCAACCCAGGTAAAATACAGAACTCCAACGCCTTTTCGCATGAGATTGTTGGAAACAGCCATGAGAAGGTGTGTTTTCCCACATCCCGGATTGCCAAGTAGCGCTATACTGTTTTTCCGTTCATTTCGAAATCTATCAAAGTATTTGAGATAGTCTTGCGCCGTTTCATAGGCGTCAACTACACACTTGGGCCGGTTTTCCGTGATGAAATTTCGAAAGCCAAGCTTCTGAAACTCTTCGGTAATCTGGCTGGACTTAAACATCCGCTTAGTTTTCTTTTGTTCCCGGCATTCGCAGAATCTCCAGTATTCACGACCATCCTCACCGCGGACGATATAGCCCTCTTTGTCCTGGCATTTCTCGCACTCATAGGTAGGATGGTTTGTGGAGTCTTCCTGTCCGACCTTTTGCAATCGAAGTGTCTCCAGCCCCTGAAGGATATCCGCCATGCTTTTCGGTTGGCTCGCTTTCTGCCATGCTGGAGCCCAAGCTCTTTCCGGTTGTGCCATGCACTGTCCCTCCTTTTATCACGGTTAAGTTTTTGTTTCGAAAAGCTGCTTGTAATCTATCAATGTCCTCCACCGTTCTAGCGCCTTGCGATACCCAATCGTTGATCATCTTTTCAAGCAAACGAAAATTAGGAGCCTTGTCTGCAGACTTACAGCATTCCTCAATGGCTTTATAAACAAAGTCGTCTCCAAGGACCGTGATCCATTTCTCTAAGGCTGCTTGTTCTGGTAGACTCGGAAAAATACGTATCGTATTTTGATAGAGTTCATATGCCGTCATCTTTTTTTGCACAGGCGCTTTTTTTTGCTGCTTCTGCTGCTGCTTTTCTTTTTGTTTATGTTTCTGTTTATGTTTAATTAATGTGGAACACTTTACCGCATATTTTGCAGAACACTTTACCGTACGTTTTACCGTATACTTTACGGAAAATTTTGCGGTAAGCTTTGTTTTTGCTTGTTCTTTCGTTTCTGCTTCGAAAGGAATAATGCGATATTTTCCCGCTTTTTGAGTTCCCTGCTTTTTATACTCGATTCGACCTTTTTGGACCAAAGTATTTCGATACTTTTGAAGAGAACGCTCTGATATGCTCAACTTCGCCTGCAAGGTTAAATTAGCTACCGTAAACCACTCTGACCAACCACATTTGTTATTTATGGACATTAAGTGGAACCATAAACACTGCGTGGTTGCATCTAACGGGTTTGTTTCGAGCCAATTTGTGAAGGCGTTCAGTTCTTTTATGTAGTTCATGAAGTATCGTTCTCCCTTCGAAGCCTGCCATCTCTATTTAAAAATTTCATTCCTGCTTCTTCAGGGGTTTTGCTCCCTTTTTTGGAATTGCAACTTCTACACGCGACAACCAGGTTGTCCATCGTTGCTTCGCCGCCTCTTGACTCAGGATAAATATGGTCCAAGGTCAAATCGATTTTACTGTCGCAGTATCTGCATGTGTAATTGTCTCTTTCTAAAACAGCGGACCGAATATCTGGCGGAATTGTAGCTTTCGTATAAAAAGAAGCTTGAAGTTTTGTTTTCTGATTTGGATTAGTGTCCATATAACCTTCATCTTCTAATTTCCAATAGCAAAGCTGACATATTCCCCAACCAGTTCCGATAAATTTCACAAACTTTAAATAATCTAATTCAGTAGATGACTTTTCACACCAGATGCATTTGTATCGTTCTGAGTCTCCCATGGTGCAATATCCCCTACATCGGAAGCTTACGCTCCCGACCAGTCTCCCGATGCACCAGATGTAGCTTGTCCGGCAAACTCTTGGTGACCAGCCAGTTCGCCGGGTTCAGTCTCGCAAATTGTATGGCTTGCTTCTGTTTTCGTGTCGGCCTTTTACCTGCCTTCATAGATTCTTCCCCCTAATAGATTGATAGGAAGGCGCCGGAGCGCCCCCGCTTACTTGTTACTCTTCAACCTCTTCTGCGTACCAGCTATCGATTGTTTGCTTAAACATCTTCGCAATTAGTTTCATTTCCTGTGGAGAACGAGGTCTATTCGGTCCGTGCTTTCTATATGTGGCAGCGTGCTTGATAAGTGTTGCTGTTACTTCCGTAAGCTCGACCAGCTTGTTCGAAGGTAAAGTTTGCTCTGGCGCTTCACCTGTCAGGAACAGCGGCATAACGATTGTTTTATCCATGACAATCTCCTTTCGGTTTCCCTACGACATCATTTTGGACGGGCACCAGGAAGGTGCCCCTGCTTCTATTAATCAAAGTTCAACTGGTCAACTTCTTCCTGAAGCTTGTCCAGGTCGCTTTTCGGCGGCTCGTCTGGCTGTTTTTCTTCTGGTTGTGGCTCTTCGCGGATGTCTTCCGCCGTGTAATCCTCCGTTTCAATCCAGTCAACCGTTGACATATCCTGTACATTTACTTCATGTTTCACCCTACCCTCTTGCTCAACGACACGCATATCATCCACACTGATTGGAAGATACTTAAACGCTCGTCGAATGACCGTTTTCTTGGCCATTTCTTCGTAGTGGTCTTTCCAGGGGCCTGTTGGTTCGCCTTTTTTGCTATCGTATGACTTAGATTGAATCATCACCTGATCTATCTCATTTTTGGTCATTACCTCAATATAATGTCCGCCGCCGACAAACTTAGCGATCATATATACCAGCTTCATTTCGCCACGCGGACCTTCTAAATACGGTTTGTGTACTATCTTTTCTTCCAATCCATATTCGAATTCAAATGTATCTTTTTCATAGACAAGACGGGCTGCAATACTCTCGATATTCCCGGATCGCCTGGCCAGTTCAATCATTCCTTTGTAGGAAATGATGAATGTTGCTTCGAAAGATTTCAGTTTGTTTGACCAGAACGGAACGAGGTAGCAATGCCCCAGCACCCCGGGTTCAAGACCTAGCTGCGCCGATTGCATAAGTGCTGATAAAACGGAAGGAGCGCTGCATTTCATCAATGTTGGATTGGTACGTAGACAAAACGTGGCCACCCGTAGAAACTTATCCGGGTTCACATTATTACCGATAGCTTGTGCAAACTCGTTCTTTTTCGAGAGAACCAAATCTATCAACGTTTTTGGTCTCTCCTGAATCCCTTGGTCTTTTTTTACGGCCAGTTTGTTTTCCATGTTTTTTCCGGTTACACTCGCCATTTCTCTACCTCCTAATAAATCCGCAATTGTCGGTTAGCGCTCGGTTGAACAAAGTAACCTTTTTTAGTTACGACCTTCCAAGTGACTTTCTTCTCCCCGACAAAAGCTATTTCAGCGTCTTTCATTTCGGCCATAAATCGTTGCTTAATAGCCTCCATCTCCTGCTCAATCTCTTTCTTTTGTTTACCAAGCTCTTTGTATCGATTACGTTCTTCTTGCATATGATGCAACTCGATGATCGTACCGTCCGATTCCGGATAAAGTGTTTTAAGAGCCACTGCTGAATCTTCCGATCCGTCCGGCATTGGCGGTATTTTAACTCGTACATTTTCATTCCAGAAATTGCGCTCGATTTCAATGAGGTTGGCAATTACGTTATCATTCCGTGGAATCTGTTTAACATCAAATTTACGGTTTCCAATGAGATAACCGATGTAAGCCATTTGCAATCCAGTAACGGCAAGATAATGCTGCACCTGGAGATAATAGCTGTCTGGCACTTCATCCTCTTCCCATGATCCTTTAGCGAACTCATTCGCTGTTTTTAGCTCCAAAACACAAAGGCCATATTCAGGGTGATAAAAAACCCCGTCAAGATTGGCAAACATGAATCCTTGTTCTGGATGCTGGAAGATGCATTTTTCCTCCTGAACCTCGATATCAATTCCCTCATTTTCCTTCATCCATTCTGTAAATTTGCGGCGTAGATAAGGCTCTAATTCGTTCCCGATTTCAGTTGCTATATTTCCGTCAAACGGAATAGCTTCTCCAATTTTGTCCAAATAAACCGACATCGCGGATTTGTAAGGATTTACTCCACATATAGCGCCAACATCAGAACCGCCGATTCCTTTGCGCCTGGAGGACAACCATTCATCTCGTTCCATTCGCTCCGTTTCAAACAAACGTTTTGCTAAAATTTCTTGCGGCAAGTCTGGAAATTCTTCATATCGGACCGCTTCCACATCATATACCTCCCATTTAGTTTTCAAAGGCCAGCGTTGCATCTGGTGAAAACTGCGTGATACAATAAATCTGTCAAATTTACTAAAGTTGTCTGATTAACGGCCTGTTGCTGCAGGTCATTTTTTATTTCTGCTTTTTAAGACATCCATCGCAAACCGCTTTCCCCATCAATGGAGTCGCTGGGTTCTCAATACTTTTCAACACTTCTTGCAACTTGCTGCCACAATCATGACAACCACCATGTTTAACATCTTCCATATGTATTCACCTTCCTTTCAGGCTGTCTCATCAGGCCGGGTAGCCAATTTCCCGACGACCAAGCGCCACAACGGACGCTGGTTTCGACTTATACCGTTTTGATTTTTAAATCCGTAAGCCAATGACCATTTTCGTCTTTTTCAATATCTGTCGTGGTAATGAAGTACTGGAATCCATCCCCTTCGATTTCTTTCAGGAAGAGTTCCTGATTTTCAGCGTCAAGAGATTCAAAACGGTCAATGTTAATAAGCTTAAGTTCCCCGGCTGTCGCCCGAGCAATATCAAGGGCTAACTTAATCTGCCGACTAGTACTTAAATTTCGGATCGGCATATCGTCAATTGTGATCTGCATCTGTTCATTAATGCCTAATCCTTCAACCGGCATTTCGATGTTTGCTAGCAGTTCGGCTGGCTTCTGTCGGGCCAATTTAACGTAATCATCCAGTTGTTTCGCTACAGCAGCCTTGGCTTCAAACGTTATTTCCGCTTGCTTCATCTTGTCGTACAACGGAACAAAAGACTTCATACGCTCCGCCTCTTCTGCCTCTGATTGGATAGAAGTAATATCAATTTCCTGGTGTTTTTCCAGGTACTCTTTTGCTGTAGTCAAGTTTGTTTCAACCTTTTCTATTTCTAATGTTCGCTCTTTTTCTATGGCAGCGATGTTGGTCGCTTTCTGGCTCTCTAAACTATCAATCTGCACTTGAGCTCGTTCCTCTACCGAGTCAAGGTCCTTTCGCTTGAGGTCAATCATTTTTTTAAGCTCTTCAATTTGATGTTCATAATCATTGATAACCGATTGTATCTCTTGCTTTTCCTTTTCAATCCCGTCTTTTACACGCTGAACTTTAAAAGCAAAGAACTCTTCTTGCTCTTTTTTCTGCAACAAATATTTATTATTGAGAGCAGATATTCTCTGCTCATAACCTTCGATAAACTGCTGTGATTTTTCACGATTTGCGTTGATCGTCTGCCCCTCTTGAACCCTTTTGTATAAGTCACCAAGGTTGATATATCGCCATTCCTCACCGTTATAATTGTCCGGAAGTTGTTCAAAGAGAGCCTGGATTTCATTTTGGCAATCTTTCATTTCGGTATTGGCAACCGTCCGGCGATCGTAAAAATATTTTTCCGAGAGGTATGTAAGCACCTGAAGAGCATGTTGTTCCAGGTTGACTGCAGGCACTTCGCCAAACCATTCCAGCAGGTCGTTTTCCGTAACACGCATCGGTATGAGAGAAAGTAAGATTTCCGTTTGTTCTTTATCTTTCTTGTTCATGAAATCAATGGGGTTGAACGAAAATTCTCCAACAAGCGATTTAAGAAGTGTTTCTGGCTTTCTAATTTTTTCTCCGTTCCGGGTAACGTTGACCGTCCCTTTGCCATCCGGTTTAATTTTTCGCTCAACGGAAAGTCCGTTATCCAGTTCAACATACAACAGCGCTTCGCTTTCCCCGTCTCGAACAAATTTTGCCCGGCGCTCAGAGTTATTAATGGCTTTCTCTATTGATTCCAACAGACTTGTCTTTCCTTTCTCATTACCGCCAGAAATAATGTTGACTTGACCAGGGGAAAGTTCCAGTTCCTTGATACCGAGCGCATTTTTAATTTCCAATCGCTTAATAGTCGCCATATTAGTCCCTCCAATTATTTGATTTTCAAAGAACGTCCGTGGTAAAATTCCAATAAGTCTATTGAAAAAACCACTTCACTAATGACCTGCTGCTATCAGGTCATTTTTTATTGCGTTTCAAGCTGCGCCCATTCCGGCGGAAAAACAACCTTCCCTTCCAAAGCCTGAACCACGATAAAATCATCAGCATCCGTAATTCGCACTTCTGAAAATATCCGCTTTTGGAGTTGAACATAGCTCCATACTTCCTCTGCACTGTTCAACCTTACCGGCGGACAATGCCATCCGTTCTTTTCAACGAAACAATAGCCGGAGAACATTTATTCACCCCCTCTCAAAGTACATCCCGCATATAAGCCGCTACGCCACCCGGCGTCTCGAAAAAGTAGAACGGCTTGTCCACTCGCTTTGCCTGCTGCAGCTTCTTCCATTCGTACTCGCTGAAAACTTCCTGTACTACCGGATGGCATCTGATACGGTCTTCCAGTTCCTCAACTGCATCCGAATCTTCGAGAACGTCTGCGAGTACCCGGCGATAGATTCGTTCGCTGATCGGGAGTTCTCGGTCGAGTCGCTGAGCAAGGATGTCCGCAACGGATTCGGCTGTCGTTTCGATGTCTTGCATATGTTTTCACCTGCCTTTCTTGTATGTACTTAGCACTCGGAAGTGCTGCAGGAACCGGGAATGGAGGGAAACGGTTGGAGTGAGGATTCCCGGCCCTTGCAGCAAGCCCAAGCTTGCCGCACACACGAACGTGTGTTATGCTGTTGTTATCCTTTTTCAAACCTAAGCTGTCATCGTGTTCCCGCACATGGCAGCTTTTTCATTTCTAAACGCTCACGATTCTCTATCAGCCGTTTTGCGTACGCCGCGTTTTGTTTTTCATCCATCAAACTCATGTCGTACTCCGCTGTCCGTTCTAACACTTCCTGAATGCCAAGACTTTGCCTTTCATACATTTCACTCTTTTCAAAGAGGTAAATCATATTGCCGATGGTCAAAGTTTTACGTCCTAGCGAATGGTCCCCATCACATACAACTTCCACTGCTCCCATGCAATCTGTTAGTTTGTTCATTTCAAAATCACTCCTCGTAGAAAAATCACTTTGTCCGGTTGCCACTCTTCCGCTGTTTCCAACCGAGCAAGCAAGCGTCCATACTCATTCCAACACTCCTGTGCCATCTGCATATGCTCCTGTGCTGCAGCTTGTCCGTATGGCCTGTCCAAGTTGGCGTGGTCATCGGCCGCTGCTTCGTGCCAACAGGCTTTTTCATGAAGCATTTGCAATTCTTGATAATCTTTCATGTAGCTCCCCCGATTCCTTAGGTTGTAACGAGCAAATTATTTCCGGATAATTCATCCATTCGCGGCATCGTGATTCCTTTCGCGAGTGCTTCCTGGGTCCAGATTCGCGCCACTTCTTCCGGATTCATATGGGCTTCCCTCTCCCCTGCGAAGAAAAAACTTTCGATCGCCGGTATCAAATCAAACTGCTCTTTGGAGTAAACAATCATCCTGTCCACGTCCGCGCCTTTGCCTGGCCGCCTCGCATTCCATATCTTCGAGATTTCATCCAGCGCTTCCACGGCCTCTTTCAACTGCTTCCGCAAGTTCTCAATGGTGGAAGAAAAGCTTTGATTGAATTCGAAGTGAATAGGTGGCACCGAGAAAACATCCAGGTCGTACATGTTTTTGATGACCAACCACTCTTCGTAGTGACCCGTCACTCGGCACCACTTGGCCGCTAATTTTAAATCAGGTTCGGCATATCCATTCTCAATATTGCTTATGTGTTTTTGCGTCGTGCTTAGTATCCTGGCCAGCGCATCCTGTTTACACAGCTCTTCGTTGTAGCTGTTTTTTCTGCATCTGCATAAGCGAGCGCCAATTTCAATCCTGCGATATAACGCGTTCGCCATTTGTTCGGTTCTCCTTTTAGATTTTTTGCTATGATAGGTTTACATCATGGGGTTTCCGTTTCGCTTTTCACCAGTTCCACGTACCGTTGCCAGATCTGCTCCAGTTCCTTGCGCGTAGATTTCGTGGGAAAAAGCGAGTTCTTTTCACAGAAGTCAATCACTTCTTCGATTTCGGAGTGTAGATTTTCGACAGCTGTTCTGTTCATGTTCATAGAGATATAGGAATCAAGTTGTTGAATCCGATAGAAAATCCCGTAGTACAGGTATTGCTCTACAACGAGTGGTAGTTTTTCCAAGTGTGCTCACCCCTTTCTCTTGTTTTAACCGTGTATGCACGCTATCGAGAAATTGTTTCATGTAGTCCAACTCACGAAGCTTTTCCGGCATAGGCAGCCGATACACCCGGTCGATTTCGGCATTGTAGAATCGCATGGCATCGACCACGGTTGGAAAATCGTATGCGGTTGGGAAGGTATTCATGCGCTATCACCTTTCCGTTTCTGTTGATACCTGGGAGCAACTTTCCGCATAAGGTTTTGCAACGCTTCCCTTTTGCATTGCTCGAAACGAGGTCCGTAATGTGTGATCGGGGGCAACCAGTCTTTTTTCTTAGTTGCCATCTTAAGCCTCCTTTCATAACTTGTAGGAATTCCCATTCTTCTGTCGAATCGATATGTAGGAAGAACTAGGACTTTGGCGAGTTGGAGTTCTTCCAAACCGAATAGATAGGAGGTGAAGATATGGAATTTGCAAATATTAAACAGGTTCAAGAATTAAATGATGTCGATGCTGTGAATCAAGCGCTAGAAAAAGGTTGGGTTTTATTATCTGTAGACATTGTTCATGCTGATTGGGGATCTCATTACAGATACTGTTTAGGACTAACCCGCACCGCATTACAAGAAAAGGAGAGAGAAGAAATTAACAGCCTCTCTTTCTAACGCTTAATGAGTAAGTAGTAAAACTTTCCGACGTGGCTGTGTACCATGTGTAGCAGCCACCCTTCACTCAACAGAAAATTGACTTCCTTTCCATTACTGGTTTCGTAAACTTCTTTTACACAAGCGAGTCGCATGTTTTCACCACCTTTCCAATAGAGGTTGGTTGTTCCAGTTGAGACGGGTAAAAAATTTAGGCTAATTTTTGCTCTTCTTCATCCAGCAGTTCGGCTACCGTTACGCCAAGGGCTTGAGCAATGCGTTTTAGTACTGGTATTGATGGAATTGTTTTGCCTGTTTCAATTTCACTTAAGTATGCTTGGGCAATTTCAGCTTTTTCGGCAAGTTCATTTTGAGTCATGTCTTTGCTGTTTCTCACCATTCTGACTTTCTTCATCGTTGTCAACCTCCTTTCAATTTCTATTATATCGTTGTCAACGATATAGTCAATAAAAAAATAGTTATTTGCGATAAATATTATTCAGTTCTTCTGTCTTTATATAGTTGTCAGCTATATAATTGTAGGTGGGTGATTACTTTGGATATTGGACAAAGAATTAAAGACTTAAGAACTTTAAAAGGTATGAAAGTTATTGAGCTAGCAAAAAAATCTCATATTTCACAGCCTTATTTAAGCGACATAGAAAAAGGTAGAACCACACCATCTATAGACAAGCTGACATCAATTTGCGAAGCGCTACAGATAACGCTTGGTGAATTTTTCGGACATACTCCCGACCTTCCCCCCGACCTCCTGCAACTCATAGAGACAGCCAAGAAGCTAACACCGGAGGAACGGAAGAAATTGACCGAATTACTTAACCTAATGAAAGGGTGATTTCTTATGGATGAAATCAAAGTTTTACTAAACAAAATCATTGAGCGTCTGGATGTACAGGGCGCAAACATCGAACAACTTAAAGTAGATGTTGCACATCTTCAAGGTGATGTTACAGACCTTAAAGAAACCCAGAAAAAGCATGATGATTTGCTTGCTCGTCTTGTAAAAGGACAGGAGAGACAAGATAAAATTCTCGAGTCGCTTGCCCTTCGTTCTCTCGAACAAGAAAGCGAACTTCGTGAACTTAAGCGCATTAAGTAGTCAGACCATGGAAAAATTTAGGCTGAATCACGATCCATATTTGCGATGATGCCGCGTTTTGTAAGGATCTCATGAATGAACAGCCTTCCTTTTTGCGTCCATCGCGTGTTCATTTTGACTGAACGATTTCCGTCATTGTGTATGACATCGATGGTCTGGGACTTGGTGTAGCCGCAGTCTTGATGCTTCTTATAAAGAAGCCATTGTCCATTTTGTTTAAACTGAACTTTTTCTTCATGCAGAATCTTGTTTAGCTGCCGACCGCTTAATCCGTAATCCTTAGCAATTTGTGTGATGGTTATCGTGTCTTTGGATTTGAGTATCTGGTCAAGATAAGTGGCCTTCGGTTCGTATTCTGCTACACGCTGTTCAAGCATTAGTTTTTGAGTTTCAAGTTCGCGTCGTTGCTTTTCTTCTTCGATCCAGCGTTCCGCGCGAGCGATTTTGTCTTCAATCATGTAGGAAGGCATCGGTGTTGCCAGTTGTTGCTTCATACGATTGAATTCGTTAATAAACTTAACTTTGAATTTCATTGCTTCGACTGTAGTGTAAGCCATGGTCACGAGTGCGAATCCTTCTTCGGTGAGAAGGTATCGTTTGAGCTTCCGACCTGTTGAATCCTTATAATCACTCAGCGCAAAGTTGCGTTCAGTAAATTCATTCTCATTAGCCTCTTGAAGTTTCTTGATTTGATTTTCAATATCACGAAGTACATCAGCGTGACGTTTTCCAAAAGCTTGAGCAACAGTGATACTATCAGTGACAATGCAATTGTTTTGAATGAATACTAATTGGGTCATACAAACCTCCTTTTAGGCTGAGTTATAGGATTTCTAACCCTCCATGTCGAAAAATGACGTGAAGGGAGATGTATTAAAATGGTCAAATCACAAAAGTTCTCAAAAAATGAAATTGAAGCTATTTCAAAAATCATAGGCGATACCAGTAAAGGAGCTACCGGTTCAGAAATTATTGGGCTACTGGCCCAACTAAATGTTCGTGTACAAAACTCCAATCTTACAAAATGGAGGATGTTAAACCTATCTTTAAATCACATCCAAGATACTCAAAACAGTCCTGCTAATGTAATTAAATTTATCGAACTGTTTATAGACCCAACCAGATTTGTTGATGATCCTGACTCTTTCAAAGAACACAAAACAAATTTGAATAAGGTACTACTTCTTTCAGGACGAGAAATCAACAATCAAGGAAAGATAATGCCAGCTCGCAAGGCAGAAACATTGGATGAAGCGAGCGTTCGAGCCAATGAGTTAAAACATAAATTGATTCACAGATCGATTCACTCTCATGTTTTAAAATTCTGCGAACCTGAATATCTGCAACAAAACTACTTTCACGCAGTATTTGAAGCTGTAAAAAGCATCCTTGAACGACTTAGAGATATAACTAGCATCCAAGAAGATGGTGTCAAACTTGTAACAACAGTTTTTGATGAAAAGCGACCCAAGTTATCTTTCAACAAATTCCAAACGCCCAGTGAACAAAACGAGTTAATGGGATTCAGGTCACTCATCGTTGGGTTAGTAAAAATGATTAGAAACACCCATGCCCACGAAGCAAAGTTGAATTGGGCGATTGAAGAAAAGGACGCTTTAGATGTGCTAACGATGGTTTCCTACGTCCACCGCAAACTAGACGAATCATTTCGTACATATTATTGAAGCTCGTAAAAATGTTTTAGAGATTTGGTGTAGCCTAATGCACTATTCCAACCCTCTATGCCGGCGTACCTGTACTCGACTTTAGATGCATAATCGGTAGCCAACTCTTTATCAACAAAAACCATGGCGCTACTTCGATCCAATGAAATAGTCATCTTTGAATCAACAAGGTAGTATTCGAGATCTCCATTTTTTAGACACACGATGTGAAACACTTTAGTTACCACCTTTCTAAGCAGAGTTTGTATAAGAATCTTGTACTTTAATATCTGAAAAAATAACATTAATATCACTTCCTAGAATTTCAGCCACCTTAAAGGCATCTGCTAGAGAAGGATTTGAGTGTCCATTTTCCCAGTTGCTTACTGTTCCTTTCTGGCATCCAAGCATTTTAGCCAATTCTTCTTGAGTTAAATTTTTTGCTTTTCGGGCAGAAGTTAAATTTTCATTCTTCATTTTTTCACCGCCTTTGTATAACTTTCTTGTACTTTTATTGTAAGTATAAGAAAGTTGTATGTCAATACAAAAATACAATTTTCTTATACTTTTTTATTTCACCAATACCGATATCGCGGAAAGTAATGTACAATATATTTGTACTTTGTTGTAAAGGAGGGTTTTGTTTGCTTGCTCAAAGGATTAGACAATTAAGAAAGAGTAAGAAAATGACCCAAGAAGATTTGGCAAAGCGAGCAAACACTACTAAGGGAACCATTAGCAATTACGAAAATGGCCACAGTTCGCCTCCAAATGAAATGTTAGTATTACTTGCTGAAATTTTAGGCACTACTACGGACTATCTCCTTGGTCGTACTGATAATCCGCACAACACTTCAACAACCAATCCAAACACACTCCCGACACTCACACCCAAAGATGAACGCGACATTGCCCGGGATTTAGAGAAAATGCTAAGTGATTTAGAAAGCGATGAAGCTCTGGCTTTTCATGGCGAACCGATGGACGAGCAAAGCAAAGAACTTCTCCGAATATCACTAGAAAACTCCATGCGTCTTGCTAAACAGCTCGCCAAACAAAAATTTACCCCTAAGAAATACAAAAAGTAGTTACGGGGGTGTGAGCGTGTCAACGGATATTAAGGACGATGTATCCAGTCTTATTAAAGTGTGCGGAACCAACAATCCGTTTGAAATCGCACATCAGAAAAACATATTCATTCTTTATGAGCGCCTTGGAGACATTCTCGGCTATTTCAATACGTACAAACGAATCTCCATGATACATATCAATTGTGACCTGGAAGATGCAGAACGAAGATTTGTATGCGCGCATGAACTCGGTCACTCCGTTTTACATAAGGATGTAAACACACCCTTTTTGAAGAGGAACACTCTTGTATCGATTGATCGCATTGAGCGGGAGGCTAATGAGTTTGCCGTCGAGCTACTTTTGCCGGACGAGCTAATGTACGAATATTGCGATACGGCGATGACCATTTACGAAATAGCGGCGACATATGGTGTGCCTCGTGAGCTGACACATTTGAAAAGGATATAGAGCCGCTTATCAAGACAGAAAAAACAAAAAATAATAGCCTGCTTGTATTTGAGGGAGTGGCAATTTGAACCGCCCTCTATTTTAGCGGGGAATCCATTAATCATTTTCATAGAAAAGGCGGGAAAACATATGAGTGAGAGAAAACCAAAACTTAGATATTTACTACCGTTTGAGAGCGCAAGTGTCATGCCTCAACCAAATGGTGAAACAAAGGCTGTCTTGGTACAACCTTTAATGAATTTCGTGGCTCCGTTTATCCCCACGCAGATTAGTTACCAGTTAAGCATTGGGATTTCAAACTTGGACGAAAATACACAATACAAATTGAGGTTAGAAACTCATGATCCAGAAGGAAATCTGATCGATACACAAGAAGGTCCATTCCAAGTTGCCAAGGTACAGGATAACGTTATTCCTTCGATAGGAATTATGATGGACTTTAGAAATATAATCATAAATCAAACGGGGGAATATAAATTTATTTTATATGTGAATGGAGAGTATCTAGGCGAACAAACTCTTGAAATATATGAAAAAGGAAAGTAGCACCATGGAAACAAATAACATAGTTCAATTTCCAGTGAACGGTCAAAGTGGAAAAACGCAAGAAGAAGATAAAGCTGTTTTGCAAAGCACTCTTGTTACCTATCCAGGGACCAATGTTTCGAGAGAAACAATACGGCCTATATTGCTTCTTCCTCCTAATAGTAATCCTCAAGAGTATATATTATACCGTTTAAATAATGCGAAGTCAGACTACAATGACGACCAAAACGGTATTTCACGAACAGACACCGAACATGATAAAATAGTATCAGATGAAATAACGGCAATCAAATCAGCGATAAATGAGCTGCAAAATACCATGTATCAGATGGCATCCGGGGGAGGTGGTGGCGGAATGGATGATTTAAAAGAACGTGTTCAAAATTTAGAAAGATCTGTTGACGATATTAAAAATCAGCTAAAAGATAAGCCGTCTACAGGTGATTTAAACAATGCAAAAAATGAACTTAAAATAGAAATGTTAACTATGAAATCCGATATAAAAAGCGAACTTTCAGCTTTTAAATCAGATGTCCTCCAAGCCTTTCACCAAATAGAACAAAAAATACCCTTGAAAATTGCAGATGAAAATTTTGTTGAAAAGAAAATATCCGATGCTAAATTGCAACAAATTTTTTGGATTGTTGGAACCGGGATAGCTATTGCGGGTGTAATCATAAGATTTTTAAAGTAGCCCTTTAATCGGGCTTTTCTTTTTACCACTAATCAGAACATATATTCCTATTACTCACAAACTTATCCACAATATCAACAATATTCACAGTATACATAAAAACTAAAGAGAGGAGGAACAATAATAATCCCCCTCTCATCAAACTACACTATAGACATTAGAATCTCATTCTCAATGCATCTTGCTGCGTATGTAGCCAGTTTAGTTCCTTTATCTTTCTGGTAACTTTCAATCGCTTTGATTAATCCGATTGTGCCAATAGAGATCAGGTCTTCGCTATCTTCACCGGTGTTTTCAAATTTCTTGAGGTTGTGAACAAAATCCAATGTTTTTATCTTGCCTTAATTGATCATACAATCCGATGGAGGTGACAACCATTTCTTCATCATTCTCAAATTTTATAATGATTTCGTCAAACATCATTTCGATAATGTTACGTTTGATTTCAAACGGCACTTCCTCATTGGATTTAAGCTTTTCCCTAATTTTTTCGATCATACTATAAATTTGTTCTACAGTCAGTTCTTCCATACGATGAGCCTGTATTTGCCGTTCATTTTTATTGATTTCTGCTTTCAACTCTTTTATTTCAGCCTTATATTTGTCTACGTACCACTCGAATCTTTCCTTATCCTCATTATCATCTACTTCGAAAAGAGCTAATTCGGCTTTTTCCCTTGCCGATTCCTTTTTCTTTAATTCTTTCTCCAAAAGTTCAATTTTTTCCCGCACCCCATCTATAGACTCTTCACCCTGACCTTTGATTCGCTTTACAAAATCCTCTGGATTAGTTATAATTTCCAACATTTGATTCCAGATGTATTCTTCCAATATAGCCGCACGTATGGATGGGACTTCACACTTTTTGACTTCGGGTCCATATTTCTTTGGAAACTTATTAGGACAGCGATAGCAACGATAGCGTTCCTTTTCACCAGTACTTTTATCTTCTCTTCCACTGTATGTTGTCGCTTGGTAATTCCTTCCACAATGACCGCATTTGACAATTGATTTTAATAAATATTCAAATTTTTTATTGCCTACATGTTTATTTTTATCATTGATTTCCCTTTGTTGCTGGGCTAACTCCCAGATCTCAAGATCCACAATCGGCGTAACTTCCACGACTAACCATTCTTCTTCTGGGCGTATAGTGTAGGTCTTTTTAGGATTTCCGTTTTCGGTCAATTGTCCGCGAACTTTTTGGGTTTCACGCCTATTGTAGTAGTAATTGCCAATATATATTTCTGATGTTAATACCCTACGAATACTGGAAGCACTCCAATTATTACTTTCACCACGCTTGGGTTTTACCCCGAGTTTATAAAGGCGTTCTCCGATTTCTCTCATCGTCAGCTTTTCGAAAACATACCATTCATACATCATTTGGACATACTCTTTCTCTTTCGGATCCGGAATTAATTGACCTTCTTGGTCCTTGTCGTAACCGAATGGCGCAACTCGCATTGGCATAATTTTTTTATCTTTTTTTACCTTCTCTAAACGTCCCCTCACCGTCCGCTTTCGAATCAATGCCAATTCATAAGAAGCAATAGCTGACATAATGTTAAAGAACAGCTTTCCTTCAGGAGAATCGTTAAAATCTGTGTCGGTGAAATGAAGTTCCGCACCATTCTTTTCAAATTCACGACAAACAATTAATTTATCAGTTAAATCACGGCTCAAACGGTCAGGATGGACACATATCACCCATGAAATCAGTCCTCTTCCTACATCTTCCCTAAGTTTCATTAAAACAGGGCGGGTATCAATATCTTCTCCACTCCGTCCTTCTTCGCGATATACTCTTATATTTGATTCATAGTAGCCCATCTCAAAGGCTTTTTGCTTGCATAACTGAATTTGTTTTTCGATACTGGTATTGTCTACCTGACCCATTGTACTTACACGAACATATATTCCAACAGCCACTATAAATCACCTTGTTCATAATTATTTACCTTCATTGTAAACATACTCTCAAGTCACGTAAAGAAAAGAAGCCACCTTATTTGCTGGCGGCTCCTTGGTACAATACATTTTTTAATATATAGTCAATTATCATTTCCTTTTTGGACTGAGCTTCAAGCATTTCTTTATCGCTATAGTCAACTCTGTTCGGTACGTAACGAATGATTAGATCTTTCTTTTTCACGGTGACCACACTCCTGTCACCACATTCTTATGAGGCGAACAGAATGTCCTATTCACACCAATTCATAAGTCACATCCATGTAGGTGGCGCATTTCTCAATGGCTCCTTTTGTCTTAATGAGCATAATGAATTTTGTGTTAAATTATTATTTTCTGAAAATATTATGTAATCTGATTTAATGAAATTTAGAAATTTCCCTTTGTAGAAAGATTTAACAATCTTCTATACTGCTTCGTTGTCGTTTCATACACTTCATCCCTATAACCCAAATACATCTAACAACAAATTACAGAAGTAATCGAGACATTATCGATGCATCTGAATTAGTACTTGAAGATAAACGAGGATATAAGGCTATCAAACAGGACATAAGAAGCCCATGCTCCCGCGTGTAGCGCTTGTTTGAGAAGATCGTAGGGTCGCTCTGCATCGCCCTTGTACTGAAAGTAGCACACGTAATCGTCGGCGTATCTAATCATACTCGCATCGCCTCGGCACGCTTTCTTTACTGTAACCTCAAACCATAAGTCCAAGGCGTAATTTTACTCTTTTCGAGGCTCAATCACTTTCAGGCCTACTATCTGGCTGTCTACGCTTAACGTCTGAAATTACTTCCAACGCGTCCAAGACTCGCTATTGGTGGCTTGGCTTTAGCCTTTTCAAGCAGGATTTCCACCTGCTAAAAACTTCACAACCTAGGCTTGGTCGCACCGAAAGTTGAGTTAATAACTATTACCAATGCTAAAGATACCAAAATAAATATATACATTAACTTTCGGCATAACATATTGTGTTCATCCTTTAGTCTAGTTATTTTAGCTTAATTGCAGTATTTTCACATACTCTAAGCCTCTTTTATGAGCAATAATATTTTGCGTGAAACAGGTGCGCAATTTATTATTGGTATTCCGTCTCCTTCCTTCTCTCAATTTCTATTTTTTGTATCACCCAAAGTAAGCGTTGTTGTTCTTTGGGATTTACTTCAATGAAGTCGATTCCATAAAAAATATCGTTCATCAGCTCCTCTTTTCGCACAATCTTTCCTTTAAAAGAAAACTCCTCATCATGAAGCACAAAATGGAGTTGCAAAAAAATCTGTTTTTTGACAGGCAAATCAAATTCACACCTCAATTTCATACCTGTACGACTGATGTTCTTTATCTTCCCTTCTCCTTTTCTATGCTTTAATGGTTCCAGCAATTTATCACCAAAATCGATAAGCTCAAATGTGCATTCCTGATCGAGAAGTTTTATTCGAAAAGCCCTTCTTCTTTCCTTATCTTTCAATTTGGCTTGCAGGTCAGTCAACGACTCTTTGAATGCATTGATTTGGTCATCCTTTTTTCTTAATTGCCTTACATAGAACCCGTGTATTAAAAAAAGTATCAGTATCATCAAAAATGCAGTCAGCACTATTTCCATATAACAAACTTACCCTTTCTTTTAGTGAATCCCGTTGATCGGTAAGGGTTCCCCCAATAAGTATCCTTGCCCTAAATGAACGCCCAATACTTTAGCCATCGCTAAATCCGTTGGCTCTTCAATCCCTTCCAAAATCAATTTCATATGCTTCTCCTGGCAAAGCTTCAAAAGCATTTGAATCTCGTTTTGTTTATTCTTTGAAGCGGATAACTTTACAGCATAATATCGATCCAACTTAACAAAGTCTGGCTCAAGTTCAATGACAGTTTGCAACGATGATTCCCCTTTACCGTAATCATCAAGCGCAATGGCATACCCCTTATCCTTCAAAAAATGTACCGCTTTTCTGAGTAAACCCATGTCCGATACTTTTTCTGCTTCGTTAATTTCAAACACAATGTTTCGATTAGAGAAGCATACGCTATTGAGTTTTCCCAAAAAATCGGGAAAAGTAGGGTGAACCATAGTCGAAGGATAAACATTCAAAAACAATCGGATATCCCGTGTATCAACCGAAGTCAGAGCATGATGAATTGAGCAAATATCCAAATCATACAATCTGTTTTTTTCCATTGCCAATCGAAAAAGCAATTCGGGATTTTCAAAAAACCGGCAACGTAACAACGCTTCATACCCAAATACTTTCCAATTTTTCATTACGTACAGCGGTTGAAAAACATGCTGAAACATTTTCTTTCGTATGATGTCCTCTAAAAGCATTTCATTTGCGTCTGACATAGTAAAAACTCCTATTTTTTCACTTAAATTACCAATTGTTTTAGTGATTAATAGTACTAACGGCATTGGTATTTATGCCTAAAAATAATACTTATAGTATATCATTTTTTATTTTCAATATCTATTGTCTCTTGGGAGAGTCTAAAGAATAAAGCTACAGTTACCTAAGAGGTGGTAAAATGAGTGATTTGCCAAAGCTTATTGGAGAGCGGATTCGAAATTTCCGCAAAGAAAAGGGATTGAGCCAAGAGGAATTAGCCCACTTAGCCAATCTACATACTACATATATTGGGCAGTTGGAACGTGGAGAGAAAAACGCAACTTTGGAAAGTGTAGAAAAGGTGGCAAACGCCCTGGGGATTTCGTTAGAAAACCTCTTTCGGTCTATCCACTCTAATCCAGATTCTCAAGAGTATACATTGTCCCGAATCGTCACCTGCTTGCAAACAAGAAGCATTGAGGATCAAAAAATCTTCCTCAATTTACTGTATCTATTGCTGGACTGGAAAGAGCAGTGAAAAACATTCGGTTATCAAGTATTCTTGAGATGTCAGAAAAAAATGAGGCGGAAGCATACTTTCCGCCCTTTATTTCATATTGCCTATTCAACGTCATGATTTTTTGCCTGCATCCCGTCCATAGTAGTCACTTTACTCCAAATATTTTCCCCATAACAAAAAAACGCTCCAGAAAGCCTTGTAGGGCTTCAGGAGCGTAATGGGGTTGATCAGCTAACCTCCACGATCGTGTTATCCCTCTCAACCTTCTTCAGCAAAAGCGTTGTTGAATAGATAACTATCTTACGTTTCACTTTGTTCACATTCTCTTAACAATATGCGCGACAAGGCGAAGGTTGTGTTCAATTAACATATTCCGCGCATACTTGTCGCCTTCAATCATTCTTTTTAAATACTTATCTTCTTCCTTCTCCGTCAACGGCTGTGGAAACGCATTATTTTTAATGTACGAGACAAAAAAAACTAGATCTCTGACCAGCATGGCGATTGCGGCAAACAGTCCGGGCACAGCAAGCACCTCCTGTTGAAGTAAGACTTATCTCCAGTCTATGAGGCAAATGCCCAGTCTGTGCCTGTTCGGTTACCTATGACAAACCTATTTTTTGCAGAAACAAAAATCTAATCTCATTGTTTAGTCCAAGATCGGGCATGCTGCACAATCCCATTTCCGAAACGCAGGACAATAGTGTTCAAAGCAGACGTTACTTTCGGAGAACGAGTTCTAAGAGCAATAGAAAGTCCGGTTGAAGCAACAACATCTTCTAACCATTTTGCTACAATTTGCATCCCGGATTGGTCAACATATTTTTGAGCTTTAGAGTCAGCCATAAAATGAATTAAATACCCCAAGAGTCAAGTACTTCTTTTCTTATTTCTTTATTTTTTCTCCGAAAAGTACACATCTCTCCCATTTTAATGAACGGTACGAAATTGACTTAGCTATCGAGCCTGTTCCATGCTCTATCTATGATTAGGCTAACAGTCGCAATCCTTTCGTGTAGCCTTGCTACTTTCAATCGCTGTTTGCGCCAACGATTAGACCCTTTCTTTCTGCGTGACAAAATACGCTGTTCCCTGGCTAATTTTTCTAAGGCTTGACGATAGAAACGAGGGTAATTGGTTTTCTTACCTTCTTCGCTATCAACAAATAACCCATTCGAAGAAGTGATGGTATGCTTCCTTTCTTTCAGCCAGCATTTTGTTGTAGACAAAACTAAGAAAAACCGGGCAAAAACCGCCCGGTCCTTTTTTGTTTAGAGAATATCCGATAGTCTGTACTTTATGCCATGTACTCCCTCATAATATTCCGGATACATTCGTCCACCACATTTTTCGCATGAAAACATCGGGGGAGTGGTTGGATCTCCATCGTCCATTAAGTCAAAGTCCCTTACAACACTTAAAGGAATTTCCTCTTTTTCATGACACGTTAAACAAACAAAGCTGACGCTCTGTTTCTTGGACTGGTTTAGATTTATGTTTTTCTTCTTTTTCTTCCCTTTTTGACGGGTTTTTG
>NZ_AUMJ01000066.1 GCF_000430625.1 Aneurinibacillus terranovensis DSM 18919
TTCGGAGCATCACGTGAACGTGTCGATGGATGGCAAAGGCCGCGCGCGGGACAACAGCCGTACAGAACGCTTCTTCCGCTCGCTCAAATACGAGTTGATCTATCTGAATGAATACGAGAATCCACGAGCGCTTCGTAGAGCAATCACGGCCTATCTAAGATTTTATCACACCGAACGCCCACATCAGGCGTTGGGGTATGCTACGCCAGAAGAAATCCATGCGCGGGTCGCTTAAATCGCGCCTGCGCCCCATTACAATCGAAGGAGGACATAACTTATTTTTTTCGAAATTGTGTCTTGACAATGGGGGGCATTACACCCCGCCCGCCCTTCCATTATCAAGATTACCATCCGTTATATCCCTATCCCTATCATTATCATTATCATTATCATTATCATCATCACCATTATGCGGTACATCCTTACTTATATCAGCCCGCCCATCCTATGCCGCATATGTACCAGCCTTATGTTTATGATAAGGATTTACAGAGCCAATACGATTTTTATAGAAATAGTGAAGACATGATGAAACTTAAGTTTGATGAAAAGGGTGATCCTGTATTTACCGGAACGTTTGGTTATGAGGAAGACATAAGCACTAAAAAATGGAGTGGAGTCCAGGTTTGGGAGTGCCCCTATTAAAATAACGGAGTGATTAAACGGTTGTTTAACAATTCCAACTAAAATGAAATTTCTCTCATTGCCCGGCAAGCTACCCGGTAATAAGATTGTTTGGCTAGCTCAAGCCGCAGGCGCGGATGGTAGCCCTGGTTATGCGTTCCGGGCATTTGCTGTAGCTGTCAACAGACTGATGCCAAAGCAAGTCGTTTATGCTGTTTCCTCCTCGAATGAAAAGGTTCCCCAATTGAGGAACCTTCATGATTAAATCCCATCCGTCAACAAATCTTCACTATCCGTTTTGCTTCTTTTTTCAAAAACTCCTGTTGCCTCTTTACTTACAGAGACTACATGATGGGCTAACGTGCTGATGGTATGATTTTCTTTTGTAAAGACAGCATCTAGAAGTGACCCAATGTTGCATCCTGCCACTACTTCTAATCGATCGTTTTCATAAGATAGAGTTGCGGCTACTTTATAGGGTGTTCCACCGATTAAATCGCAAAAGAAAAGAATATCTGATTCTGCATGCGCATTTATTATAGTCATTAATTTTTCTTTTAACGTAGTATCCGAATCACCCTCTGTAAAATTCACAAAATAGACATCTTCGTTTTTCCCGGCTAGTAAATCCAGGGCACCCTGCATGCCTGTTGCATAATGGCCATGTCCTGTGACAATGATTTTCTTCACGCTATAACACCCCTAAGTAAGAAAAGATAATCGCTAATACAAAGGTTGCCAGAATAAGCAGAACAGGGCTCGCCTTTCTATTTTTTAAGAGATAGAACATCAGGAATGTATAACCAAAAGGTAAGATGTTAGGGAAAATATGATCAAAGAAATCCTTTTGCAGCGAGATACTGTGTCCCGAACTTACTTGGATAGCTGCGGCAACATCAATATGGACGTACGTAGCAATTAGTCCTCCGATAACCGTTACACCAAGAATAGAGGCCGCTTTCGAAATAACCTCCGAGTTTTCTTTAATTTTCACGATAGCTTTGGTACCAAGGGTATATCCGGTATGTGCCCAGAAAATCCGCATCAAAAAGATCGCAAGATACACAAGGAAGAAGATAATTGGCCCCAGGATATTTCCGTCTTTACAAAATGAAGCGGTAATCCCTGCGGTAATCGGCAGGATCGTAAACCAGTAAATGGCGTCACCAATCCCCGCAAGCGGGCCAAATAACGCTACTTTTAGACCCTGAATGGTTTTTCTGTCCTCTTTGCTTTCTTCCAGCGATAGGAGAAGTCCCATCAAAAATGATACAATTGGCGGGCTGGTGTTGATAAACTCCATGTTGTCTTTCATTGCGTTGGCCAGCCCTTGTTTGTCGTTTTTATAGATTTTCTTTAAAAACGGCAGCATTGAGTACAGCCATCCACCTGCCTGCATGCGTTCATAGTTAAAACTAGCCTGTAGCAGGACCGAACGAAGGCCTAATTTTGTAATATCCCGTTTTGATAACACACGTTCTGAATCCGTCGTTTTCGGTGTGTTAAATTCCGTCATCAAAGCCACCCCCCATGTATGCACTGCTTTCCGCAATTTGCTGTGCTAACTTTTCCTTTTCTTTATCGTTATAGAATTGATACAGGGCTGCCGCAGCCCCAATCACAGCTACAGGCAGTAAATTACTAAATTTAATGAAGGACGCAGCGAGAAAACCGATTAGCAGGTAAGGAACGAATTTGGCTTTTAGCATAACTTTTAATAATAATCCAAAACCGACGGCAGGTAAGATACCGCCCGCAATTTCGAATCCATGGCTTAACCAATCGGGCATGGCGTGAACTAATGCTTTCATTGGTTCCTGGGCAATATAGCCGCAGAGGAAGACAACAACGCCATAGGTTAAGGCAACGATAATCATCGGTATAATGGTAATCCTGGCAAACGCCTTCGTATTTGCCTCTGCCGCATACTGGTCTGATTTGACCATGAATACTGAAAAGATAGAGTAAAAGAAAAGAATAATATATTGCATAAGAAAACTAAATGGCAGCGCAAGCCCAATCGAAGTTGCCGGATTGTGCCCGGTTGTGTGGGCGATTACCACTGTCATCACCCCGGCAAGAATAGGGTTAGGCGGTTGCGTTCCCCCTGCCGGAGTCAATCCGGCAAATGCAAGTTCTGTTAAACCTCCCGCTACTATACCAAGGGTTGTATCGCCTACTACAACACCTGTTAACGTACATACAATGATTGGGCGGAAAATATACAATCCTTCCAACCAAAAATCAAATCCGGCAATAATGGCAACGATGGCAAGTATAATCCCTTGTGTTAACGTAATATCCATGACTACCACTTCCTATTTAATAGAATGTTTTGTATCCCCTGGTGTATCTTGAATGAATACGTTTACGCCTTTCGCTTCGATATAACGCAAATCTTCCATATCCTGATCATCAACATACACTTTTTTCGTAATCTGTTTTTTCCCCTGCGAAAAATGCATATTTCCCACGTTTAAATCTTTAATGGGAACGCCGCCATCAATTAACTGCCGAACAACCTGCGGTGTCTTACAAACGATAAAGATTTTTTGACGTTCAGCGGCGTTGTGGATGATATCAATGGTCTTCTGGACAGTAAAGAAGCGAATACCGGCTCCTGATGATTTTGCGGTTACCTCCATTAGTTGCTGCTGTAGGGGTTCATGTGCCGTTTCATCATCTACAACAATTAAGAGATTGGCACCCAGTGTGGTTGTCCAAGTAACACCTACCTGTCCGTGTACAAGCCGATTGTCAATACGTGTTAATAAAATGTTGGGTGTACCCATAGTTGATTGCCTCCTCATTTTTTCATTCTATTTGGGTCTCTAATTGTAAACGCTTTAATAAAAGGCTGGGCGTGATAGATTTGCGTTTGGCCAAATTATCATCACGCCGTAATAACATGACGTCATTACCAGTTATACCTAAATTATAAAACGCTTACAACGAGGTGTCAATGAGTAGACGAAGCGTTTTACTCTCAATATTTATTCAAATAATTAGAGGTTTGCGACTTCCTCCACATCCGTAAAAACATATAAATTGGGGTGAAGCTGCAGCACGGATGCAGGTATTTCTTCTGTAATCGGGCCTGTTAACCCCTCTTTTAAGATACGTGCTTTTTTAGGGCCGTTTGCCAGTAATAAAATGTTTTTTGCGTTCATAATCGTTTTCACACCGACTGTTACCGCTTTATGCGGAACATTATTATATCCGCCAAACTCTTCACTGTGCTGCATTTTGGACGCATCCGTTAAATCAACAAGATGTGTAAGCGTACTGAAAGGGGTACCCGGTTCATTATAGGCGATGTGTCCGTTCTCGCCAATTCCAAGAATGACGGTGTCAAAGCCGCCCTGTTTGCCAACTTCTTCGTCCAATGTCTGATAACTGCCCTCATGCACCCAATGGATATTTTCCTTCTTGATGACTTCTGTTTTTTGAAACAGATTATCCTGCAAATAACGGGTACAGGTTCCATTTTCTGTGCCGTTTACTCCGCAATATTCATCAATGTTGTAAAAATGCACATTGTCTATGTTATACCCCAGATTAAGGTGTTGGACAAGAAAACTATACATTCCTGTCGGCGTATTTCCGGTGGCCAGTCCAATGTTAACTCTCCCTTTTTTCGCCATGCGCCGAATAAGGAATGCTGCTGCGTATTGACTCATCTCTTCGTATGATTTCGTTACAACAATATCCATTTATTTTCACCCTCTTGTGTTTTATTGAAACGGATAAATAGTGACACCTTGCACAACTCGATTCAGACTCCCGCCAGGACAAGGGTTATCAGGCCGAAAACCCAGATGAAGCGATTTAAAAACAGCTAACATTTGAGCATAAAGAATAAAAGGAAACGCCAACCACGAATCTTCCAGAGATGTCCCGTTTGAAACTATTTCTTCGGTTTCACTATAAAAATAGTAATCGCAATTGTCTTTCGCTTCATTTACAAACGCGCCAGAGATCGCTGCAAGTTTCAACTGTACAGTTTCTTTTTCCCGGTACAACTCTTTTAGCATATCCAGATCATATTTTTGCGTATATGGATTGCTGCTTATCATGATCATGACTAGAGTTTGGTCATTAATCATCGATTTGGGGCCATGGCGAAAACCAAGCGGTGAATCATAGGCAGTAAAAACAAGGCCACCTACTAATTCCAGCATTTTTAATGAAGCTTCATGTGAAAGTCCCGACAATGGCCCTGAACCCAGGTACACAATGTTTGTAAAGGGAAGCTTCGCTAAAGCTTCAAGATTATCTGCCTCACTGGTAAGAATGCGTTCACCTATTGCCGAAATAACATCAATGTTATTTTTAAGGCTTTCAATGTCTTTAATTTGAAACACAAGCATGGCGCACAGCATCATACAGGTGAAACTGCTGGTCATAGCAAATCCCTGATCATTGCTGTCTTCCGGCAATAGTAACAACAAGGCGGCAGCATTATTACCCGATTTTTTGGCTAACTGTCCTTCCTTGTTGCATGTAATGTTAATTTGATAAAAATCCTTTACCAATTGTTCGCCGAGTTCCACGGAAGCTGCACTTTCCGGACTATTTCCTGAACGCGCAAACGATACCATAATGGTTGGTGTGTCTGCATCTAAATAATACTCCGGATTGGAAACAATGCTTGTGGTTGGAATATTTTCAATGGTGAATATTTTCGCATCGCACACTTTATGAAGATAGGGGGACAGGCACTCTCCCACAAATGCAGATGTACCTGCACCTGTCAGAATGACTTTAATCGTTTTATGTTTTTCCATAACTGATTGAAAAAATAACTGGATGCGTTTTTTTTCCTGAACGATATATTCGTACGTTTCTTTCCATAAGCGGGGCTGCTGTACTATTTCTTTTTGCGTATGGTACACACCAAGCTCTTTATTTTTTTCTTCCGATACATGTAAGAACATTCTCTTCACCTCATTTGTTAGTCCGTTACGTAAGATGGGTATTAACTTAATTCTATCGTATAGACGTACTTGTTACCTCTTGCAACGGTAGTTGTGTATTCTATCGGCCGGTCACCTGCACTTGCGATGCGTTCAATTTCCATTGCAGGCGCCCCTTCCTTTTCATGCAGGTAAGAGGCTTCTTTTGCACTTACACTAACGGCTTTAAAACGCTCTTGTGCATGGCTAATGGACGTTTTGTATTTACTGCGGAGTAAATCATACATCGTGTTAGTTTCCAGTTCCCTTTTAGTTAAACCGGGAAACAGCTGTCCTGGGAGATACGTGGTTTCGTACATGATTGGTTCATCATCAGCCAATCGCAAACGAATAATCTCATACACCTCCTCCTCTTCTTCAAGTTCTAGTCTTCGTGCAACTTTACTAGAAGCTTGTACGATGTTAAAAGAAATTACATCGGAGACCGGCTTCTTGCCAAGCTTTTTCATTTCTTCTGAGAAACTATAGACCTTCCGCAAGCTCTGCGTATAGGTTTGCGGGGCAACAAAGGTTCCTTTACCGTGTTCCTTGTAAATGTATCCCTCATTTTCAAGTTCAATCATCGCCTGCCGGATGGTTGTACGGCTAATACCATACATATCACATAACTCACGCTCAGATGGAAGCCTATCGTATTCTTTTAATTCCCCTGTCGAAATTTTATCAATGATGATATCGATTAACTGGGCATAGAACGGAACACGGCTTTTTTTATCAACACTCAATAAGCTCCCTCCTCTCTCGAAAAACAGATAGTGTTGTCATTACCAGTTATATTAATATCTAACCATGTTCCGTGATTTTTGTCAACGCTTTCATAGAAAAACTTACACCGCCGTTGATTCTCAAAAAATACGTTGCTACAGGAAAAAAAGCCGCTGTTCGGATGATCAGACAGCGGCCAATCGTTTATGTCATAGTGGAAGAGGTATAACTAAAAGTTTCGTTAATGTGGAAGAGTGAACGATCTACTGCATCAAACGCATTGCCCCATTTCCGGAAATTTGGTGGCCGAGATATATCGGGTAAGCCTTCGATAGGCTGCACGCATCACCTCCTCAGCGGGTGGTTCCACATCGGACAGCCTGTACGGGATGCCAAGCTGGGACCACTTGTATTCACCCATCTTATGAAATGGCAGGAGTTCCACTCGCTCAACATTTGGCATGGCCTGAATAAACGCGCCCATCTCATCCAGGCTATCGGGATGATCAGTCAACCCGGGTACCATTACGTGGCGAATCCAGACCGGGATGTTCCGTTCCGCCACACGCTCCGCAAATTGCAGAACCGAGCTATTATATACACCGGTTAGATCCCGGTGTTTTTCCGGGTTCATCTCCTTTAAATCAAGCAGAATTAAATCCGTTACCTGCAGGAGAGACTCCACGTCTTCGTTCCAGACAATGCCGGTTGTATCAAGGGCAGTGTGAATCCCGCGCGAACGACATTTTTCAAACAACTCTTTTACAAAGTCCGCCTGGAGAAGCGGCTCCCCACCACTTACGGTGAGGCCGCCTCCTGACACGGTGTAATAAGGAAGATAGCTCAGCAAATCAGCAAATAATGTCTCGCTGTTCATCACCTGACCACCTGTTCGATCCCATGTATCGGGATTGTGGCAAAATTGGCAGCGCATGAGGCATCCCTGAACGAACACAACGTAGCGAATGCCCGGACCATCTACCATGCCTGTTGTTTCAATCGAGTGAACGCGTCCTACCATATCGAATCACTTTCTTTCATGTTACATTTCGTGCCGCATTTTTTCGTGCTGTATTCTTTTCCGTTACATTCTTTCGTGGAACGTGCGGTTAATGACCTCAAGCTGCTGTTCCCGTGTGAGTTTAATAAAGTTTACTGCGTAACCGGATACACGGATTGTCAGCTGCGGATATTTTTCCGGATGATCCATTGCATCGATAAGCGTTTCCCGGTCAAAAACGTTGACATTCACGTGGTGGCCTTTTTGGATGGCGTATCCATCGAGCAGCGCGACAAGGTTATGCACCTGGGCTTCACGCTCTTTGCCGAGAGCTTTCGGTATGATAGAGAATGTATACGAGATGCCATCCAGACTGTCTTCATACGGAAGTTTGGCGATGGATGAGAAGGAAGCAATCGCGCCTTTCTGATCCCGGCGGTGCATTGGATTGGCTCCTGGCGCAAACGGCTCACCCATTTTGCGGCCATCCGGAGTATCCCCTGTTTTTTTACCGTACACCACATTGGATGTAATCGTCAGCACCGACTGTGTTGGCAGCGCATTGCGGTACGTTTTTACTTTGCGAAGTTTTTCCATAAAGGTCCGGACAAGCATCGTTGCTATGTCATCTACCCGAGGGTCGTTGTTTCCGAATTTAGGGAATTCACCCTCCGTTTCAAAACGAACCGCCACACCCTGTTCATCACGGATTGCTTTTACGCGCGCATACTTGATGGCGCTCAGAGAATCGGCGCAAACAGACAGACCGGCGATACCGCATGCCATCGTACGCAGAATTTTTCTGTCGTGCAGCGCCATTTCGAGGCGTTCGTAGGCGTATTTATCATGCATGTAGTGAATGACATTCAGCGTATTAATGTAAAGATTTGCGAGCCAGTCCATAATCTCGTCAAATCGCTTCAGCACTTCGTTATAGTCCAGGTATTCTCCGGTTACAGGCGCCACCCTTGGCCCGACCTGTTGGTGCGATTTTTCATCGACACCACTGTTAATGGCGTACAGAAGTGCTTTGGCAAGGTTAGCACGGGCACCGAAGAACTGCATCTGTTTGCCAATTTGCATGGCCGATACACAGCAGGCAATACCGTAATCATCCCCGTAGACCGGACGCATAATTTCATCGTTCTCGTATTGAATCGAACTCGTATCAATGGAAACTTTGGCGCAGTAATTTTTAAATGCTTCAGGCAGGTTTTCCGACCAGAGAACTGTCAGGTTCGGCTCGGGTGCCGGCCCCAGATTATAGAGGGTGTGCAGAATCCGGAATGACGTTTTAGTAACAAGCGGCCGGCCGTCAAGCGACATACCGCCGATGGATTCAGTTACCCAGGTTGGATCTCCGCTGAATAATTCATTATAATCAGGCGTCCGCAAGAAATTAACGAGACGAAGCTTCATGACGAAATGGTCCATAATTTCCTGTGCCTCTTTTTCGGTAAGTAAGCCGTTCGCCAGATCGCGTTCAAAGTAAATGTCCAGGAAAGTGCTGATACGCCCGATGCTCATCGCTGCCCCGTTCTGTTCTTTGATCGCGGCGAGGTAGCCAAAGTACAGCCACTGCACCGCTTCGCGTGCGTTTGACGCAGGTTCAGAAATATCGAAACCATATGATGCGGCCATTTCTTTTAATTCGTTGAGGGCTTTTATTTGTTCGGTAGTTTCTTCCCGTTCGCGTATGATTTCCTCACTCATCGCTTCTTTCTCAGTCAACGCTAAATCACGGCGCTTATCCGCAATTAGGGCATCTACCCCGTATAGAGCCACCCGTCGGTAATCACCGATAATACGGCCGCGGCCATAGGCATCCGGCAGACCGGTAATGATGGCGGCTTTTCTTGCGGCTTTCATTTCCGGTGTATACGCATCAAATACACCTTCGTTGTGAGTTTTGCGGTATTTCGTATAGACTTCCTTTACGAGTGGATCGAGCGTATATCCGTATGCATTGCAGGAATTTTCTACCATCCGGATTCCCCCCGCCGGCATAATGGAACGGCGGCGCGGGGCATCCGTTTGCAGTCCTACAATGGTTTCTATGTCTTTTTCAATGTAACCCGGGCCGTGTGAGACGATGGTAGACGGATGGCGTGTATCAATATCCAGTACGCCGCCTTTTTCTCTTTCTTCTTTAAGAATTGCCTGTACCTTTGTTTGCAGCAATTTCGTACGGTCAGTCGGCCCGGCAAGAAATTCCTCCTTACCTTCATACGGTGTCCAGTTACGATGAATGAAATCGCGAACGTTCACAGAGCGAACCCAATCCCCTGCTACAAATCCTTTCCATGCGGGTGCCAATGCGGTATCCGTTTCTTTTTTGTCTACAAGTCCTAAGGTACTCATCATTTGTCCCTCCCTGAAGTGATTGCCGGACAGGAGAAAGGTTCCTCTCCCATCCGGTTGAACCTTATCCTTTTTTTACATTTTTTCCTTTATCCTTTGTATGCCTGGCGATACAAGGCGGCAAGTTCAGTTACGAGCGGCAAACGCGGGTTAGCCGTTGTGCACTGGTCTTCGAAGGCCCGGTCGGCAAGCCACTCAACACGTGCTTCGAATTCTTTTTCCGGAACGCCGCATTCGCGAAGAGTAAATGGCATATCCAGCTTTTTCATCAGACCGCGGATGGCCGCGATTAAGCTGGTAACACCTTCATCCCGGGTGGACGCTGAAAGTCCCAGGAAGCGTGCAATTTGTGCATATTTTTCGTCTGCAATAAACGTTTCGTATTTCGGGAACGAAACAAACTTCGTTGGTTTCGTTGCATTGTAACGAATGACATATGGCAGAAGGATCGCATTCGCCCGCCCGTGTGAGATGTGGAATTCAGCTCCGAGTTTATGCGCTAAACTATGATTAATACCAAGGAACGCATTCGCGAACGCCATACCTGCCATTGCCGAAGCATTATGCATTTTTTCGCGCGCTTCCTTATCCTGTCCATTGGCATATGCGCGCGGCAGATAATCAAATACAAGCTGAATGGCTTTAAGCGCCAGCGCATCGGTATAGTCGGACGCCATAACGGATACGTACGCTTCAATGGCGTGTGTCAGTACGTCCATACCTGTGTCGGCCGTGATCGTTTTTGGCATCGTCATGACCAGGTTCGGGTCGATGATCGCGACATCCGGTGTTAATTCATAGTCAGCCAGCGGATATTTCACATTTTTCACTTTATCTGTAATGACCGCGAATGATGTGACTTCCGAACCGGTACCCGATGTTGTCGGGACGGCAACCATTTGCGCTTTCATACCGAGTTTCGGGAATTTGAACACGCGCTTGCGGATATCCATAAATTTCTGGCGCAGGTTGTCGAATTCAACATCCGGATACTCGTAGAAGAGCCACATGCCTTTCGCAGCATCCATCGCGGACCCTCCACCTAAAGCTATGATTACGTCAGGTTGAAACTGATTCATCAGTTTTACTCCGCGCATCACTGTGTCTACCGAAGGATCCGGCTCAACCTCGCTGAAGATTTCACTGTGTACATATTCGTTACGTTTACGCAGGTGGTACAGAATTTTGTCTACGTAGCCTAATTTTACCATTGAAGGGTCGGTGACAATAAGAGCTTTTGAAATATTAGGCATTTTCTCAAGGTATTGAAGCGCACCTGGCTCGAAGTAAATGCGAGATGGAACTTTGAACCACTGCATATTAACCCTCCGTTTAGCAATCCGCTTAATGTTGATAAGATGTGCGGCTGTTACATTGGAAGTGGTTGAATTTTTGCCGTAGGAGCCGCAGCCCAGAGTAAGAGATGGCAAGTACACATTATAGATATCTCCGATGGCGCCATGTGTGGATGGTGAGTTCACAATCAGGCGGCCTGTTTTGACACGGTTCGCAAATTCGTTTATGATCTGGTCATCAGATGAGTGGATAACGGAAGAGTGACCCATACCGCCAAATCGCACCATTTCTTCTGCCCGTGTGATGCCTTCATCGGTAGTTTTAACTTTGAAGCACGCGAGAACCGGGCTTAATTTTTCACGGGATAGCGGGTATTTCTCCCCAACCCCTTCAAGTTCCGCAACCAGAATTTTCGTGTCGGATGGTACCGTAAAACCCGCAAGTTTTGCAATTGCCGGAGCGGATTGGCCGACAATGCTCGCGTTTACGGCGCATGTCGTTGGGTTAATCACAATGGCTTCAAGTTTTGCTTTTTCTTCCGCATTTACAAAATAGCATCCGTTCTCTTTCATATAGGCTGTAGCTCGTTCGTAAATGGCTTCATCGATAATCACCGCCTGTTCGGATGCACAAATCATCCCGTTATCGAACGATTTGGACATAATCAAGTCGGTTACAGCCCGTTCCACATTGGCGGTTTTCTCAATGTAGCAAGGAACGTTACCAGGCCCTACACCGAGAGCGGGTTTTCCGCTGCTGTAAGCGGACTGTACCATTCCAGAACCGCCGGTGGCCAGAATGAGCGAAACTCCAGGGTGATTCATCAGAAGCTGTGTGGCTTCTACGGAAGGTGTCTCAATCCATTGGATTGCGTATTTGGGCAGCCCTTCCGCGATAGCAGCATTCAGGACAGTACGGGCCGCTTCTGCGCTGCACTTCTGTGCCGACGGGTGAAAAGCAAAGATAATAGGATTTCTCGTTTTAATAGAAATAATGGATTTGAACATCGTTGTTGAAGTCGGATTGGTAACCGGCGTAACCCCGGCAATAACGCCAATTGGTTCAGCGATTTCCGTGTACCCTTCTTCTTCATTTTCTTTAATGACGCCTACGGTTTTCTCGTACTTAATACTGTGGTAAATGTATTCCGTCGCAAAAAGATTCTTCGTAATTTTGTCTTCATACACGCCCCGGTTAGTCTCTTCAACGGCAAGACGCGCAAGCTCCATGTGCTTGTCAAGACCTGCGAGCGCCATTGCTTTCACAATACGGTCGACCGCTTCCTGGTCAAGGGTCATCATTTGATCGAGAGCTTCGTTGGCGTTTGCGACCAGCTGGTCAATTGTCTTCTTCACATCCGGCTTTGTCTCTTTTGGTGGTATAACGGTTTGATTAGCCATGTTTATCACCGTCCATTGAAATTTAGGTTGGTTATCAACCTATTAGATTGTGAACTTTTTCACAAGAGTGAGGAAAAAAATTTTTTCATAAGGTACCTTTTTGTCTAGCACTCTTTGTTACACGTTTATCATACGATATTGTGAAATTTTTAACAAAGTACGTATTCTCTTCATTTTTCATGTTTATCTCCCGTATCAAACGCTTACACTCGATTTTTCATCGGTTTTTATAAAAACTATGAGTTCGCAGAATGTTCACCTTTTCACCTTACATACAATTAAGTTTGATAGATTTGGTTGCTTTATGGAACATAAAACAAATGGGCCGGGCAGCGGCAGTCCGAGGAACCAAACCCGCGAACCGGAATCGATCCGTTCACCTGGCTGCGCAGGCGCTCAAACAGACCGCATTCCCCTTCTTCTCCGGCATATGTCAGGACCCGGACAATCTGCCCGCATGGACGAAAATAATCAAAATGCCAGTGGCAGTTTTTATCCATTCGCATATGCCTTTCAACTCTAGAGCGGATATTCTTTTTCGCACTCCCTACATACACATAGGAACCTTTAGGAAATACATATTCCCCCAATTTCCCGACCGTAATTCGGGCATCTTCCGGCACATATATTTCCACACTATACAAGGTATGCTGTTCATTTACCTGGACTTCCACATTCATTGGCCAACACCGCATCTTTCAACATCATTTTAAGCTGTTCAGCGCAACCTAATTCGTTAAAGATCATGATTAAGTGTTCAAGCGATATACTTTGCCAACCCAAGTTAATAGTCGGTATTCTCATTTGAAGAAGATTATCACGAAATCTAAGATGAGCCGTAAGTTGATTTTTACGGTCTTTTTTTATTTCCAGTGTACGATTTCCCAAATAAATTGTTTTTTTTGAATTTTGTTGGACATTTAAGTATCACTTCAATTTTTATAAAAATGAACCGTCTTTTACAAATAATACAAGAATTTGAAATCGGTTTTTAGTAGTCCTTCTAGAGTTTCAAAGATATACATTAACATATATTTTCCATAATAAAAAAAGGCCTTTAACAACTTGCACTAATTATTACGATTACCATTACCCCCTTTGTTTTGCCTGCTCCTCTTTTCTAATCCACGCTGTTCCTTTGTAGGTTTGAATATGGTACCACCCATTACATTCTTCAAAAGAAGTGACGGTCTGGGGAGCAAGACTTCCCAGTGCGCCTGTTTTGGGAAACGGCGAGGCATAAAATTGGGTGTTTTTGTCCAAATGAATCTCTTCTGTTTTCTGTTCGGGGTCACCGACCATAGTATGTTCACCATTCAACCAGAGGTCGCCGTAAACAGAGTGGATGCCATACCAATTGCCCATCTTTTCAAACACTTTAACTTTTTGCGGGGCCAGCACCCACGCCGTTTTCGAATCTGCGTACGGCTGCGTATAGAGGAACGTGTTCTCCGTTAGACCCACGTTCGCATTTACTTTTTCCACGTTAACAGGATATCCATTGTGGTATGCGATTTCATTAAAGGATTGGTTCGTTGTTGTAATTACAACCGGTGTATTGATTTTAATTTTGTCAAACAACCAGTGAATGTCCTCGTTATGCATTCGTACACAGCCATGGGTGACATGTTTGCCAATCGAATCTTCGTTGCTGTTGCCATGAATCCCGTAAATATCTCCGTGCGAATGATATGGATTCAGCCCCATCCACCGGTCACCCAGCGGGTTCGACGGATCCCCTCCCGGTATCCCAGCTTTGTAATAGGGACGGTTCCTTTCTTTGACTACGATTTGGAATGTTCCTTCCGGTGTATATGAAGCTTTGGACGGATCTTCCCCTTCGATCTGTACCTCTCTTCCCGTTGCTACCGGAAACACCCTGACTAAACTTCCCAGGTTATAGTAAGCGAGCATGTTCGATTTTTTATTAATAATAATTAGCTGGTTATTCACAGTGGACGCCTGGACATCCCCCGCCCCTGCGCATAAACAGAAGATGCCTATAGCCATTCCAATGAGCCCTTTTCTCCCCGTTTGGATCCGCGTCATTTGGCTCAACCTGCTAACATACCACATAAAACTCTTGACCTGGAATATGATTATCTCTGTCATCTCTCTTCACCTCTCCCTTTTTCATTCGTCAGACCTTTTGAAATCCCTATTATTTTCGTTCGTCATTTACTGACAACTCGCATTAATTCATACATATTTCGAGCCGCTGGAAAGTAGAACCGGCCTGCTTTCTTATAAGCTAAAAAAAGTGGGCCCATCGTTATTGTGGGCCCACTTTTTTTCAATTTGCCTGTGATTGACCGCTTATGACGGACAGAAAGAATCTACCAGGAATTTATCAGTTCTAATAGAAAATCCTATCGCTGGAATCGTTACCTTTCCTGTTTATTCGACAAAATCCATGCGTTTATTCCAGCCACTTTATTTTTACCAGGCACCGGTACAATCCATAAACAACACTCAGGAACACAGCATATACGGCGAGAATGACAAACACAGATTGAACATGGGCAGTTGCCTGCGCACCAATGAACGCAAAAACAATCATTCCTGGTATTTTGCCTGCGGCAGAGGCCGCCGCATACGAGATAAAACGGATGCGGCTGATTGATATATATACATTCACCGCCGCCTGAGGAATCACCGGAATCAAGCGGGCAATTAAAATAGCAAGAAAAGGCTTTTTTTCTATCATTGTCGTCACGTTATCGGTCAATGTAAATTTAGCAAGATACTGCCGCCCGCGGTCGGCGAAAATATACCGAACAAACAAAAACATCAGTAACGCGGCTGTCAAAGCGCCTGCCCAGCTTATCAAAGCCCCGTTCCATACTCCAAACTTCCAACCCATAATGGCAATGATCATACCGTATGGGACGATCGGAAAAAGGGCAAAAAAGGTGGCGATGACCATCATGAGGGGAATATTGGTCAGAGCGCTCCCTTTCATCCAGGTTAAAAGTTCATGCCGATAGAAATAAACAAGTATGATGATGACGGTATACAGGACAACCGTCCAGCCTTTCTTCACAAAATCACCCATTTCATTGGATAGCCTGTAAAATCGAGCCAGCTTGTCTCTCCTCATTAAAGCAAAAAAAAGCAACCCCCTCAAGCAGCAACAAGGGAGTCTCTTTATCTATCTATGTCCAAGAGCCGGCCCATTCCAGCAACAACACAATCCAGGGGGGTTTCCGCAACATGAACAGGAAGGCCTGTTTCGTTTCTAAGCAACGTATCAATATTTCGCAGCAGAGCTCCACCCCCTGTGAGTACGATGCCCCGGTCGATCATATCGGATGCTAACTCGGGAGGTGTCACCTCTAACGTGCTTTTGACAGCGTCAATGATACAGTTGACAGAGTTTGAGAGGACTTTCGATATTTCTTCGGAAAAAACCTTAATGGTCTTAGGAAGTCCCGTTACCAAATCGACACAGGTAACTTCCCGTTTTTCATCCGGAGGAGCAAGAAAAGCATAGCCGGTGTCAATTTTTATTTCTTCCGCGGTTCCTTCCCCGATTCGCGCGTTGAAGTGTTTTTTTATATATTGAATAATGGCTTGATCCATCACATCTCCTGCGGTACGAATCGAAGAACTTACCGCAATGCCTCCATAAGACAGGACCGCTGCCTGTGTCGTTCCACCCCCGATGTCTACCACCATACATCCAGCCGGCTCCTGTACGGGAAGTCCTGCTCCAATCGCGGCAGCCAGCGGCTCCTCTATCGTTTGCACATCCTGCGCCCCGGCTTGTTTCACTGCCAGATAAATCGCCCGTTTCTCAACAGATGTAATGCCTGTTGGAACACATACGAGAACATTCGGCTTCCTCCACTTCATACCGGTTACCAACCGGGTTTGTTTCGAAGCGAGCTCCATAAAGTGCTGCAGCATGGCCGTTGTGGTTTCACAATCTACCACCACCCCCTCGTTCATCGGGCGTATCACAACGATGTCTTCAGGTGTTCGGCCTATCATATTTTTTGCCTTTATGCCGAAAGCCTCAATCACTCCGGTATTCAAATTTTTCGCTACCATCGTTGGTTCACGAACGACAATATGCTTTCTTTTTACATAGATAAGGGTGTTAGACGTACCTAAATCAATAGTAACGTCATAATTTTCAAACATTTTAAATTCTCCTTCACACTTCTTCTTTTACTACATCTTTATGTGCGAAGTTTAGCAATATCCATTTTTAATAGAAAAAAAGACGCCCTTGCGAAAAGGCGCCTTTTTTCTTCAGGTACTACTTTCGAAATAGTACCATATAGGTTATATTTTTTTATATCTTCTATACCTCACAGGCAAAGGAAAGCGTGTTCGAACGAGTTCGGGGCTGTATCGATAGGCAAGCGCCCCGATAAGCGCGGAACATCCGACAAATAACAAACCGATTTGCGGGCTCATAATCGTAAAGTCAAATAATCCGTGGCCTAAAATCATTGCCTTAATTCCGCTCAACAACGGCGTGATGCGGCACTGGTTCTGATATAATACGCGAATCCCCTGTAGCAACGACCATTCCATCCAAATGAACGCAAGCAAACCTACCATTCCGAGAGTCGTTGCGATCGTAAGCAGCGTGTTATGCGCGTGAAATACACGCATATAATGATAGACACTGCTATCTGCAAAATAAATGCCCATGATCCCCCAGCCGGTGATAGGTTTCATCATAAACATATTAAAGCAATTCTTCCAGATTTCCTGCCGATCCTGGATCGAAGAAAACAAAATGTCCCCTCTAGGGAACCATTCCGGACGGTTCAACATGAGGGCAGTTCCGGAAAGCAGAATAAACATCAGCATCAGCATTTTTTTCTTATGACCGGCAAAATACGCATAAATAACAAATCCGAGGAATAGCCCGATCACCGCTGCCCTTGATTCTGTCATCATCAATACGAAAATATATAAAGCAACGGCTCCTACGTAAGCAAACTTTCGCATACCGCTTACTCTTCTAAAGAAATAAAATCCGATCATAATCATAGCGGCATACCACGTGCCTGCCAGGTTTGGATTATTAAAGGTACCCGAAATTCGCTGGGATTCCGTTATATCAACAATAGAACGTGTTCCCAAAAAGTACTTCCACCAGGCAGGTGAATACGTAATAATATTCCAATGTTCCAAAAGACCAAGAAAAGCCGAACCGAGCGATAACCAGAATAAAGACAAAAATAGCCGTTCCACATCTTCTGTCTTCCGGTACGCGCTATGAATATAAATACTAACAAAAAGATAGCCTAAAATAACAAGAGAAGTTAATACGTAAAATCCCTGGTTGTTCATTAATCCCACTAAAAAAGACCATAGAAAAAGAAACAGCAATCCTTTGGTCCATTCGTTGCGAAGCGTCAATTCCCCTCTTTTAAAGAAATAATAGAGAAGGTAGATCATGGGCAAGAAGGCTAAATATGGTGAAACAATAATCAAGCCTAAAGCTACATTCACGATCAAGACTCCTGACTATTTTTATTTTCTCAATTGAATACATTAATAAACGACACTATTTCTGTAAAGCTAAAATATAATACCCATTATTCGCACGTATGAAACAGACGAAATTAGAATATCACAGTTTTGCGCGGAAAGAAAGCGCATGGTGCCGGCAACTTTCTCCAAAACCTGCGTTATGACGCCGTTATTTGGCGGTTCTTGCCCTTTTTCTGTAGAGAAAATAGACCCCAGCCAAAATCACCACTCCTATTATGCCAGGGAGAAGATAGGGATGAATAATGTTATGGTAGCGTCGCCATGCGACCTCGATATACCGTCCTACCGTAATAAACACGGAAGACCAAACCAGGGCGCTTATGAAATTGAAAATCGTAAATTTCACAAATGGCATTTCATTAATGCCGGCCAAATACGGGACAAGCACACGAATGCCCGCAATAAATTTGGAGAAAAGAGTAACACGAATCTGGTACTTTTGAAATTTATCTTCCGCACGATCAAGCCGTTCCCGCGAAATTCCTACATATTTGCCGAGCCGGAGAATGGTCGGCCTTCCAAGAAATTTTCCAATGCCAAAGGCAATTGAACTTCCAACAACATTCCCGAGAGTTGCGGATGCAATAAGCGGAAGTAAAGAAAATACCCCCCTCTTCCATTCGATTCCCGCAACGGTTAAGGTCGTTTCCGCCGGGAAGGGAATTCCAATCATCTCCAACATCAAGACTGTAAAAACACCTGGGTATCCGTAGTGGCTGATAAGTTCATGAACATGTATATGCATCGTTTCATTCCTTCATTTCTGATAAAACCAGATTTTTATTTGTTTTGCGTGTCACAAGGCTATCTTCTTACACGCCGATAAAACCAGATGGCCGCCGTAAGCCACAAACCGCCTGCCAGATAGCCGCCGATTACATCGCTTGGATAATGAACTCCCAGATAGATGCGGCTTATGCCGATGGCAAGAATCATCAGACTGCTGAACAGGATAAGGATAGTCCGGCCTGCTCGTGTGGAAACGTGCCGCCATAATAAAAAAGTAAGCACACCATAAAAAGCAAAGGACTCCATAGAATGGCCACTTGGAAAGCTGTAGCCCGTTACTTCAATCAGCCGGTGCAGATAAGGCCGCGCCCGGTGAAAGATATGTTTCAAGACTTCATTAAAAACGTATGTCCCCAGGACAACAACCAGGAACAATATAAGCTCGGAACGATGCTTTAATACGAGAGAAAAAAACAGCGAAAGCATAATGGTAAGGACGGTAACTACCGAACCGGATCCGATAAAAGTAAAAAATTTCATTACGCTCGTGATGGCAGGGGCTTCGAAACCCTGAATAAGGGCTGTAATAACCGTATCAAATGACCCCGTTTTCTTTTCGCTGACAAGAACGGCCAGGAAACCGAAGCCTGCGGCTAAACATACAAGTAGGAATAAAGCTTGCTCAAACTGTCGTTTACGATTCATCAGAAGAAAAACACCCCTATATGCCGTCTTTTGCATCCCTTATATATAAAGACTATGCTTTCAATGGAAAAGTTCATACGTTGGATTCGGAGTGTTCCACCTTTACTACTATGTTCTGCAGATCAGGCGTTTTCTTTACATTAAACTTTTTGGATTTTACGGACCAATCACCCGTGTACAATTCATTTTCCTGCACGTACGTAGACGACCGGGAAGTGCTGGTTAACGTTCTTAATGTGAAAAAAGACGGGGAATCGGTCCATGAAATATCCGGCATCGTTAAGAACCTAACCGAAGATTATGTGCGGCATATTCACGAATGTGCCAGGCGATTCATGCTACTACCCATATGTAACATTATGAAGAAGGCTATTTGAGCATGGGCAAGAAAAATAAGAAAAGTCATGATAAAAATCTGCAAAATGTTCTGGAGGATCTTGAAGTAAATCCGGTAAGCAGCTTTTACGCACAACAGCTGCAGCAGGACAAAAATGATCGCAGGCACCAGGGCGCAGGGCTTGAAATCCTCGTACCGTGGTTTGGGCTCCATCGACTTCCGCGCGGCGGCAAGGAGTGTGCTTCTGGTAGGTAGACTCAAAAGTAATCCAAGTGTTCGTATTGTAGCCCACGACAAAAGCAGCCTGGCGCCGGAGGGCAGATCCATCGCTTTCTCTTTGGACGCGAAGAGCGGCTTTCAGTGGAAAGGTTATTGCGATACCACGGTGGATGAAGTTCTCTCTGGCTCAGGTACGGTTCAGACCAAAACTATGCAGATGGAGGACAAACTTAGAGAATTGTTGGTTCAACCAGTTTCGGTGGAAGTAGTGTTTCATAGGGCTAAGGAATTAAATATCTCAGAGCGCACAGTCAACATTGCAAAGAAAAACATCGTCGCTCTGTCTGTGAAACTGGGCAACCAATGGTACTGGCAGCTACCCGAATCAAGGATGTAAGGGTGCAATGTCTTACATACTTTGCATCCTTGCATTCTTCCTTTTATGCCGTAAAGAGAGAAAGCGGCGTATCGCTGCCTGTGTGCCCCTGTTTCGCGTTTTCGGGGACAAGGTGGCAACTAATACCTGTGAGCTGCACAGCGTCCCGTGTCGAGGCTTTGTGCGGGAATTCAGCACTCAAAACGTCCGCTTAACCGCACGGCCTTGATATCGGCAACGCTAAATGAAAGCCAGTTTTGCCATCGGAATGGAGCTGGCCCATGGGGTTGAAAATGAGGCAGGTTAAAGGCAGGTGGTCGCTACGCGACCTCCCGCCGCTCACATCGCCCCGCAATGCGGGTCGAGGAACGTTTTGGAAGGTACACCTAAAACAGGGTACTGACTCGCCGCAGGTCCCCGTTGAGCAAAAAAACGTAAATAGAATCCCCACAGAATGGCGTTTGTCAGGGTGTACCCTACAGGTGGTTTGAAAAATGATTCGAAGGAGGACTCACGATGACAGAAGAAAACAAAAAACGCATTCCACTCTGGCTCTATCCTTCCACATTGGAAAGCGTTGACCGATGGCAACAACAAGACAACTGCAAAAGCCGGAGCGAGTTTATTGAAAAAGCCGTCCGTTTTTACTGCGGATATATTTCAGCAGTCTGCCAGCTGCCATAACCTCTGCTGTGACAGGCGCGGTTGATGCGTCTGAAAACCGTACCGCCCGTCTGCTGTTCAAGCTGGCGGTGGAGATGTCCATGATGATGAATATCCTTGCCGCTAATGCGGATGTGGATGAGACCACACTGGGGAAGCTCCGTGGAAAGTGTGTGCAGGATGTCAAGCGGTCTGTCGGCAGCGTGCATTTCGAGGATGTTTATCGTTTCCAGAAGGACAGGTAAAGCCTGTGAAAGCCTTGCTCTGGTTGATTTTTTACAGATTTTATGCTATACTGAATACGAAAACGAGGTGTTTTTATGAAAGATCTGGAGCGAATGATTGATGATGTGAACGCCTCCATGGCGATGGAGGGCATGCCCCTCACCGAGGAAGATAAAGAGCGCATGCGATATTGCGCCGGAGATAAAAAGAAAACAGATCAGGTTGTCGCTGATCTTATGCGGAAGCATTCGGTCAAAGCGGAGGACGCTCATGAACAAAAATTATAAATATGACTATGAATGGGATAGCAGATACTGTTATCCCAATTCTTTTGTTCTGAAGAACAAACTGGGGTTAAGAAACGCCAAACAGCTGCGTATTGCGGAAAGGGAAATCACCTCCGTTCGGATACTGGAAACAAGGGTCAACCCTATTCCTGGCAGGTTTGATTTAAAGCATCTGCAGGACATACACCGGTACATTTTCAAAGATATCTATGAATGGGCAGGCGAACTGCGATGGGTAAACATCTCAAAGGGAAATCAGTTCTGCCTCTATCCATACATAGAATCCAATGCAAACGAGCTGTTTAACAGGCTGAAAAAGGAAACATACCTTACCGGTACACCTGAGAATGAGATACCCTTCCGCTTATCCTTTTATCTCAGTGAGATCAATGTGATCCATCCGTTTCGGGAAGGCAACGGACGGGTACAACGGCTTTTTATTCAATATCTTGCCGAAAACGCTGGATACCAGGTAGACTTTTCGCAGGTTACAAGCAAGGAAATGATAGAAGCCAGCGCAGAAGCCTTTGCATGTAATTACGGCAAAATGGATGCGCTTTTTAAGCGGATCACTACACCCTTGCAGGAACCAACGATGGGACAAACCTTCCGATTACAATAAGATATGGCGCAAAGGCAGTCCTATTCAAAAAAGAAAGGACTGCTTTATTTTTAAGCTGCAGTTCGATGAAAGGATGATGATCAACTATGGGTATGTTAAAGAATCAGGCGTTCCTCAATGCTTATACATTCCACAGATGTATTGTTTTACTTGGGAAAGACCATACACTGCTGCCCAAATTTGAGGAGTTGTCTCAAAAGCCTGGCTGTATAAAGCGGCGGCTATGGCTCAAACGAGTCAAAAACGTTCATCGGCACTACCTGGAAACCGGCCTTTATGGCAGTTATGATACGGCTGGAATTATAGACGGAGAGTTTGACAATACGCCCGTTGCGCTGTTTGAGGATACGAAACTCAAGGAAGAACCAGACGACATTTGCCTGGAACTTCGGATGATCGTAGGCGGTAAAAGGTTTGCCGTCAGCTCGGTATTCCCTAGGGATGCGACATTAACCCCAACCGAAAAGCTTCTTTCTCTCATCGATAAAGAGCAGGATACAGAACGAAATTCTTTCTAAAAATCCGCTAGACTTGTGGCAAATCCTTCGGTATGATTGGGATTGCGGAAACTCCGCAATCCCATTTTCCGTATCGGTTTGCCAACAAAGAAGGAGGTATTTATGAAACAGGCAAACCAGAAATATACAATTTTATACGGCAGGCTCAGATAGGAGGATGACCGGGAGGGCGAATCCAACAGCATCCAAAACCAGCGGATGATGCTGGAGAAATACGCTGCCGACAACGGTTTTGAAAACATACTGTTCCTCTCTGACGATGGCTACAGCGGAACAAACTTCAACCGTCCGGCCTGGAACGAGCTGATGAAGTTGGTCGAAAACGGTGAGGTATCCACCATTATTGTCAAGGACATGTCCCGGCTGGGGAGAGAATATCTGCAGGTCGGGCAGTACACAGAGCTGGTGTTTCCGAGTTACGGTATCCGTTTCATCGCCATCAACGACAACGTGGACAGCCTCTACGGCGACAATGATTTTACTCCGTTTAAAAACCTGTTCAACGATTTCTACGCCAAGGATACAAGCCGGAAAATCCGAGCAGTCAAAAAAGCTCAGGCCGAACGTGGCGAGCGTGTGGCGACCAGAGCGCCCTACGGCTACAAAAAAGACGAGAACGATCCCAAGAAAAAGATCGTTCCTGACGAGGATGCCGCCCCGATAGTACAGCGGATTTTCAGCCTGTGTGCCGAAGGGAAAGGCCCCAGCCAGATTTCACGGCAACTAAAAGAAGATCAGATTCTCACGCCAGGTAATTATTACTACAGCAAAACCGGTGTGCTTCTTACCAACGTAGATATCACAAGACCTTATGACTGGAGCAGCCGGACTGTTGCCGATATTCTGGAGGACGAGACCTATCTGGGGCACACCATTAACCTGCAATACACCACGGTGTCCTAGCGGTAAAAAACAACTTCACGTGCTCCACTTACAAGAAGCGTGGCAAGGAATTCTGCACTGGACACTATATTCGGGAGAACCAACTGGCAGAAATCATTCTGGACGATCTGCGCCGGGTCACCCATTTCGCCAGACAGCAGGAGGCGTTGTTAATACAGCACATCAACCAGAGAAACAGCACCGAAACCAAACGGGAGATCGACAGACTCCAGCGGGAGCTAGATGATATGCGACGAAGGGATACGGAGTTGACGGCCTTATTCAAGCGGCTTTACGAGGATAATGTGCTGGGGCGCATCACCAATGAGCAGTTCCGGATGCTGTCCGCCGACTACAACGACGAACAAAACAGCCTGAAGGAACGAATCCCCCAGGCTGCGGAGCGGATAAACAAGCTGCAAGAATCCATCTCCAATGTCTCCCGATTCGTAGAAAAGGCGAAACGCTACACCGAGATTTTAGAGCTGAACGGCGAGCTGCTTCACCTGTTTATTGAGCGTATTGAAGTGGGCGAACGAGGTGAACGTTACTCGAGAACATCGGAACAGAAGATTGTCATCCGATACCGAGACATCGGCTTTTTCGGAGCCTTTGCTGAAGAAGCTCATAAAATAGCTGTTTAACTGCAAAGGCAGACAGCAAAATCTGCTGTCTGCCTTACCAAAAACCTATGGTTCAGAATGTGTCCCTATGCACACGGGCATAAAGTGCACCCTGTTCTTATTTCGGATTAGAACAGTTTCCAGTATAGCGGCGATTCAAACATAACCGCCGATTTAAACAGAACCACCGGGTTCAAAAAAAGGAGGATTTAACTTCCTTTTGATCGAAAAAGTACGGGAAGAATTTCTTACTCACTGGTTTAAAAGGAGGAATCCCCATGACCGACCATCCATTTACAGTTGGAGACATCATAAAAACCGGGTATAAATCAGGAGAATACATTGGAGAGATTGTTTCCCTTGCCCCTCCGCGTGCGACTGTGAAAATTCTCGCTGTGATCAAGCATCCGGCCCAGGGAGATCTACACCATCCGCATGAGGTACACGTCCCACTTTTCCACCAGCGCCGCGCCCTTTCTCATCAGGAAAAGATTGTTGCACCACTTCGTGCACTTGAATCGTATTCCGGGAACATTCCCGACTATAAAGCGTCTTTGGATAACGCCATCAATGAAGAGATCCGCCTGCTGCGCGGAAACAATGACGAATGGTCAAAGCGCGCACTCGAAGAACTGGAGAAGCTTAAAGAAGAATACGCGTAAATATCGGTATCAAATCAAAGTTTCTTATTTTTTGTTTTTTTCCCGCTGCCCAGTGTTACTAACAAAGGGGGACGTCTTTCTGCCTGACTGTCTATATCGTTGAACTACCCAGATGTTTCGGGCAGGTCCCCCTTAGTAACGCGGACAGCTTATGCTTCCAGTTAACGGGAAAACTCTCAAAAAGTAAAAACGGACCATTCCATTGCCCACCACCTTCGATTGACGTTCCGCCCAGCTTAACATTACAGAAAAAATAGCCCGTAATCTACCAGAAAAGGGGTACGGACTACAACTTATTCGTTTTATTCATTTTTTTGCAGAATCAACTGGCTCGCCTCATAGGCACTGGAGAAGGAGAGCTCTGACAACTGCCCTTCACCCTGGCACCAGTCACCCGCAAAAAATACGTTCCGGTAATCCGGGAAATACAGCGGCATCGGATCCTGTGTCATTGTCCACTTAATTTCCTGGGCGGCCGCCCTTTTTGACACACGGGGGACGACCAATTGTTCCCGCCACCCCGCAAAATGCTTATCATACAGCGCTTCAATTCTTTGATGGTAATCTTCAATTTTTTCCTTGTCTTTCAAATCATCCGGGCTAATATAGGCGACAGCCTGCAGAAGCTGACCGCCCTCCGGGACACATGTCTTATCATAATGGGAAATGTCGGTGATAAAAATCCGGTTTTTCTTATCGTAAATATACGTATAGGGAACTTCAATCCGATCTTTTAACCCGATGTCATACACATACACGTAGCTTGGTTCATAGCTCGAATATTGTTTAGCGGAATGCTCAATCTTCGTATCGACAAAGATTTTTTCCAGCTCTTTTGGCGGAATACAAAAAACAAATTCTTTGGCAGCGTACACCGCATTTGGTACATAGACTTCCGTTAATCGGTCATCGCTCGCCAAAACGGACTCAACTTTTGTTTTCGTGAATATCTCGCCGTTATGGCTTTCAATGACGCGGACGAATTCATTGATAAGCGCCTGCCATCCCCCACCGATATAAGTGACTGGTTTATTGGTGGTAAAGAGGCGTTGATAATAACGAAAAAATACATCAGACGGAATTTTCTCCGGCTCTTTTGTAAAAAAATTCGATGACGCCAGGGTTAGCATCATTTCTTTTACGTCATCGCTGGTGTTGTTTTCCTCCATCCATTTGGCAATGGAAAGGTGTGGATGCCCTTTTTCCAGACGAAGCATTGTTTTAAAAATTTCAAACGTGAACTTAATTTTTCCCGTTCCTTTGAGAACAGCAGTGCGGAAAAGCCCCTGAATGTTTGCCGGTACATCGGTAAGCCTGTCCCCAATATCATATTTCGCCTTATTCGGTTCAAAATCGACCCAGTCAATATGAATCCCCAGTTCCTTTTCCATCGTCCGCAGAATCGATGTATCCCGCCCATAAATGGCATGGGCGCCAAAGTTAAATGAAAAATCTTTTATCTTTAAGGTTACGGCACGGCCGCCAAGATTTCCACGTTCAAGCACAGCAACCTTTTTTCATTTACTTGACAACGTCGCAGCAGCAGACAAACCTGCCAGTCCGCCGCCTACAATAACGACGTCAAAATACCTTGTTTCCACGTTTTCCATAAACAATTAACATCTCCTAATATGTGCTGTTTACCTGTATGGCATGGACTTTTATATACCATTACTACCACACTTATGTTGTTATCATCATTCTATTATAACTTGTCTGTTGAAAGGTAGCACATATCTTTAATGTCGCAATACGGGACACCCGGAGAAAACGGGTGTATAGTAAAAGAAAATGATAAAGAGCAGTCAATTCGAGGAGGAGATTTTGTGATCGTTACTGTGGATGCAGTTAGTTGGCGACGTGAGGAAGGCTATATACTTCAGGATGTTTCCTGGAAAATTGAGGAGGATGAGCACTGGGCCATTATCGGTTTAAACGGCTCCGGAAAAACAACGCTGCTGAATATTTTGAACGGATACATATGGCCGACTAAAGGCTCGGTTGAAGTTCTCGGCAATCGGTTTGGACAATGCGATGTGCGGGAAGTGCGCAAATCGATCGGTTGGGTAAGCTCTTCATTGCAGGACAAACTGTATCGAAATGAAACGGTGGAAAACATTGTGCTTAGCGGAAAATTCGCTTCCATCGGCCTTTATGATAAGCCGCTGGAAGCAGACTATGAAAAAGCGAGAGCTTTATTAACCGAAATCGGATGTGAATCTTTCCTAAACCGGCCTTATCAGACGCTATCTCAGGGTGAAAAACAAAAAGTTCTCATTGCCAGAGCCCTGATTGCCTCGCCCAAACTATTAATTCTGGACGAGCCATGTACCGGACTTGATATTTTTGCCCGGGAACAATTGCTGCATACGATTCAAAAAATAGGAAGCCAGCCGGAGGGCCCGACTCTTATCTATGTTTCCCACCATATCGAAGAAATCGTACCCGCTATCAACCATGCCCTGCTTTTAAAAAGCGGCTCGGTTTATGCAGCAGGAAATACGCATGATGTTCTGACGGGGGAAAACCTTTCAAAATTCTTTGAAAACGATGTAAACGTTGACTGGGAAAATCAACGGCCCTGGCTGCGCATCCAGAGTTAAACTCATTCCTTATTGTTCTCTTGGGGCTGTCAGGCAGCGGGTAGCTTTCATTTGTACACTTCCCAACCGGTATAATGACGCGGCGCTTTGCGACCCAATCATAGGCTGCCTGACCAAACCCAAGTACAATACTTATCAATGAATGCCCGGTGTGGCTGTCTTACGTCCGAGCCGGCTGTTATTTTTCGTCGGAAGCTTTTAAAGCCGTACTCACATCATTCAACAAACCTTTCATTTCACGGTTTAATTGATTAATAATGGTTTCAACATCCTTTGAAGATTTCGCGCTGCTCTCTGCCAGCTTGCGCACCTCGGAAGCGACCACGCCAAATCCGCGCCCGTGATCTCCCGCGCGCGCCGCCTCAATTGCCGCATTTAAAGCAAGCAGATTCGTTTGTGAGGCAATATCTTGAAGAACCCCTACAATTTTCAAAATATCTGTGGATAGGTCAGTCAGGACGGCCATGCGTTGTATAATGTCTTCCCCGTTTCTGCTTAGTTGGCCGGAAACGGCCTGGTTTGTTTCCCCTTGCTTATTCAACATTCTTTTACTCCTCCCCCTCAATCAGACGGTTACTATTTCCTTGTCTATCACTGATTATATTGGGATATTTTGTGCCTGTACACCATTTTGTAAAATGAGATGATTCGGGTATCAATTATGTAGATTTATGGTGTTATATTTTCTAACAAAGAATAAATATAATGGGGATGGATTGTGCTATAGTTAAGCTATACCATTCCGTTTAGTAAAGGGAGGGAGAGATATTGTCTTATAAGCATAAGAAGGTCATCACCATCGGTATCGTTAGCGAACTAACCGGGTTATCCGAAAGGCAAATTCGATATTATGAAGAACGGCAGCTCATCCTTCCGGAACGCACCAATGGAGGAACCCGCAAGTTTTCGTTTGCTGATGTTGAAAAGTTAATGGAAATTGCAAATAAGATGGAAGACGGGCTGCAGACATCCGAAATTAGAAAGATGGATAAAGAAAGGCTGAGAACCGATACAGAACTGAGAAATAAAATGATTCGCGGCCAGATTAACGCGGCCTTTAATATTCACAAGAGATGACGGAAGGCAAAACCGGAAAAAACAATGGGAGATTATCTAACAAATAATAAGACTGATTAAGAATCTTCCGTATAATAAAGATAACACCCCTTTTAGTGTAAATCTCTCCACAAAACTCCACCTTAGCCACTATGCAAACTCTCCGGCATAGTGGCCTTTTTACGCCTTTACGGTTGTTACGGTTAATCCGCGTGTACCAACTGTACATATATATCCGGCATCTTCATACACATGTGCTTGTTTAACAATACGCAGGGGTCGGAACATATCAATCATGACCGCGAGTTCTTTTGTTTCCTTCTTTCCGATGCTCTCCCCTATTTTACCCGGGTGCGGCCCGTGGGGAAGACCGGCCGGATGGATCGTAAAGGAGGCTTCCTTTATACATTTGCGGCTCATAACGGAAATAAATAACCATCCCACCCGACTACGTCAAGCGGATGATAATCAAAGAAATAGGAAGTAATCATCTCCTGCACCCGCACTCGAACTTCAAACTCTCCACGCAGGTTAGTAGCCACAAGTTTTTCCGGTATCCGTATATCCCGCTCACAGTAGGGCGAATGTTCCAACAGCTGGCCGTGCTCATTCCGATAACGTTTTGGCGGGAATATAGCAGAACCCGACTCCACAATAAGGAAACGCGCTTCCGTTGTTTCTAAGGTGACCCTGTGGTCGTGCCAATTGGAATGACGAGGTAATCTCCGGGTAAAAAAGGCAATTCCCCAAAAATACTTTGAATTTTTCCCTTTCCCTCATGGACAAATAGCAATTCATCTCCTTCTCCGTTGCGGTAATAATAAGTCTCGCTTCAAGAAAATCCCCACCCTCTTCGTTATTCCAGGTCAAGAAATGCCGATACTTCAATGCCCCGCGGTCTTCAAACTCATAATGGACGTCTCATATTTTCTTTACTGCTTTCACCTGTGTTGGAGGATGAATATGGTAGAGCAGTGACTGGATGCTTATTATAACCTCTCCCAACCCGCATACTCGAATATTTTTTAACAGTTGAGAAAAACTCGCGGGCGTTGCCGCTCGTCCTTTTTCTGCAGGGAAGCGAAACGGCCGCTTAGTGACCGGAAGGTCGGACCGACAAAACATCCGGGTACCTCAATGATGGAGACAATTGTCGGTCTGATCGACCTTCCGGCCACACGCTCCACATTGAAAAAGCAACGTTCGGCACACTCCCGCGAGTTTTTCTCAGGTGACCCATGGAGGAAAGTATATGTTGCTTTAACACTGTAAAGCAACATATACTTTCTTTAACGGAAAAAAAGTCCTGTTCATTTTGAACAGGACTTTTAATAGCTATGTATTGTTTGTGGTGGGCCTAGGCTGACTCGAACAGCCGACCTCACGCTTATCAGGCGTGCGCTCTAACCAACTGAGCTATAGGCCCATTATGAAAATCATTGCTGCAAATAAGTGTCTAATAAAATAGATGGAGCGGGTGATGGGAATCGAACCCACGTATTCAGCTTGGGAAGCTGATGTTCTACCATTGAACTACACCCGCATATAGAGAAATTTACTGCTTACTAGTTCCCTATGGTCGGGAAGACAGGATTTGAACCTGCGACCCCCTGGTCCCAAACCAGGTGCTCTACCAAGCTGAGCCACTTCCCGAAACAAAAAAATGGCGTGCCCGGAGAGACTCGAACTCCCAACCTTCTGATTCGTAGTCAGACACTCTATCCGATTGAGCTACGGGCACAAGCATACTAAAAATAAACTTATAAAATGGTGCCGAGGACCGGAATCGAACCGGTACGGTAGTCACCTACCGCAGGATTTTAAGTCCTGTGCGTCTGCCAGTTCCGCCACCCCGGCACTGCTTTAAAAGTACATCATGGAGCGGACAACGAGACTCGAACTCGCGACCCCGACCTTGGCAAGGTCGTGCTCTACCAACTGAGCTATGTCCGCACAAATTACTCCAAATTATAAAATGGTGAGCCATACTGACTCGCGACGCGCAGGAGGCGCTAGGTTCTGCGTTAGGCACACGATGTGCCTGCTTTTAGCAGAACTTCCTTAATATAAGGTGAGAGTCCTAACCATGAAAATCAACTACATGATGTCGTTAATCACAAGCATGCCAAATTATAAAATGGTGAGCCATACTGGACTCGAACCAGTGACACCCTGATTAAAAGTCAGGTGCTCTACCAACTGAGCTAATGGCTCTTACATAAAATGGTGCCGGCGAAAGGACTTGAACCCTCAACCCCCTGATTACAAGTCAGGTGCTCTACCAATTGAGCTACACCGGCAAATAAATATTCACATTAATGGTGGAGGATGACGGGATCGAACCGCCGACCCTCTGCTTGTAAGGCAGATGCTCTCCCAGCTGAGCTAATCCTCCATAATGGTGACCCGTAGGGGATTCGAACCCCTGAATGCATGCGTGAAAGGCATGTGAGTTAAGCCGCTTCTCCAACGGGCCACAATAAAATTAACAAATATTAATGTAACATATCTATTATTCAAAATCAATGTTCAAACAGATGGCGGAGGGAGCAGGATTCGAACCCGCGTGGGCTTGCACCCTAACGGTTTTCAAGACCGCCCCGTTATGACCACTTCGGTATCCCTCCACAAATATGGTGCGGTCGGCGAGACTCGAACTCGCACGATCTAGGATCACTACCCCCTCAAGATAGCGTGTCTGCCAATTCCACCACGACCGCATTTGTATAATTGATTTATCATTTGATTAATGAATGGTGGGCCCTGCAGGACTCGAACCTACGACCAATCGGTTATGAGCCGACCGCTCTACCAACTGAGCTAAGGGCCCAACTATGCAATATTAAACAGGTAGTATACCTTGAAAACTGAATCAGAAAAAACATTGCGCTTTGCATGAAAAAATCATGTTGTCCACGTTGTATAGTATTGGGTTAAGCCCTCGACCGATTAGTATTCGTCAGCTCCATGCGTTGCCGCACGTCCACCCCGAACCTATCTACCTCATCATCTATAAGGGGTCTTACCAGCTTGTGCTGTGGGAAATCTCATCTTGAGGGGGGCTTCACGCTTAGATGCTTTCAGCGCTTATCCCGGCCGCACATAGCTACCCAGCGATGCTCCTGGCGGAACAACTGGTGCACCAGCGGTGCGTCCATCCCGGTCCT
>NZ_AUMJ01000067.1 GCF_000430625.1 Aneurinibacillus terranovensis DSM 18919
GGCTACGCATCGTCGCCTTGGTAGGCCGTTACCCCACCAACCAGCTAATGCGCCGCGGGCCCATCTGTAAGTGTTCGAAAACTTTCCATTCGCAACCATGCGGTTGCGAATCGTATTCGGTATTAGCTCCGGTTTCCCGGAGTTATCCCGAGCTTACAGGCAGGTTGCCCACGTGTTACTCACCCGTCCGCCGCTAACCTTTAAAAGCAAGCTTTTAAAGGTCCGCTCGACTTGCATGTATTAGGCACGCCGCCAGCGTTCGTCCTGAGCCAGGATCAAACTCTCCAAAAAAGTTTGACGCCCACGGATGGGCTAACGTCGACGTTGCACGATGTTGCGTTCTTAGTCGACGTTCCTTAATACTCATTTAAAAAGCTGGTCTTACTTTAAATCCAGAATTGTATCCGGGTTATATCGCACATTTGGCATTTCACTGTTCAGTTTTCAAGGAACTTCATTTCCGCCATCTGCTCTCAGTGGAACTTATATATCCTATCAAATCAAAATTACTTTGTCAATAACTTTTTTCAGTTATCAATACCAGCAAACTTCATTGATTTTTCTTATCTTATTCACCGTCGGCTTCACAGCGGCAAGAAATAATATATCACGGTCAAACAAATTGTGTCAATATATTTTTTAACGACGTGTAAGTAAGAAAAGCTCACCAACTTTTTTTGCTTTTCCTGCATCGAAAATCAACGCTTGAAATCGTCCGATCTATGTCTGTCTCATCCATAACAAAAAACGATACTTTCCTAAACAAGAACAAAAGGCCGGAAACCAGACGTCCCGGCTCCAGCCCTACACACCATGGTACTTTTACATACCATTTAACTTATTATTTCCCTACTTGATTAAACACCGATTTTGCGATCTGAATCATTTCTTCCGGAGGCATTGCGCCGGTCAATGTATATTCTACCCCGTCCTGACTCCACATGAGGTATTTCACCTGTTCCCCGGTCAAAACACCCACGGTATATCCGAGGTCCACAGGTTCCCCCGTAACATAACTCACTGCCGATGCCTCAGCTTTATTCTCAATTAAGGTAAATTGATACTTTCCTGTGTACTTTTGAATAATTTCCGTGCCATCATTGTCTCCCACTTTACTTACATCCTTCAGTCTCACACCTTCAGGCAAATATTCCGGCTGTATCACGCCGAAGCTGCCACTATACTTCTTCTCCATCCCAACCATAGCTGGAACAGAATCAAGAATGGCGGCCTGCATATTTCGCTCTTTATCAAAAGCATCTTTATCGAACTTTGGATTTGGCTCAAACTTCGTATAGTTTACCGTAACCATCGTATTCATGTTCGAATCTCTAATTTCTACGCGAACCGGATCCAACGATTTATCTAGCGTTATTTTTTGCGTGGTGAGTGAACGATTCAAATAATCTGCTTTTACTTCAAAGTTATAGCTTTGCCCTTCCTGCTGAAAGCGTCTGGAAGGATCGTTAACAATGCTTTTTACCAACGATTCGTACAAATACACTTGCCCGTGCTTATCGGGCCAGTCGCTTTGAAAACGAAAACTTTTGTTTAAATGCGGGGTAAGGACAAAAACACCTTCATCGTTGCGCAATATAATCTGAGTAATATCCCGCTGTTTCGAGGTCAAAGCAATTCGATAATAATCAGGCTTTTTATACCACACTTCTACGTCATATTCCTGAGGAGTTTTTCCCGTTTGAAGTGTAAGGGTTGCTTTAGATTTATATCCAGAAAGTTGATCGACATTCTTAGATAAATCACTGACAATACTCGCGGCATCCTTGGGGCCACATCCTGCTACTGTGAAGACCAGTAAAAGGATAATCGCTAAAGAAAAAAACTTTTTCATCTTTTCAACCCCTTCGTCTTCATTTCGACAAAGGAGGGACGTCCATGTCAATTTCCTGGGAAATTCGTAAGTGAGGGCGCATTTTCTTTAATTCGTTCAATCGCGGGACCGATTGCCTGAATGACGTCTCCGGCCAGTGTTGCATAAAGTGTTTGTTCTCCACAAATTTCTCCGGCCAATCCATGAAGATAGGTCGCGAGCTTAATGGCCGTCTCTGCATCCTTCACCTGCGCCATCATCCCGGCAATCATCCCAGTCAGGATATCCCCGCTCCCGCCTTTCGCCAGAGCAGCACTGCCGGACGGATTAATAAATATCCGTCCATCTGGTGTGGCAAGAAGCGTATAAGCACCTTTTAGTACAAGAAAAACTCCATGGGAGAAAGCAAAGGTCCGGGCATGCTTCGCACGGTTTTTTTCGATGTCCTTTGTAGAAACCCCACAAAGCCTCGCCATTTCACCAGGATGGGGCGTTAGAATAATCGGATTTGTCTTATATTGGAGAATCCCTGGGTTCCGGGCAAGCAAGTTAAGCGCGTCGGCATCGATGATAAGCGGTGATTTAACAGCGGCAATAATATCAGCAAGCCAGGCATTTCCGTCTGACCAGGTGCTAATTCCCGGCCCAACGGCAATTACATCAAAATCGCCGCTTCGTTCCGCCAATTTCCGCACACTTTCACGGGCAAAATGTCCGTCTTGATCAGGCCATTCCCAGAAAACAGGTTCACTAATCTTACTGCCAACCACGGGTAAAATCGGCTGTGGCACAGCGAGTGTAAGCAAACCACAGCCTGTACGCAATGCCGCGGTTGCAGTCATCACCGGAGCCCCCGGCATTTCTTTGGAACCTGCAATCACAAGAACATGGCCGTATGTGCCTTTGTGGGAAAAACGCGGTCTGCGAGGCAAAAGACGGTTTACGTCTTGGCCAGTCAAAACAGTGTCCTGCAGGGCAGCTTTCCCGGCCGCTGCGGGTGGAATCGAAATATCAGCAACAACGAGGTCCCCCCTTAATTCTGCGCCTGGATATAAGAAGTGTCCCCATTTTGGGCAGGCAAAGGTGACCGTAACATCCGCCTTTACTGCCTGTTCTCCCACCTCGCCGGAATCACTGTCTACCCCCGTGGGAATGTCAACCGCTACGACACGCCCGGCAACTCCGGCCAGCACTTTTCCAACTGTCCAATACGGATCCCGCAAATCACCTGTGGCCCCGGTTCCAAGCATTGCGTCAATAATAACATCAGCCTCTTGCAAGTCGGCTGTCAGCTCATCCACTCTGTCTTTGTTCCAGCGCTTCACCTGATATCCACATGCATGGAGTATATTGAGCTGGCTTCTGCAGTCGTTGCTAAGCTTACCGTCCTCACCGAACAACCAGGTTTGCACCGATCGATCCCTGTTTTTCAAGTGCCGGGCAATAACCAGTCCATCCCCGCCATTATTTCCGGAACCTGCTAAAATCACAACACTCCCCTCAGGCCAACGCCTTTCCACTTCTCTCACAACAGCAGTTCCCGCATTCTCCATAAGAACAAGTCCCGGAATTCCTATTTGCCGAATGGTGAATTGATCAATATCCCGCATTTGCTGCGCCGTCACCACGTACACATGATTCCCTCCTAATCATGATATATATGTATGTCCACTATTTTCACGATATGCAGACAAGTGATCACTGCTTTTCCACAATAACCTGAGAGATTGCATATTCCTTGCTGTGAGATATGGAAACATGCACCATACATGCAGAAGTTCCAAACACCGCTTCCAATACAGACGAAGACACCTGTAGTATAGGTCTGCCAGTATTCTCCCGGAGAACTTGTATATCTTGAAAAGACAGCACTTTGCCAAGCCCGGTTCCCAGCGCTTTGGCACACGCTTCCTTTGCGGCAAATCTGCCGGCCAGAAATTCGACCTTTCTCGCCTGCACTCCGGGTATTAATTTTTGTTCCCCCGGGGTAAGAATCCGCCTGACAAAATCGGCCTCTTGCCGGCTTAAAATTTTTTCGATTCGTTTAAGTTCCACGAGATCGATTCCCGTCCCCATAATCACCTTAAAAACACCTCGAACTATAACTTTACTCTATTATACCTTCACATTCCGGAAGAAAGCGAATTCGTTTCACCAAAAAAACGAAAAGGTAACAAGATAAACATGCATACTATTTTCACAATTTTAAAAGGAGGCATCGACCATAGGTTAGCGCTAAGCCGAAAGGCGCAGGCGATTGCCTTCGTTTACTTATGCGTATAAGAGTGACACCATTTAACAACAATAAAACAGCCGGCCCCGATAAGCCGGCTGTTTAGCACTTTAATTATCTTGGCAGTATTCTACTATCCCCTGGTAAATCCCGTCCGCTACTTTCTGCTGAAAGCTGTCATCCATCATTTCCCGGTTATTATCAGCGTTCGTTATAAAGCCAACTTCCACAAGTATGGAAGGCATTTTTGTATTTTTAATGACGTAAAAATCAGCAGTTTTCACCTTTCGATCGGTGAACCCGGTGACCTGTACCAAATGAGCATGAACAGTATCCGCATATCCCTTACTCTGGTCTGCGTAATAGTATGTCTCCGTTCCATTGGCGGAAGGCGGACCAGAGTTGGCATGGACTGAAATGAATAAATCCGCCGGAGCATCATTAGCGATTTTCACCCGGTCAGTCAGGGTCGGATATGTATCTCCATCCCTGGTTAATATTACATTAAACTTCGGTTCTTTTTTAAGGTCGTCGGCCAATTTTAGTACAACGGCCAGCGTAAAATCTTTTTCCCTCGTGTCATTGACTCCGATAGCGCCTGTATCCTTTCCTCCGTGTCCTGCATCGACGACAATCGTCACTTTTTCTTTGCCCGAAAGCGGGACCGCCGGCAACAGCGGGGAGGGAGCGGGTTCGTCGTTCGTTTCTGTCAGAATGCTATCTTGAGAAGTTGATGGATTATGCACAACAGGTTTAATCATGTTTGACGGGGCCGGTTTATTTGGCCCAGACGGAGAAATGGACCTCGAATTCAGATTCGGCTTATCCACCCTGTAAATACTCTTATCTGCATTCCAACTTCCCGACCCTTTTACCAATTCATCCACAAATGCAAGCGGAATCACCCATTGATTGTCAACTGTTGCAAAGCCACCTTTCCCGTTTACAGGATGCAGGGTTCGAACATCAGTGCCTTTTATAAAAAGGAGGGACGCGCTTTTTTGTTTCATTTTATATCCCGTTGCAGCAGCGATATCCTTAGCCGTTACAAAATACCCTTTATTCGTCCGGTATACTTTAGCAGTGACAGGAGTTCCTTTAATAACAATATGGACGGGGCTATTAAACACCAGGCTGTCTGTTTCTTTAAGCCAACCTGCCTCTGTGCCCGTCAGCTCTCCAACAATCCGAAACGGAAGATATGTCCGGCCCTGCAGCATGACCGGCGCTTCGTCCAGTTTTTTGGCGGTGCCGTCCACTTTTGCTATTTTGGAATTAACAGTGAGCACAATTTTTTTGTTATTATTTCTAATGGTTACACACCGTAATTTGCCATCCCATGCGACACGCATTCCCATCTGGTCTTTCACAAATGAAACAGGAATAAAAACATGTTGATTAATCACCTGTGGTCGGGCAGCAGGATGAACTTCCTTGCCATTCACATATATTTGCATTTGAGAAGCGGAGGCCGAAACTACTCCCAAAACAACCATTGCAAAAAGAAAAAAAAGAAATATTCCTATCGCAGCTATGTATTTTTTCATTTCGTCCCCCTCTTCTTGTTTACATAAATGTAGTTCAGGCGATCGCTGGCACCTTCGGCTTGGTACCCGCCACCGGATGACAATTTTACGTACTATTGATTATTTCGGTTTTATTCAACGTCTTTTAAATAGGACGGCCCACTTATTGTCGAAATGAAAGAAAATTTGGCTAGTACCAGGCCGGAGGCGCCGATGATCACCTTAGCTGGATTATCGACCAAAATAAAAAACTCACAGGGAAGGTCACCCGGTGAGTTTTGGTGTTGTTATGATTTTGCCTGCCCTTTCAGGACATTCGCATTATACAGGAAGTGCCGAAACAGCAAATACAGCGAAAAAATAAGAAGAAATAACCCTCCCATGAATACGATAACAAGAGACAGCCCCATTTGCGGGTTTGTACTGCCTGACTCTATCGTGACATACGGAAATAACAAGTACGGCAGATGGGAGATCCCATATCCAAAAAAGGCAAAACCAAACTGCAGCATCACCATTATAAACGCAGTTCCCAGCGCTTTGCGCTGTATGATTAGATAGACCGCACCCATGAAAAATAAGAACGATAAAAGAAACATCCAGCTGTAATGCAGCATGACAGTAAAATGAAAGGCATTATGAATCCGCAGGGTAGAAAATACAAGGATGCTGGCAAAAATGGTCGGGCCGCTCCACCAGAGAGCAAACTGGCGCAACAATTCCATCGCTTCCTTGTCCTCAGCCCGCGACGCATAGTACGTTAGAAAACTTGCGCTGATAAACAATACGCTTACAATCGCTAAAAGCACAACCGTCCAGGAATATGGGCTGGCAAACAAAAGTTGCGGAACAAATTCAATCCCTCCATCGTCTCCTTCTCTTATAAATCCGCCTTCCGAAATCGTAAGCACCGTAGAAAGCGCTGCGGGAGTAAGTAGCCCTGTTACGCCGTATAGAAAACGATAGACTGTACTTTCGCGTGCCCCATAGTCGGCAAACGCATAAAAGGTCCCCCGAATCGTCAGGAGAATTAGCGCAACGCTGCCGGGAACAAGCAGCGTTGTTCCGTAATAATAAGCCGCTTTAGGGAAAAAACCTACCAGACCAACAAAGATGTAGATGAAAAAAACATTCGTTACCTCCCAGACTGGTGTTAAATAGCGGTTCACCATATCATTAATCAGATGGTCTTTCTTTTTCAACTTTCCATAATAGGAAAAAAAACCGGCTCCAAAATCGATAGAGGCAACAATAACGTATCCGTACAGAAGCGCCCAGAGGATCGTGATGCCAATCATTTCGTATAACATAATCATTTTACTCCTTATAATGCAATTCCCCGGTCTTTTATTTCGTTTTCCGGCGTGTTCTTTTTAAATAATCGAATAAGAACGCCCCCGACAAGTCCAACCAGTACCAAATATAGCAAGGAAAAGAGTACAAGTACAAAACCAACATGCAACGCTTTGCCAGAAGAATATAGTGCGGATCACAGCGGATGATACCAATCAGTTCCGCCGCAGCGACCATAACAGGAACATCGACACCAATCGTTGCAAAATAATATGAAAACCCATGGTGAGTCCGGTAAGTATACGGCTACAAGTCAACGTGTCCATATTTTCGTCCCTTTCGGTCTACGTTTTATCCTAGTCGGTAGACGTTATTAAGTATAACAATCTTTAGATTGGAATTTATGAAACAAGCCCGCGGTTTGTGTTACAAACTTGTGTCAAAAAAATAGCCCGTACACACTATACAAGTGGTACGAGCTATTTTCGATTACATTTTATCGCCCAAGCAGGGCACAGATTTCTTTAGTTCACTTTGGCTTCTCCACTTTGTGGGTTTTGGGAAGCTGCTTCTTTACTTAAAATCATAATTTCGACCCGGCGGTTTTTCGCCCGATTTGCATCGTTCGTATTCGGGACGACAGGATGATATTCACCATAGGCACCAACGGAAAGCCGGGCCGGATTAAATTTATATTCTTCAATCAAATAGCGAATCAGATTCGTAGAACGTGCGGTGGATAATTCCCAGTTTGAGGGATATTGGGCCGTATGAATCGGTTTATTGTCCGTATGCCCTTCAATTCGCACAGGATTATCAATCGTATTGATAATCTTAAAAATATCTTTAATGATAGCTTTTGCTGCAGGTTGAAGGGAGGCATCCCCGTTAGCAAATAAAATCGTTCCTGTTACAGTCAAATTAACCCCGTTTTTATCCATGTTAATATTAAGATTTTTATCGATGCCCCGTTCTTTCGCATATTTCTCCAGCTTTTTTTTCACTTCTTCCAGCTTTTTCTTTTCTTCTTCCAACTTAGCCTGCTGGTTTTTCCCGGAAGCTCCCACATTTGCTTTCGGTGTCGCAGCAGAACCCGGAGCAGGCAATATAAGCGAGGCCCCCGAACCTTTTATGTTTCGAAAGGATTGCGCAAGAGCCTGAAACTTTCTGTTATCAATAGAACTCATAGCAAATAAAATAAGAAAAACGACAAATAAAAGCGTGATAAAATCCGCATAAGAAACGAGCCAACGTTCCAAATTTACATGTTCTTCATGATGCTTCTGCTTCTTTCTGGACACCGACCGATTCACCACCCGCATTCCGTGCTCCTTCCGGGAGGAAAACAAGCAGCTTTTCCCGCAAGGCCACAGGATTCATTCCCTGTTGCACACCAATGATGCCCTCAAGAGCAATCGTAAGATAAAGAGTTTCTTCTCTGGATTTTCCTTTTAATTTTTCCGCGAACGGAAAGAAAAACAGGTTGGCTAAGCCTACCCCGTAAAGCGTGGCAAGAAAAGCATTACTAATCTTCGGACCTAAAAGTTCAGGATGAGAGAGTTCAGTCATAATAATAACCATATGCATAACCGTACCCATAATCCCGATGGTCGGGCTGTATCCTCCGGCTGACTCAAATACTTTAATCCCCCGGGCATGCCGGGATTCCATGGCTGAGATGTCATATTCTAACATTTCCCCAATAACGGTTTGATCGACTCCGTCCACTGCACTTCTCATTCCACGCGCAATAAACGCATTATCAATTTGTTCAATTTCGTTCTCAAGGGAGAGCAGGCCTTCCCTTCTGGCTTTACCCGCAAGATTCTCCATTAAGTCGATTAATTCTATAAAATCAAAAGATTTATTATTAAAAATTTTTTTAAATAACTTTGGAATGGTTTTGATTTCTTTCATTGAAAACGACAGGATAACTGCGCCTATGGTGGCTCCTAATACAAGAACGAAAGATTCCGGACTCCATAAAAGTGCGAGTGTGCCACCCCCGTATAAAAATCCAAACCCTACCGCAATCATGGATACGACGATCCCTATCACTGAGGCTTTATCCATCAAGCATCCCCTATTTCTCTGTAAATTACGTTACCTCTTTATATATATCGGCATAAGTTTTTTAAAATCAATAGCCAATTTTATAATTTTATTAATAAATTGCGGACAAAAAGAAAAAAGGTGCTATCATCCTCCCCGGGGTTCGGCACCTTTTTCACCTGTTTTATTCCGATTTCGCTATTTCAGCACGTTTGCCGCGTAAACGAGTCAAGTAGGGAAGGAGAAGTATAGAAGCACAAATGATAGATGTAAATATGACTTCGGCAATCACCACAATATTCCACATCTTATAACGACTCCTCTCTTAATTTTATTGTTAAAGTAAGATTATCAACGTTTCTATAATTAGAATATAATTCAGACTATTTAAAGTCAATGATTAATTCACAAAACGTACACATTTTTTTGATTTTATCTCTTGAAAAATGAACAACATCATGAAACAAGTTGTTCTTTTCCCGCATAAGAAAAACTCGCGGGCGTTGCCGCTCGTCCTTTTTCTGCAGGGAAGCGAAACGGCCGCTTAGTGACCGGAAGGTCGGACCGACAAAACATCCGGGTACCTCAATGATGGAGACAATTGTCGGTCTGATCGACCTTCCGGCCACACGCTCCACATTGAAAAAGCAACGTTCGGCACACTCCCGCGAGTTTTTCTCGGGTGACCAATGGAAGGAAAGTATATGTTGCTTTAACACTGTAAAGCAACATATACTTTCCTTAACGGTAAAAAAGAACCTGCTGCTGCAGGCTCTTCGATCTAACTTAAGATAACCGATTTCTTTTTTTTCTTTTCAAAACATAATAGATGAGTCCAAGCACAACGACTGCTACGACAACAGCATCCCCATAATGCAGGTACTTCTTGATTGCACTCCAATTGGCGCCCAGTACCCAACCTACATAAGCAAGAAGCGTACACCAGATGGCTGTACCGGCAAAACTATAGACGATAAATCGCGCAAACGGTGCGTGGGACATCCCCATGGGCAATGAAATAAACGTTCGCACAGCAGGGAGAAGACGTGTAAAGAAGCCAACACTATCCCCGTGCTTTGCAAGCCACTTCTCAGCTCTTTTGACTTCATGAGTTGGAATAACAAACCGCAGCGGACCTTCCAGTAAACGCCCATATTTGTAACCCAGCACATAGGCCAGAATGCATCCAAGCGTTCCGCCGACGCTGCCGGCTATAATCGCTGATATAAGATTCATCTTGCCCTGGGACGCAAGAAATCCTGCGAACGGCATAATCAGTTCGCTCGGGATTGGGATACAGGCACTCTCTAAGAGCATTCCAATGACCACCCCTTTGTAGCCCAAAGCGTCAATTGTGGACGTAATCCAAGTTCCTACTGTTTCAAGCAACGTGCCCATATTTGCTTTCTCTCCCTCTTTAACCCTGCTTTATATTCGCAGGTTTTTTATTTATTTTCTTTTTGCGGCGCGCCGCTTGTAATATCCGGTGTCTGGAGCAGACCATGGATGTATTCCTTCGTTTGCGCGGGGCGCGGGTCAATCACCTGCGCTCCACCAATGGTTTTCTCTCGCAGAATGACATTCGGAGGAATCTGCTCCGCCTTTATTTTCGCTGTATCAATATCATAGGCAAGATTCGCAAGGCGAATCATATCCGTTGCACCCATGTTGGTTGCGATATAAGGTGACATTGCCTCCAATACGCTTGGTAAATTCCAGATTCCCGTCGTGGTCTTTAGCTTATCAGCCAGGACTTTGAGAAATTTTCGCTGTCGTTCCGTGCGCGTGAAATCCCCCATTTTATCGTGGCGAAAGCGCACATACTGAAGAGCTTTATGCCCATCTAAATGCTGAAATCCTTTTTTAAGGTGAATATCAAAATAGCCTTTGTCATCATAAAGGAGATAATTCATATCTTTCTCAACATACATATCAACTCCGCCCAGCGCATCAACTACTTTTTCGAATCCCCTGAAATCTGTCACCACATAATAATGAATAGGTAAACCGGTTAACTTTTCGACGGTCTTGGCCATTAATTCGGGTCCGCCGATTTCATATGCGGTATTAATCCGATTCTTCTTATAACCCGGAATGGAGACCCATGAATCACGCAAAATAGAAAATAATTCAGTGTTTTTTGTGACTGGGTCAATACTGGCAAGCAGAATCGAGTCCGAACGCGTAGATTGTTCCCCATCGCGTTTATCCACACCCAGCAGCATAACGTTTACCCGGTCCTTTCCCGTCCATTCCGGAAGCGATGAAGCGGTAGCAGGCTGCTTTACTTTAGAAGTAAAAGAATAAAATGAATAGGCGTAGTATCCTGCCATACCTGCAACAGATAAGATGAGCACCGTCAAAACAGTTAGGAAAACTTTTTTAACATTCATCGCTTTTTCCAAAACATCCTTTCTTTAGCAGCAGAATACTATTTTTTATTATCAGCTTACTTGTTACGGTTATCACTATAGTGTATGCCAGTCCCACCATTCCTTATAACATTCCCGGAAACTTTACTTCCATTTGAAATGCTGCGCTTTTACATAATAAACGCCAAATGTAGAACCGTCGTGGCGCAGCAACCGGTAATCCCCGTTCTCTTTCTTAACCGCCTGCAGAGGAATTACCTTTAAATTTTTTTCGATCCCAAGTAGAAGACCTTTATTTAAATGCTTTTCAGGAACTATGTAATCATATTGAGCCGAAACCGGGGTAATCATTTGAAAGTTCCTGTTCCTGCCTGCGGCCCGCACTGCCCCCGTCAGTGCCCATTCGCTGTCCGTCACATTTTTAATGTGATTTAAGAACGGCGCACTCTCCGGCACAAGGTAAGACTCCGCCCCAAACAGGTAAGCCGGAATATTTCCATTTAGCTTATGTTCCTGCTTCCCTACGGCAACAATCTGTTCCGCCACATAACGGTCGGCTTCACTTACTTTTTTATATTCGACAATATCGGTTACCCCCGGAACAATAAACGCAAAAGTTAACGTTCCCGTGATGATTCCATACAACAGACGGGTTACAGCCGTTTGGCCCAACCAGTCAAAAATCCCGTCAAAAAGTAACGCCAGGCCAATCATAGAGGGAAAAACATTTCGCAGAGCCAGCCCTGTATCCGTGATGAGGAAGAATGGGGCAAGCGGCAGCACGGCCAAAAGTATGCCTGCAATGATTTTCCAAAGCGGCTTTTGCATGCCGGCAGTTTTTCTGCTTGTATGCCAAGCAAACCACCCGCAAACAAACGACACGACAACGATCGCCACCAGATACACATAGGACTTCGAACCAAGCAGCAGCATCAGACCTTTGGGCAGGCTGTTGCGATAGTAAAAAGAATGCGTCCAAACGCTTATATCGTAAAATTGATGAAAAACATAGCCAATATGCCCCCAGAATTCATTCCCTTTTACGGTATGACCGCGTTCTGCAGCATTTCCCCCCGCTTTAAATAAAACGTAATATCCGCCAATCACCAGCAAATTAAGTATGGGAATCATATAGGCCTGCCATCTGATTTGCTTTCTTTTCCACAGCATGATTAACAACGAACAAACAAACCCCATAGCAATAATCTGCTCGTAAAATGCGAAGGACACGAGCTGAAAAAACCAGAACCCGCCGAGATACAGGGCCTTTTTGCGCTTCTCAAGACTTGCGGCAAGCAAATAGAGGGAAAGCAGCATAAAAAACATCCCGACAACCAGCCTTGAGGATGCCGAGAGCCAGTAAGTAGCTTCATTTCCAAGCGGCATCAATCCTAAAATAATCGCCGCAGGAATGCCGATCGAACGATTTACTTTAGAAAACGTCCGATAGAGAAGGTAGCATGACGCGATATGTAAAATAGTGATAATTACAAAGGGAATCGTTAAATCCGGCCAGAATTTCCCCCATAATGTGACATCAAACAGGGACGCCAGCGGGCGGGTATGATAGCTGTAATGCAAAAAAATCTGAATCGGATTTTCATATAACTGATAGGCTCCGTATTGCAGCCAATCGTCAAGCACAGGATAATAATGAAAATTTGCATATCCATACTTTAAACCGATGGCGACGGCAAAAACGATCCAGAACAAAAATGAAATCGGTTGTCTCTCTGTCTTTTTCATCTACGATCCACCTTTATGCTAAAGAAAACTACCTCTGTACCTTAACGCAAAATCAGGACAGGAGGAGTTGTCCTGCCTGTCCTGATGTTTTAAAATCTTGTTCCCTGGCTAAGCACCCTTTTAAAAAAAGACTTGATTGTAAATTCTCCCCGGAAAAAGAAAAAAAGGCTGAGGGGCAAAAGAGCCGCATACTGAATAAGATGAAGCAGTACGGCAAGAATCGCCATTTGCAATGCAGAAATATGAAACAAGCTTAACGCGTACGTACAGCCGTATTGAAATACTCCAATCCCACCCGGAGCCGAAGGAATGAGCATAATTAAATTCGTCATGACAATAACAACAAGGCTTGCCAGCAGACTTACTCCATTATCCAGCCCGACCGCCTTTAAGCCTAAAACGGTGGATAAATATACGCAGCCCCACGAACATACGAGGTAAAAAAACGTGCGCATAAAAACAAACGGAGACTGCAAAATCACAAACCCGTTAAAAAACGAAAGCAGCTTTTTCACTTTATCAGGAAGCCGATTTACAAGTACCTCCGAATGGCGGAAACGCAGGAGGATAAAAAGTGCGATGCTGCCGCATGCCACACCCAACAGCATTATATGGCGTATCAGGCTTAGCTTTACCTGAACGGCTGATTCAAACGGCACAAAGAACGCTACCATTAATGCAAGCAGCATTAAAATAGCTACATCAAGCAATCGCTCGATAAGCAGATTGATGCCTGCAATAGCATAAAAGCGTTTTTCCGATTGACTGACTGTCAGGATCCGTACAGCTTCTCCCATGCGAAAAGGAAGCAGCATGTTCGAACCATTTCCCATGCAAACCGAAGCAAACATTCTTTTCGTCCCGATATTAGGAGCCATCCCACGGCTCCAGGACAGCGCCCGAAAATACTGGCTGACCATGAAAGCAAAAATAGCCAGTATTACATACAAGTAATGAATGGGATACTCAAAGATACGCACGATATCCAAAGGCCCAATTTCACGATAGGCCAGATAGAAAAATATACAGGTAAGCGCACAGCCGATGGCAAGTTGAATATATTTACCCTTCATGACTGACTTCTTTCAATTTAGAATATACCCCGTTCCAGTCGTTCATACGAACATGCAGCGCATCCTGTACCATTTTGATTGAATCCTTTACGATATGAACTTTGGAATCTCCCGAGTGGCGTAAATTAACGGGGATTCTCTCAATATGATATTCATATTTCCGGGCTAAAAAAAGCATCTCAAAATCAAAGCCGAAACCCTGAATGGTCAGCTGCGGAAAAATCACCTGAACGGCTGACCTTGTAAATCCTTTAAACCCGCATTGGGTATCCGGTATGTTCAAATGAAGAACCGTGTTAATAAATAACGAGAACGAGGCGGAGGTAATTTTACGCAAGGCCGGATAAGGCACCTCCGATTTAGCTTCATATAAATCCCGTGCTCCTATGACCAAATCGGCTTTTTTTGTATAGAAAACAGCTAATGCTTCATTTATGCTTTCAAGCGGATAAGGCAGGTCGGCGTCCATGAAAAATATGTACTTGCCCTTCGCTAGTAGCATTCCCTGTTTTAACGCCATCCCTTTTCCCATATTGCGCTGTAAGGAAGCGATGTGGAGATGCGGATGTCCGAAATTTTGTACGATGGAAACGGTCTTATCCCTACTTCCATCATCGATGACAAGTACTTCATAATGGCTAAAATGTTTGTCCATAAACGGCATGACCATTTCCAGCGTATGCATTATTCTTTTTTCTTCATTATATGCCGGAATGACAAGTGATAATTCCATTCCCGAACACATCCTTTTCTCCTGACCCTTAATTACGAAAATAGTTAATAAATCAACACTACACAAGTAATTATTTAAACATAAAAAGGGCTCTTTGTATATGGTATTACCTACTATACCACAATTCTGCCGTATGTTTTCCTGAATTTGTTTTACGGAAAAAAAGGATCACATTGCTCCTCCTTTAATTTTCTTATTAACCTCTTCAGGTAATTTCTTTGTAATTGTCCATTGTATTCCTCCTTTAATTAGCGTAAATGGGAGCTCCTTTATTCTATATTCCCCCGAAAAAAGTAAAGGATGCCAGCCACGCACTTATCTTTTGCATCTGTCCGGTATAGATAAGAACACCCATCGCGATTAAAATCCACCCGCTTACGTGTTTAATCACCGGCATCCACCGATTCAAGCGGCGAACAGTGGTAACGGAATACAGCATGATAAATGAAATGAGTAAAAAAGGCACCCCAAGACCAAGTGAATATACAGCGAGAAGGAGCATCCCCGTATTTACGGTAGTAGCGTTCCCTGCGAGGAGCAAGATAGATGAAAGAGCGACCCCAACGCACGGTGTCCATCCGGTGGCAAAAGCCATGCCAAGCAGTAAAGAAGAAAACCATCTTCCCGCCCGAATACGTGACATATCATAACGCTTTTCTCTTGCAAGAAAACTCAGCTGAAGCCAGCCTATCGTCTGAAAGCCGAACAAAACAATTAAAATGCCACTCAACTGTTCAAATAACTGGCGATTGGCTCGCAGCAGCTGCCCAAGATAGCTGGCCGTCGCACCAAAAATAACAAAAACAATCGTAAACCCAATAATAAAGGCCAAAGAACGCCATAAAAGTGTACTGCGTTTTGTAATCAGCCTGTCTGCCTCGACCATTCCACCTGTTAAATGTGTAATGTAAGCGGGGACGAGTGGAAAAACACACGGAGAAAAAAACGAGATAATACCCGCAATCCAGGCGAACGAAACGGATACTGATTGTTCCATACAACGACCTCCTCCCGATGTCATTTTCGCATATCTCTGCACAGGGGAGCAAGATGATAAATTGGCAAACATATGAATCAAAAAAGTCCGGCTGTCACAAACACCGGACTTGGATGGTATAGTTATTTTCCCTTTCGTAAATCGGATTCCCGCAGCAGATTATTAATCTCTTCCGCCTTGCCTAATTGCTCCGTTTCCTGGCCGCTTCGTACGCCCCAGAAATAAAAAATAAGAGAGGAGATAGCGATGACAACCATATCGGCACCATATGGAATTACATTAGTACCGCCAAATTTGGCGCTGCCGAGATAAGAAATGAGAGTCATATACAGCAAATAGACGACAATCCAGATTCCAGCTTTAAAATGCTGGCTGAAATTCTTCCACTGTTTTTTCTCTTCATAGTAGAAATAAATCGGCAATCCGATAATCATGATTAACATGACTTGCCCTGTAAGCGGCCACCGTGCCCAATATAAAATGAGGGAAGCGAAAACAAAACCGATAGGGGCTATCACTTTCAAACCCTTTAATTTCAGCGGGCGATGAAAGTTTTCCCCAATCTTGCGCAATGTCATAACGGAAACCGGTCCTGTAATATACGAAATGATGGTGGCCACAGAGATAACCGCCGCCAACTTTCCCCATCCCCTGAACAGGAACAGAAAGATGAAGGAAACAACGAGGTTAAACCACATCGCAGGACGCGGCACCCCGTATAGCGGGTGAATGCGGCCGAATATTTCCGGAAAATATCCATTGCCTTTCATTCCAAAAATCATCCGCGCTGTCGTAGCCGTATACGTCGTTCCCGTACCTGAAGGAGAAACGAACGCATCGAGATATAAAAGAACAGCCAGCCAGTTTAAATTTAATGCAAGCGCCAAATCGGCAAACGGCGAGTTCAAACTGATGTGTTTCCATCCCTGTGCGAGCATGTCCGGTGTGACAGACCCGATATAGGCAATTTGCAAAAATACATATATAATCGCTGCCAGCAATACGGAACCAACGACCGCAATAGGCAGTGAGCGGCTTGGATTGCGTGCCTCCCCTGCCATATTAATAGGGCTCTGGAATCCGTTAAACGCAAAGACAACACCAGACGTTGCGACCGCCGTGAGGACACTTGACCAGCCATACGGCGCAAATCCTCCTCCTGTGGAAAAATTGCCGCTGTGAAACCCGGTGACCATAAGCCCAATTATGGTTGCGCCGGGAATCAAGAATTTAAATACGGTGATTAAGGTGTTCGCTCGGGCAAAAAGTTGTACTGTCCAGTAATTTAACAGAAAATAAATAATAACAAGAACGGCTGCCAGCAACAACCCGGGTACCGTCAATTCATTGTTCGCTGACAATTGATGTGTCCATCTTGCCCAGGACCACGGCCATGAACTCATATATTGAATCGATGCAACCGCTTCAACCGGTATAACGGAAACGATAGCAATCCAATTCGCCCAGCCCGCAATAAATCCAACAAAAGAACCGTGGGAATATTGTGCGTAACGTACCATCCCCCCCGCCTCGGGAAACATCGTGCCAAGCTCAGCGTATGATAATGCAATAAACATGATAACGATCATCCCGATAATCCAGGAAAATATAGCAGCCGGTCCCGCAACCTGCGAGGCCTTCCAGGCACCAAAAAGCCAACCGGAACCGATAATTGAACCAATACCGGTCATGGTCAGCGCAAAAGTACCAATTTCCCGATGCATTTTCTGCATAATATTGATGCCCTCCTCGTTAAAAACGTTCAATGACAGCATGTAAGCGCTATCCAAATTAAGTTTATACATAAACTATTATATGGTTCTTTTCATTTAATTGCTAGATTGCTTTACAGTTCTTTTTTTATCATGCCTTTTTCCTGGACGGATAAACTTTATATTCCCATATTAACCCGTAAACAAACATGAAAAAAGCAAGAAGAAACGATGTAGAGGAATCCAACGTTTCTTCTTGCTGCTTTCACTGTTATATCTATTATTGCAAACCCGGTAAAACCGGCACTGTTCATTTACTTCAGACATATCAATTCCCTCTCCTGAGCCGAAAAAACTAACCACTTTATGCAAAGTATACTATGTACAAAATTACATTTTTGCGCAATCTTGCATTATACAAAATACCCAATTATGATATAGAAAACTTGGTTAGTGACAAGCGTAACGCAGACAATAACCTCAGTTGCACTTATGCAGATTAAGAAAGGAGGTTTCGGCCCGCCTTAGCAGTCAGCATGAAAAAATAAGTGCTGAAATGATGGATCAAATTGCAAAAAGCATTAGCTCCTTGACTAATGAGGAAAAGATAAAGGCAACTCAGACTTCTCAGGTAGGCATTCGTCATGCATTGCGCGGACTACTGTGGAAATGGGAATCGACTTCTCTTCTATGTAAAACATATGCAACCGTTCAACAGGCCATTGAGGCCACTTATACTGGTAAAACGAAAGGAGCTTTTTATGAATAACATTTGCAACGTATTCTGTGTAGGCCGCAATTATCGATTACATGCGGAAGAACTGGGCAATGAGGTACCTACTTCCCCCATGATTTTCACAAAGCCAACCTATGCTGTAGTGGAGGCCAACGGCAAGGAGATAACATTGCCGGGCGATAAAGGCGATGTTCACTATGAAGCGGAACTGGTACTCCATATAGGCAAAGCTTTTCAACCGGGAATACCTGTCGAAGATGTCGTTGATGGGATCGCCCTGGGCATTGATTTTACGCTGCGGGATGTACAGAGTGAGTTAAAGAAGAAAGGGCATCCATGGCTCCCTGCGAAAGGATTTCGTAATTCGGCGATTCTCACCGCTTTCCGTCCGTTTCCGGGCATTGAAGCGTGCAAAACAACCGATTTTAGTCTCCGGCGCAACGGCGTGGAGGTACAGCGGGGTAACATTCAAGACATGATCTTTGATTTCGCTGCGATCCTTCAATTTATTAACGAGCATTTTGGACTCGACACGGGGGATATCATCTATACAGGCACACCGGCCGGTGTAGCGGCCGTGGAAAACGGAGACAAGCTCGCCTTGTTCTGGGGTGAAGAGAAATTCGGGGAGTGCATCATCGCGCTTCGTCGGTAACGTAGGTGTGCCCGAACGCAAAACCTAAGTGGCGGTGGGCACCGGTTTTATTTTTTGCAGGGTCTTCCCGCTGCTCAGTGCTCCTCTGGAATTTGGGGGCGCTTTTAGGCCCGATGGTCTCCATCATGGAGATACCCGGATGTTTCGGGCCGGCCCCCAAACGGAATAGGAGCACGGACAGTTACGCTTCTCTGCAAGGGGAAACTCTGCAAAAATACAATGGATTCGATGCATCTCGCCCACACAGTTTATTAACTGAGCGCTATCTCACACCATTGAGTCATCGTAAGCGCGATAATCTGTGCGCACTCCAACACTCTGTCGAGCTCAATGTATTCATTCGGATAATGCGCCATGCTTGTCACACCCGGCCCGAATACGACGGAAGGAGTATCCCCGACCTTAGCCAGTAGACCGCCATCCGTTCCCCACGGCGAGGCCTCGATAATCGGTTCTTTCTCAAACACTTCACGGTAAGCACAGATTAGGTGATTCATCAATGCATGATCCCGGTCAACGGTCCCGGGCACCCACTGGGCACCGAACCATTCCAATTGCGGCGGATGTTCCTTCAACCAATCATCGTTAATTAAAGACAACGCTTCCTCCATCATCTTCTTAGCCTCTTGCATATCTTCTTCCGGCGCTACGCCCATTCGACCCTGCAGTTCGACAGCATCAGGCACAGAAGACGGCCATTCCCCGCCCTGAATCATTCCAATATTGATCGGAATAGGAATAGGAATCTGTTCATAGAGAGGGTCAGTAATTTTATTATTGCGCTCTTGCTCCAGGCGCCGCACCGCATCTACTACGAGCATCGCTTTTTCAATCGCGCTTACGCCTTCATATCGGGTCCCTCCGTGAGCGGACCGCCCCTTCACCCGGATACGAAACCACATTGAGCCCTGTTGCTTCGGAAAAATTTTCATCTCAGTCGGCTCGGGGATAAGGGCCGCATCCGCCTTATAACCGCGCAGCACGGCAGACAACGTACCGCAGCCTCCGCTCTCTTCCTCCACCACACTTTGGAAAATCACGTCTCCTTTTAATCGTATGTCCAATGCCTGCAGTGCTTCTATCGCAAACAACATCGCGATACTGCCGCCCTTCATATCCGTCACGCCACGCCCATACATTTTTCCGTTTTCTATTTTCCCGCTAAACGGGTTATCCTCCCATTGTTTTACATCCCCAACCGGAACGACGTCAATATGCCCGTTCAAAATAAGGGATTTACCGTTGCCAATACCTTTCCATACCCCGACAACATTAGGACTTCCTGTAAATTCTGTACGCGGAGAGCAGAAATAAGGGTGTTTTACTAACTCGTCTCCAGTCGGTTCCCACACATCTACTTCAAGTCCCATTTCCCTTAACTTATCAGCGATAAGCTTCTGGGCGCCCGCTTCATTTCCCTGTGTGCTCGGCGCCTGAACAACCTGCTGTAGAAAATTAATCATTTGCTGGCGGTTTTCCCGCATCCACTTCTCGATTCTATCCTTCATCTTGCAGTGCACCTCCGATAACAGGTACTTCTCCTTCGAAATAAAGCGGAGCTCCCGTGTTCTCAACTACCTGTTCCACGGTATACGGATAGAGAACTTCTTTCAAATGAAGGGCCCCGTTTTTTATTTCTATGACGGCGCGTTCCGTAATAATCATATTGACGCAGGCCGGAGCCGTAAGCGGCAAGGTACAGGTGCGGAGAATTTTAGGTTCCCCTCCTTTACTCGTATGGTTCATAAGTACAATGACCTTCTTCGCTTTTTGCGCAAGCTCAATGGCGCCTCCCATCCCGGGCACGCGCTTCCCCGGCACAATCCAGTTCGCCAGATCTCCCTTCTCGCTTACTTCCAGTGCGCCAAGAATCGTAATATCAAGATAGCCACGGCGGATCATCCCAAAAGCTACCGTACTGTCAAAATAGGACGCCCCCGGCACAATCGTCACCGGAAATCCTCCGGCGTTACACAAATTCTCGTCCTCTTCCCCTTTTGCAGGACTCGGCCCGGTTCCAAGAATCCCATTTTCCGCGTGGAACATCACGCCCCAATTATCGGGGATATAGTTGGCAACAAGCGTCGGGATTCCAATCCCGAGATTGACAACCATCCCCGGTTTGATTTCTTTTGCCGCCCGCCTCGCAATCATCGTCCGCTGCTCTACTCCCACGCCCATTTCCAGTTCACCCCTTCGCTTTTTACGATGTAATCCACATAAATGCCTGGCGTGATAATTTCTTCCGGGTTCAGCTCGCCTACCGGAACGATTTCATTTACCTCGGCAATGGTAATATCCGCCGCCATTGCCACAAGCGGGTTGAAATTGCGTGCGCTTTTATCAAAAATAAGATTTCCGTATTCATCTGCTTTTAAGGCATGGACAATCCCGACTTCGGCGGTAAGGGCCGGTTCAACCATATACGTTTTTCCTTCGATTTCAATCTTTTGCTTGCCTTCTTCCACTATCGTGCCAAGCCCGACATCGACCAGAATTCCCCCGAGCCCCATTCCACCGGCCCGAATTTTTTCTGCCAACGTCCCCTGTGGATAGAATGTTACGTGCAATTTCCCCTCTGTCATCAAGCGTCCGGCGTTCGGATTGGAACCGATATGCGACGTAATCAGCGAGCTCGCCCGTTCCGCAGTGATCATACGCCCGATTCCGATATCAGGGAATCCGGTATCGTTGCCAATGAGGCGAAGATTTCTCACCCCTTTTTTTAAAATACCGTCCATGAGCGTCGGCGGATTTCCAACCCCGCCGAACCCGCCGTACATCAGGCAGGTCCCGTCTGTAATAAAGCGAAGGGCTTCCTCCACTGTCACCACCTTGGAGAGTGTCTCCCGTTCCATAACCGTTCCTCCTTCCTCTACACCGTAAACGTTTGGGAGCCGGAATCGTTTGTTAGCTCCTCTGCCAGTTCAGTAATCGAGCGATCGAGCAGTTCAACTAATTTGTCGATTTCTTCCTCCAAAATGACAAAGGGAGGGGCGATAATGACGGCATCTCCCGCCTGCCCATTCACTGCACCGGAGGCATTATAAATAAGCAACCCGTTTGCCATCGCTTTCTCAATTAACCGTTCTGTAAACCGGAGACTCAACGGGAATGGTTGTTTCGAATAGAGGTCTTTTACAAATTCAATTCCGCATAACAGTCCTTTCCCCCGAACATCCCCAATCCATTTATGCTTGGCACGCAGGCGATCCAACCCATCCATTAATCGCTTTCCTTTCTCATCAACCTGAGCAACCAAGTGATTTTCCTCCATGTACTTCATCACCGCAAGAGAAATCGCTGCAGACTGCGGATTGGCGCTATACGTGTGGCCGGACATAATCGATTTTGACCCGTTCTCAATGACACGGATAATCCGCTCGCTCACAACAGCCGCCGCCATCGGCGTATAACCGGCACTCATGCCTTTCCCAAGCGCCATTAAGTCAGGCACCACATCCCAGTGGTCGATTCCAAACATTTTTCCGGTTCTGCCGTTTCCGGTCATAACTTCGTCCGCAATAAAAAGAATTTCATATTTTTCACAGATTTCCTTAATACGCTGGTAATAGAACGGAGGTGGGGTGACGGCTCCGCCGGATGCGCCAATAATGGGTTCGGCAATAAACGCAGCAATATTATCAGCGCCTATCCGGTGAATCGCCGTTTCCAATTGATTGGCACACTGTAAATCACAGCTAGGGTAGCTGCTGTTAAACGGGCAGCGGTAACAATAAGGGGGTTCAACCACTGGAAAGTCCTCAAGCAGCGGTACGAAACGTTTTCGCCGCAGTACGTGCCCCGACATCGAAAGCGCTCCCATAGTTATGCCATGATAGCTCATATGGCGCGATAAAACTTTGTTTTTCCCCGGCCGCCCAAGCTCCTGCCAGTATTGAATGGCGATTTTCATTGCTGTTTCGGTCGCTTCCGATCCGCTGTTCACAAAGAATACGTAGTTTAAATCGCCGGGCGACCATTGGGCCAATTTTTCAGCTAGCCTCTCTGCCGCCTCACTCGTAAATTGTGAGCGGTAGGTAAACGAGACCTTATTCGCCTGTTCATTCATCGCCTCAATCACTTTTTGTACACCGTGTCCTATATTCGCAGTAACGGCACCGGAGCACCCGTCCAGATATTGCTTGCCATTGCTATCATACAAATAGATCCCTTTTCCGGATGAAACCATAGGATATTCTTTATCCAGCAGAGGCTTTATCACATAACTGTGTTTGATCATACTCACTTCTCCCTTGGACTGTTTTATAGTTTGATCATACAAAAACCCGACTTGAAAAAATATTCGCATTAATCAATAAAAAAATGGTATACTTTTATACAACATGTATAAAGAAGCAGATTGAAAAAGCGAGGACATGATATGTCGATTACGGTAAATGAGGCCTTGCAGCTCCCTGATATTGCACAAATAAAGCTTGTAGGCGGACAGGGCGGCCTTCACCGGACCATTAAGTGGGTAACCATTGTTGAGATTATCGAAGATGTTACACGCCTCCAGGAAGGTGAATTTCTCATTACAACCGGCTTTGGGCTCGATACGAAAAAAAACCGCCGTCATTTCATCGAACGGCTCGCCAGGCAAAAGCTTTCTGCCGTGGCCATCCACACAGGATTTTATATGGAAAGAATTCCAGAGGAATTTATTAATGCGGCCAATACGTTTCATTTGCCGCTGATTGAAATTCCAAAGCATATGAATTTTTCTGAAGTAACGAAAGTTCTACTCACGCATATCGTTAATAACCAGTTGAAAATGGCTGAGGAGATACAGGCGATTCACCATAAGCTAACCAATCTCATATTGCGCAATAAAGGGCTTGGGGCCGTTGCTGCTCTGCTTGCCGAACTGCTTGAAGCCGATGTCTTCATCTTTGACGCGTTCCATACCCTGGTTGAGAGCAGTTGTGCTAATGACGAGGCCATTGAAAGCGGGTTTCTCCTTGAGCAGGATGTTCCGGCATCGTTGGAAAAACCTCTCCTCCTGTCTGCCCACCGTTTGGTTTATCCGATTGCGGTTGAAAATTATTACGGCTGCCTTTATGTGGTTAAAAGTTCGAATTTGCCTCCCCTGACTGAAATGGATGTTATGATCATTGAACAGGCCGGCACGGTATGCGCGATTGATTTTCTTAAGCAGCGCGCGGTTGATGAAGTGTGGCTTCGCCTGCAGGGTGATTTTTTGGATGAACTTCTTGAAACCGACATTAGGGACAAAGCCTACATTTACAAACAGGCACGCAAGCTAGGCTATGACATGAATGGTCAGATCGCTGTGATACGGATAGCTGCCGAAGGGGATGAGGATGTCCTATCGGTCGTCCAGCAGGCAGTAAAAAAATTTCCTTCTCCTGCTCTTGTACGGGAAAAAATGAATGCCCTCGTGCTTATGGTCAAACCGGTAAACGGAAGCCAAAGCATAAGTGACCTGGTTAAAGAAATCACGGACCAGTGGCAGCTTCGCTATCCTACCGCTCTGTATGTTGGCTCAAGCTCGATTTCCGACGACATTACTCAACTTTCAGAACGCTCACGCGAAGCGCGCTACGCTCTTCATGTGGCACGGTTAACGGGAATCCGGCACATGCCTTATGAAAAAATCGGAGTCTATGAAGCGCTTTTACAAATGAAAGACGCTGGAGTTTCGCTTTCCTCGTTATACGAGAAGCTGCTGGCTCCGCTCCTGCATTATGATGCAAAACACCATTCGCGCCTGCTTGAAACATTGGAATGCTATATCCGGCATAACATGAATATGAAAAATACGGCGGCAAGTCTGTTTGTTCATCGTCACACTTTAAAGTATCGATTGGAACAAATTCAGGCGAAAACAGGAAAAACTCTGGAGCATGCCGACACGCTCTTTCAATTTCATCTAGCGATTATGGCTTACAGGATTGACCAAACCGCCAAACAATCGGCAATAATACGTTAGTTCACATCGCTGAGATTTTTCACCCATAGACTCATATCTTCGAACTTATCAAAAATATTGCAGTTCTTTGTTAAACGTCCTGTATAGGAATAGCCTAACTGGTGGAACACCGCATTCATACCAAACGAGAGAGACCGGGCAAGCGAGTATGCACAATAAATGCGGCGGCTGAGCAGCTCTTGCTCCAACGCTATGATGAGCACCCTCATCAGGCCATGCTTCCGGTGTTCAGGAAGCGTGGCACAGTCCGTCATCTCAGCATTATGGTAGCTGGCATTCACTTCGGCCGACGCAGCACTGACAATACGCCCGCTGTTCTCGATTAAAAAGAACAGAGTCCCCTCTTCCATCACATTTTTAATATAGTGTGGTTTATTCATCGGGGTTGGGTACGTTTGAAAAACGTCATTGTATAAAACCGCCAGTTGATCGGCATCATCAGCGGTCGCCAGTCGAAGCGCATACCCGGAAGGAAGGTCCGGCCGTTCAAATTTCTGCGGAAGACTGAGAACCCGGTCTAAAATCTCGTCTTCTTCTATCCAGTAACCGCTCGTTCTTCTTTCGAGGTCAAAATAGAGTGCCATGCTGTATGCGTCACTTCCGTTAAAATAGCCTTTAAACACACCTTCCAACATATAGCCCCTGGAAAGGAACGTCTGCCAGTGTTCAGGACGCGTCTTAACAATCACTTTTGTAAACGCGTACTTGCCGGCCAGTTCCCGGATTTTGTTTTCAATGGAACAGATATTTCCCCGGTAATCGTCCACGCGCATTCGTTTGTTAAACGGGTCAAAACAGACGTTCATCATAAAGTCAGGGCCGCTTTCTACACCATTCGAATAATAGTTTTCGTTTTCTATACGCATAAGCACCTCCGGTTACACCTTTCTGTTGGAACAATATTTGCAAAAATTGTGCCAGAGGCACCCATTTTATAGCTATTGGTACCCGGGTTATTCATTACTTTTTGATTGTAAGGGTGATTAAAATTGTCTGATATAACAGCACAGTGGTCTGATCATTTGGAATGGTTGCTTGGCATGATAAATATAGGTGTCCATATTGTAGGAAAAGACGGGACCACCGTTTTTTACAACAACAAAATGGCTGAGATTGACGGGTTAGAACGGGAAAGCGTAGAGGGCAAAAGCGTGTTTCACCTCTTTCCCTCCCTTACGGATGAAAGCAGTACGCTGATTCGGGTCCTGCACACGGGGGAACAAATCATTGATAAAATGCAAACGTATGTAAATCTTACGGGCAAACAAATTACTTCTATTAACAGTACCTACCCTTTGAAAAAAAACGGTGACATTGTTGGCGCGGTAGAACTTGCCGAAGATATTACGCGCATCGTTCAGCTCAACGATCAAGTACTGGATTTACGGCAGCAGCTTTTTAGAAGCAGCCGAAAAACGAAGAAAACAAACGATACCCAATATCACTTCAGTGATTTAATCGGAGAAAGCCAGCTTTTTGTGCAGGCCCTTACCATTGCAAAAAAAGCGTCACGCACCAGTTCCCCTGTCCTTATCTCGGGACCTACCGGAACCGGTAAGGAACTGATCGCGCAAAGCATCCATAACGCCGGCATCCGCCACGACAAACCTTTTATCGCCCAGAATTGCGCAGCGGTTCCCCGCGACTTAATGGAAGGGCTATTATTCGGGACTACGAAAGGCGCTTTTACCGGAGCAATTGATCGGCCCGGCATCTTTGAGCAGGCCAATGGCGGGACCCTGTTTCTTGACGAAATTAACAGCCTTGACCTTCAACTGCAGGCGAAGCTTCTCCGGGTACTTCAGGATGGTAAAATAAGACGGATTGGCGGTATGGCAGAACAGAATGTGAACGTCCGTATTCTTGCCGCGATGAATATCCCGGCCCGGGAAGCAATCGATAAGGGGATTATTCGTACAGACCTGTATTATCGACTGAATGTGGTCAATATTGAACTCCCTCCGCTTTTAAAACGGGGCGAGGATATTCCACTTCTTGTTAAACACTTTATTGATAAATTCAATCAAACATTCGGCATGAACGTGACAGGAGTGAGCGAACCGGCTATGAGGCAGCTGCTGAGCTATTCATGGCCGGGAAATATCCGCGAACTGCGGCATGCCATTGAATCAGCCTTTAACATGCTGGATTCAGGTGAGGCACAAATTGAAGTGCACCACCTTCCGTTGTTTCCTGGCGAGACATCCCTGATACACCGAGAATCGGCCATTCCGGTGGCTCCCGTGCTTTCTGCGGCGGCGTCCCGCGCCTCCTGCACAACACCGATTAATTTGCCAGCCGTAATAGACAAAATTGAGCGTGATATGATCGCGGACGCCCTCAAAGAATGTGGCGGAAATATAAGCCGCGCCGCCGAATTTCTTAATCTAAAAAGGCAATCTCTCCAATATAAATTGAAAAAATACAACCTCTAGCCAAATTTCCGGCAGCAAGATTTTTGTAAGATGCAAAATATTCAGCACCTTATTTACAACTGTATCGTTTTTTTATTCAAGAGAAAGGGCGCAGCCTTTTCTCTTTTTTACCGTTAAGGAAAGTATATGTTGCTTTAACACTGTAAAGCAACATATACTTTCCTTCCATTGGTCACCCGAGAAAAACTCGCGGGAGTGTGCCGAACGTTGCTTTTTCGATGTGGAGCGTGTGGCCGTTTCGCTTCCCCGCAGAAAAAGGACGAGCGGCAACGCCCGCGAGTTTTTCTTATTTCCGTCTGCAGCTTGACACTAACAAGTCTCCTGTAGAGGTAATATCGCCATTTACAGTCAGTCCGTAGTTTTACAAACAGTCTGTAGTTAACAAGCAATCCGTAGCTTACAACGAGTTCGAAGTTTAACTATGAAATTAATATTCCGACCATTCTAAAATTGGCACACAATTTGCTTATTTACTAATAACAAGCAAATAATCTCTACCAAGGGGTGTATATACATGAGTTTACTCGAAAAGGATTTAGCTCAATTGAACGGGCAGGGATTGCCGACTCCGGTTACATCAAGAGATTTTCACAAGGTAGAACTATGGAAAGATGTTACGGATGAGCAGTGGAATGACTGGCACTGGCAGTTAACCCATACGATCAGAACGGTTGAAGATTTAAAAAAGGTGGTACATTTAACTCCGGAAGAAGAGGAAGGGGTACGCATTTCCACACAAACGATCCCTTTAAACATCACACCTTACTATGCAAACTTAATGAATCCGGACGATCCCCGGTGTCCGATTCGCATGCAGTCGGTCCCCATCTCACAGGAAATGATGAAAACAAAATATGATCTGGAAGACCCGCTGCATGAAGATGAAGATTCCCCGGTTCCCGGCCTTACCCACCGGTATCCGGATCGGGTATTGTTCCTTGTCACGAACCAGTGTTCGATGTACTGCCGCTATTGTACTCGCCGCCGCTTCTCGGGTCAAATCGGAATGGGGGTACCTAAGAACCAACTCGACGCGGCGATAGCCTATATCCGTGCGACACCGGAAGTTCGCGATGTGCTTATTTCAGGCGGGGACGGCCTGCTTATTAACGACACAGTGCTGGAGTACGTACTGAAAAACTTGCGGGCCATTCCGCACGTTGAAATTATTCGGATTGGGACCCGGGCACCTGTTGTATTCCCGCAGCGCATCACGGAAAACTTGTGCAATATCTTAAAGAAGTACCATCCAATCTGGCTCAACACGCACTTTAATACGCCGCTCGAAATTACACCGGAGGCCAAAAAAGCGTGCGAAATGCTTGGTAACGCCGGAGTGCCGGTCGGCAATCAATCTGTTATTCTGGCTGGCATAAACGACAGTACCATCATTATGAAAAAATTGATGCATGAACTGGTAAAAATACGCGTCCGCCCCTACTATATCTACCAGTGTGATTTATCGGAGGGAATCGGCCATTTCCGGGCACCGGTATCGAAGGGACTTGAAATTATTGAAGGCCTGCGTGGCCATACGTCCGGCTATGCGGTTCCAACCTTTGTCGTCGATGCGCCGGGTGGCGGTGGCAAGATTGCTCTGCAGCCAAACTATATGATTTCCCAGAGTCCGGAAAAAGTCGTTCTCCGCAATTTTGAAGGGGTTATCACCTCCTACCCGGAGCCTAAGGGCTATGTTTCGGGCCGTGCGGACGCTTACTTTAATGAAGTGTACGGCATGAAAAAGCAAGAAGAAACAGTTGGGATCGCGGCCATTATGCGCGATGAGAAGTTCAACCTCGTTCCGGAAAACCTGCGCCGTATGAACAAGCGAAAAAATTACCAAAATGCTGAAGACCATACCTCTCTCAAGGATCACCGTACGAAACGCGATGAGATGAAAGCAAAATTAATGAAGGCTAAAAATGAAGAAAAAGACGCCTAAAGGGGAAAACATGGTTGAATGCATTTGGTGTGGAAAAGAAGCGAACGAGGGAGTAAAAAACTGTTACTGGATTACACCGGACGGAAAAAAGACGGTGGAAATCCTGAGCATTCCTGCGATTATCTGCCCCCATTGTGAGCCGTACGTATCAGATGAAATTACGCAAAAAATTGAAGAAGCGCTCTACCTGAACGATATTGCCGCGCTTGGGTTGAAATTTTCTTTATGAACAGCTCGTGTCCGCCCCGCGGATTACTACGTTTACGAGTAAGATAGTGGGAAACGATAAAAATCCGGAAGGGAAATGACCTCACTCCGGATTTATTTTTTTCTGTGCAAATGGTATTAGGTCAATAGAATGGACACAAAAAGTAAAGATCTAGGCAGCATTTTTAATAAAGTTATAGTACATACGTTCGTATTGAAGGGGTGTGAAGTACCCGATTGACGAATGAATTCTTTTTCGATTGTAAAAAAATTCTATATACTCATAGATGTGTTTTTTAGCCTCTTCACGGGTCTTAAACTTGTTTAGGTAAATTAGCTCTTTCTTAATAATGCTATGAAAAGACTCAATACAAGCGTTGTCATAGCAATTGCCTTTTCTGCTCATGCTACCAATCATGTTGTACTGTTCCAGACGATCCTGATAGTCTTTAGAAGCATATTGACTCCCTCGATCGGAGTGGTGAAGAACTTTTCCTTTGGGCTTCTTTTTGTCATAGGCCCTGTCCAACGCCTTGAGGACTAAGGCTTTCGTCATTTGTTTATCCGCATACCAACCGACAATTTCACGCTGGTAGAGATCCATAATACTCGCGAGATAGAGCCA
>NZ_AUMJ01000068.1 GCF_000430625.1 Aneurinibacillus terranovensis DSM 18919
GTCCTTGCCGTAGATGGGAACTCTCCCATGAGCCAAACGGTGACACTCGGGGCCGGTCAGCAGCAGACGCTCACCTTTTCTTTTTCGATACCTTTGCAAAATACCGTCCATCTGCAGGCCACAATCAATCCTAATCATGATAACCCATCCGATGAAACGACCTATACGGATAACGCCAAGGATATATCTGTTCCAGCTGTAGTTAAAAAACCCGTAAGGCCCCCTGTTTCTACTCCAGGTGCTTACGATTTAGCGGCTGAAATTCCAGTGGGCCAGTCAAACTTACGCTTTGTCAAAACGACGCCGATTGATTGTATCGTAAAAAATGGCGGCTTCTATGTATACGACAAAGACGGCAATGCGATCGAGATCCCGATCACATGCAACGTGAAAATTACCGTTTCTTACCCCGGATACAAACAGGAATTCGTGCGAACGGTAACTTCAATGAAACCTGGAAAATTGGTGCATCTCGAAGTACCAACGCCGGATTATAAAGCTTTTGGTACTTCCTACAAATCTCCATATCCGGAAAACGCCTATCTCGATATACAGGTGAAAGAAGAGGTTAATTATGATGACGCTGTGGACGAAGAGAATCATGGAAACAATGTGGCCAATGGAACCGTTCGGGTTTATTGGTCAAAAACGAAACTTCAGCCGAAAAAATAGATAAAGGGAAATCCCCCCTTCCTCAATAATAGGAAGGGGGGAATACCTTGTTATCATTAGCGTCTTTTCTATGCTTTTTGGTATAATGTAGAAAAGGAATGAAATAGGAGGGGAATAAAATGACAGTCGAAAAAATCTTAAAAGATATCGAAAACCTCCCACTAGACAAACAAATAGAACTGATTGAGCTGCTTAATAAAAAATACAATTTTCAACCAAAGGATGCCATTTATGTGGGAGAAGCGTTTGATTTCTGGTTGAATAAGGATGATGATATTTACGATGACAAATATGGAAAATCACTTTAAGCAAGGAACAGTATGGATTGCCCGTATTTCCTTTAATCCAATCCAATAGACGCTCCCTGAGGCGGGGCGATTCAAAGATTATTTTTTGGAAATAGACCTCCTCCAGTTAGAGGCTCAAGGGAGGTCTATTTCTCTTTTGATAACTCTGACAGTACCATGTAAAGTAATACGAGGACAGGGATTAATATAGTAAATGCCAAGAATAGGTGAAATTTATATTAAAATAAGAGCATTAAATTTTTCCTGTTGCCAATGGAATAAAATACGGGGTAGGGATGATTTTGATTATGGAAAAGTTAAAAGATAATCATGTTCGAGAAGAACTAATGAAAAAACTCCAAGAAGAATGTTTAATCCAACCTGATACCAGAATCGTCAGTGAAATGTGTGTATGTCGAGGAACATCGCGCGTAGATATAGTTGTTATCAATGGAGTTATTCATGGGTACGAAATAAAAAGTGAAAGCGATACGCTTATTCGTTTACCCTCGCAAGTAAGTGATTATAATCGAGTTTTTGACAGAGTTACAATCGTTACTGCTCATGATTATTTAGAAAAAGTCAGAGAAATTGTGCCTGAATGGTGGGGGATCATTTCTGTTACAAATAAAAATGGAAAAGCTGTCTTAAAAAAGATGAAAAAAGGGCGTAAGAATCCATCACAAGATGCTTTGGCACTTGTTCAACTTCTATGGAAAGATGAAGCTTTGTCCATATTAAAAGAAAGAGGCTTGCACAAAGGGTATTTGAGCAAGCCCAAGCAACAGATTTTCGAACGTTTAGCCCAGATGGTTCCACTAAAAGAGTTAAGACTAGAAGTTAACAAGTTGTTGAAGCGGCGTGAAGGTTGGAGAGTTCATTAATCGCAAGTGTTAAATGATGGTTCGTTCCTACTCTTCGCCACGTTTCAGCGGTACCTGTACTTTGGTTCCCTTTAGCACATTCGTATATATAATCATCACCATAAGAATAGTGCTGACCACAGTATTGAGGATGAGTGATAATTCTTTCACATAGACCCTGAGCTTGTCCCCATCCATTATGTCGAGGACTTCTTACAGAATAACCACGGAAGATTAGGAAATCATTAGCTACTGTGTATCTTATCCCTGCAGCCATTTGCATAGTAAGGGGATTAAAATCTCCGTATGATGGATTAGAAATTATGTAATCACCAAATGACGGAGATCTTTTTACATTAAACTGAATAACTTTTTTGTAAATCAGCCATTCTGTACGGGGAATAGCACCATCTTGACCTGTAGAGATTTGACTTAAATCTTCCGGAACTGCAGTCGCAGTAAAAGTTAAGGTCCGCCAGTCCAATAGATGAGGAAGTGTTGAAATTGTGCCTACAACTAGTCGAGTTATTCTTGTCTCGTATCTAGGATCGACATACTTATAATCCATAATCACATCAGTTTCTTCAGGCGTTATATTAAAGAACTGGAGAAACCAATTAATGTTTTCGGCTAAGGCATCAAAGTCATTATTTTCTAATCTAATGCAAAGTCCGTCATTGTACCTAGCCAAAATATTTTTCACCGCTTGTTGATAGTTAACACCTCGTTGAGAACCGGTGACTGGAATGGCGGTTATCCCAGTTGCTTGTATTTCATCGATGATAAATTCTAGTGGATGTCGGCCATCTTGCATTATCTCATCATCTTCTAAGCATACTTGAAGAGCATCTATAAGCACAGGTCCTTCATGATCCCAAGAAGCCCTAATCTTTGTTGCAATACCTTCAAGAAATTCGTCAATAGTTTTTTCCGGCATGTCATCTTTAAAGTTCCAAGGAATAGGTGGTATTTCGATTAGTGGAGTCATAGAGTTTTTTAGTGCAGGGTCAAGTAGTTGAAGGGCTTTTTGTTCGCCTCTTCTCCAGCGAACGATTGGTACATATTGATTATGTTCAAACAACGTAATACAACCTCCTTTTTTAATATTAGGATTAAAATTGGTTGTAGTTCATGCTGTTGACATAATTATACAATGTTTTTGGTTTAAAAGTCTTATTTTCATGAATAACATTCATCCTGTGCTTTTTCCTGTGTGATGTCAGTAAGGATCGCTTATACGCTGAAGTTTTATTTTTGCGGCACCACCCTCTTTATAAAAAACAAAAAGACCGAAGCGACAACCGTTAACCCAATGGCTATAATAAAGGCATCATTTATCCCGGAAATTGCGGAATGTTATTGCGCCATTCGTAAATCACCTAGGTTGCCAGAGGCTGACTTGCCTGCAGGAAGGCCAGCCAGCGAGGCGAACATCTGGACGATTTCGTTTGGGCGCTTGACAATAATCTACCTAATCCTCACGCTCGCATACGTTTCCTCGCCAGAGCGCATCAGTTGGCCGTTAAACATCGGCCGGTAGTAAGCCACTAAATTACTAGGGACCTCTAATTTTTCCGCAATCATTCCAATCGTATCCCCGGAATAGATGAGCGATTCATCGACCAGTAACATAGCTGCGAATTCATTTGCCTCACGCTCAAACCTTCCAGGGATAAACAGGCTTTTTTCCTCAATAAACCGGTAGCTTGTCCCAGGATGCAGGAAATGATGCCCAAGCTCATGCGCGCAGACAGCCCGCCGTTCATATCCTTCCATCTCCTCATTTAGAACAATGTATCGATGACCACGAGCTTTCAATGCCATACCACGGATGCTTGGCGGCATGTCCATTGTTAAAATATGAATGTTTTCCTGTTCCGCGATTTCAAATGGATTTCGCGTTTTCCATCTCTTAATAACTTTGTGAACCTCCTGTTCGATATCCAAATTAAATCCATCCCCCCGATATTTGTTCACCAATTTCTTCACCGTGTGAATAGAGTGAAGAATGGTTAAGAAATATCCGTTGTTGATGTCGTAACAAGTATTCCTTTTGCAGCATGTTCGTTCATCATGGTTCCATTTCAATAGATGTTCCCCACATCCATTCCCATTATCCCCAACGTTTTCCGTAGGAATAGGTAAAAAAAGACGACACCATTTTATGTAACAGTGTCGCTATTTTCTCTTGTTGCGTTTCTTAGCATCCATAAATACAGCGGCTAATACGTTTTTTACTTTTTCCTTATCCTCTTCCGAAAGGGGGATACCCTGGAACATAACTTCTTCTTGATCCAGGAATTCTTCCATTTCCTTAGGGCGCGGCGTCCGTGGATCAAAGCCCTTCGGATCGTCCGTAAACCCGGCCAGATAATCCGGCGTCACATCGATCAATTCTGCCAGTTTGTATAAAGTACCCACCCCGGGAAGTTTTTTAGGATCCGTGATAAGTTCTTCGATGTAGGAAGGTTTAACATGGCATTCTTCAGCGACTTGTTCAACGGTAATGTTCTTCTTAGTTAATCCCTGTTTGAGGCGAGAGGAGAAAGTCCCTAAATCAGTAAAATTGATATCATGAATCGTATTATCTCTACCTAGTAGATAATCCACAGTAACTCCGTAAAAATCAGCAAATTTTTCAAGGGTGTTATTATCTGGTTCGCGATTATTTGACTCGTAATTTGCGTAAGCGCTACGCGATATTCCCAAATGTTTTGAAACCTGATCTTGGGTTAAACTTAAACGTTTCCTTAAGTTTGATAATCGGTTGCCTAACACACAATCACCCCTTTCTTATAACAAGTATATCGTTTCAAAATGAAACCAAAAATATTTGTTTCAAAAAGAAATAAATTTATTGACATGATTCGATTCGAAACATATAATAAAGAAAGTGATTGTTTCATTACGAATCGAAAATAGGTGGTGTTAGACTTGAGAGATTGGCTTGTTGAAAAACGTGGCGACTTAACACATGAACAAGTGGCAAAGATGGCGAAGATTAGTCGCAGTGCTTACAGCAATATCGAATCAGGTAAAAGAAATCCAAGTGTTGAAATGGCAAAAGCCATTGCTAAAGCATTAGGATTTGAATGGACAATTTTTTTTGAAAAAAAATCGTCACGTATTGAAACATTAAAATCCAGTTATATATTTTTTTATTTTTCTTTATTGGAAACATTGCCCTCCAATGCAGAAGCTTAACTTATATACATTCGACGTTTGAAAGAAAATTCCTACAACTGGTCGCGCTGGAGGGTAGTTGATTACTCAAATTGAACCGAGTTAGGAGGGAATAGTATGGGGTTAGAAAACGGCGTTTGTTTACATTGCAAAAATAGCTGTGCTTCTACCCGCTAACCAGGAGATTAAGAGGTGGGAGGTGCTGAGCATGGAAGAAAAGACCATAACGGAAGTCTTTTGTCTTTCAGACTTGAAAACCAAGGTACTTCGGGTGATGAACTACCTGGAAAAAGATGTTCTCTATACCAAAGAGGAAGCCATCGATGACTTTCTGGAAATTACCCGGCTTATCGCAGAAGCTGAATCGGCAGCACTTTCTAGGGTAGTCCGACCGTCCTAACGACATATAGTAACATGCAAGGGAGGGGGCGCAATGCAACAGGAAACGATTATCACAAAAATGCCCAGCGTTGAGAAGGTGAAGGAGTACTTCCAATTCATCGTTAACGCTGGAATTCCGGAACGTATTGCAGAAGAACAGAAAGAAAAAAAAGCTAACTAAAGATGAATACTTTGCCGGGTGATACTCGGCCTTGTCCGATGGTCAAGCCATAGCATTACAGGTACACAAATAAAAAAAGGGGATGAATCAAATGACAAAAAAGGGGGCCGTACCGGAAAAATTATACCGGGATCGATATTGGAAGCCCGTTCTGTTCCTTTTTAGTGAGCATCCTAAGCTCAAACAACATTTCACCACAAAATATTTTGATTTAGAAAGCGAAATGATTGACATCTCGGCTTTAAAAAACGCGGCGCGTCATTGGGCAACAAGCGAAAAGTTTATGCTGAATTTGGCTCTCCATCTTTTCAATGAACGAAACAAGTTGAATTTAAGTGAGATAGATTGCCTCGATAGTCAAAATAAGGAGCTGGCGTTGAAAGCCATCTCTCTTCGATTCAGGTGAAGACAATGGGAGAGACGAAAGTAAAAACGAATATTGAAGCAAAAGCGAGCATCGCGCTTGATGGCCAAGAAATTGGCTTGATTCTTGAGCAATTGGAATCCGGAATCCTTCGGAGCCTGGAAGAAAAGGATGCTCACCGTGCCGGACAACTACGAATCCTCATCATGAAACTACAGCTGGCTAAAGCAGACTTCCACCAGCAATGGAAACAACTGATCTTAGGTCGTTTTCATGATTTTCCGGAAAAAGAAAAGAACTCATCCGGTCCAGCAAACCAGTGAGTTCACGATGAATTACACTAACATAACGAATTACTCCAATTATACGTGTAATTCCTCACAAAATTCAACTCAGAACATACATTCTTAATCTCTTCTTAATCAACAAAGAAAGACACATATATTTTTCCTAAATTACTACACAAAAAAGGAAGAAAGGATCGTGAATCATTTTGAACCAATCGAACCAATTAAGTTGGCAGCGCGAAGTCATTCGCGACGAGCTGTTTTGCCGTTCATGCCCGAGCAACAGTACCTGTGTTCTCGAGTGTGAGTGCAAACTCCAGACTGATTTGAAGAGAAAGAAACCAAAGAACGCAGGACAAAAAATTTATTAAAAGGGGTAAACTCATGAAAAAATATCAATCAATTTTAAAGCATGCTGTCAATATCGCATATGCTACAGTTATCGTCGTGTATGTGTATGCACTTTTCTGGATATGGTCCGTTACAATTTCTGTACCAGGTGGTATGTCACATTTTTTTAAACCAATGAAAAGTATTCATGCCTGGTATCTATTACAAGTAGGACCACTTAGTTTAATGATAGCTTCTCTTTTTGGGTTTCTTTTCATTGAAATCTCAAAGCATAACCTATGTGAACCTCTCTCCAATAAATTGGAGAGCTTCTCGCTTCATCGAGCCGACTATTGTCGCATTCTCCACGAAGGCTAGTTCCTAGCCTAGCGTGTCTTACGACACGTTTTGTAGTTGTTGTACTGCCCGTTTGAGAATGTTTTTGGCGGCATTTACATCACGGTCACATTCAAATCCACAAGAAGGGCAACGATGTGTCCGTACAGCCAATGTTTTCTTTACGATTTCATCACAGCTTGAGCATTGTTGACTTGTGTTTCGTGGATCAACCAGAACAACACGCTTACCAGCACTTTCAGCCTTGTAAGTGGTGAACTGCACAAGTTGATTCCACCCTGCGTCTGCAATACTCTTTGCAAGATGATGATTTTTCACCATGTTTGTGATTTTCAAGTCTTCAAAGGCGATCAAATCATAGCGATTGACCAATTGACGTGAAATCTGATGCGCATTATTTCTGCGCTGATTCGCAATGTACTCATGCTTCTTGGCGAGGAGTGCCACAGCCTTTTTACGGCGGTTTGACCCTTTCTTTCGCCTTGATACAATACGCTGTAACTTTTTGAGTTGTCGCTCGCTTTTACGCAAATACTTGGGAATATGATAAAAATCACCATCCGATGTGATCGCCAGATGCTGTAAGCCCAAATCTACACCGATCTTTTTCCCTGTTGATTGCGTTTTTGTTTCCATTTCACAGGACAAACAAACATAATATCGTCCATTTTTAGCGATGACTGTGCACGTTTTGATTATACCTTGCACTTGACGATGTAGTTTGATTCGAACGGTTCCAACTTTGGACAGCGTGATGTATTTTCCTTCGAGTGAAAATCCTGATTGCGGATACGTAAAACTGTGATAGCGATTCATCCCTTTGAAGCGAGGAAATCCTGCTTTTTCGCCACGCTTCAACCGTCTGAAAAAGGCTTGATACGCTTTATCCAAACGTTCGACTACGTTTTGTAAGACTTGCGAATGAACGTCCTTATACTCTTCACACACCTTTTTTAGCGCAGGTAACTCTTTCTTTTGGGAATAGAACGTCAGGGATACGCCGCACTTTTTGTATGCCGTAATTCGCTGTTCAAGCAAGGCATTATAGAGCCATCGGCAATACATGAGCGTTTCATTTATTTTTTCTCGCTGTTCTTTGGTTGGCTCAATACGAAACTTATACGTTCGTACCATTACGAATCTCCTTTTTTCTGATTTTCGATATACTTGCGAATTACATCTTCTGAAATCGAACCAACGGTTTCGATGTAAAAGCTACTGTTCCAAAGATGACCGCCCCATAATCTTTTTTTCAGTTGTTTGAAAATCAATTTTCAAGTTTATTCGCTCCTCATCTATAGTTTTAAAAAAATAGTAAACCAAATTGGTATAGAAAGGAAGATTCCACATGAAAATCAACCGTTGGATTTGTGATTTTGGCAACAGTATTAACCAGCATCTGATCGATGGGTATTACTTTGAAATGCCTTCGTCTATCTATGAAATCACGGAGAAGGAGGCTCGGGGTATATTTGCAGAGGCGGTGGATCGGGAAACCCTACTTCAGCAGCTTGTCATTCGAGTCACAATTGACGGAAAGAACCGATTTTTCAAGGTAGGGGAGAAGGCCAAAGGAGACGTTCTCGGGAACGCCCACATCGAAAAACTCCATGATAAAACGGAGTCATTAACAGTTTGGGTTACTTGGCTGGCCGGAGCTGTTTTTTACCATTCCTATCAGCATCCTGACAAAGGAGACGATATCGTTGAAATTAGCTATTTTCTTACAATGCTTCCGACTTGGCTAGTTAAAAAAGCTGACAAATTTACAGATATGCTATCAAAAATGGCGGATCGGTTTAAGGGCAACAGTACGGAAGTGGAACTTCTAACCCCTAACTTTGAGAGGACACTCACCATTGAAGTGGAAGATTCGGTCTGCCGCATTGAAGGCGAGACAGCGCGTTTCGCTCTCCAGTACGATTTGGAGCTTAATCCCTTGGAATCAGCCAAAAAATTCGAACAAGCGATTGTGGTGATTGATGATATTGGTGGACAGACGCAGGATCTCTCCAAGTTGCGGAAGGGATTAAAGCGACCGGAGAGCGCAGACGATTTTGCAAGTTTTACGGATCAGAGTTACCTAAAAACGTTGGAAAAACTTCGAACCACAAAGCTCATGACACATTTCAACGATGTTCGAAGCCTGGAAAGCTTCATTCTTGAGAATATTTCTAAGCGCTGTTTTATATATCTGGACCCCACAACAAAGAAAGAAACCGATTTTACCGAGGAGATTGACCAAACCCTATGTGAGTTTGTCAAAATTGCCATGCAAAAGGCTTTGACAACGTTTCACTTCTTACCAGGTGTTCCTGTTTATTTCGTCCATATCGGTGGTGTAGCCAGCGCCCTTCAGGAATATATCAAAGAATATTTAAATGAAGAACTTGGTGAAAAGGTTGCTGGCGAATATCATTTGTTCCCGGCGGACTCTCGAAAATTGAATTTGTATGGTGGTGAAATCGTGGCGAAGAGTGAGCTTAAGAAAAGGGAAGGAGAGCCACGAAATGAGGAGACAGCAGTTTAACTTTCAATCCTCCTTTCTTTCAGAGGAAGCGTATAAATTAATTGAACATTTATCTAAAACGAAACAACTTTCTGCTCGGATTGCAAAGTGGGCAGAGGCAGAAGTAAACAACTCTGCTAGTCCAGACATGAAATTAATTCTACAAGAGATTTTAGGGATGAAGAGAATACTACAAAATCAATCGATTGTGATTCAGCAGGATGATGAAAGGACGTCCATCATTGATGGAGGAGATGAGCCTTCCATTACGCTTATCTCCTCTAATGAGGTCCATACACTTATTGATGAAGATGACATCAATTATAACTATTGAAAGGGTTATGCAGGAGAAAGAAGGGATGCCATCATGTTGACAAAAAAGGCAAACTTTATCGTTACAGATAAGAATGTTGGTTTCATCTCAACTGAAATGTTAGCAGCAAGGTACAAAACGATTCAGCGTTGGCTCACAAATAAAAAAGTGGCTCTTCACCCTGATGTTCAATCTGAGCTTATCAGCGAGAAAGAACTTATTCAGAAAACATTGAGCGAAAAAGGTGCCGAGGAATTAATAACTGAGCAACTTGTCTTTCCTGGACTGGAACCTCCAAAAAAAGAAAGCTATGAAAAAATCGTTATTGACCTGCTGGGTAAACATTTCAATCAAAAATATCGAGTAAAGCAGCTATCTCGGCAATTGGTATACGGATTTGAACTGGTTTTTCCTTCTGGAACTAGTAATGTGTATGGAAATCTATCCGGAATTTCAGGGGGAGGGAGTGAGTTTCAAAGCAGCTCTGAGCGAGCTGTAATTCAGTTGGAAGATAGTATAGAAGCAGCCCAGGCAGAAATCAGTCAGCTTTTGCTTGAAATGAAACCGATGGAACGGGCTATAGATGGATTAGATGAGCTTGAAAAAGAGTTAGTCGAAAAAAAATTCCTTACGAAACCCATTCCTACCGATTGGGAAGTCATTGATTCGATGCACATTGCAAAAACGAAATTTTATGAGGTGAAACCTACAGCTATAAGGAAAATAGCAGAAGCACTAAATATTTTATAAAACAAAGGAAGTGAAACCAGTATGGCGCGCTACATGATTGAAACGGTTGAAGACGGGTACCAGGTTGTCAAGATAACGGGGGCCAATGAAAGATGGGAAGACATCATGGAATCACTACGATCAGAGGATAAGGTTTATCCCATCATATCTTCCTTACGTGCGAGAACAAAGGCTAGGAAGAGGGATGCTTATGGGACAAAATACTAAATGCAGTGTGTTGTTTGCCCCTAAAGGAACCGTACACAGCACTATAGGAACAATAGATAGTCTCATATCTCAGCTAAAAAGAAATGACCTGAGTGCAGCCGTGGCTCAAATCGTTCTGGACAACAATTTGAGGCTTACTCTCCAGGTCACTTCCAAAACATCTGCCACTCATTATAGAGAAAATCCGGTGGCGCTACAAGAGCAAGATGTAACATGGTGCGAATTACCAATCATGAGCAATGTAAAACAGCTCATTCAAAACTTGACTCAATTAAAAAAACTTCTCTTTACCTGGTTGCTTCAGCAGCCTCGCGGACGTTGGTACGAGATCAAACGAATTGTCTTTACAGACGGAATCCTGGAGATTGAGAAATTAACTGGCTCTCCCTCAAAAATTATTTCTTTGCCGTCCATTAAACAGGAGAGACTACTGCTAATCGATGGCCCGAATGTTTTGAACATGGCTTTCTACGCGAGCTCGACAAATGGGGAAGAGCATCTTTTAAGGAATCATGAAGGTCTGTATACGAATGCAGTTTTGGCCATGACTCGTAAATTGTTTCATTTACTTCGTGATTTTCAACCAACACACTTGGCCATATGTTGGGACGTAAGACGGTCGTCAACGTTTCGCAGACAGCTGTATGAAGGGTACAAGGCTGGACGTGGGGAAACGCCACCTCCATTGCTGGAGCAGTATTTCACAGCACACACACTTTTTCAAAGTATGAACATCCAACAGTTTCTCATCCAAGGGTATGAAGCTGATGACCTAATAGGGACGCTGGCAACCCTATGGAAAAAATCAAGTCAGGGTGAATGTTATATCGTTTCATCGGACAAAGATTTATTTCAATTGTTGAATTTCCAAACATCGTTACTACGTCAGGTGAAAGGTACGCAAGAGCACTTTACTGTTCAAGATTTTACAGATCAATTTGGAATCGATCCAAAACAATGGATTGATGTAAAAGCTATTCTTGGTGAAACGGGGAAGAGTAGTGACAACATCCCTGGTATCGCTGGTTTAGGGGAAAAAGCTGCGTTCCCTTTAATTCAACAATATGGAAACCTGGAAGGCATATATAACGCACTCACTGCGTTGGAAAAAGTTCCATCTTTTAATCGTTACGTTAAAAAGTTAGAGCAAGGCCGAGACATGGCGTTTTTAAGCAAGAAGCTTGCTACCATTGTTACGGATGTTCCTGGATTACCTACATCTATTGATCAGCTGAAAGTAAAGATTGATAAAAAAGCAATGGTCACAGAGTTTGAAAGACTAGGTTTTAAATCAATATTAAACGATTTACGAGAAGGTAAATACCGAGCCTCTTGAATTTGAAAACCAATGAAAAGTGGGGTGTCAAAGTAATGGAGCTACGAATAAAGGACCCTACCTGCGGACCAATTGAGTTGATTTAATTACATCACCTGCCCTGAAGAGTGCCGGTTAGCGACCGGTCGAAACGCTCACAGCATGGATCGACATCCAGGAGCGTAGGCAGAAGCTAAAATACCATGGAAAGGGGGGAGATAGTAATGACCATATCCACCATTCTTCATAATCAACGTGGACAAGAAGGAAAAAGCACGTCAGCTGTCGTCGTCGTTCAGTCATTTATGAACGCCCTCTTTAATATTGAAAAAGACTTTCACACTCAGGAAAAATACACGGTTTCAGAAAATGCTGACTCCAAAGAGTACCTTCTGCACCATGTGACAAATGCAGACCTTCAGTTTGCAATTATATTACAAAAGGTCTGTAATACCCTAGGATACATCCGAAATGTTTTCCCGCACGATATATACCGAAAGATTTGCGAGTACTTTGAAACGCCGATTGTAGAATCACAGTTTTATGCAAGTCTGACTAAATTCTTGAAACATAAGTTGATTGAAAAAAAGAAAGACCCATATACCGGTCGATACGATTTTAAATTGAATCATTACCTGCATCCGGAAACAGGGAAAGTCGGTTTTTTTGTTCTTTTACCCCCGTTGGTATTTACGGAAGAATTTACAAAGCTGGATTTGGCCAAGAAAAAGCTTTTCTATTCCGTATACATTCAGCAGCAGTCCCAGCCGGTTCTAGAGCGCCTGTTAGAAAATGTAGAAGCCAAGGATGTCCAATTTTCCGGGTTATTTACGTTCCTACATCGGGATACAAGCCAACTTAAAAGGCTCATGGCTGAATTAACTACAGAACCCATTTTTCACCAAGTTCCGTTATTTAAGAAAGCGGAACTACTGAAATATAGGGGGAAGTACTATAAAGCGATCCTCGCTATCCATCCGGATATTCAACTTAAAGGAAAGGACAATGCTGGTGAGAAATATCACGATGTCTTCACTTCCCGGCATACATATCCACGTGTCTTGAAGTTAATCACGTCATACCTACATGCGGCCGGAATTGGGGAGGTAGCAGCTATAGAAGGTGAAACGCTCAATCAATTGGTGAGCGTTTTGAAACGCAGCGGCGCCCGTGTAATTCGGTACGCAATTGACCGCTTGAAGGAATTTTTCGCGGAAAAAGGGGTACTTCCGTCTAATATTGTTGGCTTTGTGAAGAATGAGGTGAAATTGAAAACAAAGGCAGCGATTTTGGGAATTGTTCGTAAGCATAAGCTTCAAAGCTTTGTAGTCCCACACTGTCAATCACGTACGGAAAAGCTGAACCGTGAGGACGAGTTTGCATCGGTGCTCAGCCATCTCCCGTTACAAACGCTTGAGAGGATATGCAGGGTAGCAAGTCGGCATTTACACGCCGGTTTTACTCGTCCTTCTTCTACAGTTTCCTATCGGGATTATAGCATGCCTACAGGAATAGAAAGACCGGAAATCATTGCCATTCGCCATTATGCTTTCCTTCAAAAGAAAGATCCGCAAGAATATATACTGCTTGAGATGCAAGCAGCGAAAAAAGCCCGTGAAATGGATAGCGTAATGTTTCGCGAGTGGATGATGGACCAAGTGAATGATCTTCCTAATATCAACTCCATACCTGCAGTGGAACGTGACTTTAAACTAGAACAGTACATACTCCGCTTGACATAATTTGGAGCTCTCTTTCAAAAATTTTCATTGTAAGAGGGCTATTCGTGTTATCTGCCTAAGTACACGCATCATTTTTTCCTCCCTTTATTGCTATTTCACTCCTACTTTTTTATGCACGCACTCTTTTCATGTACTACTCATTTTTGATTTATCCACAGAAAAAAGGATGTTACTCTGCCCAACGCCAATAAAAAGCAAAAAAGAAATAGTGGAAAATGTGGAAGCAGTTAAAACAGTGACTAGCTTTTGCTCTGTGAGAAAGAGAAATGACTTAAAAATAGCAAAAAGTAAAACAAAAGATGTGAATTAAATGGATAATGTTGATATATCCCTGAATAGGTGGAAAAAGATATGAATGCAGGAGTATACAATACTTTGCATCAAAATTTTTTTGCTTTTATCGAAAGATGTGAAATTTTGTTTTGCATTTTTTGATTTTAAGTAGCTAAAAGCTAGAGTTTGTTTTGCTTTTTGAGAGAAAAATCGCTTGAACACCTTGTTATAACCAGTACATTTCGTCAGGTAAAAGTTTTTAAATCTATAAAAGAGTATTGGATATAAAAGTATTGTATTCTTCTTATGTGAAAATAAAACTTAATAGGTAAGAAACAAGAAAAATATTTTTAATTTGATGAAAACAATGCATGTAAGTTTATTGGAATGTACTGCACATTTATAATATATCTTGGGTTCGTGTGCCCCCTGTGTCACAATAGTTGTCGTACCCCTCATGAATACGCATAGTAAAAAAAGAGAGGTTGAGGTGACGGACGATGGCTAGATACAGTGATGAATTAAAGCAGAAGATGCAACTTCGAATGATGTCCCCAAATAATGAACCCGTAAGTCAGATTGCTAGAGACAGTGGCCTGTCAGAATGGCGGGATTGCCCAGCAGGCGTCTCAACTGCAAAAGGAACTTCGAAATAAAGAGCGGGAAATGAAGACGCTAACCCGTGAGTTGAAGCGGAAGGAAGCCGCATTAGCGGAGACAGCAGCCCTACTCGTGCTGCGAAAAAAGGCCCAGTCGATTTGGGGGGACCAAGAGGACGCATGATCAGTGCCTCAGATCGACAGCATGCCATTACACTGATCCAAGAAGCGGTACAAGCTGGTGCCAAGGAACGACTGGCCTGCTTAGAGTTAGGACTGACCCAACGGACCTTACAGCGGTGGCGAAGAGACGGCTCCCCAAAGGAAGACCAGCGTCCGTATGCGACGAGACAGGCGCCCTCCCATAAGCTGAGCGAAGCAGAGCGACAACAGATCCTCGAAGTGGTCAACCAACCAGCGTATAAAAGCTTACCCCCCAGCCAAATCGTACCCAGGCTGGCGGATGAAGGAACGTATATCGCTTCAGAGTCAACCTTTTATCGCGTCATGCACGATCATCAGCTGCAACATCATCGCGGACGTAGTAAGAAGCCTGTATCTAAACCCCTCACAAGTCATTGTGCCGTGAAGCCGAATCAGGTTTGGATGTGGGACATTACATGGCTTCCTGGTCCCGTGAAGGGTATGTTCTACTATCTCTATCTCATCCTTGATTTATTCAGTCGTAAAATCGTAGGCTGGGAGATTTGGAACGATGAATCTGCTGAACATGCGAGCCAGCTTGTTCGTCGAACGGTGCTCAGCGAGCAGTGCGTGATGCGCAATGATCCGCTTATTTTGCACTCGGATAACGGCAGTCCGATGAAAGGAGCTACCCTGCTTGAAACGCTGTACAGTCTAGGCATAACGCCCTCAAGAAGTAGACCGCGCGTAAGGAATGATAACCCGTATGCAGAGTCTGTGTTTCGGACCTGTAAGTATCGACCAAACTATCCCGTAAAGGGCGTTGAATCGATGTCAGAGGCGCGTGAATGGGTATTGCAGTTTGTACACTGGTACAACTCCGAACACCGGCACAGCGGGCTTAATTTCTTAACACCCAATCAAAGACATAAGGGGCAAGCAGAACAAATCTTTGAGAACAGAAAACAGGTCTACGAAACAGCGAGGCAGAACCATCCGAGTCGCTGGTCCGGGAAGACGAGGGATTGGAGTTTAGACGATCAGGTATGGCTCAATCCAGAAAAAGCGCCAATTTCGGCAACTGCTGAGGAGCAGTGCAATTAGACCCTATTAAATTTCAAGAAGGTGCGACAACTATATCGACAAACACCGATGATCTGATTGTCTTATAAAAAACATTGACTCTAAGGAATTTTCTGAATATAATACATTTATAAAAGGTCTATAAAAAGACAATGTCTATAATTAAATGGAAGAGGGAAAAGAAGTGAACATAGAAGAACTATTGGTATCCCAACTCCGACTAATTTCCTTCGATAATCTTCCTAAGAATATAGTTGGAAGATTACAAACCATTCTTCTTCATAATCTTGCAGTGGGAATGGCAGGTCGTAACCGAAAGGAATATAAAATTCTATTGGAAGCTTATTCAAAGGAGAAAACTCATGATCGCATTCTATTGGAAGCGGTAGCAATGTCTCAACCGGCATTAGAGGATTTCTATGGCGCAAATCATTTTGGACCGTTGATGATCCCGAATGCACTCTATCATGGTCTGGTCCATCAGGCCAATGGAAAAGCATTGATTGCTTCCTTAGCGGCAGGATTTGCTCTGGGAATCTTTCTTAGCGATGAGTTGGGCAAAGCATTAGCAGAGAAGGGATTTCGCGGCACGCCTATTCTAGGAACTTTAGCAGCAGCAGCTTCTGCAGCTCATATCGCGGGAAGCTGCGAGCAAGAGTTCCGACATACGCTTGCACACGCCTCAGCCAATGTATTTGGGAATGGAATTTCACTTTTGGCAGGTACAGATGAATGGAGATATCAGGCCGGGATGGGGGCCTATCACGCTTCGTTTGCCTATATGTTAGCCAGAAATGGGGAGGTAGGCTATACAGGTTTCCTTTTTGGCGAGAAAGGTATGGCTGAGATTTTTGCAGAGTCTTCTTCGAGTAATTCCGTGCTTGATTTAGCCTCACTGGAGAAGATCGGTGTGAAAAGACATCCGGTACATATTTTTGTGCTTAGTCCGGCAGAAGCGACCAAACAATTATTTCTGCAGATTGGTCCTCAGTCTGCGGAAGGAATTAAGCGTATAAGTGTGAGAGTTCCTGCTCATCAGATTAGTGAAATCAATTTGCAAAAGGGACCGTATGAAAATACGAGCCAAGCGATTGTGAGTATCTATACGAATGTCGCCCTCATACTTCTTTTCGGAACTACCTCAGATGAAATTCTTAAGAAGGCAAATAATCCGGAAGTTCTTCGATTGATAGAGAAAATCGAAGTTTTACCTGATAAGAGATTGGGACAATATCAATGTGATGTAGTTTTAGAAAAATTTGATAAGACATATACAGTATCGATTGAAAATCAACTAAATTTGTATTTTCCATCTTTTGAATCAGAACTCACTCATTTGGTTGAAGAAGCAGAGAGTTGGGGTGTTCATCCCAAAAGCGTGGAACTGCTAGCCAAAGAAATCAGATGTTTAAATGAGCGAGACTCTCTATCAACATTAATTGAAATCTATGAAAATGGCCTGCTCAGCAGGATGAAGGGATGATAAAAATGTTAGATATATACCCTCGATTGCTGTCTCCCTATCGATTGGGATCTCTTTATTTACGGAATCGGACGGTTTTTCCGGGTATCACCAGCAATTTTTCTGGGGAAAGAGGGGAAGTAACTGATCAATTGATTGGCTTTTTACGCAGGCGGGCAGAAGGTGGAATAGGTTTGATTTTTGTAGAGAGTGTATTTGTCGATTGGAGTGGGAAGGGAACGCCACGTGAATTAGGCATCCATGAGGATTCTCTTATTCCGGGTTTAAAGAGGCTTACAGATTCAGTCCATGAGGCCGGGGCCCGAATTATGCCGCAGCTCATCCACTGCGGTCGGCAGATGACGTCTGCGTTCTCTAAAATGCCTCTTCTGGCTCCGTCTGCTATTCCTGATCCTATAGTAGGGGAAATGCCAAAGGAGATGACAATCCATGAAATCGAGTATATGATCGAGCAATTTGCACAGGCTGCCCGCAGAGCAAAGGAAGCTGGTTTTGACGGTGTTGAGATTCAAGCGGGACATGGCTACCTTATTTCTCAGTTCCTCTCCCCTTATTCGAATAAGAGGACCGATGAGTATGGTGGAAGTTTAGAGAATCGGGGTCGATTTCTAAGGAAAGTTATAAAGCGGACACGAGAAATTACAGGAAACGATTTCCCTATTGTCTGCCGGATTAATGCCGAGGAGTATGTCGAGGAAGGGATTCATCTTCCTGAGGCAATTAAAGTGGCCCGGATGATCGAGGAGTGGGGCGTTGATGCAATAGATGTTTCAGTAAGTGTAAAGGAAAGCTATCATTATCTATCGGTCACGACAGGAGAGCCAGTGGCCAATCAAGCTCATTTCGCAGAAGAAATTAAAAAGAATATCTCTATTCCTGTTATTACGGCTGGACGAATCCTTACACCTGAGATCGCAGAAGAAATACTCGAGAAAGAGAAGGCGGATTTGGTGGCAATTGGCAGAGCTTCGATTGCGGATCCGGATTTCGTGCGGAAGACTGAGCAAAACCAAACAGAACAACTCATTCCATGTATCGGATGCAATGCTTGCAATGCACGGAGTCATCGTCCACAAACGATCTGTTTGGTAAATAGCGGGGTTGGGAGAGAGCATCTACTAAAACAACTGGATGTTTCTCCAATGAAAGTTGGTGTAATTGGTTCTAGCCTGGCGGGATTAGAAGCTGCAAAAATAGCGGCAGAGCAAGGACATTATGTTAGGATATTAGAGCCTACGGATCACCTGGGTGGACTGTTTGGTCAAATTCGATCTAGGATTCCAGGGCAGAAGGAGCTTGGAAAAGCCGTTGAGTATTATGAAAGGAATTTAAAAGAATTAGGGGTTGAAATTACATTTCATGCTTCGGTCTCCCAATCAGATGTTGCTGACTATAAATTTGATCTTCTCTATGTTTCACTTGCAGGAAATCATAAACCGATTAATGATAAAGTCAACACATTATATGCCATCAATGTACTGAAGGGGGCTTCGTTAGAGGAGTCCAGTTATACTGTGATTGGAAATGGAATCCTTGCAGCAGAGACAGCGCTATATGTCGCATCGCAAGATAAAGAGGTTACCCTTGTTTATGATCATCCTAATATAGTTCACGATGCCCATCCGACGATACGATATTATACACATTCGCGATTAGAGAAGGCTGGTGTTGTCTTGCAGCATATAGAGAAAATCCAAAAAGACACAGTTTCTCTCTATCCAAATGTAATTCAAACGAATGGTTTTTCAGAAGAAAGTCTAAAAAACATGTATCAAGGATTGTCCGGTCATGTAATCTTTCTTGGTGATTCTTATGAAGCGAGTGATTTGGCCGAGCGGGTATGGAAAGCTGGGGACTTAGCAATTGGGGAAGGGGTCTATTCATGACAATTCAAACGTTGACTTTTCGGAATCAATTATTCATTAACGGTACTTGGCGGGATGCTAGCTCGGGAAAAACTTTTATAACCTATAATCCTGCTACAGGCATGCCGTTGACTGAAGTAGCAGAAGCTGGAGTCACAGATGTAGATGAAGCTGTGCAGGCGGCGGAGGCCGCCTTTTATGGGGGTTGGAGAGATTTGGCGGCTGATGAGAGAGGGGAGATTCTCTATCGAATAGCAGATGCCCTGGAAAACTACCGAGAAGAACTCGGACTGCTCGATACCCTGGACGCTGGTAGACCCATCCGGGATACCTTAAATAAAGATGTCACACGTGCCATCAAAACATTTCGATTTTTTGCAGGGATGACGGATAAAATCCGAGGGGCACATATTCCGGTTCAGCCGCCGCTTGTCAACTATACCAGGAAGGAGCCATACGGAGTTGTTGTTGCCATTACTCCTTGGAACTATCCACTCAACAATGCCGTCACCAAAATCGCTCCTATTCTGGCTTGCGGAAATACAATGGTCCTCAAGCCGGCGGAACAGACTTCTTTATCGGCGTTAAAGCTGGCAGAAATTTGTAAAGAGGCTGGATTGCCAGATGGAGTTTTAAATGTTATTACCGGTGGTTCAGAAGCTGGAGAAGCCTTGTCTATCCATCCAAAAATCCGCAAGGTAGCTTTTACAGGAAGTACATCTGTTGGCAAGAAAATAGTTGAAAACAGCAAGTATGGACTAAAGTCGTATACTCTTGAGCTAGGGGGCAAATCCCCTAATATTGTCTTTGCAGATGCAGATCTGGAACAGGCCGCAGAGGCATCTGTTTTTTCTATTTGCATGAATCAGGGACAAACGTGTACAGCTGGTACTCGATTGTTAGTCGAGGAGAATATAGCAGAAACTTTTGTACAGCTTCTGATCGAAAAGGCGAAGAAGCTTCGTATTGGAGATCCACTTGATCCGTCTACACAAATAGGATCTCTCATTTCAAAAGAGCAGTACGAGCGGGTGAAATCATACATTCAGCTTGGAGTTGCGGAAGGGGCGAAGCTTGTTTATGGTGGAATAAAACCGCCTGAATGCACAGAAGGATATTTCCTTCTTCCTTCGATTTTTACCGGGATAAAAAATGACATGCGCATAGCACAGGAAGAAATCTTCGGCCCAGTTCTTTCAATTATCACGTTTCGAGATGAGCAAGAGGCTATTTCGCTTGCAAATGATACATCCTTTGGTCTAGCCGCGGCGGTTTGGACAAAAGACTTGCAACGGGCTCATCGCTTATCAGACAAAGTGGAGGCCGGGCTTATCTGGGTGAATACCATTCATACCTTAAGTCCATCCTCTCCTTATGGTGGGTATAAGGAAAGCGGGACGGGCCTGGAAATGGGATTGGAAGCAGCTGATCAATATATGAAAACGAAAAGCGTTTGGATTAATACTGGAAATTGGGTATCGCCTTTTTCGATATGAACAACAGAAAAATGAGGTGAAAACATTGCAGGACACTAATCCAACATTGTCCCAAGTAGATGACATCATTGGGAGATCAATAGTGGAACTTTATCCCGAGTTGATTTCCTGGAGAAGAGATTTTCATCGGTATCCTGAAAGTGGATGGACGGAGTATCGTACGTCAGCCAAAATTGCTGAGCGGCTGGAATTGTGGGGATGGAAGGTTTTTCTTGGGGATGAGGTGTTGAATTCTTCAGCCCGAATGGGCGTACCTTCGTCAGAAGTTTTAACGTCCTGTGAAACGAGGGCCAGTCAGGAAGGGGTATCTGACATATTGCTTGAGCGAATGAAGGGAGGCAGAACCGGAGTCGTTGCAGAATGGAAAAGTGGAATTGAAGGGCCGGTATTTGCCCTCCGCTTTGATATCGACTGCAATGATTTACAGGAAACAGAACAGGAAGGTCATATTCCTGTTAAGGAAGGTTTTGCATCCCGCCATGAGGGCTGTATGCATGCTTGTGGGCATGATGGGCATGCCGCGATGGGGCTTGCCGTAGCAAAATGGATCTCTCATTATCATCGTGATTTCCCATTAATGGGAACGATTCGACTGATTTTCCAGCCAGCAGAGGAAGGCTGTCGAGGTGCACAGGCAATTGTTGAAAAAGGATGGCTTGATGATGTCGATTATTTTCTTAGCGGTCATATAGGATTCCGCTCGTTTGAATTAGGCGAGGTTGTTTTAAATACCACAGGGTTTTATGCAACAACAAAATGGGATACTACCTTTATTGGTAAGCCTGCTCATGCCAGTGGAGAACCAGAGTTAGGGAAAAACGCACTGCTGGCTGCTTCGACAGCAGCTCTTAATGTTCATGCGATTTCCCGTCATAGTCAAGGGGTCTCCCGGATCAATGTGGGTAAACTTGTAGCTGGTTCGGGGAGAAATATTGTACCTTCCCATGCATATATGCAGATTGAGACTCGTGGTGAAACAGAAGCAATCAATCAGTATATTTCTGATGAACTTCAGCGAATTCTGCGGGCATCTGCAACAATGTATGATGTAGAGCTTAAATTAGAAAAGGTTGGAGAGGCTGGTGAGGCGAAAGGTACACCGGAATGGGTTGAAAGATTGTATGAAAATTTTTCTCAAGTATCTGGTATCACCAGACTGATTTCTCAGCTTTCACTTGGAGCTTCTGAGGACGTGGTCTTTATGATGAAGCGGGTGCAAGAGCGAGGCGGATCGGCAGCATATCTGTTATTCGGATCATCTTTAGCAGCTATGCATCATCAGGCGGAATTCCATTTTGATGAACGAGTGTTACAAATTGGAGTGGAAGGGTATGTTAGGGCACTGGTTAACACTTTAGGAGAAAAATAGACAGTAATAAAAATTCTACGCTTGACACAATTGAATATTCTGAATAAAATATAAATAAGTCCATAAAGAGACAACGACCTAAAAGTGGAGGAAGCATGAAATCATACTCACGAGTAGCAGTCATTGGACCACAGGATAGTATTGATGACTGCATGGAGATGGCGAAGGATTATACTAGCTTTACCCTGCATAGTTTCTCCTATGAATCAGAGGAACAGACGGTAGACATCCTGCAAACACTTGGAGATCAATATGATGTCATTCTATTTACTGGACCACTTCCTTATTATAAGGTAAAAGATCATCCAGTATTAGATAAGATTCCATCTGTCTATATTCCTTTTACCGGGAGTGGCTTATACAGGGCTTTATTTCAGATGCGGGGACTTGAGGATTTCAGCCGTATTAGTGTGGATACCGTCACTCGTGCGGAAGTCCATACGGCTTTCCGAGAGTTAGGGCTAACGGATTTTCCGCAGGACATTCTTGAATATAATCATGCCTTGACCTTGGAGGAGTACGTTTCCTTTCATAAGTCCTTATTTGATCGTGGTCAGATTGATATGGTTATGACCTGTATTCGCTCCTGCTACAAGGAGCTAAAAAATGCAGGGGTTCCTGTTGTGAGAATCTCCCCCTTACGATCTGTCATTAAGGAAACACTGGACCGTATTGCTCTTATTGGGGAAAGTATCTGGCATAAAGGGTTTCAACTCTCTGTTGGAATTGTATCAGTTGATAGCTATAGTGAGTGGGCAAGTCAAAAAGGAATCCAAGAAATTCAAAAATTGCAGGTTCAATTAACGCAGTCCCTCATTCTCTTTACTAAGGAGATTGATGGACACTTCATTCATACCGGTCCTGGTGAGTTTTTATTTTTTACGACACGGTCTCTTATTGAGAGAACAACCAATAAATTCACCCGTCCGCCACATTTGCTTAAGCAAACGTATCTTCCAGAAAATTTAACGCTCAGCATTGGTTTAGGTGTTGGAGGAACGGCCAACCTGGCTGCAGAAAACGCCCGTATTGCTCTACAAAAATCACGGGAGACTGGTGCGAATACCTGTTTTGTTGTAAACGAAGAGCACCAGGTGATTGGGCCGCTTGGCAGTGATGATTCAGGTGTTGTTGAAATGCGGACGACGGATCAATTTGTCCTCTCAGCTGTTAAGAAAACCGGTCTTAGTGCGGGAACGCTCAAACGATTGTATGATGCAATCCAGCAGGCAGGCCAAGATTTCACTGCCAATGAGGTTGCGGCATTTTTGGGAATGACACTACGGAGTGCTCGGCGGCTTCTGCAGTATCTTGAACAGGCCAGTCTTCTTGAGGTTGTAGGACAAGAATCAGTTCATACTCGGGGAAAGCCAAGAAGGGTTTATCGACTGTCCAAATCTTAGAAGAAAGTAAGGATAGATTAAGTTAATAAACAATGGCTTATTACTCAATCTATCTTTCTTTAAAAATTTCAAAATATTTAAGATTATTTTATTTTTTTAAAAAAACAGGAGGTGAGCAATTTGCAAAATATTTATTTTTCTTAAAAGGGTCTATAAAAGGACAATTACCATTTGTTTATAACGGTATCTTTATGATTGAGTTACAAAGTATTGAAAGTACTTGAAAAAGGAGGAATCATAATGTCGGATAAAAATATCTATACCAAGGATTCATTGGAGTATATTCCGAAAGAAAAGCAGAACTTTTCTTTCCTAAATATGTTGGCGATCTTTATGGGAATGCAGGTTCCAATTTCCTACTTTCTTGTCGGTGGTTCTATAAGTGCTGGCCTAACTTTGTCTCAAGCATTAACAGTGACCATTCTAGCCTTTATCGTCGGTTTTATTATCTTTAGTTTAGTTGGAGTTATTGGTCAGCAGGCGGGGGTTACGACGATGGTAGCATCACGGCCAGCCTTCGGGATTATGGGAGCGATTCTTCCTGCATTGATTACCTTTATTTCACTTGCCGGGTGGGACTCTGTTCATATCCAGCTGGCAGGGGTGATGTTGAATGATACAAGTAAAGAATTTCTGGGCTGGGGCAATCAGCACGTTTACAGCCTGATTGTAGGAATTATCATTGTTGTTCTTGTTGTATTCGGCCCTAATGTGCTGAAAGTAATGGAACAGTATTTGGTTCCCGCAGTACTTCTGTTAGTGATAATGGCTCTATATATTGCATTTGGTGACCATTCGTTATCGGAATTGCTGCATAAGGCTGGAAAAGGGCCGATCACACCAGCTATTGGTTTTGATGCTATGCTTATTTCCTCCTTAACCTGGGTACCGATGGTTGCTGATTATTCGAGATTTGGTAAAACAAGAAAAACTACATTTTGGGCAGCATTAATTGGATCGGTTCCGGTCGGATTTCTGATGAATGCTATCGGGCAAATCTCAGCTGTATCTCTTGGAAATCCAAATCCACTTATGGCTATGTTGCATCATGGCAGTGTTTTCAGTGTTGTTTCTTTTATCGTTATCATTTTTGCTACGGTTGCTACAGCGGCACTGATTTTGTATTCTTCTGCTATTTCTGCGGTAAGTGTTTTCCCGAATGCGTCTGTCAAAAAGATGTCTGCTATCATTGGCGTGATATGTATCGGTTTAGCTATAGGTGTTAACCTGCTAGGTGATGTTATCGGTTGGTTAAACTTTCAGGGCTATCTATTAATTCCACTTTTCTCAGTTATTTTAATAGACTACTTCTTGGTACATAAATCTTATTATGAACCAAGAGAATTGTTTAATAAAAAAGGAAAATTTATGTTTTATAAAGGATTCAATTTAGTGGGATATGTTTCTTGGGTTGCAGGGGCAATTACATTTTTTTCTGCAAAAAACAGTGCAATTGGAGGAGCTTTCCTCTCTATGCTAGTCAGCGGACTATGTTATGTATTGTTGCAGAAAATCAATGTGGCAAAAACCACTTCATTTCCTGTTTCGGAAGAAAAAGTTGAAAGTTAATTTTCTTGATGCACATATAAGTGAAATTTACTATTTCACCTTATATTTAGCATATTAAATTAATTACCCTAATAGAGCAGCGGTATGATGTCAAGCCCCTAAGTTAACATAATATTTTGTCGAAAGCTGCTTTTTTGGGGGGTGAACCAAAAAAAGGCAATACCAAACTAAGCCCACCCTACCTTGAATTCAAAATATTTCCTCAAAATCCAAGGAACTGGTGGAATTGGATGAAAGAGTTATGTCTTACATGTGTTGTCGGATTCCTCCTTTCCGGTCGTAAAGTCGATTCGTCTTCAGCAGATAAAAGACCAATCGCACTAATTTACGGGCTGTAAGAGCAAGGGCACGTTTTTCGGCAAACTCTTTCGGCTCCGCTTTCTTTTTGGCATAGTACTCCGCGAATACAGGGTCGTGCACCCGGACACTGTTC
>NZ_AUMJ01000069.1 GCF_000430625.1 Aneurinibacillus terranovensis DSM 18919
GGGTTCGACAGTAACCCTCTAAAAGTAGGCACCCCTTTGGATGCTGTGGATAACTAAAATCCTTATGTGTCGCGGTTTTTGGGACTTTTCCACAGGCACTAAAATACTAAAAAACCTAAAAATATGTAGGCACTAAATTTTTGTGGATAACTCCGCTTTTTATTGTATTTTCTGTGGTATACATTGTATCATGTAGTTATGTACATACGTCAAATTTCTCGCAAAAACAAAAATGGAACCGTCACCCGGTATGTTCAACTCGCGCACAATGAACGCAATTCAGTTACAGGAACACCGCAAGCGAAGGTGCTTTATCATTTTGGTCGTGCCGATGAATTGGATACCGAGGGACTCAAGCGCTTGGCCGCCAGTATTCATCGTTTTATCGGTGAGCCTCTTTCTTCCGGTTCACCAGAACCTCGCTCAGCATCTGTGACGATGCTGAAATCTAAAGCCCTTGGCGGTACGTGGTTGCTTGACCAACTCTGGAAAAAGCTTGGCATCGGAGCAGCAATCACCAAGCGATTGGCGGATCGAGAGTATCGCATACCAGTGGAACGCGCGATCTTTGCCATGGTGGCCAATCGAGTTCTTGATCCAAGCAGCAACTTGGCTATCGAGGACTGGATCGACCGCGAGGTCGTCATTCCTGATCTTCCGGCTTTTGAAGTTCAGCACGGGTATCGAGCCATGGACTTTCTCTTGGAGTCGGATGAAAGCATTCAACGCGAAGTGTTTCACGCGGTAGCGGATTTGCTCAATCTCGAAGTCGATCTACTTTTTTTCGATACGACCTCCACGTATTTTGAGACCGAAGAATCAGAAGAAGACGAATTTCGCAAAGCCGGATATTCCAAAGACCATCGTCCGGATCTGCAGCAGGTTGTGATCGGCTTTGCTGTTACCCGTGATGGCATCCCAATCCGCTGCTGGGTCTGGCCGGGCAACACCTCGGACATGAGTGTGGTACCGGAAGTAAAGAAAGATTTAATCGGCTGGAAGCTCGGTCGTGTCATCACGGTCGCCGATCGCGGCTTTTCCTCCAAAGACAACTTGCGTGTACTACAACAAACTGGCGGGCACTACATCGCCGGAGAAAAGATGACTTCCGGTAAACCCACTGTCGAAGTGGCATTGGCTCATCCGGGACGCTTTAAGACCATCCGCGGCAACCTGGAAGTCAAAGAAATTATTGTCGGCGATGGTGAAGCACGCAAGCGTTACGTACTTGTCCGTAATCCGGAAGAAGCCAAACGGGATGCGGCGCGGCGAGAAGCACACTGGAAGCAACTACGTGAAGAACTTGCCCGGCTTAAGGAACTGGACGGCGACGCGCACACCAAGGCACACTGCCGACTTCACAGCCATGTGACCTATAAGCGTTATTTGAAAATCGACAAGCGTGGCAATCTGCGAATTGACCTGAACGCTGTCAAAGCGATGGAGCACTTGGATGGTAAGTACTTACTACGTACGTCAGATGATACGCTATGCACCGAAGACGTTGCGATTGGTTACAAGCAGCTCTTGAAAGTAGAGGCGGCCTTTCGGACGCTGAAGCAATCGCTAGAACTGCGGCCTGTCTATCACCGGAAAGAAGAACGGATTCGCGCTCACGTGCTACTATGTTGGCTTGGATTAATGCTCATTCGAATCATAGAAAACCAAACCGGCAGAACGTGGGGCGATGTCCGGTCACTTATGCAAATGTTGCATCTGGTTGAGTATCAGTTGGATGCTGGGAAGCTATGTCAGCGAACCGAACTGACGGAAGAACATAAGGCAATTGTTTCGGCTCTGGAAATTAAAGAACCCCAGCAAATATGGGATATTTCGCTTCTTTGACCCTTGAAATCTGTAGGCACCACACGTAGTTATCCACAACCACCGCATCCCTTGTTCTGTCGGGGGTCGTGGCGGTTTGTATATCTACGGACTGTCGAAACCGGGCTTATCTGAACTGGCCAAACGCAGGGTAAAGAACAAAAAAGAAGACTTAAAGCGTGCATTGAACGGCTTGATGGGTGTTCATCAGAAGCTCATGTTGAAAACCAATTACGCCACATTGACTTTCTGGATGAGAAGATCGAAAAACTGGATGCGGAAGTGAAGGCACGCATGCTTCCTTTTGAGGAAGACCTGGAGTTGTTGGATACCATTCCCGGAATCGGTCGGCGCACGGCAGAGCAAATTCTATCCGAAACTGGAACGGATGTAGAGAATCAGTTCGGTTGCGCTGCCCTAGTCTTAAACAGGAAGAACAAACATGGAAAAGTTTCAATTCCTCATAGGTAGTCTAAAAACTTTGATACGATCAGCAAGAGTCAACGTAGAAAGAACCTGTTTCAATTCCTCATAGGTAGTCTAAAAACGTCATAAAATCTACCCTCTTTTCACCCTTATTAAACAGGTTTCAATTCCTCATAGGTAGTCTAAAAACGGAAAACGTCTGGCGAAGCACCTGCTGAGGTATTCGCGTTTCAATTCCTCATAGGTAGTCTAAAAACATGGTGTGATATCAGGCATTTCTTCTTGAGAAATCCCAGTTTCAATTCCTCATAGGTAGTCTAAAAACGGAATATCTATTATTGGATTTTCTTCCCGAATGTCCTGTTTCAATTCCTCATAGGTAGTCTAAAAACAGAAAGCGACGTTATTTAAACTCGATTAGCTTTGAAGAGTTTCAATTCCTCATAGGTAGTCTAAAAACGTTCCTGACCCGCAGTACGAATACGAAATACAAACGTGTTTCAATTCCTCATAGGTAGTCTAAAAACCATTTTAGTGAGTCGCAGTTCAAGTATTTGAAATCGCGGTTTCAATTCCTCATAGGTAGTCTAAAAACAATCAGATATTCTTCTATGAATCGTTTCTGTTTATCTGTGTTTCAATTCCTCATAGGTAGTCTAAAAACTTCGCCTGACCATCTTATCCGTATCAAAAAGATCAGAGTTTCAATTCCTCATAGGTAGTCTAAAAACTTGAAGCCAAGCTAGGATAGGAGCAAAAACAGTGTCAAGTTTCAATTCCTCATAGGTAGTCTAAAAACTTATCGTGGGCAACATTGAAAGAAGACTCTCTAGCAGTTTCAATTCCTCATAGGTAGTCTAAAAACGGATCCGGACGCTTACTGAAAGAGTGGACAAAGCAGGTTTCAATTCCTCATAGGTAGTCTAAAAACTTTACAATTGACTTTACATATTCTTCTCTGATATTAGAGTTTCAATTCCTCATAGGTAGTCTAAAAACAAAATGAAGTTCCGTCAGACCGCAACATAACATCGGTTTCAATTACGACACAAGTGTCAAAAGACACGCCTTGTCCGAAGCCGATTCATCTCATGACGGAAGTCACGAGTGTTCTCGGCTAATTTATAAATATCGACCAACCCATCAACCAGAATATATAGGTAATCATAAACTTCTCCCTGATTGAACACGACGCTGCCTTTTGGGTGTACACACATTTCCAGATGCCGTAGTATTTCATACGGGCAATATTTAAGCAGTTCGTATATCTCATGATTATTTTCTATAATTTCAATAATCTTATGGAGAGTCATATCTTCCACTCCTCCATTTATAATAGTCAATCAAAGTCCCGTTTCAAAGGACATCCGTCTTGCTTATTAGATATAATACGGTAAAACTGTCTTTAAACCTTCTTGTTTTTAGGAAACCTGTCCTTTTACAAATTACTACGCTAAACTTTCAATCATTTTCCTGCTTATCATAATTAAGCGCCCGACGTTTCTGTTCTTCTAAATTATTTAACAATCTCCTCCAAAAATTATAATTTAGAACGATATGGTAACAATAACTCCATCAAAGTAAAAATTCGTGATGGAGGTTAACTTTTTTTATGAATAATGTCCGCGTAGTCCTCGTTAATATTATTACCTTGATTATTCTTATAGGCGGAGGTATCGCTGCTTTTTATTACTATAATCAATTGCAAAATTATATTTCCACGGACAATGCCAGGGTCGATGGTCAACAAATCACCATTGCTCCCGCAACCGGCGGACAGCTAACGGAGTGGAATGGCCGCGTGGGAAAATCATACAGTGCCGGAGACCGCGTGGGTACTGTCGGCGGAACAGCCCTTACGTTCCCTGTTAACGGGACCATCGTACAGCAGAATGCCGTTCCAAATACATTTGTTGCGCCGGGAACACCACTCGCCCGCGCGTATGACTTAAATAATCTTTTTATTACAGCCAACGTGAATGAAACGGATATTAACGATGTGAAAGTTGGCCAAACCGTAGATGTTTATGTAGATGCATTTCCGGGAACGACGCTAACCGGGAAAGTTGCAACAAAGGGACTGGCCACAGCCGCAACATTTTCCCTTTTACCGGCTTCCAATACCACAGGAAACTATACGAAAGTCACTCAAGTTATCCCGGTCACTATCTCCATTGATTCATACAATGGCCTGGCACTGGTTCCGGGTATGAATGCATCTGTCCGAATCCACAGGTAGGAGGATATTCGATGTCCATTTACTTATTTATTTATATTGTCATCGCTCTACTCATCATTGTAGGGGTCAATCGATTCCTAATACGGAAACATGAAGCACACACCAAACATAGGATTGAGCCCACCCTAACAGGTTCCATTTCCGGTTTTAATACAGAGGATGTCATCACACCAGAAGTCATTAAATATACAAAAGATGATGTCGACAGGGAAGAATTAAGAATGGGGCCTTTAATGGCTGTATTAATACTCGGTATGTTTATTGCCATCCTCAATCAGACGTTAATTAACGTTGCCATGCCCCATATCATGAACGATTTTAATGAATCGGCAAACACCATCCAATGGCTTGTCACGAGCTATATGCTAGTGAACGGTGTACTCATCCCGATTAGCGCTTATTTAATGGAGAGGTTTGGCACAAGAAAATTATATTTAGCCTCTATGATTTTATTTACAATCGGTTCATTGATTTGTGGAATTGCCCCCAACTTTAGCGTGATGTTAATAGGACGAATCATACAGGCAATGGGGGCAGGCGTTCTCATGCCTTTGGTTATGAATGTGTTTCTTACCGTTTTTCCTCCCGAAAAAAGAGGAGCTGCACTCGGAACAGTGGGAATTGCCATGTTTTTTGCTCCGGCAGTCGGACCCACACTATCCGGTTGGGTTGTTCAAAACTATACGTGGCGAATATTATTTTACGGAATGATTCCCATTGCTATTGTCGATATTTTATTAGCGGTCGTATTGCTTAAGGAAATAATGAAACCAACCCTCCCTAAATTTGATCTCACGAGTTTTATTTTCTCCACTCTCGGATTCGGAGGATTGCTGTACGGGTTCAGTGAAGCGGGCAATAACGGCTGGAGCAGCGCGAAAGTCGTTATTGCCTTAATTATAGGCGGTGTTTTTTTAGTGCTTTTTATATGGAGACAATTGATTTCAGACGAGCCGATTTTAGAATTTCGCGTGTTTAAATATAACATTTTTACGCTAACCACTATTGTAAGTTCGACCATTAATATGGCTCTGTTTGGAGGGATGCTCCTTCTTCCTATCTATTTACAAAACATCAGAGGTTTTACGCCCCTTGAATCCGGATTACTGCTGTTACCGGGAGCGATTATTATGGGCGTGATGTCTCCGATTTCAGGTGCCATTTTCGACCGGATTGGCATTCGGCCTCTGGCAGTCGTTGGTCTCACCATTACTGCAATCACGACGTATCAGTTTAGTAAACTAAGCATGGATACACCGTACAGCCACATTTTGACCCTGTATACGGTGCGAAGCGCGGGGATGTCCCTTCTAATGATGACGATTATGACAGCCGGACTGAACCAACTGCCGCGATATTTGACAAGTCATGGCAATGCTATGTCTAATACGATGCGTCAAGTTGCCGGATCGATAGGAACCGCTTTTCTCGTTACGGTCATGTCAACGCGAAGCACGGTTCATCTGGGAGATTACGCAAATAACGCGTCAACCGCCAACCCTTACTTTGTCGAGCGCCTAAACGAAATCGGCCGGGGGCTGGCCTCGCTGGCGGGCCTTCCTGCCCGGGCGGGTCAACCCCTGGCAACCCAGGTGATTTACGGAATGGCCCAACAACAATCTACGATTTCCGGGATAAATGATGCGTTCATCATAGCAACTGGAATAACGGTTGTCGCGTTAGTTTTTTCATTCTTTATAAACAGGGTTGTGCCGTAAAAAAGAGTCCTTTGCGAAGGTCGTTTCGCTATTATTATTTTGCAGCGGATTAACAGTATCCAATGGTAAAGCTTGTACCTGACTTTCCACCGGTTTTGTTGCGTTAATCACTGCTGTCGATGCCATATTGACTACCGGTTTAAGTGCGTTATCCGCATCTGCGGACGCTGTACCAGTTGCTGGTTGAGTTGTTTTATCCGGAGTTGTGGATAATGCACCGCTTGCAGGTTGAGTAGTCTTATCGGCAGCTGTCGATACCGCACTATCTGCAGTTTTGCAAGACTATCAACGGATTTTGTGCCTACAGCCAATTCTGATTCTCGCTTGATAGCAGTCTGATTTTTTCTTTTACTTTTTCTTTCATCGCTTCACGCGCAGGCTTATAAATTTTGCGGATGTCGTATTCGTCCGGATGCTCATCCAGGAAAGTTTTTAACGCTTCCAGGTTAGCGAGTTTGATTTCCGTATCAAAATTAACTTTGTTGATCCCGCAGTGCACAGCTCGCTGAATCATTTCATCGGGAACGCCGGACGACCCGTGCAGCACGAGCGGGATGCCGGTCGATTCTTTAATTTCTTTAATCCGGTTGAAATCGATTTTGATTTCTCCTTGGTAAATTCCATGGGCTGTTCCAACGGCAATAGCGAGTGAATCCGTGTTTGTGCGGCGCACAAACTCCACAGCCTGGTCTACATCCGTGTAAATATCATCTTCTTCAGGGACGATGTCTCCTTCTTTACCACCTATAAAACCAAGTTCTGACTCTACCGATATATGAATCGTGTGCGCGATTTCAACAACTTTTTGTGTCAACGCAACATTTTCTTCAAAAGACTTATCAGAGGCATCGATCATGATAGACGTCAAACCACATCTCACGCACTGGATAACCATGTCCCAATCTTTTCCGTGATCGAGATGCAGAACCACCGGAATTTTTGCTTTTTCGCCCGCGCATTTTCCAAGTGCATACAAATAGTCCAATCCGGCATACTTTATACTCTTCTCGGTTATTTGAATAATAATAGGTGAATTTAATTCTTCCGCTGCGCCAATAACGGCTTGAAGGTTCTCCATATTCGCAAAATTAAAAGCTCCTACTGCATAGTTGTTATCATGCGCATGTCGCAACAGCTCAATTCCAGATACTAAAGGCATAGGTTGTTGCCTCCCTTCTCTCGAATAAATTCTTCCAGCTCTCTGAGTGTCGCGGTTCCTTCCATTGGCCCTTTTTTCGTGGCGGCATAGGCTCCGGCTGCGTTTGCGTATTGTACCGCCTCTCGAATCGATTTCCCCTGATTCAGCAAAGAAATCAACGTCCCAGCGAAACAATCCCCTGCCCCCGTGGGATCCACTTCTTTTATTTCATAGGGCTCTACATCAAAAGAAGATACATCTTCATAAACTCTGCAGCCTCTGCTGCCTCTTTTCACGATAATAGAGCGGACATTTTGCTCAAAAACCACTTGAACAGCCTCGTACTCGTTCCCTATCCCCGTGATTACTTTCAACTCTTCTTCACTTGGAAGAAAAATATCGCAGTTTTTCAAAGCAAAAAGAATAAATTCCCTAATTTTCTCATCTTCCATCGTTTCTTTCCGAATATTAGGGTCAAACGAAATTTGAGCATTTTTTATCTTTGCGATCACAATCGCTTTTTTTATCGTTTCAATCATTTCTTCATTAAATGCCGAACAGCCCATAATGTGAAAGTAATTGCAATTCGCAAATATTTCTTCTTTCACATCATCCCGGGTCATGCAGGACACCGCCGAATCTTTAACGGTGAAAATAAAATCACGATCACCGTTTTCCCTGTAAGTAACGAACGCAATTCCCGTTGTTTTCTCATGTACCGTATCTATAAAACGTACATCTACTTTATCCCGCTGGAGCCGGCCAACATTTAAACGCCCAAACCCGTCATCACCAACTTTGGAAACGATTGCACATGAGCTGCCCATCTTCGTTGCCTGGTCAATAAATATCGCCGGCGCGCCGCTGGGAAAGGGACCGATAAACTCCCCGGTTTCATCAAACGTTTGGCCCACACTTTTCGCCATTATTTCTACTAGAATTTCTCCTATGGTAATAATCTCAGGCATATGTGTTTCCCCTTATTTTTATTTGTTTCTGCTCTTGTTTTGCACATCCACGTAGACCGCGATTAAGATAACGAACCCTTTGACAATAAGCTGGTAAAAATACGATACGTTCATCAGATTCATCCCATTATTAATCACACCAATAATAATGGCGCCAATTAATGTTCCGAGAATTCTTCCGCTGCCGCCGCTGAGACTCGTACCTCCAAGCACAGCCGCCGCAATGGCATCGAGTTCATATCCATTTGCCGCATTCGGTTGAGCCGAATACAATCGGGAAGCGAGAATCAACCCGCTGATTGCGGCCATTACACTGGTGATAATAAACACCCAGATTTTTAACCGCCCTACATTAATCCCTGCATAAATCGCCGCTTCTTCATTTCCCCCGCTTATATAAGCACGCCGGCCGAATTTTGTTTTAGATAAAATAATATGATTGATGACAAACAACAGAAGTAAAAGTAAAATGGGAATTTGAATCCCTAAAAACGACTCATTTCCCAGGGCTAAGAAAGCGCTGTTATCAATCGACACAGGCAGACCGTTTGTCATAATATAGGCAATCCCCCGGAAGATCCCCATGGTTGCCACAGTCACGATAAAAGACGGAATGTTAGCTTTTGAAACAAGCAAACCGTTGAAAGCTCCCAGAATAACTCCAATGATAAGGACAAGCAGGACAACAGCCACAAACGGAATATTTTTCTGTAAAAGCAAAGCCGCAACCGTTCCCGCCAGTGCGATCGTTGACCCAACGGATAGGTCAATCCCGCCTATAATCAAGGCAAAAGTCATGCCGAATGCGCAAATGGCTATAATGGATACTTGGGCAACAATATTTAACAGGTTATTTACCTTTAGAAAATGCGGGGAAGTCAGGGAGAAAAGAATGACCAGCAGGATAAGCCCTGCCAGTATTCCTCCATATGTTTTTAGAAAACTTGTAACCTGCCAAACCTTCTCACTTTCATTTCCCCCTCTTTGAAATGTAATAAAAGATAGCGCTTTCAAAAAAGCTATATGAATACGGCCTAAAACATTGTTTTGACCGAATCCGTTGAAATTAATTGCGTCTTAAGTCTTTGAATCTGCGGGAACCTGCTGTCATCTCCATTCATTCTCTTCAACAGAATTTCCGCCGCCTGTACCCCAATCTCTTTGGACGGCTGTACGACAACCGAAACCGGAGGATTAAACATTTGGAAAAGTTCTGTCTGGTCATACCCGCATAAAGAGATATCTTCGCCCATCTTAAGCCCTTTTTCCATCATTACCTTCATCGAATTGACCGTGATCGGATAATTCGTGGTAAAAATAGCGGTTGGCCTGTCTTTCAGGCTCATTAGCTGATTAAAAGCATCAAGGCCGCCGTCTTTTTTATATTCCGAATAAACGATGTATTCTTCCTTCACTTCAATGTTGTAGTCGTTTAACGCACGGAGATAGCCGTTTAGGCGTTCCTGTGCGGTATAAATTTCTTGTGGACCCGCAATAATTCCAATTTTACGGTGTCCTTTATTAATAATCATTTCGATCGCCGAATAAGCACCGTTTACATTGTCACAAATCACAGCATCCAGTTCACAACCTTTAACAAGGCGGTCCACCAGCACGACGGGAATTCCGCTGTCAACGGCTTCTTTAACGTGTAACTGAGAAGAAGTAACCGGCATGACGATCATTCCGTCTACTACTTTATTCTTTAGATACTGAATCTTTTCTGTTTCCTGTTTAACATTGTCATTGGAACTGCAGACGACAATGCTGTAGTTGAGCGTGTTCAGCACTTCCTCTATTCCTTCGATTACCTGTGTACAAAAAATGTCAGTAATACGGGGAATTAACACACCAACCGAATATGTTTTATTTGTTCTGAGTCCCCTTGCAATCGGGTTAAACGTAAAATTCAGCCGTTCAATCGCCTGTTGAATTTTAATCCGGTTATCGTCTTTAATTTTATATCCATTGATATATCGGGACACCGTGCCCACAGATACTTCCGCAAGTTTGGCTACATCCTTTATCGTGGACATAGATACCTCCCAAAAATTGAAACGATTCAATTTTCATTTCTATTTATTTTTGAAGCGTTTCTATTTATCGTTATGATACTTCGCAAAAAATGCTGTGTCAATATTTAAATTCGCAAGTTTTTTTCGGTTTCTTAAATTAATATCCGTTTTTTAAAACAACCACTAAACTTTTTATTGTTAAATAAATGAAACGATTCAATTTCGAATCAACTGATGTTAATAAAAAAATAGCCTCCCATAAAATGAGAAAACTATAGTGAAACGAAATATACTTGTAAATAGCAGCAGCAAATACGATTCAGGATAAATAAAGCGATGAATGCCCATACTTATTGTAATAATACGTTTGGGGTGAACTGTATGAATCCAACGGTTTCAGATTCCACATTACTTACGGTATTACTTTTTGCCGTTATGTTTTTAATCGCTTATTTTACGGTAAGATATACGAAAAAGAAAAAGAAGGCAAAGTAGAATTGATGCCTATGTTTTAGGGCAGCTGCCTTTACACCTCATATAAAGGCAATGAAATGATAATATCGGTCCCTTTCCCTTCTACACTTTTAATGGTAAATTGCCCGCCATGTAAATAAACAATTTGTTTGACAATCGACAGGCCCAGGCCGCTGCCTCCGTTTTTTCTGTTTCGCGCCTTATCCACCCGGTAAAACCGCTCCCCAAGCCGTTTTACTTCTTCAGGTGGAATGCCAGGGCCATTGTCCGAAATGGTAAGAACAGCCGTTTGTTTTGCTTCTTCGAGACGAACAGAAATATGACTGCCTTCCCCAACATGCCGAATCGCGTTATCCATAATGTTGTGGATCACCTGTTCCAATCGGTTCTCATCAGCGTTGACCACAGGATCCGGATTGATATCTACCGCAAGCAAAATATGTTTATCCCTTAAAATAGGTTTATAATGTTCCAATGTATCTTCGATAAGTTGGGCCACGGGCAGCGGCATACGCTGCAGGGGATATGACTCCCCTTCCAATTGGGCGAGGTCAAGCAGGTCATGCACCAAACACTGCATGCGCCCCGATTCACGATGGATAAGCTGCAAATATTTAAGCCGCTGTGCTTCATCCACCACAATTCCTTCTACCATCGCTTCGCTGTAGCCTTTAATATAACTGAGCGGGGTGCGAAGCTCATGAGACACATTGGCGAGAAATTCTCTGCGTTTGTGGTCCACCTCTTCCAGTGCAGCAGACATGTGATTAAAAGCCAGGCTAAGATTGCCAATCTCATCGCGTGAGGTGACTTTCATTTTTTCTTTAAAATTGCCGACGGCCATCTGCTGGGCAATGTGTTCCATTTGCTGCAGAGGGCGCGTTAAGCGGGATACGATTTGTCTCCCAATGTAAAGCGACAGCCCGACGAAAATCGTTCCGGCTATCAGTAAAATATAGCGCACTTCGCTAAACGCCTCAGTAATCGTTGCGAGCGGCAGGTACATATAGACCACACCGGCAAGCCGTTTGCCATCGAGCAGCGGAACAATAACCGCCATAATTTGTCTGTCAAACCGTTTCTCATACCCTGTCTTTGTAACGGTTCGGCCTGCCAGTAACTGTTCCCGCTCGTTTGCCGTAATCAGGCTATTGTAGTCGACGTCAAATGGAAGGCAGGCACCGAGTTCACTAGGATTTTCTGTAACAAGAATTCTGGCCTGCAACAAGTTATCCAGTTTTTTAACCAATTGCTGAAAGGACGGGCTAAGAGAACCGCCTTTATATTCCGCGGCAATTTTTTTCCCCTGATAGCTTAGCGATGTTTCGACATCATGTACATACAGCCTTTCATACAAGTACTGGGTAAGGCTGTATGTGGTAAGCAGCGTAAAAATAATCCCGAAGCTGACAATCAACCAGATTTTTTGATTCAGTTTCATCGGAAACACCTTAGACCTCGAATTTATAGCCAACACCCCAAATGGTCTGAATAAGTTCTGCATGAATTCCAAGTTTCATTCGCAGCGTCTTTACATGGGTGTCTACTGTGCGCTCGTTGCCGCAATACTCATACCCCCATACGTACTCTAAAAGCTGTTGGCGGCTGAGTACCTGCCCGGTATGCTGGACAAAAAATACGAGCAAATCGAACTCTTTTAATGTGAGCGACATTTGGGTTTCGCCGATGTATACTTTCCGACCTTTAAGATTCAATTGAAGAGGTCCGTAACACTGAAAGTCTTCTTGAACAGGAGAGGCAACCTGCATCCGCCTGAGAATTGCTTCCACCCGGGCGACAAGTTCACGCGGACTAAAGGGTTTCACAACAAAATCATCTGCCCCAATCTTTAGCCCATTTACTTTATCCCACTCCTCCCCTCGGGCAGTAACAAAAATAATGGGTATAGTAGAGGTTTCGCGAATCTTCATGCAGGTGGCAAGACCATCCATTTTAGGCATCATGACATCCAGAATTACAAGGTCGACTGCTGTCTTTTCCAACCGTTGCAGCGCTTCGTAACCATCATTCGCCTGCTGGCAGCAATACCCCTCGGCCGCAAGGTACATTTCTATTAATTCACGCATCTCTGCTTCATCATCTACAATTAAAATGTTATGCTGCTTCACGATGAATCCCCTTCCCGTACAATCATCTGGGTAGGTCCGGAACCGACAGTAATCGTTTTTATGATTTTCAAGCTGTGCAGGTCCACCATATGTACCTGGCCACTATCATAGCTTGAAACATATAAAACATCGTCGTCCATAACCAGCCCAAATGGATTCGCGCCAATTGTCAGTTCTCCTGTAATTTGTCCACTTGCGGTATCAATGCGGCGCAGCATGCCGGAACCGTGGCTAAGTACAAAAACGGTTTTTTTATCGTATGGAACGAACTCTATTGGCATCAGCGGGGCACGAATGCTCCGCAGCTTCTTACCTGTTTCTGTAGAAAAAACGGAAATGTATGGTTCCGGGGCTTCTCCCCTCCCATGTCCTCCTATCCACAACTCTTTTCTTTTTTCCAAAAGCACCCCGCCCATCGGGGATTCGTTTGTTCTATACGTTCCAGAGATTCTCCCATTTTCTGTATCGATTTTCATCACATTTGCACCGTTTAAATTAAAAACATACACCGATCGCCCATCAAGTGAAGGAATTAATGTAAAAGGGGAGCTCCCCGCTTTGTATTCTGTAGTTTCTTTTCCGTCCAACGTCCAGACACGTACGCTGTCCGTCGCTTTGTCAGCGAAATATACGTGCTTTTGATCGGCCGCTATAACGGCGTTTGTTACCCCTTTTCCGATGTTCCATGTTCCGGTCTGCCTTCCTGTAACAAGGTTTACAAGCAGCGCATTTTCTTCGTCTTTACTATACAACAACAAGGTGTTCCGGTTCGGAAGCAACAGCATCCGCTGAAACGGAGCGGTCGGTTTCCAACGGTTTATTTCTTTATGGGTTGTCGTATCAATAAATGAAATGCTATTCTCACTTACGTTAGCTACAATGACCACGGAATGATTGGCTATTTTGGGAAATGTTTGCTGGCCGCAGGCGGTCAACGCAAACAGAATAATAATGAGCGAAAGTTTTTGTACTACCTTCATGGGAATCCTCCCTCTCTTCCTACACTCATTATATTGAAAAAGCGCTATGTAATTTGTGAAACGTTATAGAAAATTTTTGCTCATTTCCAAAAAACGCTGTTCAGGAGTGCGAGAGTCTTCCCGCCATGTGTCCGCGGTTTCATTGGCCAGCAGGTGTCCCCTGTGAATAAGCAAAATGTGATCCGCAACGGCAAGCACATCATGCAGTAAATGGGAGGAAAAAATAATCGTCGCCCCTTTTTCACGGTATCTCTGTACCCAATCTTTCCATTCTTCTACCCAAAAAGGATCCAATCCGTTCCCCGGCTCATCCATCAGCAATACGTCCGGCTTGCCCAGAATCATTTGCGCAAATAACAGTCGCTGCATCATTCCACGGGAGTAAGTGGATGGTTCGCGGTCGGCAACCTCCAGTAACCCTGTGACATCCAACACCTCGTCAACCCTTTGCTTGCGAACCTGTTTTAATTTTGCCAGATACAAAAGCCAATGGCGCGCGCTCACTCCTGTAGGCAAAGATAAATGATCAGGCATATAGCCAACTGTATATTGTTCCATTCCGCTTATTTTTCCACTATCCGGTTTGAGAATGCCAGCAAGCATATAAAGCAATGTACTTTTTCCGGCGCCGTTGCCCCCGCACAGCGCCGTGCACATTCCCGGCACAATTTCTGCTGTAAGAGAGTGTAATGCTGTTTTATTCCCATACGTTTTACTGATTTGCTGAATGTGTATCATGTTTACACCCTCCATTTCAAGCGTCGTACGGTGAATAGTAATGGAACAGCCATATAAAGGATGACCAAGATGATGCTGGCTGCAATTCCTAAAGGAGAGCGAATGATATTTCCCCAATAATAAAAATCCGGGCCATAAATATAACCTTCACCCCGCCAGAAAACAGAGCCGGTTCGAATGGTTTCAATCGGATTTAAAAGCAGCATAGCAACTAACAGGGGCTTCTGCACCCCTTCCGGCGTATAAGGCAGGCCGACAATCATCACCATGCCGTACACATAAACAGCTGTAAACCAGATAATCAGGCTTCCGGCTACTGCACTTAAACGGCTTGCCACCCTGCTCCCAATCCAGAGTCCAATCGCTGTAAAAATACCGGTTAAAAAAATACCGGGCAGTAAAAGGGAGAGCATTTGGCTGAATACGGAATTGTTTTTCGCCAATAGGCTGATCAAGCCGTTAACAACAAAGACTCCGGACAATAAGGCACAGAAAAACGCACCAAAAAGCCCAAAAAACTTACCAACTACATATTGAGAGAGAGTAAGCGGATACGTACGCAGCAAATTGGTCATTCCATCCTTTCGTTCCGCTGAAATTGAGAGGGAAGAAATAAGCAGACTCATTAAGGGGGTGAGCTGAAGCATAATTGTAAACAAAGCTTCGGTCTGTCTGCTAAAACCAACCGATGTCCTGCTTTGAAATACACTGTTTTCCCAGAAAAACATAAAAGCGCTGAGCACGGCAAATAAAACGGCAAAAGCCGCGAGCCAGCGATTGCGCAGCATAATGTGCCACTCATAGCCGGCTACGGCTGTTGCCTTAGGAAAAAAACGTTTCCGGCTCACTGCTTATGTTCACCCTTCATTTGTCCGTTATTTCCATGGCCCTGCATAGGACTGCCATTCATCTGCATCATTCCACCTTGCATCATGCCCTCGTGCTTCATCATTTTACTTTTATCCATTTTCCACTCATGCTGCCGGATATCATTGTAGGTCATAACCTGCCCTATACCTTTTGTTTTTGAAAAGCTTTCTGCAGCCGCCTTTTCTTTAAACGCATGCATGCCATACCCCATCGGGGTTGGAACATCCATGGCAAAAACATACGATGCATCCTTAAGCTGAATCCATTCTTTAGACTGGCTGTCTTCGACAAATTCGGCGGCTACTTTTACGTTCGGGTGGTCTTTTATATACGTTTGCATGCATCCGAGATCATCAAATTTTACGTTTTTTCCATCTTCGGTTATATACTGGGCGGCGTATCCATTGTTTTTAATAGCCATATGGCATTTGGTGCAAGTATCAACGGCCTCGTCAATCGGCTGCGGCTGGGCACTCTCTTTCTGTGCGCACGCCGGTAATAGCAGCACACATAGTAACACACAGAAAAATACAACACTTGTCCATTTCCATTTGTTTTTTTGATACATTTCTTTTTCCCCCTTGTATATTTTATTTAATTACACCTGGTGGTGTCATTAACGGATACTCGTCAAACACGGCATGGTCTGAAGCAAGCTGCTCAATAAGCTGCTGTAATGGGCTTGCGTAGAAAATGCCGAGCAACGGATTATTTTCAATCACTTTCAGCATATCGTCAACCAGCCGATAAGGGCTGTCACCGATGCCGTTCCTGTCAAAGTCCCATCCTTTGTAGTCGTCCCAATAGTTGCCGGTTTTTTGCTGACTCCACACATTTGCCGGCCAATCTACGCTGCCCCCAATCTGGCGAACATTGCCGATAAACGTATTACGGGTAAAATGGGTTGCTTCAATTTGGCCAATCCGCTTAACTCCTATGGCATTTTGCGAAATGATATTATCCTCTATTCTTGTATGATCTGCTCCATCCAGGGCGATGCCCGCCGTATTATTTAGCAGTTTATTTTCTTTAACGGTACAACGCAGTGTATCCACTAAAAAAAGCCCGCAGCCTTTCACATGAAGCTGCCTGAAGAATTCATTGTTTACAAGAAGGATATCTTTTGCGGACATAACCATCGCACCAATTACACTGTCCGTTGTCTGGTTAGCAATCAACTGATTTCCGTCGGAAAACATCAGATGGAACCCGTAGCGGGAACGCTTCACCGCATTATATTCAACCTGATTATTCATTGTTTGGTCAAAATAGATTCCATCCTGTACATCAGCCATTGTATTATGTAAAATCTTGTGCCTACCGCCTCTGGAAATTTGAATGCCATTACCTCTTTCAGCAAGAGGCATCTCCGGATTTCCATAAATCAGATTTTCTGATACCGTAGCGCCTGAGCATTTGTTTAGATAGATACCGAATGCGGTGTTTTGTATTTTATTCTTAAAAAGAACGATATCCTTGCCCTGAACCGAGATCCCTGCATCATATGAAGCAACGTTGGCCCCGCTATTTTCAATGGTTAGCCCTTCTATCGCTACATGGTCTGCCCGTATATACAGAACACTTGCCTTCCGGCTTCCCCGAAGGACGGCTCCCTCTTCAGCACGTATTTTTATCGGTTTATAAACGGTGACCGGCCCTTCATATATACCCCGTGAGAGAATTAGTGTTCCCCCTGCCTTTGTCTGATCGATAAGCGACTGCAGCCGCTGGCTGTTCCCGGCATGTGCGCGAGGCATAGCAGCTGTCTTGACGGTAGGGTAAGAGGATACCGTATTCTTGCCGTATGTCTTCTCGCTATAAGCCTTCATACTGCAGGAGGCAGTGATCAGGGCTGAGATGACCAACATGTGAAGAATTCCAATTATCTTTATGCTTCTATGCATCTTCACACAGATCCGCATCTTTTGGTTTCATTCGGCCAGTTATTCTCTTTCTTCCCTTAAACAGAATAAAACCGGCGGCTGCCAAACCTGCAATCGAGCACCCCATGCCGCACGATCCGCATGTACCCGTACACAGATTGCTTGCCTGGCCGGCGTAACCTGCCATGGATGAAACAACCGTGACACCTGCAGCCCCCATTCCTGTGATAAGACCGGTCACTTTCTCTTTCATCCCTTATGCCCCCTTTCCTGAACTTGTGGATGAAGTTCGTGTTCAGCTGCATTTGCGGTTGTCGACCAACCCCTCTTTCCACAGCCGTATGAAATTGCTGCTGTGGGGCAGGAAGCCTCACACTGGCGGCAGGTAATGCAGTTTAAAATTTCATATTTTATCTCTTTTTCTTCTTTTCGAAGGGCACTCATTGGACAAGCCTGTACACAGGAAGAACAGGCGGTACACTTTTCCTTTTCATATCGAAGTTTATATGTAAAGCCGAAACGCGCGCCTACGCTGTGTACAGCACTCTGAATCGAACCGACCGGACAAAGAAAACTGCAGTACCCCCGGCCACCTTTTGTCATTAGACCGAATAAAACGAGCCAGAAAAAACCGGTTAAAATTGTCGTAGAACCCACTACTCCGATATTTCCAAAAACAACTCCTGTACTAAGCCGCTCTAAAAAACTATAATCACAATACGCACAGGCAATGCTGCCCGAAAAAAATGGGACAAGGAGAAATCCGATTAAAAATCCGTAGCGGATTGGCACGGTATTCATGAAGGAAGACCAGTCAATCTTCCACCTTTTGGGCCAGAGGCGGCTTATGTATTCCGGAATCGCTCCGGCTGCACAGAGTCGGCTGCAAAAAAAGGGGCCGATTATAAAGGCACTTGCAAGCACATGTGGTCCGTTTTTTGGTCGATGAACTGCACAGTGCCGCTGCACACCTCATAACGTTTGCACCTATTGGATGGAATATTCAGATTTAGAGCGAAATAAAAATCTTTTTGCGGGGCAAGGGTTTGACTGGATTTTCCGGTTTTCTCATCAAAACCGGGCAAGTCAGTTTCCACATGTGTTTCCCCAATGAAATCTCTAAGCTTGATTTGAACTTGATGCGGCTTTCCATCAGCAAAGGTTAGTCCTTTTTTGTGTCCGCTTGAGAAGGAAACACCTCCAGGCTGCAAAAGGTATTTAGGCCATCCTTGATTGGCCAAATCAACAACAGCCACCTCCGTTTTTTCCGAAATAGTTCCGCTAAAGCTTCCCCGTTCCGCCCCCATAGCTTTGTTATAATAGCTTCCGCCTAAAGTTATGCCAGCCATCACAACAAAAAAAACCGTTTTCATTACGCGAGAAGTTCCGATCCGATTCTTCATAACGCTCCCCCACCAAAGTTTTCATTACAGGATTAAAATACTTAAATAATGTGTGGAAACCGTGCGTAAAATGTGTGAGAAGTATGAAATGAAAATGGCGTTTTCGTGACAAGGACAACCCAAAGTAAGACATAAAAAGCTCCGTATTTTGCTTACATAGCAAATACGGAGCTTTTAACTCGTAAAAAGAATTAATATTTAAATTTTCGTCTGCTCGTTTTCCCAATATCGTTCCCACAGCACGACTTTCAATATTTTCCCGACGGATTTCGCGGAAGTTCGCTGACAAAATCAACAGACTTTGGTTTTTTGTAGCCCGCGACTTTTCCTTCACAATAACGAATCACTTCCTCCTGCGTTAGACAGCTCCCCTCACGCGGAACAACGACCGCTTTAACCGACTCTCCCCACACCGGATCCGGTACACCGATGACAGCAACGTCTAAAATGTTCGGATGCGCATATAAAACCTTCTTCAATTTCGCGCGGATAAATATTCACGCCCCCGCTAATCAGCATATCCTTTTTTCGGTCTACAATATAATAGAACCCTTCTTCATCCTGCAACGCCATGTCCCCTACCGTAAAATACCCGTTAAAAAAGAACGCTTTGTTTGCTTCTTCGTTCTTATAACACGATATACTCAACCTCTGAACGGACAAGACGATAATTAATGGGTACAATAATCACGCCGATTTTAGCAAAGACTGCTATGATTTCAATATAGGCTGCATGATTTTTAATCATGACAGCCACCTTATCTCCTTTTTGATATCCTTTTTGCAAAAAAGCATTAGCGAGCTTATTCGCGCGTGTATTCAGTTCACCATATGTCCACTCTTGTTCCTGGAAAATGACACGATTTATTTTTGTATTTTTCTGCATTTTGTTTCAAGATTGCGCCAAAAGTAAGCATATTGTCCGCTAACGTCCTGTCTTCTCATTCCAAACAAGCGTTCTACATAGCCGAACTCAGCGATAGAATGTTTCAGCTTCTCATATTCCGGGTCGCCTTGTTGTAAGTCTATCCGCGGGTTATACGGTGCTGGGTTTATTAACGTAATTTTTCTAATATCCATAGTTGTCACCTCCAAGGCAAAATAAAAAGCCGCTCCATCAGGAACGACTTAATTTGTGTAGCACATATTGATTTAAGGATACACCTTCTTTAGCTGCCATTATGACCAGCTGCCGATGTAAGCTTTTGGGAACGCGCACAACGAATTTTCCGCTGTATTCTTCCTCTGTCATAGGTTCTGGAATAGAGTCGCCATGTTCCAGTTTCGTTTCTAACCAGCCTTCCATAGCTTCTCGAATACTTTCGTACGCTTCTTCTACAGTATCACCATGACTTTGGCATCCATCTAATTCCAAAACAGATGCATAGTAATATGGTTCAGGTCCATCATTGATTAGCTGTAGTTGAATGGTATACGGTAAATCCATGTAATAATTCAAGTCTTTGTTTGCCATAATATCGCAGTGAGGATAGAATGATTTTTAAGGAGGGGGAGCGGCTACTCCCCAATCCTTGCTAGTACGTCTTTCACGTACACCGCCTTTACTGGATTAGATTCTTTAATGATGATTACATCGCCGGATGCATTTCGGAAATTTCGGTGGGAGCCGTTTTTCCTTACCAATATGTATCCGTGGTAGTTCAACGCCTTTGCGATTTCATCGAAGCTAATTCCGTTTGGGCGGTTTTTCATTTTCCGAATTAGCTTTTCTATCCTCGCCATTGTTCACCTCCTGTAATTATAGTACCATATATGATACTATTTTTCAAGAAGTTTATTTGATTAATCCTTATTAGTCAGTATCCGGGCCGCTTATCTCAACTCGCCCCAACGATCCCTCGTAAGGCCACTTGTTCTGATATAGGTTAAAGTAGCAGGAGAATCCTCTCCTCTAACCCTATGACAATTTCCCTTATCCCTTCGCGCCGTGCCAGTTCTTCATGCAATTCACAGGTCGGAACATTTGATAAATCCGTAGTCCGGTATATTATTGACCGATCCAGATTCGAATTCCGCTTCAAGTTCTTTTGAAAGACTGTTCTAATATTTGGACGGTCTTTTTTCTTTCTCTACACTCTGAATGACCCTATACTTTTGATGTTATTAGTCTAAAAAGCCAACCACTATGCGGGCAGGACTTCCCTCATTTAATCCTCATACATATTCCACGCCAGGTTTCTCAAGTCCTGCTCCACTCGCTACACAGCTTCCAATCCGGGCTCCAAGTCGAAAAATGCCATCTGCCCGTCACGCTCTTTCAACCGGCATGCCCGGTACTCGTCCCACTGCGGACAACTTTCTACCTTTCCGATATGCATGTCAAACCAAATATGCTATACTTCCGGATTGACACCATTGCTAAATTTTTCTACACTAATTATGGAGAAGCAGTAGTATTTACTTTGATTTGTGAAAAAAGTAACGTACGATGGTAAGCGTTAATTCTGATCCTCTCACAAATTCACAATTCACAAATTCACAATTCACAATTCACAAGTTCACTATAATGACCTGCACGGAAAAGGAAGCGATTTCAGAATGCATGAGGATTTAAAAACAAATACACAGCACGCGGGGACCTCTTCAAACCAGTTGAAAAGTGTCAAAGTATGGTGGAGGCTGCTGCGCCCGCATACACTAACCGCCTCTTTTATCCCTGTTTTGATTGGAACGGCACTGGCGGTCAAAGCCGAGCATATCCATATCTGGCTGTTTGGGGCAATGATGCTGGCGAGCATTCTGATCCAGACAGCAACGAATATGTTTAATGAATATTATGACTTCAAGAGAGGCCTGGATACCTCCGAATCTGTGGGGATTGGCGGCGCCATCGTACGGGAAGGAATCCAGGCGAAAACAGTGCTGCGGCTGGCCCTGTCTCTTTTTGCGGCAGCCGTACTGCTTGGCATCTATGTTTGTTTTAACAGCAGCTGGTGGATTGCGGTAGTTGGGTTGATTTGTATGACAATAGGCTACCTCTATACCGGCGGTCCCTATCCAATCGCATACACACCTTTTGGCGAACTGGTTTCCGGCTTTTTTATGGGATTTATTATTATTGTGATGTCCTTATTCATTCAAACCCATTTTATCACACTGGAGAGTATTCTTATTTCCATACCGACTGCCATTCTAATCGGCGCCATTCTCATGGCTAATAACATTCGTGATTTTGACGGTGACAAACAAAATGGGCGCAGGACTCTGGCCATCATTCTTGGTAAGAAAAAAGCGGTTCAATTTCTCACCGGCATGTTTGCCGTTTCTTACGTATGGATTGCCTTCATCGCCATCCTGCACCTGGCGTCTTCCTGGGTACTGCTCGCGTTTACCAGCATCCCGAAAGCCGTCAAAGCTTCACGCGGCTTCTACGGCAAGTCATCGCCGCTTGAAATGATGCCCGCTATGGAAGCTACCGCTCAAACGAACACATTGTTTGGCTTTCTGCTTGCGTTAGGGATTTTGCTGGCCAATTGGATATAGTGAGCTTCAAGACATACTTCTCGCTAAACGTATGCCGGTACGTCTTCTTTTATGAATTAGCCGAGAACACTCGTGACTTCAGTCATGAGTGTTCTCGGCTTCGGACAAGGCGTGTCTTTTGACACATCAATTGTCCGACATATGTTGACTTGTCTATTAACAAAAAAACACTGATATTTAGCAATAATAACTTAAAAAATATTTGACATATGTTATCCTGTGATTGAGGTGGATAACATGGCAGAAGTCAAACATGGTAGAGGATATGTGTACTCTATCCAATACCATATTGTATGGTGTGTGAAATATCGCCATAAAGTGTTGCTTGGCGATATAGATATAAGGTTAAAGGAAGTACTCAATCAAATTGCTACAGATAATGGTTTCACGATTTCAGAAATTGAAAGTGATTGTGACCATGTTCATCTCTTGGTTGATTGTAATCCACAACATTC
>NZ_AUMJ01000070.1 GCF_000430625.1 Aneurinibacillus terranovensis DSM 18919
AAGAATATCTATGGCTCTACCTTCTCAAGTGTCTTTAAGACGATCACATCAGACAACGGCTCTGAATTTAGCGAACTAAGTCATGCCATTAACCCAGCACAAGTAGAAGTGTATTACACCCATCCCTACACATCGAGCGAAAGAGGAACAAACGAGCGTCACAATGGACTGATTCGTCGATTCATCCCCAAGGGCAAATCAATTGACGACATCGATGAGTCACTTATTGCCGACGTGGAAAACTGGTGCAACATGCTCCCCAGAAAAATATTGGGCTATCGATCACCAAATGATCTTTACCATGAAGAGTTAAAATCGGTCGTTTAATCTTACAGATTATGGATTATCGTGTGTTGTTGCATTTATTCTTGCAATTTAAGAAACAAATGTGAACATTTCCTTGCCAACGAATACCACTTGAATTATAATAATTAAATATATGTTAATTGTAGATGGAGATGTACGTTATGTTTGCCATCCTACACCAAGATTATATGAACAGCACAACGAAAGGGATTTGCATAACTGAATGCAACGGTAGAGTTTTATTGATGAATGATGTATTTAGTGAAATGTTTAAAATTCCATAGGGAAAAATCAAAGGGTCTAATTGTATCTTTCCCTGCATTCATGATTACATATTCTTTTAAAGGCATTAGCCAAAAAAAGGATGAACAAATCTGAAAAAATCTGAAAAAATTAAACATTTTCATCATGGAAACTAATAATCCGTACTATTCTTCTTTAATTAAAAATTAAGGATTTAGGAAGAGAAATAGAAGGAACGAATAAACTTACTTTTGGCAATTGTGTAGGCGTTCATTTTTTGAATGAATTGAGAACGGTAATATTACAGCGATTTAAAAGCTAATAATATAGAAATGGTTAACGTACAAATCGTTCTACCGTTTCCATCAAATACCTAACTCCATGCTTATAATATCCACAGCACCTGTTTCCTTCAATATGAGGTTATGTGCAATGGTTACAACAAATACCTTAGCGACTCCTTAAATTCAACCTCTTTTGTTTTCCTCTCTCAAATTTTCAATTTACCATTAATTATTAATCGTTTCTTATTGAGGTGTTTATTCTGATTTGGTTAAATAACTATAATTCTACCAGAAGGATAGTCTAATGTAGATTGCAATAAAATAAAGTCATATAAAAAAGTTACGTTGATTCATGAACTTTGTGCGTTAAGGGTTTAAATCACCTAAAAAATGAAAAAAGTATAAAAATTATAGATGCAATTCAACAGGTATAAGACAAATTGTTATGACAGATTCTCGATTGTTGGTGGTGGTAATGTTGAATAAAGAACAATTTTGTAAAGGGTTGACAGAGGCAAATCTTAGGGAAGCATTGGAACGGCAAGAATTCCAACTCTATTATCAGCCTAAGCTCGAGTTAGCTTCCGGAACAATTGAGGGAGTAGAGGCGTTGATTCGTTGGGAGCATCCAGAGAAAGGATTGGTCTCGCCAGCAGAATTTATTCCTCTCGCAGAGGAAACAGGGTTGATTCTACCCATTGGTGAATGGGTATTACGCACGGCTTGTAAGCAAAACAAGGCGTGGCAAGAAGCGAGTATCCCTCCTATGGTTATGGCGGTCAACCTGTCTGCTCGTCAACTTTATCAATCGAATTTAGTCGAGAAGATTCAACTTATTTTAGAAGAAACGGGACTTTCTCCTGAATATCTGGAACTTGAAATTACGGAGAGTATAATGATGAATGTTCATCACGCTCTAAATATCTTAAAAGACTTAAAACGTATCGGTGTCCAAATCAGTTTGGATGATTTTGGAACAGGATATAGCTCTTTATATTACTTGAAAGAATTCCCCATTGATACTATCAAGATAGACCAACGCTTTGTTCGTAATTGTACGGTTGATTCGAAGGATGCCACGATTGTAAAGGCGATTATAGCAATGGCTCACCAATTAAAAATTGAAGTGATCGCTGAAGGAATCGAATCAAAAGAACATCTGATTTTTCTTCAACAGAATTTTTGTAACAAAGGTCAAGGTTATTTGTTTAGTAAACCTTTACCTCCAGAAGAATTGGAACAACGTTTTGTTGAAATAGAGCAAATTACCAATCGAGAGGGAATTCCTCAAAAAGTATACAAACAAAAGTGGTTGGAAGAAGCGTTAGAAAGTGCTCGTCAAGAATTACGAGATACCGTAAGACAGCAACAAGGCATGATTTTTAAGTTTACAGAGCAAAATGGGAAATTTATTCATACCTTGTGTGATGGTGAATTGTTGTATCGTATAGGTCTCACCCCTGAACATATTATTGGAAGGGAACTCATGGATTTCCGTCATGTGCGTGATGCGGGAACGAAACTTCAATATTATCGGAGGGCATGGGAAGGTGAGGAATATGTAACCTACGAAGGGGAACTCAATGGTATTTGGTATCTTGCCTCATTACGTCCTATCCGAAGAGGCGGGCAAGTCGTTGAGGTCATTGGTTCCTGTGTCGATATTACCGAACGAAAGAAAACGGAAGAATTCATTAGGAAATCGGAAAATCTCTCTGTTGTAGGGAGAATGGCGGCTGGCTTTGCACACGAAATACGGAATCCACTAACCTCGATAAAGGGATTTGTTCAACTCTTGCAAAAGGAAGTGGACAAGCCCCTCTATATTGACACGATTTTGTCTGAGATTCATAGAATGGAAGATATTGTGGGTGAATTTTTAACACTTGCCAAGCCCCAAACCCATCAAATGAAAGAAATAGATGTAATGATTCTTTTACAACAAGTGTTTCTATTATTTGAAACACAAGCCATAATGAAAAATATCGAAATTATTCAAGAAAATAGCTTGGATTTCCCGCGTATCTATTGTGACGAAAATCAAATCAAACAGGTGTTTATTCATATTCTTCAAAATGCCTTAGAAGCAATGCCAGATGGAGGAACCATCAAAGTTCAGATGCTTTGGCACGATTCTGACTCTATCAAATTCCGATTTGTTGACCAAGGATGTGGCATCTCTGAGGAACGGATGAAACATATTGCAGAACCCTTTTTTAGCACAAAAGAAAAGGGAACAGGATTAGGTTTAACGATTAGTAAAAAAATCGTCCAAGAACATGGGGGGACAATTAACATTGAGAGTATCGTCAATCAAGGAACCACAGTTGATGTCATTTTACCCATTAAGCATTGTGTTGAGCTTGAACATTAACTATCCCCAAATTCTTATGTTATTCCCTTTAAATAGATTCGTGTTTGAAGGGTATTTTATGGGTGGATGGATTCTCATGTAGTTGGTTTAGGACAAAGTTAAGTGTTGTTGAAATATAATTTGTAGCTATTTCTGCCATTGTAGACAAATAAGGTGAAAATTATCAAAAAAGGCAAATCTGTACGTAAGTCAGGGACGCAAAGCCACAGGTCTAAGGAAAATTGCTATGACAGCTGGGTTGCCGAAGGAGAAACAGCGTATGAATATAAAGTGTAGTCTAAAGAGGTATATTCGATATATCTATTGGAGTTTGGCGATTATAAGCCTTTTTGTTCCTGTCATTATCAAACTTACGTATAATGAACCTATGAGATGGACGATAACCCTTGCGTTTCCAATCCTAATTCTCGCCATGTATCCTGCTTGGAAATTTGGGTTGTTTGCAATATCCTTTGCCAGTGTATTTGAGTATCTTGTAGAGTTTTTTTTGATTCCGACTAATTTTGATAGTGATTTTCCTCAACTTGTTGTGAATTCGACTTTGAACTGGATTTTATTTATGTTGGTTGCCCTTTTCATATTACACTATCATGAAAAATCGGAACAGCTTAGAGCAAGTGAAGAGCGTTATCGAAAGATAGTGGAACTATCCCCTAAAGGGATTGTCATTCATCGAGAAGGAACGATTCTCTATGCCAATCCATCGGCTATGAAAATTGTAAAGGAAGATAATTTGGTAGGAAAATCTATTTTCACGTATCTTCATCCTGATTTCCATGAAATTTCTAAACAGAGAATATCTCAAGCCAAAATTGGAAAAGAAATACCGATTATCGAAGAGAAATTGATACGACACGATGGAAAAATGATTGATGCCGAGATTGGTGGAGTGTCTATCAACTATGATGGAAGTCCTGCTACTTTGATTATATTTAGTGATGTAAGTGAGAGAAAAAAGGTAGAACAAGCATTGCAAGAAAGTGAAAAACGGTATAGACGATTAGTAGAATGGTCACCTGAACCCATCATCGTTTATCAGCATGGATTCATCCAATATGCTAATCCAGCATGTATCAAACTGTTAGGAGCATCGTCTTTAGAAGAGTTGATTGGGAAATCCATTATAGATTATATTCATCCTGATTTTGTTCATTTGGTTGAAAATAGAAACCAAGAAATAAATCAAACTGGAATTTTTGTAGCCCCAACGGAAGAAAAAATCATACGTTTGGATGGAACGGTGATTGATGTAGAAGTCACAGGAACCACTATTAAACATGATGGGAAACCAACGTTCTTGATGATGTATCATGATTTGACGGGGAGAAAAAGAACAGAGGAAGCTCTTCGCAAAAGTGAAGAAAAATATCGGTTGATTGCGGAAAATATGACTGACCTTGTGAGTGTTTTGGATGAAAATGGCATAATAAAGTATGCTTCGCCATCTCATGAATTTGTTTTAGGTTTTACACCCGAAGTCTATGAAGGGAATCTTGCCTTTGATTTCGTTCATTCTGATGACATTCCGCATATTCAAAGTAAGTTTTTGTATATGGTTCTGTCCAAAGAAAATAAGGTTATTGAGTTTCGTTACAAACATATAAATGGCAATTGGGTATGGGTGGAAGCGAAAGGGACACCTGTTTTCAATGAAGAGGGGAATCTGCTTCATTTTCTGGTTGTAGCCAGAGAGATAACGGAGAGAAGATTGTACGAGGAAAGATTGAGTCATATGGCGTATCATGATACGTTAACAGGTCTCCCGAATCGAAGACTGTTTAAAGAACGGTTGGAACAATCCTTAAAAGAGGCAGAGCGATATGGGCGTAAGATGGCAGTCATGTATATGGATATGGATAAATTCAAACACATCAATGACACATTTGGGCATGGTGTTGGAGATGAACTGCTTATACAATTCGCCCAAAGAGTACAAGGCTGTCTTCGGGAAAGTGATACGCTGGCACGACAAGGTGGAGATGAATTTATTATCCTCCTTCCTGAAATTCAAGAGGAACAGGACGCTTTACAAATAGCTAAACGAATTCTTGCCGCTCTCCAAGAACCCTGGCTGATTGGCGAACTTGTATTGCAGACGACTTCCAGTATTGGAATTTCTTTTTACCCTAAAGATGGAACCACAAGACATGAACTGATGAATCATGCAGATACCGCCTTATACGAAGCGAAAGAAGATGGAAAAAACAATTTTAAAACTTATTCTTTATTACGAGTAAGATAGCAAATTCATGATAAAAGAAAAAGCGGGGATAAGGGGAGAAGAAAAAGGCTTGATATGTCAAGGATTTGAAGGGGAAATGAGCGAGGAAAAAGAGCGATTCAGAAACCGTTTTTATTTTACGAGGCAACATTTGAACTCCCGGATTACGTTGATGTAAAAAAAGCACAAGAAGCGATTAATGACTCTTCATCTTGAAGCGGCGGGTGTTCAAGTGGGTTCTCGTGGTGAAATTGTCGTCGATCATTATTTGCGTACAAGTAATCCGAGAATTTACGCCGCAGGAGATGTGACATTGGGTCCACAATTTGTTTATGTTGCCGCTTATGAAGGTGGAATTGCGGCAGATAACGCCATTGCTGGAGCAAACCGAAAAGTAAACCTTGAAGTCGTCCCAGGTGTAACTTTTACCAATCCAGCCATTGCAACTGTCGAGCTCACGGAAAAACAGGCAAAGGAAAAAGGCATCGAAGTGAAAACATCGGTGTTACCGCTAAATGCAGTTCCCAGAGCCATTGTAAATCGGGAAACCACTGGCGTTTTCAAGTTAGTTGCTGATGCGAACACCTTTAAAGGATTGGGAGTTCATGTGGTTGCCGAAAATGCTGACGATGTCATTTATGCGGCAACGTTAGCCGTTAAGTTCGACTTAACTGTTGAGGATTTAAGGGAAAGCCTTGCACCATATTTAACGATGGCAGAAGGATTAAAGTTAGTCGCACTAACGTTTGATAAGGAGTTTCGAAGTTATCTTGTTGTGCAGGGTAATAAGGTAAGAAATGGACGAAGTTTTGGACTCTAGCATATCGTCGGACAATTGAACAGGCAAAAGCCTGTCCTTGTCCGAAGCCAAGAAGTCTCCCACTTTCACTGGTGCTATCGCACCTTCACGTTTAGAAGTGGGAGACTTCTTGGCTAAAAAAGTTAAAGGTTTTTCCTAATTCCTTGGTGCCCAGAGCATAATAGAAACACCTATAATGCATATGGATGCTCCAATCCAGTCGTACATATCTGGTGTTTTTTTATCTACCCACCATCCCCACAAGACAGCAAGAACGACAAATACACCACCATAAGCGGCATACACTCTTCCGAAGGTTGGAAAACTCTGTAGCGTAGGGATTACACCATATAGGATAAGGATGATTCCTCCAACTACTCCGTACCACAATGGCTTAGATTCTCTTAACCACAGCCAAACAAGATATCCTCCACCAATTTCAGCTAACCCAGCTATAAAAAACAAGAATATTGCATAAATCATTTTAAATCACCCCCCCATCTATTAACCTATCATTGTATTTTAGTTAATGCTACCTAAGTGGGTTCCATTGTTAGATTTTATGCTACTCAATTTCACAATCCTGCCTGAGCTGAAGAACGATATTCGCTTTACTTGGTGAATATTGACGTTCTTAGACCATCATTAGTAGCATTGTTTGAGAATAAGCAACTTTCTAATATCATTTTTCTTATAGTTACATCGTCCTTACGTAAGCGTAAAATAGTCCCCACCTTGTGACAGGACGGGGACTATTTTACGCTTACAATTTAATGCAAGGATTGTTTCACACGTAAAAATAGACCAATCTAGTAGCTGATTGGTCTTCATTTTCCACTAACTCACTATAGACTAATGAAATTCAACATCAATACGTTTTTTCGTATGGGGTTCTAATTTAGGCATGCGAATTTCAAGAACACCATTTTTGTAGGTTGCCTTAACACCCTCAGATGAAACACGAGAGGGCAAGCTGACGGAACGCTGAAAACGTCCGACAAAACGTTCTTGTCTGTGTAAGTGCTCTTCCTTTATTTCATTCACTTTATTTATGGTTCCGCTTATAGAAAGGATGTTATTGTCAATATCAATATTTACGTCTTCTTTCTTTTCTAATCCAGGAATATCACATGTGGCGACAACTTCATTTTCGGTGTCGTAAATATCAATACTTGGATTACCGAAGTTTTGTCCAAAGCCTGCTTTGAAATCAGGGAAATCGGTTCGGAAGAAATGATCTAACTCCTGCCTCATGTTTTCAAGACGGCGAAATGGTTCGTAGGGAATTAAAGGCATACGTTGAAACCTCCTCGATAATTTGTATTTTGTATTTCTACAAAATTATATTTCCATAAAACTAAACATTTATTCAGCGCTCTATACAAGAGAAAATCATAAATTCTATTTCGCAGGAGAAAATCAAGGATAACAAGTTTAAGTGACGAAGATGGAGGAGGGTAAAGACAAAAAAACTTCTTATTCGCTTTCTTTCTATAGATAAGGTCATCATATTAGACAGTTTTCCTGGGAAATAAACTTTAAGCGACAGGAATATCTTTCATATGCAAGAATTGTTTACTTCAAAGCAGTATGTTTGTGGCAATCTAGAATCTTTAGTACTGTAACTAATAACTTTTTCACATAATCACCTCTTGGAAAGATCCCAATTATCTTCCCCATGCTTAAAATTACTTATGCCCTGCTGTCGTTAAAATACAATTGCTTATCCTAAGAATCGATTGTAAAAATCGTTAAAGGAAAATACAAAGTAAAGGTAATTGACAAAAGAATTGATGTGTCACATAATATACCCTGTACGGTATATACTGTATAGGGTATATTAAAGCTAAGAGGGTGGTGTAGCCCAGTTGGAATGGATTAATTACGTTTTGCTAGCCCTTGTACTGTGGTTTATTATTCAGAGAATTCTACCTCAGAAAGGTTTGAAAAATCTTGCAGCAAATGAAGTGCAGGATAGGCTTACACAGTCAAAACGGTATTCGTTTATTGATGTAAGGGAAGTCCATGAATATACCCGGGGACACATTAGTGGGTTTAAAAATATCCCGTTAAGCCAACTTAAACATCGTATTGCAGAAATTGATCAAAGTAAAGTTGTTGTTTTAACATGCCAGAGTGGGATGAGAAGCCGTCAGGCTGCAAAAATTCTTTCAAAAGCAGGATTTGAACAGCTTAGCCATCTTAGGACAGGGGTTTCAGGTTGGAATGGAACTTTAGTAAAAGGTTCAGAGTAAGAATGATAAGTTGGTACCGGTAGAATAAGGAGGTAAACCAAATGACAAAAATAATTGGCATTTTTCCTCAACAGGTAAAAGAAAGGCTGGAAGCCGGAGAAAAAATGAATATTATCGATGTCCGGGAAAACCATGAAGTTGCCGCTGGAAAAATACCGAGCGCTAAGCATATCCGACTTTCTGATATACCTCACCGGATCAATGAGATCGATCCAAATATAGAGACGGTTATCGTTTGCCGAAGCGGAGGGAGAAGTGCGCGGGCATGTCAATTTTTAATCCTACAAGGATACACCAAAGTGAAAAATATGATTGGTGGCATGTCTGCCTGGACGGGAAGAACTGAGTAATAGGTTTCAAAAAAATAGCCTATAATGAAAAAAGAGTGTGTAAGAAATTGAAAATCTTGCACACTCTTTTTTTCGCAGTAAAGGTTTATTTTCCTGTATAATATACCCGTGCGGGTATAAAAACGTGTTTGGAACGGAGATGAAAGTATTATGGAATACAGCGATCAAATTAAAAATCGCCTACGAAGAATCGAAGGACAAATCCGTGGGGTTCTAAGCATGATGGAACAAGAGAAGGACTGCAGGGAAGTAGTGACACAATTATCAGCAATTCGCTCAGCGGTTGACCGTGCTGTTGGGCTGGTAGTAGCCACAAATATGGAAGCATGCATTCGAGTGGAACTGGAAAAGGGAAACAATCCAGAATCTGTTGTTAAAGAAGCGATTGATTTACTTGTTAAAAGCAGATAATTATAAGGAGGTACCACGATGGGACACCGATTTGATTTATCCTATATGGCAAAGTTGGACAATCCGGAAATTTCTTAGAACACAGTATAAAAACAGCTGCTTCCATACGAAGCAGCTGTTTTTGCCTGCCTGAGTTGTGTTTAAGAAAATTTTAAAGTTTTTTTAAAAAGAGGTTTAAGCTTACTCGATAAAATAATTTATGGAAATTCAATCTGGTAAAATGTAGACAGGGGTTAGTATCAATAGTTAAGAAAATTTTAAAGGTTTTTTTACGGGAAATTTATGCTTGTGGGCTACAATAAATAAAAACAATTTCTAAGATAAAATTGTACATATTATACCACTGGCTTACCTTGAACTTTTTTTGCGTTTTGTTTGTCCATTAAAAGGAGAGCATAACATAATAAATATGTGAGAGCTAAATGGGTGTTTATTTGATTAATGAATTTAGTTAGGTGAGGTGGCAGAGTTGAGAATGCAAAAAAACAAAAGGATTTTAATTCTCACAGAAAACTTTGGAGACGGTCATTCTAAAGTAGCACAGGCGATCTCAGAGGCTGTTGGTATGAGGTTTCCTGATGGCGAACCTGTGGTATTTGAATTTTTAAAAGAGATCAATCCTGTTGCTTATAAGATGATTCGTTTTTGGTTTTTCCTTATTGTAAAAAAATTTCCGCTTTTATATGGCTGGCTTTACAATGCAACAGGAAAAGTAAGTGATTCCTCGTTTTTCGACCTGATGATTATAAAGTTTATCGGGGTATATAAAATTCAAAAAATGTTAACGGATATCCAGCCTTCTGTTGTCGTAAGCACCTGCCCTTTAGCGGCTAATATCATGTCTAAACTCAAAGAAATGGGACGGATCAAGATTCCCATCATTACCGTTATTACGGACCATACCGACCATCACTATTGGATTTCTCCCTATACGGATAGGTATCTTGTAGGCTCGGACTATGTGAGACAATCGTTACTGCATATAGGAATTCCAGATTCAAAAATAAGCGTTACCGGAATTCCTATTCGCTCTGAGTTTAACACGGTGTATAATAAGCATTTGTTAGTCAGGAAATACAACTTAGATCCATCTTTACCCGTTGTTTTGGTTATGGGTGGAGGGGATGGAATTATAGGAAGGGAACTATCCCAATTGATTGAGTTTAATTCGCTAACCAAGAAAATCAATCTGATTATCGTTTGCGGGCATAATGAAACATTGCGGAAAAAATTAGTCAGAGAATCGAAATACTCTAAGCACCATGTATTGATTACAGGATATGTGAATTGCATTTCTGAATTTATGGCCATTTCTGATCTGATGATTACGAAACCAGGAGGGGTAACCACTTCCGAAGCCATATCTTCACAATTGCCGATGCTGCTTTATAAACCGATACCAGGCCAGGAAGTGGACAATGCAAATTTTTTGGTAAGGTCGGGAGTAGCTATACAAGCTTACGATGGGAAAGACTTAATCGGGTTGCTTCAAGAAATTCTGGTAAAGCCGGCTGTACTTTTTTATATGAAAAGAAATGCGAAAGAACTTAAATATCAATGGGACCCTGAGTTTTTGAATGCTATTTTTCCGAGAGAATACGCAAACCAGGCCCGTAAAACGTTTCAATGTCTGTAAAAAATAAGGAGTCATATAGGATGAAAAAGGATGTAAAGGTGTTAATATTATATGCTCATTATGGTGAAGGACATTTACAAGTATCCCGCGCTTTAAAAACATCTTTTCAGAATGCTGGGATCAGGAACGTTACTGTCAAGGATTTATTTGCCGAAGCCCACCCACTCATTGACAGGGTAACACGTTACATTTATAAGAAAAGTTATACAATCGGATCAGGCTTTTATGGATGGTTTTACAATGTCACTAAGAACATGAATCATAATACGTTTTTGAGCCGGCTGTTCAATTCTTTCGGTATAAGCAAACTACGTGACATCATTCGCCAGGAAAAACCTGACCTTGTGATTAATACGTTTCCCATGCTGGCTATGCCTGAGTTGTGTAGAATCGATGAGATCTCAATTCCTGTGTATACAGTTGTGACAGATTTTACCCTCCATAACCGCTGGATTCATCCCGAAATAACAATGCATTATGTACCAACCATCGATTTGAAGAAAACCATGATGAGAGAAGGAATCGATCCAAAGCGAATCAAAGTTAGCGGAATTCCACTGAGGGAGGAATTTCATTCGCTTGCTTATATGTTTAATTCCTTCCATTTGCTTGATATATATCGGTTATGTCCCTCTAAGAAAACGATCCTTATCATGGCTGATTTTCATAACAGGAAAACGGTCAAGAAAATTTGCAGTGACATTTTATCTGCAGGGGATTATCAAATTTTGTTAGTGTGCGGAAAAAATCAGCGGCTTAAAGAGGAAATGGGAGCTTTTTTTGACGAGCAGCAACTGCCGATTCGGGTTTTAGGATTCGTAAGTGATTTACACACACTTATGGGCATGGCTTCATGTATTATTACGAAAGCAGGAGGAGTGACGCTTTCAGAGGCGCTCGCGCTTGGCGTCCCGCCTGTTATTTTCTCTCCAGTCGCAGGGCAGGAGATGGAAAATGCCCGCTATCTGGTTGATAAAGGAGCGGCTATCATTAGTTACCGAACGGATGATTTGGTTTTTCAGGTAAATCGCCTTTTGCGGGATGAAAAACGGCTGTTTGAAATAAATAAGGCGATCCAATTACTTCGCAAGCGTAATGCAGCTAAAAACATTATTCAGGATATTTTAACCAACATTGAATGGGCTGCAATGAATCTGGACACTGCATCGAGGTAAACAAACCATAAGAAATAAAAAAGAGACCTGAGCGGTCTCTTTTTTATTTCAAAACTTTTACTGAAACATTTTGCATTCCAAAACCACTGACTTGGGAAGGGGTACCGGGAAGGAAGATATCAATCCGGTTTCCTTTGATGGCACTTCCAACGTCTGTAGCGGTGGCTATCATTCCGCCTTTCGGAAGAAGAGGACAAGTGTAACCACTTATTTTGACCTTGCTTCCTAATGGAATGACAGAAGGGTCTACCGCAATGGTTCCGATTTTTAAAGTGTTACCCATGAAATCAAGGTTGGCATACGAATTGTTTTCTGCGGCGGCACCAGAATAGGCTGTGGCAACCATGGAATATTGTTTGCCGGTCGATTCATTACCGATATCTGTTGGTTTTGGCGTGTGTAATTTTATCACCATTCCACCGGATAGATTCAGAGGGTCAATGGATGAATTCTCTTGCAGCAGTAAAGATAAGGGGATGTTAAATTTTTTGGAAATTCCCCAGAACGTGTCCGTATCGGTTGCCGTATATGTACTAGGCGTCGGACACGTCGTAGCTGCGTTACTTTCAGCCAAAGCAGGCGCAGCATAGCCGATGAACGGAACGCTTACAAGACAGGCGATGATTAAATTTTTAATCTGTTTATTCATGTTGTTTCCTCCTTATTATGCCTACGGGGTTAGTTGACGGATTCGGATTAAGGAGCAACCCTAACACTTTTGTGCTTCACCCCAAAAGATTACATCCCCCGTACTTTTCATAGATGAGAAGTTTCGGCCTGTTTTAGTCTACATTAAAAATGTTATCAAACTGTTTTCGTTCAATGAACATAGTGTGGATGTTCGCGTCTCTTAAGAAAATTTTAAAGGTTTTTTTACCGGGATTTTAGGATTGTCGGATACGATGAGTGTGGTGGTATGAAATAACAAAACTCTGTAGCAGGAGGATGACAAAGAATGAAAAAGAAATTTGCAGTAATGGGCATCAGCGCAGCTGTAGGAGCAGCTATGCTCGTTACGACTGCTTATGCCGGCGTTTCCAGTTCGTCAGGATATGATTTGTACAAAACAGCATTTAACAACATGCACCAGGCAAAAAGTCTGACAACAGCCGTGAACGTTTCTGTTACGGATAACGGCAGCAAGCTTCTCACCATGAGTAATGAAGTGAAAATGAATCGCGATACGAAAGCGATGAGTGATGTGACTACCATTGATGCCGCCAACCAGCAAAAAACGATGAATGTCTATTCGCAAAATGGCACGAGGATTATGAAAAGCAGCGACAGTGATGTGTACAAAGTTCTTACATTTGATGGGGTGAAAAAACATCATTCCACAAGTACCGGAAAAGATACGAATGAAAATGGGGAAGTGGGCGCGGTTGAAAATGTGATTGATGCTCTTACTCAAAACATACAAAATAACATTACATTGAAAGCGGAATCCGACGGTTCAAGCGATGTAGAATTAAAGCTATCAAATGACCAATTGCCGCCTGTTGTTAATGCGCTTGCTTCTCTTGCCGTACAAAACGGTATGAATCGCATGGAAAATCACAAACAAACAACTGATCCATTTGCATCTAACGTAATGTCCGCCTTCCCTAAATTGACGGGTAACATTAAAGTAGACAATGTAGATATTACGGCAAACATTAGCAAAGACAGTATCATCCAGCATCAAACAGCAAATATTGAAGTCACGGGAAATGATGCGAATGGAAAAGCGCACGATATTACTATTAACGTGACAGCAGACCTTAGTAATTACAACAGTACCACTCCGGATACGGTTGACTTAAACGGGAAAAAGGTACAAAAGATCCAAGCTAAAGATTTGACAAGACACAACGAACAAGAGTAGGCAGGTCAATGGCAGATAGAGTTCGGCAGCGGGCTCTATCTGTCCTTATAAAGGTGGGAAAATGCATGGAAAAGGTATTGGAAGTCACGAATGTAACGAAATTATATAAGAACGGGCGAGGTATCCGGGATATTAGCTTTACTATTTACGAGGGAGACATATTTGGTTTTTTAGGCCCGAATGGGGCTGGAAAAACAACGCTGATGAAGATTGCAACAGGATTATGCCGGGCACAAAGAGGGGAAGTGAAGATTTTTGGCTACGATATTGACTCTCAACAAGAAAAGGCTCTACAAAAGGTAGGGTGCATTATCGAAGAACCTGCTGCTTATGAATACATGAGCGGATACAAGAATCTGCTTCTGTCCTCAAGATTCTACAGCGATATCACAACATCAAGAATAGACGAAGTGTTAGAGTTTGTTGATTTAGCGCAGGTTAAACATGAAAAAGTAGCCGGTTATTCGTTAGGGATGAAGCAAAGATTAGGCCTGGCCGCCGCCCTGTTATCAAAGCCGTCATTTGTTATTCTTGATGAGCCAACAAATGGATTAGATGTTGAAGGGACTGTAAAAATCCGGGACATCATTACCCGTTTGTCTCGCGAACAAAATGTCACGTTCTTTGTTTCCAGCCACCTCATCCATGAAATTGAAATCATGTGTAACCGAATCGGGATCATTAATAATGGGCGCTTAATTAGAGAAGGATTGGTTTCTGATTTGCTGGATAATCAGAAAGAAACCCTGGAAGCATTCTTTATTAAACAGGTAAGAGAGGAAAGGGGGCAAGCATAATAAATGAATTCTTTATCTGCAGGCGTACGCAATGAAACCCAAAAAATATTTCTAAGAAGGAAAACGTTTATTTTTCTCTTTCTTACAGCAGCCTTTCCTGTGGCAAGTGCTGTCCTGTTTTCCTTTGTTCAAAGGAAATCGGGCTTCACGATAACTGACAGTGTTAACTTTCCGCTCCTTGTGTTAGGGTTGGTTGTGAATTTTCTTCTGCCGCTTTTCATCTTTATGACGGCTTCAGATGTATTCGCAGGTGAAGAAGGGGATAAAACGTTAAAAATTGTGTTAACCCGGCCAATTACCAGGTTAAACGTATTTGTATCTAAAAATGCTGCGGTCGGGATTTTTATTATCATCCATTTAGCTGTTATCTTTGTTGCTTCTTTTCTTTCCGGACTCGTTTTGGAAGGAACAGGTGCCATGCAAGGATTGGGGGAAGGATTAAAAGCTTACATTGTATCCTGCATTCCAATGATTTCTTTATCCTTTGCGTGCATCTTTTTTGCCCAGTTTTTTAAAAGTGCGAGCGGCGCCTTAACTACTTCCATTTTTATCTACTTGTGTATAAAAGGGCTGCCTTTTATTTTGCCCAAATTGGCTAAGTTTTTACCGTTTTCGTACACAGATTGGTATACACTGTGGCTGGGACATACAGCCGGAATCGGGAATATATTCCCTGCATTTATGTATCTTCTCTCCTACAGTATACTGTTCTTTGTAGCAGGGTTTTATTTGTTTGACAGAAAAGAGCTGTAGGTGAAAGCTATGTCCATAAAAATGCGTCTTTTGCTATCGTATATTGCTATGCTTATCATCCCCCTTATTTTAACCTTTGGTGTGGGTGTAGGAATCATTAAAATAAATGTAGGCAGTATCCAAAACATCGCCACGATTGGAGAAACAGAGAAAAATTTACTGTCTGAAGGTGCAAAAATATTCACAGATATTAAGTTAACAGCCACAAAAAACCCAGACCAACTCAAAAATATGGAATATCTTCGTGGAATGGATCAAAAGCTGTCGATCATCAATACAGGCATTGTTGTACGGCAAAATAATACTGTTATTTATGCTTCCAATCTATTTAACGGAGAAAATATCACAGAATATCTTCCGAAAGTCAGACATCATCAAAAAGACAATCACGAAGAAATTCATGATCCCGAATTCATTGGTAATCATTTGTATTTAATTAAGCAGCTTGATTTTCATTTCAGAGACGGGCAATCAGGTAGCGTATTTTTATTAACGAGTGTAGGGCCGATTGGACAATTCGCCTATAAGTTAATGATTACCATGATTATTGCTTTTGTATTGATTATTATTTTTACAAATGGTATCCTGACATACATTGTCTCCCGAAGCATTGTAAAGCCGCTGAAATCATTAAAAAAGGCGGCAGAGCAAATTAAAGAGGGCAACTTGAATTTTGTTTTGGAATCGTATCCCAGAGACGAGATAGGGGAGCTCGCCGGAGCATTCGAGGGAATGCGGCTGCAATTAAAAACATCCGTTGAACAGCAAATACAGTATGAAAACAACCGAAAAGAGTTAATTTCCAGTATTTCGCATGACCTTAAAACGCCGATAACAGCAATTAAAGGGTATGTAGAGGGGATCATGGATGGGGTTGCCGATTCTCAGGAAAAAATGGAACGATATATTAAAACCATTTCCTTAAAAGCAAATGATCTTGATGAACTTATCGACCAGTTATTTCTATTTTCAAAGCTTGATTTAAAGAAACTTCCGTTTAATTTTGAAGAAATCGATCTCCATGCTTACTTACTCGATTGTGCGGAAGAGATGGAGTTTGATACCGGGAGAAGTGGAGTCGCCCTCCAATATCATACAGAAGTAAAAGATCCATTGATGGTTATCGCCGATAGGGAACAATTAAAAAGAGTGATTATGAATGTCGTTGAAAACGCGGTTAAATATATGAACAGGGAAAATGGAACCATCGATATTTATTTGACTGCGAGTCAAACGACCGCCACCATAAAAATTAAGGATAACGGACAGGGGATTCCCCGTCACCTGCTTCCTTTTATTTTTGATACATTTTACCGGACGGATGCGTCCCGCAATTCTTCTACCGGCGGCAGCGGGCTTGGTCTTGCTATATCGAAGCGCATTGTTGAAGAGCATGGGGGAAGGATATGGGTGGAAAGCATAGAGGGAGAAGGAACGAGTATTCTGTTTACATTAAAAAGAGCATGAGTGTCAGAGGTGGGGAGAAACGTGAAAAATAGCATTTTAATCATTGAAGATGAACGCAGTATAGCCGAGTTAGAACGGGATTATTTTGAGATTAACGGCTTTATGGTGGAAATCGAACAAAATGGAACCAAAGGAATGAAGCGAGCGCTAGCGGAGGAGTACGATTTAATTATTCTGGATTTAATGCTTCCCGGGATTGATGGATTTGAAATATGTAAGCAGATTAGAAACAAAAAAGATATACCGGTCCTAATGGTATCTGCTAAAAAAGAGGAGTTTGATAAAATCAAAGGTTTGGGTTTTGGTGCAGACGATTATATCACGAAGCCTTTTAGCCCCAGTGAGTTGGTTGCCAGAGTCAAAGCCCATCTGTCTCGCTATGAGCGGTTGATGGGTAAACGTGAACAACAAAATGAAGAAATTAAGATTAGAGGCATCTCGATTGATAAAAGCGCAAGACGGGTGTACGTCAATAATAAGGAAGTGATTTTAACAACAAAGGAATTTGAGTTGTTAACCCTGCTCGCTTCTAACCCCAATCGAGTGTTTTCAAAAGAAGAGCTATTTGAACGGATATGGGGTATAGACTCTATCGGAGATATCAGCACAGTAAGTGTGCATATACGGAAAACGCGGGAAAAAATAGAACTGGACCCTTCCAACCCTCAATATATTGAAACCATCTGGGGGGCCGGCTACCGGTTTAGTGTGTAATTTCTTTAGACAATAGGAATCGTGGGATTGGGGGACATTACTCAAAAGGCATACCTGCCTATTCTTTCCTGCGAAAAAAATTGGACGTTAAAAGAGAAGCCATTAGCCGCAACAATTGAGGAAGCAGAGAAACTTGTTGAATTAAGCGTAAAAACAGGAAGAAAGTACGACATTACTTGATGATTTTATTCATCTTGTCGATCTTGTTCGATGGGTTGCAAATAAAGACATTGTTTCATTTGACGGGGTTATTCCAGTTAATGAGGAAAATAATTTACTTAGACTATATGGAGCTTTAAGAGAATGGAAATACGATTGTAAAACCTTCCTCGTCCTGGCAAACTTTATTAAATAAAAGGGGTTTTGCAGGGGCGATAGACCATTTTATTGAATCGGTGATTGGGGATACGAGTCCGGTTATCGATGGGGAAGAAGCATATAAAACTCAGCTGTTACTAAGCGAACTGATTCAACGGTTTGTTGGGAAAAGCAGGATTTAAGATTTCCTTGACCTCATTTTTTGATAAGAACATGTACAGCCAGCCTGAGAACCGGTCTGGCTTATTTATGTTCCTAAAATAACCTATGGTTCCATTTATTAAACGGTAATTATGTGCACATATTCAGCTTCAAACCCTCATGGATCCGAGAATACTAAGAGGAAAATTGTCTCGCTCTCATCAATCTCTAATGTTACGAAAAAAGTTTGTTAACATTTTTCGTTTATGATTAAGATATCGTTTTATGTCTTTAACTGATTTACTTCTATGCATCGGCAGCCATGAACCAGGAGGAATTATCCATGAAGTCAAATGTAGCTATTTTGTCAGGTAAATTTGCTGGAAAAGTAAGTCGGACTCTTGGAAATGACGCTACAAATATACCGGGCGTGATTGCACGTAAAATTGCACCTGATTTATTAAAAACGTTAGCGAATCAAATTGAACATCTCATTCTTATAACGGGGACAAATGGAAAAACAACGACTTCCAATATATTGGCAAGTATTTTAAGGGCTGCTGGAAAGTCGGTATTTAACAACGAGGAAGGTGCGAACCTTATAACAGGAATTACTGCTTGCTTTGTAAAGCATGCCAAAATATCAGGAACACTGTCCTATAAGTACGCGGTAATTGAAGTGGATGAAGCTGCGTTATCTCAAGTCGCCAAACAAGTTCAACCCGAAATGATGGTTTGTACAAACTTTTTTCGGGATCAACTGGACCGTTTTGGAGAAATTGATACATTAATAAATACTGTGAGGAAAGCCATTATACCTCTGCATACGAAGTTGGTTTTAAACGGGGATGATCCGTTAGTTATGCGTCTGAATAAACTCGAAAAGAAAACCGTTTTCTTCGGAATGAACAAAAACGTAAAAGGATTCCAGCTGCACGGCGTTAGTGAATCTAAATTTTGTCCGGATTGCGGCAATGAACTTCACTACGAGGCGATCTATTATGGGCAATTAGGGTACTATTCATGTAGCTGCGGATTTAAACGCCCTATTCCAACGTATGAAATTGATTCCCTTCACCTGGGGCATGCGCCCTCTTTTAGCATCAACAATTTCACTTTTCATATTCCAATTAGTGGGATTCACAATGTGTACAATGCTCTTGCTGCCATTGCCTGTGCAAAGGAACTTGGAATTGAAAATACAGACATTGAAAAAGGACTCCTTGCTTACGAAGCTTCTAACGGCAGAATGCAGAGCTTCGAATATAAAGGCGTACCTTATATCTTAAACCTTGTGAAGAATCCAGCCGGTATGAACATCACACTTGCCCAGCTTTTAATGGATTATGAGGATAAACAGATCGCGATTATTTTAAATGATTTAAAGTATGATGGGACGGATATTTCTTGGATTTGGGATGCGGATTTGGAACAACTAAACCGAGAGGACATTAAAAAGGTGATATGTGGGGGGACTCGCGCCCATGACCTTGCGCTACGCATTAAGTATGCAGGAATTGATACAAATAAAATTGTTATCCTTACTTCTTATGACGAAGTAGTTGATTATTGTATTCAACACTCCATGAAAACATTTCTTCTTCCAAACTACACGGCATTAACTCCAATTAGAAAAAAACTCGTGTCTAAAATGATACAGAAATCCAAAGGAGCATAATCATGCAGCTTACGATTTACCACTTCTTCCCCAAAAAATTAAATCTCTACGCAGACCGGGGTAACATCATCGCGCTGCAAAAACGCTGTGAGTGGAGAAGCATTGCTCCACAGATCATTGAGGTTGACTCGGTTGAGGAAGCGAATGTAATGGAAGCTGATATTGTAGTGATTGGGGGTGGGAGCGACCGGGAACAAAGTCTGGTGACAGAGGAATTGACAAAAATTCAAAGCGAATTGAAATCAGCCATCGAGGACGGCGTTTCCTGTCTCGCTGTTTGTGGAGGCTATCAATTTTTGGGAGATTACTACCAGCTCCCTGACGGTAGTAAATTACCTGGCTTAGAACTCCTTGATTTCTACACCGTTTCCAAACCTGCAAGATTGATTGGCAACATCCTGCTCAATTCCGAAACATTTGGGAACATCGTTGGTTTTGAAAATCACGGAGGCCGGACCTATCACTCTTATAAACCATTAGGGGAAGTCGTTAAAGGACATGGCAATAACGGAGAAGATGGTAAGGAAGGTATTCATTATAAAAATTTAGTTGGAACGTATCTGCACGGTCCGCTCTTGCCTAAAAATCCGCAAATTGCGGATTATCTCATTTCCAATGCATTAGAGAGAAAGTATGGAAACGTTAAACTTTTCCCATTAGATGACCAATTAGAAAATACGGCAAACAAGCTGCTATGGGAAAGAGAATTACATAGTTGATAAGGTATAAAAAAGCAGCTCGGATAAGACGAGCTGCTTTTTACTGTTCTGACCGTTAAACGATACCGACGATTTGTTTAAATTGATTTATCGTTGTATAAGGGTAAACGGTATTTCTGGGCAATTCATATTTGGGGCTGCCCGGATAAACATACCCTGGTTTTGTTGTAACAGCCATTCTAAAACCAAGGTTTTTTAAAATGGCAATATCGGTTTCGTTGTATTTTCCATATGGATAAGAAAAATAATCAGCATGCGTTAAGGCTCTACAGGCTTGCAAATCCTGTTTTACTTCCGCCGGGGGTTTGGCCACTAAATATGCCTTACCGTTCAGCATACGGTGGAATTTATGTGTATGAGCCTGAATATTGAACACATCAGAATGGGCCGGTATTTCCGGCCAACTAATGCTCGTTAATTTGTTTGGGTCAAAATGCTGTGGTTTTGGCGGAACCTTCCCTGTGATAAGAAAGATGGTCGCTTTATAATGATATTTTTTTAAGATGGGGTAAGCATATTTATAATTGCTTAAATATCCATCGTCAAACGTAAGTACAACACTCTTTTTTGGAAGTTTAATTTTTCCATCCACGTATTGTTCAAGTTCACTCATCGTAACAGAGGTGTACCCGTGATCGTGCAGCAATTTCATCTCAGCTGCAAACTGTTCAGGTGTGATTACTGTCGCATTTTTTATGAATTTTTTATTATCCTTATTCTCAAGCAAATGATGATACATCAAAATGGGAATCCCTTGCCCTTTCAGCAGCTTTTGACTTCTAAGAATTCCTTGTTGATAGAGTACAGGTACATGGGATGTAACGGCATTTATTGCCGCATTTTGTTTTACCAAAACAAACGCGGTTCCCAAAACAATGATACTAAAAACAACAGAAAACACTTTTTTCATATCCACTTCTCCCTTACAAACAGTCAGCCGTCAATAATTGTCTAAAATGTGTGCGTGCGGTAAAACCATCTGTTATGTAAGGATAATATGTATTCATTAGGATTTAATGAGATATGTTCAACAGCACGCTGTTCTTAATCGTTTCTAATGTCTTTTTAAATCAATTCTCATGCTTTGATGGTACATTATCAATATGGACAGAGGCTCGCCTCTAATCCTACACAAAACCACGCACAATCAACAACCCAGACAATAAGCCGATTCCTTACTGCAGGCGGGAAGCGGCTTATTGTTTTTTTTACCGTTAAGGAAAGTATATGTTGCTTTACAGTGTTAAAGCAACATATACTTTCCTTCCATTGGTCACC
>NZ_AUMJ01000071.1 GCF_000430625.1 Aneurinibacillus terranovensis DSM 18919
GACTACTTGGATTTGCTTTCGGAGCATCACGTGAACGTGTCGATGGATGGCAAAGGCCGCGCGCGGGACAACAGCCGTACAGAACGCTTCTTCCGCTCGCTCAAATACGAGTTGATCTATCTGAATGAATACGAGAATCCACGAGCGCTTCGTAGAGCAATCACGGCCTATCTAAGATTTTATCACACCGAACGCCCACATCAGGCGTTGGGGTATGCTACGCCAGAAGAAATCCATGCGCGGGTCGCTTAAATCGCGCCTGCGCCCCATTACAATCGAAGGAGGACATAACTTATTTTTTTCGAAATTGTGTCTTGACAATGGGGGGCATTACAATGAACCGTACGCTCTAGCCAGCTGAGCTACACCGCCATATTGGATTGTATTGCTTTAAAAACTGCGATCCCAGATGGCGGAGAGTGAGGGATTCGAACCCTCGCACGGTATAACCCGTCTACTCCCTTAGCAGGGGAGCCCCTTATAGCCTCTTGGGTAACTCTCCACGTACCATAACGAAGCTTATGATCACAGTGACTTCTAGAAAATATCACAGGTAAAACAAAAATGCAAGTCCCATTTTTGGTGAACTCTTCCCGAACTTTGCCTCCTCTTATTATAAGATTGCCGCTGATAAAGTTCGCATATATAAACGGTCCGGTATTCAGGAGAACGGCCAGACTGATTTTATTGTACCGCTTCATAAGATTTTTCTTATTTGTACTCCATTTCACTATGCTTCATCTTAACCAGATGCCCCTTAGACAGCGACATCATAAGTAAAGCAATTTTCTCATGCATGATAATCGTATGCTGATTGTGTGCTTCCTGCATATAATGGCGGAGTTCCTCGCGCACATTCGGTACGCCGGTCACTTCGATAATGATGTCAACCTCTTCCCCCTTTTCCACTAGCTTCATGTAGTTCGTTGTGGTTTCAATTCCTTTTTGACGGGCGATTTCCATTCCCGGTGCATTTTCATCCAGATCGGCAATGCCGATCACTTGAACAAATTCCGCATCAAGCAATTGTTTTAACAGTGGTGTTCCGGTTTCCCCCGCACCAATTATCACAATGGAAATTTTATCATTTTTCATCGTCTGGCTCCCCCTAAATACGTAAATGATATACGGCTATCCTGCGTTGCCTTCTATTGGATTCGACTCACAAATAGGTATTCCCTGTCAGGATTTGTGGCATTTTCGGGTCTTTTGTATCGTTACGGAGACAGACGAAAAGCCATATCTTTAACGATATGGCTTTAAGTATAGCAGTCTGGTTAAAAAAATCAGGAAGCTTTCCGCTGGTTGTTGCTAATAAAAATCAAAACGGCGGCAACGGCAAGAAAGGCAATCAAAGATACCCACGGGCTAAAGAACGGGTTGTCCGGCAATTTAAGACCGGCCGAAACCCCGAGCGCAATGATGATGCCCATCAGCGCTTCTCCCGCAATTAAACCGGATGAGAGAAGAATGCCGCGCTCCAATTTTCCTTTAAGAACCTCTTCGTTCTTTTCACGCCGCTCCATCCAGCCGCGAATGACGCCTCCGAGCATAATAGGTGTACTGAGGTGAATCGGAAGATAAAGGCCAACAGCAAAAGGAAGAGAACCAATCCCCATTAATTCAACAAGGCCGGCACACGCCATCCCGATAAAGATCAGGTTCCACGGCAAGTTTCCTTTCATAATCCCTTCAACGACCATCATCATTAAGGTAGCCTGTGGAGCAGGCAGATTCTTTGTTCCAAATCCATATGCGTTATCCAGCAGCATAAGCACAAGTCCGATCGTCAAGCTCGTAATAAAAACACCGTACATTAAAGCATACTGCTGGAATTTAGGGGTCGCCCCAACGAGGAACCCTGTTTTTAAATCCTGGGACGTATCTCCGGCCATTGCGGCAGCAATACAGATAACAGCCCCGATGGTAATCGCTACAATCATACCGCTTTGCCCGCTGAAGCCGATTACCTTCAAGATAACAGTGATAATAATTAAAGCCGCAATCGTCATCCCGGAAACAGGGTTGGACGAACTCCCTACAATCCCGACAATGCGGGACGATACCGTAACAAAGAAAAAGCCGAAAAGCATAACGAGCAGAGCACCAGAAATTCCGATGTTAATTTTCGGGAAAAACGCTAGCAGCGCAATTAAAATAACAACAAGACCGATAATGTATGGAATAGGCATATCCTGATCCGTACGCAGTACGGTTTGACTCCGCTCCTTGCTGCCGGAGAAACCCTTCAGCGCGATGGTAAAAGAAGAAACAATGGTTGGCAAGGATTTAACCAGGCTGACTATACCGCCGAATGCTACAGCCCCCGCGCCGATGTAGCGCAGATAGTTGCTCCAGATATCCCAGAAACCAAGATGGCTAATCGGGTCTTTCGCCGGAAAAATCGGATGCGTAACAAAACTTCCAAAATAACTGATTAACGGGATGATTCCCAACCAGCCGAGTACAGCACCTGCAAGCATAAATCCCGCTATACGCGGTCCAATGATAAAACCCACACCGAGCAGGGACGGAAGCGTATCCATTCCGACCGCTGCGTTTTTGAATCCGGGAATTTCCCATTCAATTTCAGACGGGAATGCTTTAATTCCGTCTTCAATTAGCTTAAATACCGCACCAAGCCCAAGGCCGCCGAAAACAAGCTTGGCAAGCCCTCCACCTTTTTCTCCGGCAATCAGCACTTCTGCACAGGCGGTTCCTTCCGGGTAAGGCAGCGTTTTATGTTCATTCACGATCAGCGCTTTCCGCAAAGGAATCATCATGATCACACCGAGTATCCCGCCGGCAAGCGCAATGATGCCGATTGTTGTAAGGCTGGGTTGAAGCTTCCAAATAAACAGGGCGGGAAGCGTAAAGATGACCCCTGCCGCAAGCGATTCCCCTACTGAAGTAATGGTTTGCACCATGTTATTTTCCAGGATAGAGCTTCTTTTCATAATTCCGCGCAGAATGGCCATTGAAATAACGGCTGCGGGGATAGAAGCGCTCACGGTCATCCCTACGATGAGACCAAGGTACGCATTCGCTGCACCAAATAAAATCGCGAGTACACCACCTAAAATAATCGTCGTCCATGTGAATTCCGGGCGTGTCTCATGGGCCGGTATGTATGGGATAAATTCCTGGTCAGGGTTGTTTGGATGTAAATTTTGTTTGTCCGCCATAATAAACCTCCCTTTTTTTGTTTTCCTATTCTGTTAGCTATTGTTTCCAACCATTGACGCTATACTCAAAAATTTCGCCCTTGCTGCAGCCTTTTCAGACTATGTTTCTACTGTAAACGAATTTTTGAAAAAATGTTATAGATAAACCGTTATTCACAATAGGAATAATTTTCAAAAATATACAAGCTGTTAAAATAATGATACAATAGTAAAAATCTAAGTAACCAGAATCAAGCAGGTGGAGGGATTAAACAGTGGCGAACTTACGAAGTGACATGATTAAAAAGGGGTTTGACCGGGCTCCGCATCGCAGTCTGCTGCGGGCTGCCGGGGTAAAAGAAGAAGATTTTGATAAACCATTTATTGCCGTATGTAACTCTTATATTGATATCATACCGGGTCATGTGCATCTTCAAGAATTTGGCAAAGTTGTAAAAGAAGCCATTCGTGAAGCGGGCGGGGTACCTTTTGAATTCAATACCATCGGTGTGGATGATGGAATTGCCATGGGGCACATCGGAATGCGCTATTCACTGCCGAGCCGGGAAATTATCGCGGACTCGGTTGAAACGGTGGTAGCCGCTCACTGGTTTGACGGGATGGTATGCATCCCTAACTGTGACAAAATCACACCGGGGATGATGATGGCTGCTATGCGCCTTAACATCCCAAGTATTTTTGTCAGCGGCGGTCCGATGAAAGCCGGCGTAACAAAAACAGGGAGAAAAATCTCCCTGACGTCTGTGTTTGAGGGTGTAGGGGCCCGCCAGGCGGGATTAATTGATGACGCGGGATTGGAAGAGCTGGAGCAGTACGGATGTCCAACCTGCGGCTCCTGTTCCGGAATGTTTACGGCCAATTCCATGAATTGCCTTGCTGAAGCGATGGGCATCGCTCTCCCGGGAAATGGAACGATCCTTGCCGTTGATCCGGAGCGGAAAGAGTTGGCCCGCCGCACAGCCCACCAGTTAATGGAGCTTATTAGGCTGGACATCAAGCCGCGCGACATCGTTACCGAGAAAACAATCGACAATGCATTTGCCCTCGATATGGCTCTAGGCGGTTCAACCAATACGGTTCTTCATACGCTCGCCATTGCAAATGAAGTGGGCATCAACTATTCTCTGGAGCGGATTAACCAGGTAGCGGAACGCGTTCCACACCTAGCCAAGCTTGCTCCTGCTTCAGATTGGCACATTGAGGATCTGGCTGAAGCAGGCGGGGTGAGTGCTGTGCTGCATGAGCTTTCTAAGAAGGAAGGCGCTCTCCACCTGGACTGCCTGACGGTTACGGGAAAAACACTAGGCGAAAATATTAAAGGCCACGAGATAAAAAATACAAATGTCATTTATCCGATAGATAAACCGCACACCGAAAAAGGCGGCCTCGCCGTTCTGTTTGGAAACCTTGCTCCTGACGGTGCCATTATTAAATCCGGTGCCGTGCAGGAAGGGATCACACGTCATGAAGGTCCAGCTATCGTTTTTGAATCCCAGGAAGAAGCACTTGAAGGAATAGCCAGCGGCAAAGTAAAAGAAGGCCACGTTGTGGTGATTCGCTATGAAGGTCCAAAAGGCGGACCCGGCATGCCGGAAATGTTGGCACCTACTTCACAAATTGTCGGCATGGGGCTTGGAACCAAAGTCGCGCTCATTACCGACGGCCGATTCTCCGGTGCTTCCCGCGGCTTATCCATTGGGCATATTTCACCGGAAGCGGCAGAGGGCGGACCGCTTGCATTCGTGGAAGACGGTGATCTGATTACGATTGATATCGAGTCACGCCAAATGAACGTGCATTTGTCAGATGAAGAACTTGCAAGCCGCAAAGCCAACTGGAAAGGATTCGAGCCCAAGGTAAAAACAGGCTATCTTGCCCGCTATTCTAAACTTGTTACATCAGCCAGCACCGGCGGTATTATGAAAATTTAGTTTTTTTCCGATAATAGAAAGGGACAGGGAGGATTTGGAACTTCCCTGTGCCCTTTTTTCTTTCCTAATGACTGGAGGGTAGTCGGAGATGGGACAAAAGATTGGGATAAAAACTTTGAAATGGGTGAGCATCCTGCTTCTGTTTTTTTACTTTCAGTTCTATCCACCTAAGCGTGCGTATGCTCCTGAGGCCGCGTCTTATCCTTTTTATGAGGTTATCGCCGTACCCGCCGGGAAAAAACCAGACCAGCTAACAACCGATTTGAAGAAATATATCCAAAAGCGGCACTACCCGGATGGAAAGATTCCCATTATTGTCGCTGTTCCGCAGGCTGTGGGGCTGCCCCTATATGAACCGCTCCCCTTCTATCAGCCTTCTTCGCTGCGGTACATCGCACGCAGCGGCGGCTCTTCTATTACTTTCTTTAACCCGGCGTGCGCCTGCGGGCAGGAACCAGAAATAAACAATGTGAAGCGGATGATAGCCTCACAGCGTACACGTCTTGAAGAAGCACTTGTCCTGCGCAGCGGCTTATATCATTACTATGTGTCCAAAGGCTCTTTGCCAGTAAGACTGCCAGAACTGCTTCGCCCTTTCCCGGGCAATTTTCTCTCGCAGCTCCCATCCGGCAAAGGAAACTTACTGCAGGAAACTCCCCAGATGAAAGAAGTACATCAACTAAAGCAGGGGTTTGTATACCGCCCCACTCTTTTTAACCCTGCCAGCTCCTGGGGCAGCCTACAAAAAGCAGTCAAACTATATCAGCTGGACGAACCAAATTATCAATTGGAACCTATCGAAATTAAAATCTATAAGCCTTCCTACCGTCTCTTGGTCTTGAGCGGCCGAAATATTGTCAGATCGTACCCGATTGGGCTCGGTGCCGAGAGCCGGACGCCAATCGGCGTTTATCATGTTGTGCTAAAAGTAAATCAGCCGCTGTCTAAAAGCAAAGTTTTCGGAACGCGTGGACTGGTTTTAAGCGATGAGAGGTATGCGGTACACGGCACGAACGACCCCACTTCCATCGGCAAAGCCGTATCAAAAGGGTGCATCAGGCTTTATAACAACGATGTGGAGGAACTGTTCAGCCTAGTCCCGCTAGGCACCAAAGTGACGATTTCAAAGGATAAGGCGCCTGCTTATGCAGGGGCAAACCCTGTGCCTCGCTTTGTTCTGCCCGTGAGGCCAGATGAACAAAACCCCCTCCGCGTTTACCATTGGAACCATTGATGGTAATGGGAAGGAGGTTTTTTATTGGGAAATTCCATGGCGGTGAGCATAAATGACCGCCTGTGTCCAGTCTTCCACATTCAATTTACTAAGGATATTGCTGACGTGGGTTTTTACCGTTTTAATGCCAATAAATAAATCGTTGGCAATTTCCTGATTCGATTTCCCCTGTCCGATGAGGGCCAGAACCTCCAGTTCCCGATACGTCAACTGCTCATGGGGTAGGGAATCATGGTGGCGAAAACGGGCCATCATTTTACCGGCGACCTGTGCTTCTAAAACGGGCTGGCCGCGGTACGCGGAACGGATTGCCTGAGCAATGTCTGAAGCGCTCGTGGTTTTAAGCAAGTAACTAAAGGCGCCCGCTTCAATCACCGGGTACACTTTTTCGTCATCATAAAGCTTGTCAGGACAATAACTTTGCCGTCGGGATGAACAGCGTTTATGTTGTGACAAGCGGTACAATCACTTCAATCATCGTCCCGTGTCCGGGCGATAAAGAAATGGTGAGGATACCGCCGATTTCTGCAACACGCTCCGTCATCAGGCTCATTCCGTAAGAGGAAGATTTCTTTTCGTTTCCTTCTAAAAAACCAATCCCATTATCTGAAATACGAAAATGAATATTGTGCTGGACCATAAAAAGTTTGACCTCAATCCGGCTTGCCTTCGCATGCCGCAGAGCATTGGAAATAGCCTCCTGCAGAATCCGGAAAATATGATCTTCGATTCCCTTTGGTAATTTTGACTACGGTTATGAAAAAGAAAAGATTAATGAACACGTTGAAAACGAGCTGTCCCGATTAAAGGCAGCAAAAAACGAAGCAGCCGGGATTGAACTGGCTAAAACGAACGAATAACGACTTGGACTAACAGCATAAACATCGTTGAGTCACCGATTCGCTTTATGATATTGTTTATCTAGCCATAGCATGGATTTGGACCGGCTATGGCTGTTTTTTCTTTAGACCGGGAGGTGAGAGATCGTGAAGAAACCTCGTGTGTTCACATATTTGTTGGGCATCATGATTATTCTTATCGGAATTGGAATCCTATTGAGTACATTAGGGATTAGCAGCTTCTTATTGCGCATTTCCTCATACTTGTCCTTAAGCTCCTGTAACTGCTGGCGTAAAACGCCTGTCTGATTTTTAACCGCTTCGTATTGAGCGCGGTATTCCTCGATTTTTGCTTCACAGATTTGTTTGTCCGCAAACGCGCGGCGTGCAATCGTGTCGTCCCCTGCATTTACTGCCAACTGTGCCTGGCGGGTGCGTTTCGCTATGCGGTGCTCCATCTCTTCCACAAGGCGGCTCCACCTTTGTTCGGCGGCGATTTGATAGGCAACCGCGGTCTGTGCGTTACTGAGCTCCTCCTCGATGTCACGCAGGAACTGGTTGAGCATCGTTACCGGAACTTCGATCTGGTCAAGGACTTCATTAATCGTAGCCATTGTAATATCCCGAACGCGTTTTAAAATTCCCAACATTCCTCCAGTACTTTTTCTTTTCACGTTTTTGCCTTGCATTGCATTGCATTGCGTTACATTGCCTTGTTTCACTTATATTTACAATGATTTTTTCGTGCGCTCTTCCCATTCGTCTAACTCATCGACAGGCCCCTGTCCTGTCACAGGATGATCAGCCTGTCCGGCAAAATGGTTGTGCGCCAGGCCTTCCACTGATGCGACCATCCCGGAATAACGTTGACCTTTAATCATCTTCCAGCCAGCGTATACCATGAATGCGGCGATAGCCAGGCCGATAATCACATGAAGCATACCGGTCAGCCAGAGCAAACCGAAAATGATCAGCAGGCCGCCTATGCCGCGTTTAAACCCGCTTTCCGATTTATGAAACATGCGCCAGCCCCGGTTGATGATGAAGCACGGAATGATGAGGGCGATGAGCCAGCCAATATGAATCCCCACCATGCCGAGCAGCATCAAAGCCCCGATCACCACAAGCACCATCCCAAATGTACCGGATCCTTTCCGCTTCCACATATATGTTCCTCCCTTATGTTACTGGTAATTTCCTTTTCTGACCCTATCTTAACCCGATGACTATTTTCAAAGAACTGGCTCCGGATTGGTTTTCATCTCCGTCTGCAGATGGAGACAGGTTCAGCCTGGCCGACGAAGAAAAGAAAAGGCGGTTGACATTTTTCGCCAACAGCCTCTTGCGCTATATATTAGATTCGTTTGACTTGTGCGGTTTATCCCAATATTGTCCGAGTTAAAACCGGAAATCGTCGCCTGGTTTGTGTTTGCCTATTTTTTTATCTATTCTCTACATATTTTTCATTCGAATGGACATCGGGATTCGCATAACGAGTGGACAAATCTACCTGTGCAGACGCCGTTTCACAGGCTGCTTGACAGCTCTTTTTCAACGAGCAGCCTGCACATTTCCCTTCTTTGCTTCTTTTTACAAAGCGAACGAGTGTCCATCCGGCATACCCAAAAATGAGAACCCCAAAGAGAATATTAAATACCATGCTAAACCCTTCTTTCGTTGCAGGTTAATGAAACCCGAAAAGCTTTCCGCCCTGATAAAAGATGAGGGCGATAATATAGGCAATCGCCAGCGCATACCCCATCGAAAACCACATCCACTTAAGCGAGGCGGTTTCTTTTTTGATAACCGCCACCGTTGCAAGACACGGAATGTAGAGCAACAGGAACACCATAAAACTATAAGCCTGAAGCGGAGTAAAAAAGCCTGCCATCATCCCTTGCAGCGTGTGCATATCGGGTGCAACATAGATAATGTTCATCGTTGAGACAACCACTTCTTTTGCGAGAAACCCGGTAAGAAGCGCCGCTCCGGCCTGCCATGTGCCAAAACCAAGCGGGGCCAGTACAGGTGCCAACGCACCGCCAATCATGGCAAGAAAGCTTTGGTTCATATTTACATTCAGGCCGCCGGGTCCGGCGTAACTTAAGAACCAGATGATAACAGAACCCCCGAATATGAATGTTCCCGCTTTTCTTACAAACCCTTTCCCTTTCTCCCACGTACTGCGCAACAATGTCCGCCACTGGGGAAAACGATACGGTGGAAGTTCAACGACGAACATAGAGTCTGATTGCTTAAATATCGTGGAGGAGAAAAGTTTAGCCAGAGAAAGGGCCACCATGATGCCGAGCACATACAATGAGAAAACAACAATGGCCTGATTATGGGCAAAAAAAGCTCCGACAAACAGACTATATACGGAAAGACGGGCCGAACAGGACATGAGCGGAGTGAGGATAATCGTTAACAACCGCTCGTTAGGCTGTTCAATCGTCCGTGCCGCCATGACTCCCGGCACATTGCAGCCGAAACCGATAATCATCGGAATAAACGCCTTCCCGTTAAGCCCAATCATCTCCATGAGCTTATCCATCACCATGGCAACCCGGGCCATATACCCCGAATCTTCGATAAACGAAATGAGGAAAAACAGGATGAATATTTGTGGCACAAATACGAGAACTCCTCCAACCCCCGCCACGATTCCCTGCAGAACGACTGCTTTAATGAACGCGGAAGCCCCGGCGGCAGTAAGTAAGGCTGTCAGCGTATTCGTGACAGGACCTGTTATAAAGGCATCCAGCATGTCTGACAGCGGACTGCCCAACCAATCAAACGTCAGCTTAAAAGTCAGATACATAAACAAAAGGAAGATAGGTACTCCCAGTACTTTATTGGTAACAATCTGATCGATCCGGTCTGATAAAGTATATTCTACATTTTTTGTGTGAGTCACACATTCATTCATAATATCCGTAATGAATTCGCTGCGCGCCCGACGAATATACTGCTGCAGCGATTTTGCAGACGCCTGAGCCAGAATGGCCTGTTCCGTTTGTGCGAATAATAACTGTAACTCAGCCGCATTCACATACTTCTCAAGAAGTTCACGAACGAGAACATTCCCCTCCAGAAATTGTAAAGCAAGCCAGCGTTTTGATTGTAAGGGAACATCATTTATTTTTGCCATTAATTCTGTTACTGCCCGCTCAAGCAAAGGGCCGTAGTCAATAAACAGCGGTTCCATTGTGTATTCTTTGACATCAGTAAACTTGCTGGCAAGTATGTCGCATCCGTTTCCGGTCCGAGCCCCAATAGGCACGACCGGTGTATGCAGCCGTTTCGACAATTTCGCCTCATCAATGACAAACCCTCTGCCCTTAGCAACGTCAATCATGTTCAGGCCAATCAGCATCGGTTTTCCGTATTCAAGCAATTGAAGTGTTAAATATAAATTTCGTTCGATTTGAGAGGCGTCTACAATATTGAGAATCAAGGAAAAATCTCCAGATAGAAGAAACTGGGTCGCAACTCCTTCATCACGTGACAGTGGGTTTAACGAGTAAATTCCGGGTAGGTCAATTAACTGGCCTTTTTTGTTTTTGAGGATACCGACCTTCTTCTCAACGGTTACGCCGGTCCAATTTCCGACATATTCATATGAGCCGGTCAAAATATTAAAAAGTGAGGTTTTTCCGGTGTTCGGATTCCCGGCTAAAGCAACGTTTATCATATGGCCTCAACCTGAATTCTTTTCGCTTCGCATCGGCGAATACCGATCCATTGTCCGCCCGACTCAATAGCAAAAGGACCCCCGAATGGAAGAATGCGTTTAATATTAATAATAGAACCTTCCATAATGCCTAAATCAATCAGGCGCCGGCGAACCATATCGCTCACGCTTCCGGTATCCAGAATTCTCGCTTTACTCCCCGGTTTAATATCTGTTAAAAACATGTCCCCTCACCTCTGCATAGATAACGATAATTATTATCAATTGATAGCCCTATTATATGAGATTAATTATCATTAGTAAAGAGAGGATTCTCGACAAATGTGTATAAAATGAGAATTATTTTCGGTCAGAAGTTTGAAAAAGTTTAAAATCCGATTTTTCCTACGCTAAGAAAAAAATCGGATTTTCATTCCCGGAAAAATATAGTGATTTGTGAACGTCTGCTTTTCTGTTATGCTGTCGTTTTATAGCTAGATACAGGTTTTTTACCAGGTTTAGGCTGCCAATTTTTCAACTTGTTTTTCAAGTAATCCTTTAAAAGGTCACGTTTCTTCTTTCGCCTTTTATCACGACTTTTCATGGAAAGTCACCACCTTTACGTTACTGAACACAGCCAGTTTACCTTTATTATAACTCTGCCAGCCGTTTTAATCTATATGTGCTTCGTTTCGCATATTGACAGCTACAGTTCGATGCGTCTTAGCATATCTTTACAGACAATATGAAATCTATTAAAAACCACATCTGCAGAGGTTTTTTTGATTTTATAGTAAATTTTATACACCTTTACCGATGGTTTTGGTATGATAATTCTTGAGGTAGAGATGATAGCCATAAAAAGTTTGAATATGTCCGTGTATTGAGTAAACATCAAAATAAACATTTGGCCATCCCCGCTAATGTTTCCGAAGAAAAGGAAGTCAGATCTTTAGTTGATCAGGTAGTTTCTCACTTCGGTCGAATTGATGTGGTGATCAACAATGCGGCTGTATTTGAACACATCTCTGTCACTGATACCAGTCTGGAGTCGTGGAACGATCAATTCAAAAATAATTTGACCAGCACCTTTTTAGTAAGTAGAAAGTGTCTTCCTATGCGAAAACAGAAATCGGGTCAAATCATTAATTTAACATCCGGACTGGCCAGGACAGGAGCAAACGGATTTGCTGCCTATCATTTCACTGGATCATTTTCTCTAGGACTTATAATTTAAGGACCTTAAGAGGCATGTCAGGCGTGATTAGTCGGTATGCCTCTTTTCTCGTTTGATATACCCAAATAATGCAATCCCCTCTTAACTTTAAATCGTCAAGAAGGTTTTCTCATATACTAACTGTAAGGAATTACTATCTGCGATAAATTTCCTTTCCATTTATGTCCAGGAAAATCATTTCTTTTAATTGTTCTTTACGTGGTGAAACATTTGACACTCCAACAGCTAAAGCCGATGGGATTCTTGGGTGGTAGTCGGAAGTGCATTTCTACTATCCGTAGTTCCTCCAAGATAAGGGATGTGTCATCACCCCGTCCTATACAATTATTCTCGTACTTGTATAGGCGGTATCGCTGTTACCACGATACTAGGCAGATATCCCACTAATTGCTGTGGCTATATTGATTGCACCGTTCAAGTCGGCGTGGATGATATCACCACATTGTTTACAACAGAAAATTGTTTTGTTTCGGTTAGCTTTCTCGCGATGACCACACTTGCAGGTTTGGCTTGTGTATTTGGGATTTACTAATTTAACCACTTTTGCTGATAGGAGTGAACGACAACCGGCACACCTATCCGTTTTTCAAGCGTAGGAAAGGATACAAGGTCCCATTCGTATTTGTGTTACCTTTTGTCATATGTGTATAGAGTGTTTATTTGGCTTTCGTTGATTTATGCAGTTCAAGTTTCAGTGTGATCGTTTGCTCCAAAGAGTTCACCTATATTTCTTTAAGATTTTTCTCACATATATCTCATGAGATGTGCACTACAGAAAGTCATATAGACTTTGATCGAGTTCCATTTCCAACTCTTCGTTTAATTCATTTCCATCTTCATTATAAAGTTGAAAATGGTTGTATTTCCATCATTAAACCTTTCTTCCAATAAGTTTTTAAAACTAATCCAATGTTTTCCGAAATTAAATGTATAAGTAAGAGTCCACTGAATGGTATAGATATTATCTAATAATTCTTCTAAAGTATAAGAGTACCACTTTTTATCTCCTCGATCAGAAACGATCGCTTGAAACTCATCCACGCTCATTATCTCTACTTCTCCTGAATAGTCATAACAGATTTTGTCTTTAATAAATGTGGAAATGGTTCTTCTCTTCTCACCCACTGTAAGGGGGGTGTTGCTCAATTATTTCCATTAACATATTAGAAATTGACAATAAAATCTCTCGGTTTTCCATACCATTCATCCCCTTGTTTTTTGTTGTTCGACATATCGTTTTATCGTTTCACTTGATACGTTTCCTGCGGTAGAAACGAAATAGGAGCGTGTCCATAGGCTTGGCAAATGCTGAAGATGCTTATACTCTTCTCTCAGCCGCTTAGAAGTTATTCCTTTAATTTTTGCCATAATATCAGCAGGACTAAGTGTAGGTAGAGCATTTAAAAAGAGATGAGCATGGTCTTTATCTGTTTCAATGGCGATGATTTGAATGTCTAGCTCATCGCATATGTCTCTAACTATTTCCTTGAACGTTGTTCGACTTCTGTTTTAAGAAATATCTTCTTTCGATAACGAAGACAAAAAAAAAGTGATAGTTAATGAGTGATACGGTTGTGTGGTTTTTTCTATAATTAACCATAGCCTAATTATATCAGTTTAGATAATTAGGGCTTGCTGAATAATAAAAAAATCCAGTATTCACAAGGGTTTTCTAACGTTTATCACGAATTCATGTGCATGGATCTTGTAGGATTCCCTCGAAAAACCTTGCACGTGGAGTGTGTGAATGTGTATAAAATGACCGAAAATCAGCTCATCCTACCCGATGATTTCTTTCTGCCCTTTGGCGGAAAATTGAATAAAGATATCCGTTGGGTGACGTTAGCGGGCCTCGTTCCCTGGTGGAAAGCGAAAGAGAAATATGCCAAGCCATTCAAAAAGACATTCAAAAAGACATTCAAAGGGCAAAAGGCCTTTTCCGTTCGCATCGCACTCGGATCCCTAATCATCCAACAACGTCTGGGTCTAAGCGACCGGGAAACCGTACAGAGGCATCCGTCTAAGCGGACCGCAGCTCGGTCGTCCATCGAAGAAAGAGCAGACGGAGCAAAAACGGCTGGCACAACGTGATGCGTCGGAGCGCAATGCCATTGAAGGCAAATTCGGCGAAGGCAAGCGCACCTATGGGCTGGGCCTTATTCAAACGCGCCTTCAACAAACAAGCGAAACCGTCATTACGCTGCAACTGCTCGTCATGAACCTGGAGCGGCGATTACGGCTTTTCTTTTTTGTATTTTTCAGATCGTTTATGCCTAGCTTTTTACGAGTGGAATCTATGGGGTAATGAATCGTTCAGCAAGCCCTATTTCTGTAGTGTTAATGTTTTTTTCTAGTAGGTACAGTGAAGATAAACCTGTGTACATACTCCCTCCTCTCTCATTCCACAAAAATCAATCCTCTTTTTCGGGAAAATCACTCATTCCCAAAAAAGAGGATTAGTTAGTTATTGCTGAGGATTTAACTCTGCTACTAAATTGACATTGTTACGGATGGTGTTAGCCACAGGAGACCATTTTAACACCTTCTCCTGTATATGTTTCTCTTGCTCAGGAGTGAGGTTACCTTTAACAAATGCTTTTACGCGAATTTCTGTGAAACCAGCCACCCGATCTTCCGGCGTATCAGCTACCCCCCATACCGGCGAAATATCAATGTCTCCTTCTAGTTCCAAGCGAAGCTCTTCCAAAGGAATACCGATTGCTGTTGCATTCGCCATATATCCTACCGCCAAACAAGCCCCTAGAGCGGCTAATACATGTTCAGAGGGGTTAGGAGTAGAATTCGTTCCAAACAAGTGACAAGGTTCATCAATAATAACCGGGTCTAGATCTCGAACATACGTATAATTTAAAAATCCACCCTTACATACGGTTGTCGCTTTGGAAACCAATTTATAATTTTCCGGTTGGTTTTCTGCCTTTTGAGCCATTTCTTTTAATCCAACTACATCGATTTGTTCTAGCATTTTCATTTGTGTCATTTTTTTCCTCCATAATAAATTTAATTTTTGGATATTTAAATCTAGTTTTATTATAACCGCCAAAAGTTATTATGTCCAATATTTTGTTTTATTTTTACATATTAATTATTTACTTTCAACAGAACAAAGATTTGGACCTATTTCTAGCTCGATTTGTTCATTTGGATTAGCTTCGTATTTCCCTTGGTTAATCTTAGTGATTAGATCGAAATTAGGCGGTGTTTCACCAAGACGGCTAAGAATACTGCAAATAAATTCCTTTTTATTTTGCACATTCAACAGATCCGTTTTATGTTTAATATGAGCAAATGACTCGCCAATAAAGCCATGTCCATTTATTTCGGATATTCGAGAGAAATGGCCAGGTAGTATCATGAGTTCATCCTTTAACGGATTTAATATTTTGGTAACTGTCTGGAAAAGAATTCCTGACATTTCTTCCGCACGTCCTTTTAAATCGGGTCGTCCGATACCATTGACGAACAAAGTGTCACCTGATAATAAAAACGCGCCGTCCAAAAGCAAACACATACTGGAAATAGTATGCCCAGGTGTTTTTATACTGATAAGTTCCAGATTTCCGTTTCCAAAGCAAAAGATCCTCCGATCTTTAAGCGAGGAATACTCCCGCAAAGAACCTTTCATTTCTTCTTCCGGAATCCAATACTCAGCACCAGAAACATCCGCCAAGGCTCTTCCTCCGGAAATATGATCAGCATGAAGATGTGTATCGATTACATGTCGAATAGAAACATTTAATTTAGTCGCCAAATCTTGATAAATACCAATATGTCGGCTAGGATCGACCACCACCGCCTCGTTTCCCGATACAATTAAATAGGAAAGGCAACCTTTTGCCGGGCGAATAATCTGATAAAGTTGTATCGAATCATTACAATATACAGCGATGGTTTCATAAAAGTCGGACCACTCCTGCATACCACCTGATAAGTAGACCACATCATATCCAAGATTTTCAAGAATAGATGCTGTTTGATTAGCCACTATCCCTTTCTCACAAACCGCTACTACAGTTTGGTCACGAGGGATTAAATCGATCACAGCAGATCCTAATTCTTTGACTTTAATATGCTGTAGATTCATCGTAATGGCATGTTTCCCCTCAATATGCCATTTCTCATATGCCGATGAAGCTCTTATATCCAAAATCAGCACTCCTTTTTCGGAATCCATTAATTCTTTCAACTGTTTAGCGTTGATTGCTGTTGCCATAGCCATTCCTCGCTTTTCTGTGTTACTTATTGATATTGATGAATAATTGAGCCATTTCTTTTAATCCAACTACATTTGTTCTAGCATCAAGGTTTATTCCATGTTTTACTTCCTCCCTACTAAAATTTTTTATATGGTAAGAATTTACCATCCAACGTAATAACTACCCGAGCACCTTGCGGATCTTCTTTTTTCGCCATATCCATTTTGAAATCGATGGCACTCATGATTCCATCACCAAACTTTTCATGAATTAATGCTTTGATCGCTTCTCCATATACTAAAATAAGCTCATAGAAACGGTAAATGGTTGGATCTGTTGGTGGCAATGAGACAGATGTACCACGATAAGGAATTGTCTGCAAGAAAGTACCTACTTCCTCCGGCAAATCAAGAAGTTTGACCACGGCTTCGGCCTCTTGGGCATTCATAGTTTGTTGTCCCATAAGTGCTGCAGTCGTCCACACTTCTGATCGTTCCACTGCTTCTGCTATTTCCGAAAAAGTCAATCCTTTTAGTTGTTTAGCTTTTAGAATCACTTCTACTGTGTTATTAGCTATCATTTTTTCGTTACTCCTCCCATTTATGATTATGAATGGATTGATCCACAAGTTTATGAAGGGTCCGATTGATTTCCTGAGCCCACTCACGAAGTTCCGCAACTTTCTCAATATACTGTTCGAAAAGGCGTTCAATATCACGAAAGATGACATAACTCCCTTGTCCTGATTCAGCTTGGATTACTGCAATCCTTAGTGGAATGTCAATTGCGGCGCAGGGCAATTTTTCTAGTAGTTTTGAACCTATACGAGGATTTCCAAACATGATGGTAAAAGCAGGATATGAAAACACTTGAAGTGCATTCATATCCGCTTGATGATCCACTACAGCGTAAATGTTGATCTGTTGTTCTTCCAGTCTCCTACAAATGCGATGTGCAATTTCCATAGGCTCTTCTTTGATAAACGTACTGATCAAAGAATCAAACATAGGTAGAACTTTCATTGTTCTGGCCCTTTCTTAAATATTTGTTTTTACATGTACTTTTCAATCCCAATACTTGATCCAGTGAAATAATTCCAACGGAACCCTCTTGATCCTTGACGTAAAGGTATTCCTCCGAATGTTTTAGAAAAAGGGGATATACTACCTCCACAGATTCATCCGCTTCGACAACTATTTTCGTTTTATCCGGAGATACTCTAGTAGGAGTCATTACATCTCTGATCTTCATCGACTGTCCCTTGGATAAATCACCTTCAGGAAACTGGGGATAACGAATCTGAAACAATTTGATGGCAACAACAATAATGATGTTCACTCCAATGAATATCCCCCATACAACAGGATTCCAAATCGTGTAATCTTCCATATTCCGCCTCCTTTTTATTACATTTAATATTATGAATATACGATCTCTTAGGAACGGATCTTGATTATTTTATAGAGCAACATGATTTTTCGGGGATCACTAATAAAATGAAAGATCGTTGCTACAAAAAGAACTCCACCTATAAAATTACCCATTAAAGTTAGAATTTGATTATATGCCCATCCGTATCTGCCAAACCCCCAATGAAGCCATGCTGTTGGTCCTGCTTCCGTTAAAGCTATATTTGTCAAATGGGTAAATTCGTGCTGCATAAATAGCGGTAACGCAATAAACCCAATATTTGCAATGGCATGTTCGGTCATACTACCAACGAAAGCAAAGGGTCCATAATAGGCTGCTATCATCTTTCCTGTATCAGACCTTGCTTTTAAGTACAGAAACATGGAGGTTTGCAGGAACCAGGTACACAATATACCTAGAACAAATATGGATAACCCACTCATTCCAGTCTTGGATACGGCAATGGCGTGTGCCCTCAAAACAAAAATACTTTTGTCGAAAGGGCCCCCAGCAAGAGCAAGAAGGGACATAAAGGAGAGACTTCCCACAGCATTACCGATATATCCTGCTATGACAAACACTGCATACTGTAAAAGAGTGATCCTTTTGTGAAATACCCCGATAATTCCTAAAGCCATTTCTGCTGTAATTAAGGACATACCGGACAACATAATAGCAATCAATGAAAAGCCAAACACGATGCCCATGATCAAATTCTGCAAACCGGGTATAGGTATTCCTACTGAGACAGAAAGGGACAACGTTGCTCCGAAAGCCACTATAGCTCCACCAGAAAAAGCATGCAGAAAGAAAGCAAATGGCCGTTTTTTCAACATCTCCCATTTCGATTGGCTGATATTAGCCGCCTGAAACATAGTTTCCTCCACAGTATAAGGTCCCATTTCAACAGAATGATGTAAGATTGGGACTTCCATTTCTTTTTTCACACGTTTCCTCCCTTCGTCCTCAACAAACAGGATCAGTATTTCTATGACTGTGCTGTGCTTTAATAGTTGAAATAGTAATAGTTTATCAAATCAATTGATACTAAAATTCAAACGAGAATTAGAATTGACTTTAACTGAGTACTGAATTGCGCTCATGAAGCAGTCTCTTCAAGTGTTTAATCGCTGGAGTTACCACGGCGATAAATAAAGCTTCACGCAACCTCCTCATACAATCAGATTTACGGAAATACCCTGCTGCCCCTTGATATAAAACCGCTGTTTCAGTTGCCTTTAACGCCAACTCAGCTGTTTGTAAACGAATTTGCACTGCTGAAATAAAGTCTTCATCTTTAGAGGATCCGGATAGTAAATATGCTTTTTGCTGAAGTGCTGTGACTTGATCTAGTATTTGACTAGGGCAAATATCCATATATCTATTGGTTCCATTCTGCTTGTTCATGGCTTTGAGCATTGTATCTACTGATGCTTGCACCAATCCTAATCCCATACCGACTTGAGTTAATACGAAACTGGAACGAATCATTGGAATGAATTGATCAGCTGAATCAGAAATGATGAATTCATTTGGAATGAATACATCATTAAATCGGCAGGTAAATGATCGCGTTCCGTTCAAACCTGAGAAATCCTTATGTTCTGTCATGGAAAGTCCTAAAGAATCGCAATCAACCATTGTAAAAATTCGCTGTTTCTCATTTACTTGAGCAATGATACCAAACCAATGTCCGGGACCCACATTAGAAACGTAAGGGGTGACTCCACTGATTTTATATCCTTTGTCAACCCTTTTGGCTTTCAGACGAATCGGTTCCATTCCAGCATAATATTTCATGGGATTTGACAATCCAGTACCTGCTAACACTTGACCGTCTTCCAGTAAAGGAAGCAATTTTTTCTTTAAATATTCATTGTTAGAATTCAATACAAAAGATATGGCGGTAGTATGACACCAAATAAGAAATGAGGTAGAAACGCAATATTTAGCTGATAATTCAATTAATTCAAGTCTTTTTGATAATGCATCCTGTTCACTTAATCCTGAAACTTGGAAGGCCCCCAACTCGCCTAACCCTCTCATTATGGACTCCGGATAATATCCTTCCTCATCAACAATACATGCAACAGAAACTAATTCCTTCTTTAAAAAATTCTCATACAATTTCATTTCATTCAGATTCATCAATGACATTTTCGTATCCCACCTTTCTTCTTGATGAGCTAATAAAAACCTAACTTTAATATGTCATTTTTACTTACAAACATAAGTCATACTTTATAAAAACACCTCCAAAAAATAATTTTTTTTAAAAATTTTACTATACATGTTATTTTAAATAACACGAATTGTCTTATTATTGCTTAATTTATACCATAATAACCATCTATCAGTCAATAGATGGTTATAAAATTGTTAGATTATATGACATTCTTTTTTGCATTAAAAGTACCTATAGCGCGTCACTATAGGTACTTGGTTTTTTACTAACTATATTCTATAATTTTATAAGTAAAGGACATTTTGCTGGTTAGGAGTTGATTTTATTAGTAATCATCTGAATTTTGTCTTCGTTGGAGGAGACGTTTCTGTAGATTTTTCTAACACCATTAAAATAGTTAATGGCTCAAAGACAGACTTACTTGCATCCCCAAGTTCCTTATACAACTGGACTCAACAACTTGAATTGGATATTCCTTACGAATCACTAGATGTCAATTTTCAGTATTTTAAATCCCTACGAAATTTGATTCACAACTGTTTTCAAGACTTTGCATACAAACGGAAAATCAATAAGGAACACTTGAATAAGTTTAACGACTTCATACGACAATTTGATATTCATCCGAATATTCTTCCTGGACTTCCAATGTTTCCTTCATTATCATATGAATCGAAACAAATAGATTCCCCGCTACTTCATCATATCGTTAAATCTTTTTTGGATGTCATTACGGATGAATATACTTTAGATCGGTTAAAACCGTGCGAGAATGATGAATGTGTGCTGCTCTTCGTCGATAAATCCAAAAATAAAGCCCGCAGATGGTGCAGCATGACCACGTGTGGTAATAAAATTAAGGCTTCTCGATTTTATTATCGTAAGCGTTAGCATACATAAACATAGTCCTACTTGATAAAGGGTGGGGCTATGTTTATTTTAGGGGAAACAATAATCCTTAATGTTGTGTTAGCGTTAGCTGATAATCATTAAATATTTAGGTCAACATCGAGAGAGTAATGCTAAACCAACCCGCAATGACAATGACATAAGAGACTGACCCAAACCCCATAGCTTAACAGCTACCACGATGAATGATTACTAACTCTATCAGAACAAAACGTGTAGAATAGTAGCGATTGTGGTATAGTAATGCCAAAAAGAGGTAATGACCTATGCCAAAGAATAAATATCCCGTTAGCCTGACTGCCGAAGAGCGAGAAACGTTGAGGGCATTTGTCTCTAAAGGAAAGGCCGCCGCACGATTGATCCTGCGCGCATGTCCTGCTTCTGGCTGACGAACATCGTCCGGGTGGAAAGATGAAGGATAAAGAGATTGCGAGCCAGTTGCATGTTCATGTCAATACGATCTTGAACATTCGCAAAACCTAC
>NZ_AUMJ01000072.1 GCF_000430625.1 Aneurinibacillus terranovensis DSM 18919
CGTTCAAAAGAAATGAGTGAACAGTAGTAGCCGATTTCCAAATAAATAAGTTATGATGTGACACCGCGATAAAATTAGAGGCACGGTCGTGTATGAAAAAAGAATAAATATGAGAAAAACTCGCGGGCGTTGCCGCTCGTCCTTTTTCTGCAGGGAAGCGAAACGGCCGCTTAGTGACCGGAAGGTCGGACCGACAAAACATCCGGGTATCTCAAGGATGGAGACAATTGTCGGTCTGATCGACCTTCCGGCCACACGCTCCACATCGAAAAAGAAACGTTCGGCACACCCCCGTGAGATTTTCTCAGGTGACCAATGGAAGAAAGTATATGTTGCTTTAACACTGTAAAGCAACATATACTTTCTTTAACGTTCAAAAAAGACGATCGGATTTTTCCGGTCGTCTTTTTGTAACGCTTGGCGATTCCATCACAGATGGTGATCATTCCACATTAAACGAAAACCATCGCTACCCTTGATAAATTTTATCACATAGGAAAAAATTATGCTTCCTAATAAAGCGGGCAGCTGTTCATATTGGCTGGCCTACTCCCTGCCCGCTGTTTATGTAAATACAGTTTTCTCCATACATCTTGCGGTTGAAATTCGCATAGTCATGTAGTAAACGAATGAAGTGGACGTGCAGGTTATGGCCGGATATAGCTGAATGCTTACAATTTCCCAGAGGAGATGATGGAATGCCAAAAAAGCTTGTGTTAAATGATGAATTGTTGGAGAAACTTGGTTCCTATTATTCTCACCGCTTTGTTCAAAGAAATATGCCGTGGCTTGTAGAAATGGGGTTTGAAGCGTTCTTAAACCGGGAACTGCTGCGCTTGCAAGAACGAACAATGAGTAAAGAAAAAACTTTGTCACCTGTTGAGAAGGTATAAATAGCAAATCGTTTTACCTCTATAATCGGTAGCGTTTACTTCCGGTGCCTATTTATCGATACGATTCCGTGTAAAGTATGCTATAATTAAATTTTAACAGATAAATAATAGTAATGATAAAGGACGGTACCAATACATGATTAGTACAACTGAGGTTACGTTACAATATGGGGGGCGCGCCCTCTTTACCGATGTCAATATAAAATTCACGCCTGGAAATTGTTATGGATTAATCGGTGCGAATGGAGCGGGAAAATCCACGTTTCTAAAAATTCTGTCCGGTGAAATCGAACCGAACAGAGGACAGGTTCACATTACGCCTGGCGAGCGTTTGGCCGTGCTTAAACAAAATCATTTTGAATTTGATGAGTATGGAGTATTAAAAACGGTGATGATGGGGCATCGCCGGTTGTATGAAATTATGGAAGAAAAAGATGCCCTGTATGCGAAACCGGACTTCTCAGAAGAAGACGGGGTTAAGGCGGCGGAACTCGAAGGTGAATTCGCCGAGATGAACGGCTGGCAGGCGGAAGCGGAGGCAGCCGAGTTATTAATCGGGCTGGGTATTCCCACTGCTCTTCACGACAAAACAATGAAGGATTTGGACGGGAATCAAAAAGTCCGTGTGTTATTGGCCCAGGCTTTATTTGGCAATCCTGATATTCTGCTGCTTGACGAGCCGACGAACCATCTTGATTTGGAGTCGATTAACTGGCTCGAAAATTTTCTGTATAATTATGAGAATACCGTTATTGTCGTATCCCATGACCGGCATTTTTTAAATAAAGTATGCACCCATATTGCCGATATTGATTTTGGCAAAATTCAATTGTATGTCGGAAACTATGATTTCTGGTATGAATCGAGCCAGCTGGCCTTAAAGCTTGCAAAAGACGCGAACAAGAAAAAAGAAGAGAAAATGAAAGAGCTTGAGACATTTATTGCACGCTTTAGCTCGAACGCATCGAAAGCAAAGCAGGCTACATCCCGCAAAAAACAATTGGATAAAATCACGCTCGACGATATCAAACCTTCTTCGCGGAAATACCCGTATATTAATTTTAAATCTAACCGGGAAGCCGGAAAAGATATTCTGACGGTTAATCGTCTTAGTAAAACGGTTGACGGTGAACAAGTTCTTAACGATATCAGTTTTACCGCCAACAAAGGGGATAAAATCGCCTTAGTGGGGACGAATGAACTGGCGAAAACGACTCTTTTTCAAATTCTTATGGGTGAACTTACTCCTGACAGCGGTGACTATTCGTGGGGCGTGACTACCTCTCAGGCCTATTTTCCAAAGGAAAACGCTGCTTACTTTGATGTGGACCTCAACCTGATTGATTGGCTGCGACAGTATTCCGACGATCAGGACGAAACATTTGTGAGGGGTTTTTTAGGCCGGATGCTGTTCTCGGGTGAAGAAGCGCTGAAAAAAGCGAATGTGTTATCAGGCGGCGAGAAAGTTCGCTGTATGTTTTCGAAAATGATGCTCAAAGGAGCGAATGTGCTTCTGCTTGACGAACCGACAAACCACCTTGACTTGGAATCGATTACGGCTCTTAACAACGGCCTGATCGATTTTGACGGCACCGTGATATTCGTGTCGCATGACCATCAATTCGTTCAGACGATTGCGAACCGCATTATTGAAATTACACCAAACGGGTTAATCGATAAGCAAATCCAGTATGACGAATATTTGGCAAGTGAAGATATGCAAAAACTTCGCGAGAAGATGTATGCCTAAGTAATAAATTTCGCCCGTGCACAACCACCTTCGGACAGCAGTAATGTCCGAAGGTGGTTTCTTTATTTTGTTAAGTGGGAAAAATTTATGTAGGACTCCCTCATTTTTCCGCTATACGCTGCCGCGAATATTGTTTATGCTAAAGTTTGAATGTTTTATCATCCCCATTAAAATCGTGGAGGAAAAAAAGATGAAAGTAAGATGGCTTCTTGCGATCCTTCTCATTATCGGGCTCTTAAAGTTTTCTGGTTCCGCTCTCAACCTTCCTGTATTGGCTCAAAGCGGTCAGCCCTTTGCAAATGATAAAAACCCTTTGTTATTGGTGGAAAATCAGATTAAGAAAGAATTTTATTTCTTGTTGGATTTGTTGGATCCAAAAAGTGGAGCAGCAAAAAAACTGGATCAAAACGTATTGAATGATATCAACCAGCTCAATCAAGCATTAAACGACTTAAAGAATACGAATGATAGCGTTCTGCCGCGGATTCTTAGTAAACATCTGCCTTTACACATTCCAAATGGGGAACAAAAGAACGCATTGGCTACGGTAGAAACGATTTCAGTTGTGGGCGGCGATAAGCAAGTCACGCCCCAGATGATTGAAAAGGTGACGTCTACTTTGCGCAAGGTTTCTTTGCCGGTACTTAAAAAAAGCATCAGCGGCGAACCGAAAGAACCGGTGTATGTTACCCTGTTTTCCACGCAGGAATCTTATGGAAATGAGCTGATTAAGGGTGGTACCCCACCGCAGGATATACAAAATTATGTTACCCAAACGGGTGGGATTACCGTCGGAGATCAAATTTTAGTGCCAATGTATGCTTCCCATTCTACGAGCAATCTGGCTAATGTCCTTACCCATGAATTAACCCATGCGGTCCTTAACGAAAAAGGGATTGGCGATGCGCTTCCGACATGGATAAATGAAGGGACGGCCGTTCATAATGGAATGCAGGCTATGCGACAAGTGAATCCCCGGCTAACGGAACGAATGACCGTCTCGATGAATCAGGAAATTGAGGCAGTGGCACAAAATAACCAATTGCTCCCGCTTTCGGCGAGCGAACAGGACATCGTAAGCGCCAACTATAACGTCGAATGGGTCGATTACATGGCGGTAGAAAACCTTATTAAAAAAGACGGAAGCAAAAAGTATGCAGACTTCTTACAGGAAGTTCACATAGATGGAGTGAGTGACAGCTTCCAGGCTCACTTTCACGTTTCGATGCAAACATACGAAAACGAATTTTACCGTTTATTACAGTAAGGAAAAGGCGATCCAGACTGCTTTCCTTACTGTAATGGGTACGCTGTGAGTTTCACAAAGCGAAATCCCCTGGCTTTAAGGATGGGAACAGCTTTCATAATCCCTTCTGCTGTATCTTTTTCAGGATGATTCATGTGGCAAATAATAATTGAACCTGGTGCGGCGTGGATGCAGGCATTTTTCACCTGTTCCGTTGAATAGGTGGCACCCGCGTCCCCCAGGACACTGTAATCGACCGGCTGTTCCCCGAGCCGATATCTTCACCGCAACGTCATCGTAAAAGGCGGTTCCCGAACGGAAATATTTTGTTTTTTTGCCGGTCAGTTTTTGAATTTTACGCTGATTAAGCAGAACTTCATCTACGACATCCCCAACGCTTCCTGTACCTTTTATGCCGTATGCTGACCTGCCGGTAACCGACAGAGGACGGTGTTTAAAACCATGGTTTTCAATTTCAAACAGCGAATTTTTGGCGAGGGCCATAAAGGTCTGAAAGTTGGCGTCAATCCATCGGCTATTGATAAATAAAGTGGCGGGAATACGTTGCTGGTAAGAACCCGAGTTCGACAGGAAATCGGGTTAAGCCGGGCAAGTTCTTCACGTAGTTGCTTCCAGTGTGCTTCTCGCCGCGCCGCGCATCCCGTTTGGCTTCTTTCGGATTACGGACAAGTACGTAACGCTTGCGTGCTTCACCATCGCCGACAATAATTTCTTTGACTTCCAGGTTGCCGCGGATGGTCTTAAAGCGTCCCGGATGAGCCAATGCCACTTCGACAGTGGGTTTACCGGAAGTCATCTTTTCTCCGGCGATGTAGTGCCCGCCAGTTTGTTGTAGTACACGCAAGTTGTCTTCGGAGGAAAAGCCGCGATCGACGACCGTGATGACACGACCGAGCTTCCAGCCGATTAAATCTTTCTTTACTTCATTTGATTCAGTATTTTCAAGGGCTTCGGAATTTTGTCGGAGGCTCTTAGGAAACATAAAGGGTACTTAACTAGTATATGATTCCGTTCCCACATCACACTACCTGTGGTTTTGATAGTGTATAGTGAAGGCAAGAGCTATATATCAAGAAATTCTAGTGGATACGATCCGTACCAGTTCAAAGCCACCACCCCCACCATAGGCACCGATAATAGGTGGATGGAACAGCCCTCACAAATATGTTACACAAATTTGAAATCACTTACATTTTTATTCAAGAAAGTTGAGCGAAAGCAGTCATCACTGGAGATCTAATAAATGGAATCGGCCATCAAGTATTCTTGTTGGCCGGTTTATTCCCTATTCGAACGGATCTCTCATTAACTCCCCATGAACATACATGGCGATATCCTTTTCAAGCTGGTTCACATTCGAGAATTCCAACATGAGCTCTCCGTTATCCTTTTCCAGTACATACTCTTTGAATACCTCTTCAAGGAGTATTTCCATTCCGCCATCTGCATACCCTTCCACAATATCAATGATAGCGTCATTATCATGGATGATTTCGTAATTATCACTGGATTTTAAGGCAATTGTCTTGATCACCGTTTCTTGGTATTTATTTAGAGAATGGGACCAAAAAAGATCCATTCCTTTGAACTCATTACTTTTATTATTCTTATACCCAATACAAACGCAAAGTGTAAACAAGTCACCGTGCTGTTCAAAGATCTTGTGATGAACAGAGGTCTCTGAGGTCAATTCCTTGTATATGCCTTGGTACTTTTTGTTCACCTTTACACGAATATTGCTTATACTCATGATAATCTCCTTTTCGCATTATACTAGGACAATCGAGTCGAAATATTCGACAGGAACTTCTTTGATTTGGGTGACACCAGAATTGACAGCTTCAAGAACATAGAGCTTACTCCACTTGTTGGAGTGCTTCAAAACGTTTGCTTCGTCCTTACCAAACTCTTCATCAGTTACGAGCAAAACCCACTGTGGGGTAATATCTGGGATGACCTTTAAGAGATTGTCTCGGTGTTCTCCTGACAAGCGGCCAAAAGGCGTATCCATGAACAAAGGAATTTCCAAAACATGAGAGCCGCCGGCAACCTGAGCCAAAGCGGTAATAAAACTTAAGGAAACGACCTGACGTTGTCCGGCCGAAATGTTTGCAAGGAACTTCCGGTTTTGCCAATCAAGCACTTCCAGGGTATAGTCATCATTGACCACAATACGCTTCAGTGTTTTTTGGCCGTCTTCATCCAAGAGCTGCTTGAAATTTTCATTGGCTTCTTTTTCGAGCTCTACTCGAACATCTTTCACAAATCCATTGATGATTTTCTTCATGGAATCACACGATTTGATTACAGCATTCAACTTCTGTTGCAAATCATTGTGAATATCGGATTCTTTGCTAAGCTTTTCAACATCGCGTTTCACTTCCTCGAGATTTTTCTCCGATGTATCCAATTCCATTCTTAAACTTTCGATGTCCTTTTCTAAATTGCCGATTTTCTTGAGCACTTCTATTCTTTCTTGATTCTTGCCAGCGATATCTGAATCTGGAATATCGTTTAGCTGCTCTTGCAGGCGTTCCAATTGGTGAGCAACCATATCATGTTCTTCTTCGACATTCCCCAGACGCTGCAAGTGCTCGAACAACACATTGCTATTGTTTTCAACATGTTCTATCGTCCGGGTGATGTCCCCATAGAGCTCCATCACGTACTGTTCGAATACTTGAGAGGAGGTTTTGCGGTTCCATGCCTGTATCTTCTCGTATTCTTCCGAGTTCAGGCTTATGGGACGGCCGCAGATACAGCTCATTTCTGCCAAAAGTTTTTCGATTAATTCTTTTTTAATTTCGGAAGGCACCTCTCCCTTAGAGCGTTTCTCATCGATATCGACATACAGTTCATTGAGGACATCCCGAGCAAGCATCACAGAGCTGACAGCGGTAGATCTTCTCAGCTCTTGCAGAATACCATCTTTCTGTTCTTGCAAGCGGTTTTTCTGCTTTTCTTTTTCTTTTCGCTGCAAGATAAGGTCCTGGCTCTCTTTGTATTTCTCTAGTTCCTGGTCCAGAAGCTTCACTTGATTTTGTGCACGCTCAATTTCATTTTCCTTTATATTAATTTTCTCTTTTAGGGAATCGATGGCTTCTTCGAGTCCTTCTTTTTCATTCAACTTTTTCTTGTATTCCCCTGTGGAGACTCTTGATAATTCTCTAGTCAACTTCGTATTAAGGAGCTGCAGGGTTTTCTCCGCCTTATACAGTTCATCGATCTTAAGCAGGTTCTTGATACCTTCAGCAACGTCTTTCTTTTGGGCTTGGGTAACCTTCGTTAACCTTTCAATACGCTCCCCATCGAAAAGGAAGTAGTTTTTCACCCGATTATCCAGAATGCTACTGAGCTCGAGCTCAATCTTCTCTTTGTCCAAAGCGCCCCAAACCTTTGTCCCTTCTCCCGGCTCGGTGAAGGTTAGCTTAACACTTCGTTCTTCCTGTAAAATCTCGCCGTTGCTTTGCTGAATGGCGTATAGGGAACGTAACATCTCATAAGATTTGTTACGATGACGGAACTGAATCTTGACATAAGCTTCTACGCCTTTGTGTTCACTCTCCGCATCCTCGTTCAAGGCAAAAGTATTGACCAAATAAATGTTCTGATCGTCAGTCCTGTCGTTGCGCTCATAGTTATAGTCCTGATCAAGGATTCTGTCGCCGTACAGACAGAACATGACTGCACGGTATAGCCCAGTCTTCCCACGTCCGTTTTTTCCGTAAATAACCGTTACCATCTGATTGTCATTGTCGCCATGCCCGGCGAAGAAAATTTCCTGTTTCCCATAAAACTGCCGAAAATTAAACAGTTCGATTTTTTCTATCCGCATGCTACGCCCCCCTTAAGATGCTGTCCAGTGCGCGCTGAAGTCTTACAGACAAATATTCTGCCGACAATTGCTTGTGTGTTTGGGCTAGGTTAATGGCTTCTACGATAATCTCCCGAATATGTAGATCCTCATGTTCTAGCAACTGGTTGATTTTTTCATGAATCTGATCCGATTGACTCATCTTGTTCCCCCCATAATTTTTTGTTTTCCTGATAAACATCCCATGGTTTTTTATCCAACAGCGAAATAAGGTCGTATTGTAGCAGAATTGGATACATCACATCACGCGATTCGAAGTAGTTTTCGGCAGCGGATGAGAATTCTGCAAAGCGCGGCATTTCTTTTCTCAATAAGGCCTTGTCCTGCTCAAGCACTTCATGCGGTGTGCCGAAGCCCCGTTTGGGCGGAACAACAATAAAATCATGCAATACCGCTCGCTTCTTTCCATCAGCCCTTCGAAGAATCCTCCCCCTCCGCTGGACAAACTCCCGTGGGTTAGTTGTGCTGGCCAAAAAGTAGGCTTCTCGCGTAGCTGGAATGTTGACTCCCTCGTCCAAGCATTTAATGGCGACCAGGATTTGAATGTCTCCTTCCTCGAATTGCTTCAGCAGTTTGACCCTTAGATTGTTATCTACTCGATAGACAAACTCATGTGCACGAATCCCCATGGACAGCAGGATGTCGACGATCTTCGAGGTCTCCCCCGGAGCACAGTACACAATGGTATGCTTGATTTTCTCCAGACCACTTTTACGGATCGACTCTTCCATCAAAGACCGAAACAAGGTGCCCTTGTTCTGGGCCTTGGCCACAAGCATTGCTCGTTTACGGACATAGTGTTCGATCAGCTCGCTGTTCTCCTCCTTGTCCCGTTGACACAATTTCACTATTTTATCGGTGAGCTCATTGAATTCATTCATCTCTTCTTCCGTTAACGAGACCGTATGCGGGATAAAACGATATGGAGTAAGGAAGGTTCCGATGGCATCTTCCAGCGGAAAGTTCGCTACAGTCTTCCCGAAATACTCCCGAACAAATGCTGATCCGCTTTCGTCATACCAACGCTCTGGCGTGGCGGACAAACCGATTCGGTACGGGAACCGCTCCAGGCAGCCGTTTCGAAGTTTCCTTGAACCGAGGTAGTGCACTTCGTCCGCGATATAGAGCACGTTCCCGTGCAGCTTCGATACAATCGACAGAAAGTTTTTCTCTGACCCCGTTTTATGAGTCGTAATGATAAACAACGACTTTCGGGCACCCAGATTGAAATCCTGGATGCGGCTTTTCAGTTTGGGCAGCCACTTCGCCGAACTGTCCCGACATAGAATAGGAACGAAGCCGAAGCGGATGACATCTTCTTCCCACTGGTCAACAAGGTGATTGAACGGACAGGAAACAATGACAGCGGATGACTTGTATTTTTGATGAAACTTAACGGCACAGGCCAAAGACGTAAAGGTTTTTCCCGTCCCCGTTGCCATCTCGAACATCCCTCGACATCCTTCATTAAACCAGGTGTCTAACGCTTCGTTTTGGTACGGGAACAAGGACACGTCTTCGGGAATCCGTATCCCCCCCTGGTTCATAACCGGAAGTGAATACGGCCTTGCTCGGTTTTTTCTCAGTTTGACAATTGATTTCTTGATGGCGTCGGTCATATCAAACATTTCATAGAACTCATTGGCATTCTCATAAAGATTGCGAAACCGATTCAGATGCTTATCGACATAATCGACTTGCCCAGATTCCCAGGAGCGGAACACGGAGAAGCTTTCCCCGTTAAGCGTTCCCTGAATTGAATCATTAAACGAGCCATGAATGGCTACTCTGTTGCCTTCTGCATCTTCAAACACACCGAATTTGTCATGGAAATTCCCCTGTTTGTTTTTCGGGACCGCGAACTTGAATTCAAGCAAACCGTCCGCAACCATCCATGCCAGTGCGATGCAAGTGTTTTCCTGCAGCATTGACTCCATTTTGTAAATGTGTTGCTGCAGCCGATCATATACTATCTGATTCTTCCTGGCTTCATGACCCTGCCGAAGGGCGTACCAATCTTCTGCCTCCAGTTGTGGGGACGTGATGAACACAGCCCTCCCGCCGTTCTCAATCAATCCTTCTAGCCCTTGCGCGGCCAGCATCAGCCAGCCGGAAGTGAAGAATCCAACCCCTCGGTAATACTTGCGGGAGTTCTTCAGCAAAGGGACAAACAAATCTTGAATCAAATTATGCTCGGAAGAATCATAAATGGATTCTAAATTTAAACTCCTCAGCATCTTTATCTAACTCCTATAATTTCTTTGAGATAATCTCATCTCCAAGAATGTAGTATGGCAAATCATCCGATTGGTCGGCCTGATAAGCTTTCGGAATCTCTCCACGGTACGAATAGTCCAGTTCAGCCAACCGCTGTTTGAACTCGCTGAGTTTGGCGGCACCACCAAACTCTTTCCATAAGAGGTATGCCAAGAAGTCCACATCATTTTCAATCCTTGCTTGGTTCCCGATAGGCACGAAGAGTGACCTTTTTGTTCCGATAAATTCAATGAAGGGGCATTCATCCAGAAGATATTTCAACAACTCTGCTGTCCAGAAAATGTTGTTCTCCAGTGGAGGAAGCTGGCCGGTTTGCAGCAACACTCGTTCTACATTCCCGTACGGCGGGTCCAACGGTTTGTATTCATCTAGTTTGTCTTTTACCCACTCCTCCAATTGGGCCTGCTTCTCATCATTCCAGCCAGCTACGTTCTTGTGGACAAATTCCGCTGTTGTTCCTCTTTCTAACGGAAGAATCAGTTTAGAATGGGTCAAAGCATTATCTAAGGCCACTTGCTCCCAGCCCCTTCTTTCAATGAATTCATTTCGAAGCTCCTCGCGGAACATCGAGATGTTTTGTTCGAGCAGAAACTCCTCGACTTGCTTCCGATAAGAGGAAATCCCGTTTTCTTGACTGCTGTTCTTGAGGCAGACATGCGGGAATCTCGGGAAATCAAAGTAGCTACCAAATCGCTTTTTGATCAGACTATACAACAATTCCTCGTTTTCAATCCCAAGGCTCAGGCATGTTGCCTTCTTGGATTTGAACAACAGATTGATGCTTACATAAGGGAGGTCATCCACCAACCGATTTTTCAAAAATACGACGAGCGATTCCAAATCTTCATCAGATATATGATCATAAGATTCCAGCAACCCGTAAGTAGAGGGGCCGACCTTAATGATGTCCTCGCTGTTGCTAAATGACTGCTGGAGAGTGTATTCCTTCCATCCTCTTCTTTCCAGGAATTCTTTTTCAAGCTGTTTATACGTACAGCCAGACTTCCCTGATTCGAGAATGAATTGCTGTACCATCTCTATATTAGAATAATTTTCCGTCTGCCCCAGCGGATAAATTTTGGGTGACTTGGGCATGAAAAATTTATCTTTATAGAACAAACGAATACAACTATACAAAGCGTGTTCATTCGGGACCCCATTGCCCTCCAACATTTCCCTGAATTGCATAAACGCAGCATGGGATGAGAGCTGGGAGAGGCCATTGGCAAACTGCTCCTCAATCCATTGCACCACCGCGGACAACTTATCTGGCTCCACGTGTACGTGGTCCTTATGAATGTACACTCCCCATCCCCACAGCAAAGCCTTATCGGGTTCACGAACTAACGTAGCAATCAAACTTCTATTGGTTTCAAATAAATCTGTTCCGTATGAATTCAGCTTTTCCCTTAAAAGATCCGTTTCCTTATATACTGCAAGACTATGAGGAAACTCTCTTAAAGCCATCAGCGCGATTTCGTTTTTATTCAGATTCCGCAAGATATATAAGGAGCCCCCATCATTTGATATAAGCACCTCATGCACGGTCAGATGATAAAAATAACGGTATGCGCTGGAATCCAACTTGGCTTGATCCAGGAACGATTGGATCATTTGTTGAAGCTCTTTTTCATTCACCACTTGATGACCCACATGATTGACGAGATAAGTTTTGAATTGCTGATTGAGATCCTCTAGCTCTCCTGAACTCAGCATTGTCATGATGCCATGGCCATCCAAACAACTAATGCCTTTGCCGTTTAATACTTCCTTCAATATAAAGTAGGAGAATTCATGGAGCTCTTCAATGGGAAAAAACACTTCGATACCCACAATTTTTCCGCATCGTTCAAGCTTCCGAACTACTTTATTGAAGACGGACTCATATAATGCGACAACTTTCTTAACTGTATTTACTAAAATTTGCCTTGCTCGTTCCCTCGTGACTCCAAGACTCTCCCCGAGGGCTTCTAAAGTTACTTTCTGCCCGTCGCGAATCATGTTGTATTTGATTAGAAGAAGCTTCCAGCCTCTTTCGTTAATAAATTCAGGCTTGGTGTCATTTTCAGGCAACAACTGTTTCAATGTATCAATCAGCTGATTGAAAAGAAAACTAAAACTTGAATCGGTAAAGCCAAAAATTTCACACATCGTATCAAATAGGTCTTGACGGTCCAGGTGATTTCCTGGCAACTTCGACAAGTCCGTCGGAAGCTCGTGAATCTTGCAGTATCCAGCTTCAGATAATGTATTGATGAATGATTCTAATTGCGGATTGCGATGGGCAAATTCATTCACTGGAAGCTGGCAATACAGTTTAGGAATGGAAATGAAGTGCTCGTCCAATGCATAACGAATTAACGGTTGGATAAACTCTTCCCCTTCTTGATAATACGCCTGACATTCACCAATTAACGTATCTACGAACTTTTTCACAACGACTTTTCCGACATTTTTCAGCTGTAGACAAAACTCATCTAAGTTGGTGGGAATCTCTTTATAACGTATAATTCCTAGCTTGATAAATTCCCGTATCAGGCTTTTGCTGTTTGGAAACTTATCCGTTGACAGTTGTTCATCAAGCAAAACATCCGGTATAATGATAATTCTATCTTTCGTCATCAGATACTTGATGTTCGTTAGGTCATCCAATATCTTTACCGATGGAACTTTACAGATTCCTTGAAACTGGGATTGGTTCTCTACAAAATGGGATTCATTTGCAAGTAAGTACTCCAATCTGTCCGCAAATTTTTTAATAGAAATTCTTCCTGTCCCCTTGATTTGATAAAGCAAATTGTCTAATTCTAGAGGTAGAGCCGTCCATTTCTTATATCCTCGGTTCCAGAGTCCTTCAATCAATTTGGGACAATTCGGGAAATCCTCCTTGTAAATGCTTTTGTCAGCATAGGAGCTCGGTAGCCATATTTCACGTCCATCCACCTGAAACCGAATTATAAATTCTGTATCTGTCGTTGCTTCCGAGTTCTCCCCCAATTCATACTGAAGCCATTGACTGTATTCTAAGACTGTGTAGCCGTAGTCTCTAAAGAAATTGAAAAAAGGGAATGTATCATCAATGGACACAAATGAATCGATAGGGATGCCTACCAAATCCCCTTTCGTAAAGAGGCCATTATTCCTTAACGTTCTTATGATAAATTCCGGCATTACCGGATTAAAAGGAGCTTCCCTGAGTGCATTGTCTATCCATAAATATTCGGCTTGTTCAGGAGAATCAATCAGTGAATAAGATTTCAAGTTTTGGAAGAAAGATATGCCAAAAAAAGCCATCTGCTTCATGACTTTTACAAATAAGATCTGATTCTCCCGATAACAGCTCTTCAAATGATCAATTGTAATATCTCCAAACATCTCCACCGGATAATTCTCGGAGAACATTTGAAGCGGATTGGGGTTTGATTTGGGAATACACCGATAGACAAGATGTTTTGGAATAATAAAATGTTGATTCATTTGCAGCACCTAATCCATATTTTTCTATTTAGTACCTATTATACTATGAAACTTTCATTCTACACTAGGGGATTAATGTAAATATGGCTAGAAAAATTAAAAAGCTGCCATGCTGACAGCTTATAATGTAGAAACAATCGATTTGTATTCACTATATGTTTTTCTAAATATCTTGGATACTTTCGTATCCCCGCAAATGTTCACGGACTGCCCCAAGATCTTGGTGTTGATCCGCTGCATGAGTGCCTCCACCCGTAAATAATCACTGATGTCGAGTTCATACTGAGGATATTTCATTTTCATTTGCTCTTGAATTAATGGGAAAAACGGAAAGAGCTTCCCATTCAAATGGTGCAAATCATATCCTTTTTCTCGGATAAACCATTCGTAATCCTTATACACTTGAGTCGAAGGAACAGGCGTAAACAGCATCGGGATCACCGATCCTACCCGCTCAGAGGCATACAACACTGTGTCAAAAATTTCCTCTAGGTCTTCCCCAGGCAAACCGAACATGACAAACGCATTGATTTTCTGCTTTCTCACGTCGAAGCCCACTTCTTCTAACGCGTTCAGCAAGGACTCAAATCGATCTAAATTGCTATTCCATGAACGATTCCAGCGTGCATTCGTTTCCTTTTTTATTGTTTCCAAAGGAAGGTATATCTTCTCAAAACCCGCTAATTTCATTAGATAAACAACCTCAGGTACACCCACCATGTATAGACCTAGCGAACTCTCTTCTTTATTATCATAGACCAATTCGTGACGTCCGCCTTCTTTATACACTTTCCGTAAGATAACTTCATCTTGATCACCAACTAACAATTTCATGGTATTCTCTGTATTTTCAAGGATTTGAACAGCTCCCTGCGTGAGATCCTCTTCTAGGGTAATAAGAATGTCGTTTTCTTTTCTTTCATTCATTTTTTTGTACTCTTCATAGAAGGAGACTGGCTTGTCTTCTTGTTTAGAATCAACGGAAAAGGTAGCTAAAATCGATTTATCCGACTCTAACTTGAGAAGGAAGCGTTTCTTATCACTTAGTGCCACGCCAATTTCAATTCCTTCAGGTGCAAAAAGCTTAATTCCATGGAGAGATTTATCTGCCATAACAGCTTTTAAGGTATCTTTAAATTCTGCCATTCGCATTAGTAGGTTATCTTCATAAAAGCAAAACACCTTTGTCCCTTGACGAAATTTCTCTTTGATTTCTGTCATAACCAGACCCTGATATCTCCGTCTTACTTTGGTCCCATTATTTAAGACATTGGAAGCGCAATATGAACAAATGTGTGGACAACCTCTAGAAGTCGTTAAGATCGTATAGGGCGGCCGTTCATCATCATCGTATAGCTCTGTGGCTAAATCTAAATCCGAAGCCTGCGGGACTTCTTTTTCCAAAATGATATGACGTGACATCATCTCATCGTCATCCAGGTTTAGTTCTGTTTCGATTCCATTGATAACGAGAGGGTCTTCTAAGCCTAGCTTTGTCCTAGCATGCCAGGGGGCTAGTGTGGGGTAAATTCCCCCCACCCTAATTTTAGCATGGGGGAATATCTCTAAAGCACACTGGATGACATCACGTGTACTTTCCCACCAGTAGGTCATAATCGACGTAATCCAAAATTCGACTGACTTATATTTCTTAGACGCTATTTCATCCCTTAGATTGTAAAGATGCTCTTCCAGCTTACTTACCGGCATGCCAAAAATGTATTTCCATTTTTCATTGGACTGCAACCGGTAAGACGATGGTTCTTCACGTTCTTCAGTAGAAGCCAAAACGACTACACTTTTTCTCTGTTTTCGAACAGAATCATAGGCCTCAAAATCAACCAGCTTACCTTCTACCCTACTGTCTTTTCCGTATGGATTTAGGCAATCGAATAATCTTAAGTCGTATCTCTTACTTTTTTTTAGCCATGTTCCTATCTTTAGCAATCCATGAGGCATACTCCATCTTGCCCAATATTGTGTATCATATACAGGAGGATTGATTAAAATAGCAAGTTTTCTTTTCTTTTCTCTCAATGCTATACCTTCTTTCCGAGACTTTTCCTCAGAGCCACACTACTATAATGTTCATCAAAGAAATCAAATGATTTCCCCAACCTCTTTTCATTCAAGAAGCTGGCATGCTGATAAAACTCCTGATATTCCTTTCGTGAAATTCCACTTTGCTCGGCCATAGGGAATACATGGGGTGATAGAAAGTCCAGTCTTTGTTTTGATATCCTCTTATAATCCTCTGTACCGGGGTCTGGAGTATAGGGTTTTGGAATAATTGAGCCACAGATCTCCAGTAATTGAAAACTGTGTTTAAACATTCTTTCAAGATTATCATGTTGTGTGCCAATCATCAAGAAGCCTGCGATATCTCCTGATGAAATGTAACGAACTTGATTTTTCACCAGCTCGCGATAAACTCTCCGATAACTATCGAGATTGAGATCCTCTCCATCTAAGTCATATTCTAAAAAAAAGGAACGGTACCCTCCCTTTTGCATTTTAGTAAATATCCCATCTACGGCCTTAGCTATATCTATCCCACATATCCCGTGAAGGTTTACTTGTAAATATTTTTTTTCAAGTAGGAAAAGAAAATCACTTAGAATGAGACATTCATCTCTAAATAAATTATTTTCCATGATGACAAAATTTCGAATGTTCATTTCTCTGCACATATCTACTTGTTTAAGGAGGTTTGCGGAGATATTGTTTCTGGTAAAGCTAAGCCCACCAAACTCAGGCAACCGACCATCATGAAGACGATGCGTGATCGAATTTGCATATAGCTTGAAATCAGGCAAGTAATCATCAAAGTCTATAAAGTCATTCACTAAATAATCAACGTTTGTCCTTTTAGCATGCTCACTCTCAAGGACTGCATAGCCCCCTATCAAACTGATTCTAATTTCAGGGAATAACGTTCTTAATAAAGGAACTAAAGTTAACAAAGATTCATACCAATAGGAAGTTAATGTTGAAATAACAATATGCGTAGGAATCCATTCACTTTTTAAATTTGATAATTTCGTTCGAACAACTTCCATCTGCATGCCGTAGGCTCTTGTTTTATACACAGTTCTATCTTTGTCTGGCATCACTTTTTGCCGATTCGTATCCCGGATAGGGACTCGACCATGATCAGGGAGCATCAAGTCGAACAATTCAACTTTACAGCCTACCTCATTAGACAGTTTACTACTTAATAATAAAAGACCAGTTGGCTGATTCCAACGAATCCAGGCATACCGAACATCATGAACAGGAGGATTGATTAATAGAACCCGATCGGTTGCTTGAAATTCATCAAACCATTGTATTGGAGATACGCTTTTCACATAATCACTCCATCTTTATACTTTATGAGTCATTAATCGAACATAGGAGCTTAACTGTTCTTGAGGAATTGCGGAGGCCACAGTAGCCAAACAATGCTTAATAAAACTATTTTCCCCCATTGTTCCTCTCATAGGGTGATCCCAATTAATATAAATACTATTCGATTTTGGGTTTACCTCGCAAAACACTTTACTCTGCTTCCCATGCTTCAAGATTAGTTGGAAATCGACTCCATTGATATTTATATTCTTTCGCCACATGTCATCATTTTTATTCAACAAAAGACGCTTGTTTACGTAATCAATTTTATATGTTTCATTTAGGCTATCAGATAACTCCACAGTATAGGTAGCCAATTTACCATCTGCTTTGTACTGCACCGCTTTGCATAAACTCAGCTCATTTGTAAGTGAAGGACTGAAAAAGCGATCTATAATCTCTGGTTCTTCATAAGCCATTTCACCAATAGCCATACTTGTCTCTACAATTGCTTTACGCTGAGAATCATATCTTTTAAGAAAGTTTTGCATACTGGCATTGATTTCACTTCGTAGGATGATGGCGTCAATTAAATCTTTTAGGTCACCGATAAGTTTTTCTGGATTGTCACCAATAAGGAACTCCTTAATTCTATTGTACTGTTTACTTTCCTTATAAAACCCATCGCGCCCCGGATTAATATCTTCAATTGCGTCCATCCCTTTAATAATATTAATCTCACCTGAGATTAAACTTAACGCAACTTTAGATGCTCCCGTCAAAATTTGGTCTAGACCAAAATAAGTGGGTTCTCCAACTGCAACCCCTTTAACCCTCATTAATATCCCACGGCTTTCCGCGGGATAGATCGTAGAGGATTGCCCGATTAAAAATCCTCGCACTATAAAATCATCTTGTTCATCGCCTATTTTTATTCTTTTTATAAGGTCAATATCATGTTCTAGTGTCATTGGATGTTCAGGTTGAATAACAAATCGCTCTAATGTCTCAGGTATTTCACCATTGATCGAACAAGTAACGTGAATTGGATGCCCTTTGTCTTCGCCATCCATATCATTCCGAATAAATTGTTTGATCTCTTCTGGTAAATGTTTATGTAGATTCGATTTTACAGGAATAATACGACTCAAATTCCACCGAAACTGCTCGATGCCACTAAAACTTTCAATATTTCGTGCTCCTCTTTTCCCCTCATTCAGTAGATCTTGTCGAACAAAATCCTTAATATCAACTAAGGTAAGCTTGGTATACGATTTTTCCTTTAATTCCTCAGATACTTCCTCAATATTAATCTCGCAAAAATTATTAATGTCTTCTAAGCTTTTATTAGAATCTAAAGAAAAAAGAGAAGCGAAATTAATTCTTGCTGTTAATTCTATATTACTTGAGTCAAACGTATACCAAATCTGACATACTTCAATATCCTCTAAGACTTCTATATCAACTCCTTTTATCTTTGCCTGAACGGAATTCCCTTCAAGGTCAGTTACCTGATTAACCGTAATATACTTCAAGATAACTTCTTCATCATGACCCTGTAGCAAATAAGGGGCAAGATTTACCTCTCGGCTTCCTACTAGCTCGACAACTATCTTACCTATGGTCGTTTCTTGCTTTTTTGTTTTCACTTCGAAAATGTCACAATAACGGGCAGGGGCCAAAAAGCCAATCCCTTTCCCCCCAATTCTTGGCCGGCCTAATTTAGCAGTATGCTCTTCTTTTGGGATACTTTTCCCAATTCGTATGTAATCACGAATAAACTCAATTGGGTTCATTCCGCAGCCATTATCTTCGATTCTAAGCGACTGATAGTCATCTTCAAAGTATAACTCAACTTTTTCAGCGTCTGCATCATAGGCATTAGAAATTAATTCTTTAATGGCTTTTACAAATGGTTGATAGACTCCGGATAATTCTCGTAATACTACGGGACTTATTCCTCCAAATCGTAATGACTTCATCTTTTTATCTTCTGTTGTTGTTTGTTGCATTTAATCTCCTCCCAATTTCAAAACATAAAGGCTACCATATTCCGGAGACTCAATTTCGTACAAAAGCACATACTGTTGACTTATTGTTGATAAGCAGATGTCTCCCTTACCCTCAAACTTCTTTTTTTTTGTTACTCCCATTCTTGTATCTATCAAAACGATTTCTTTGTTTGTATTCACCCAAATTATCTTCTCATCTTGAACAAGTAGGTCGAACAGCGTTGTATTATTAAAGGATAGAATATTCTTGTATTCTAGCTCGCCACCGATGCGACCTGTTACAGAGAAAAGATTCTCCAATCGTACCTTATATTTTTCCTTTCCTGTTCTTCTATCTATAATAACAACGTAATAGTTCGGTATAAGAAAATAGAGATTTTCTCCTATGGTTCCCTGAAACCAATTTCCATAATACCCATTAAGAGACCAAAGCTCTTTATAATCACTTTCTACACATATTAATTCTGAAGCTCTTTGTACCAATTTATGAAAACGACTGATTTTCCAACTATTAGGTCTTTTACGGTTTTCTTCTGTTATTTCCCCATTGGTTATATCTAATAAGCTATTCCCTATACGCACATAGCCAACATTGTCTTTTGTTCTAAAAGGAAGCTTATATTTTTCTAGTAAAAAGCTATGGTCAATACTCCACTCTTTTCTCAAATTAGGTAGCTTGCAAGATGTAACTCGATCCAATTGCATGTGGGAGCGTGCATCCTGCACTCGTCCCAGTAAAAGGTTTGTACCATGGTTGCTAATAATCGTATTAAAATAAGTTTCACTCGTAGTAGATGCATGCGTTTTCAAGTCGATAACTTGAATTTTTCGATGTCGATTTTGATCTTCTCTATATAAAATCACAAAAAATTCTCCTATGATTGTAAACCAAGGCGTAATATCCCAGTGGGAAGGAAATCTTCCTTCCCACACTTTTTCCTGTTTCATGTTTCTATATCCACCTTTGAAAAAATCAATAAATCTAATTCATTTTTCACAAGGTCCGCACCATGTCTTCCTGAGTATCCTTTAAAGTTACCATCACTCATCCAATTTACTTCAGATGCACGTACTAAAAAGGATTCTAGTTTTTGAATATCAACTTTTCTTATCGACCTATTGAAACATTGAGGTATGAGATATCCTCCTAACTTACAAATAGCTAGCGTGCCAATCGCTTTCTTCAGTAATGAATTTTTTGGTGCTTCCCAAGCTTCAGGCCAAACCTTTGAGACAACCATCCAAAAATCAACTGCAACCTTGTACTTTTCGTCAAAACTTAATGCTTTCATTTCTCCGGACTGAAAAAGCTCTTCTAAAGCGTTTCGAAGGGACTGTAAAGATACAGGTCGCTTTGTCCCTCTAGCACCCACTAAGTTTACACGATGATACCAAGGACTTTTAGGGTCTAACTCAAGCTTTACCGCTAATTCAGAGAATGGATCGTTTTTCTGCCCAATAAATCTTACATGGCTCATTGAAACTTTTTTCTGCTCTCTATTAATTGTAATAAATAATTCTTGCTCTGCATCCGTATCAAGACTATCGAATAACATGAATGGAATAGGCAATTCTGCCTCTAAATAATTTATCACACCTAATGTACGATGCTGTCCATCTACAATGGCAAAACAGTTTTTTTCAGGTACAAGAATGTATCCATATTGGGTATCTTCTTCACAGACAAATTTAACTTTTTGTCTCGCGTTTAATAAAACAGGTGTTAAAAATCCGGCACCATTATCCTTTATATAGTCTGCAAACGCCCGAGCACGTTTCTTTTCAGGTGGCCTTTGATATCCTAGCCTAGATTTTGTAGGAGGATAACAATCGGAAAAGGTTAATATTTCAGCCTGCTCTTTTGTCAGATAGCCTATATAAATAACTTGATCTTTTTGTATACTCCTAAGAACATTAATTTTAATCACAATTTATACGTCCCTTTCCATTTAATGCTTGTACATCAAATGTAACATTGAGATAAATCACTGTCAATTATGTCACTGTTACTTTTAAAACTTTATATTTTGTACCTAACTTTAATTTTCGCACTATAATTAATTGAGCGTTTTGCATAATTTTCGCTCTTAGAGCCGCAAGGCTCTTTTAGCCACAAAAAAGGACTTCACCCCAACTTGTAGAAGAAATACAGGTGACTAAACCC
>NZ_AUMJ01000073.1 GCF_000430625.1 Aneurinibacillus terranovensis DSM 18919
CTGTTCATTTTCTGTTGAGATCTCTGTATATTCTTGCATGATCTTTTGCTGTTCTTCTTTTGTCATCTGATTGGGCTTTCCCCGTGAGGCCGTTACCTCGTGATTCGCTTTATATTGACGCACCCAACGGGCAAGCATATTGGCATTAATATCATGCTTTCTCGCAACAACCGCATTGTTTCCGGTCTCCAATACTTCATGCACAACTTGGAGTTTGAAATCTGCGGAATAGTTTCTTCGTGTCATGGGAATCAATCCTCCTACGTATAGTATCGCTCTTATTTCGGAGGTTGTCCAACTTGATTACGGGGCTTAAGAGCTCTTTAAGCCTGGATATTGCCGAAATATTTAAACCGCTCATTGTAGATCCGATTATTTTCTCACTTATTAACAAGAGACAACTGACCAAGAAGAACTTTGACTACTTAGAGGGAGAGATTTGCTATTTAAACGAAGAAGGAAAAAAGAAGTTTATAACGGCGTGGGAGGAGCGGTTGAAACAATCCATTAATCATAGGGTTCTTAAACGTAACACTTCTTATCGTTATCTTATTCGTTTGGAATGTTATAAGTTGGTCAAGCATTTCATAGGTGATGACGTTTATAAACCTTTAAAAGCGTGGTGGTAACGATGTTTGTCATTATAACTTATGATGTTGACAAGAGAAGAGTGGGAAAAGTGTGTAAAAAACTTCGTGAATATCTTGATTGGACACAAAATTCGGTGTTCGAGGGAGAAATCTCAGTTGGGAAATTAACAAAATGTATGGAGGAATTAACGCGAATAATAAAGAAAAATGAGGATTCTATTTACTTGTATCAAGTTACAAACCCGCGCAATGTAAAAAAAATTGTTTATGGTCAAGAGAAGAATCCCTTCGATCTATTTCTATAAATAGAAATAGAATGTGTTAGAATGATTATAAATAAGCATTTAAAATTGCAGCGAATCTCTTTTCTATAAAAGTACCCCCAATCCCTTGCCACAAAAGGGATTGAGCTTCTTTTGAAGAATAACAAAAAAGCATAACCTCCGATTCGCTGCAAAACTGATACATGTTTGTAAATCGAGAAGCGCTCCAATCCCTTGATATACAAGGGTTTTTCTTGAGAATTTGGAGGGGTTTTATCTGAACGTAGTGGGATATAAAGGTCATAATCTTGTCCTGATTGTTGAAGTATCAGTTGATGTTTTATCTGAACGTAGTGGGATATAAAGCGTTTTCTTGCCATTTTAGAATTGAGGTTGATCATGTTTTATCTGAACGTAGTGGGATATAAAGATCCACTCCCCAGTTGACGGAAAATCGCTTTCGAGTAGTTTTATCTGAACGTAGTGGGATATAAAGTCCATACCGCTCGGCGAGGTTGGCAATCGGATTCGCGTTTTATCTGAACGTAGTGGGATATAAAGCCGATTGTGTTCGTTCCGGATGGAAGTGGGTTGAGAATGTTTTATCTGAACGTAGTGGGATATAAAGAAAGCAATAAAACTAATTGGAGGATTCGAATTCATTGGGTTTTATCTGAACGTAGTGGGATATAAAGGACTGACAACCATTATTTAAAACGTCCCTTATAAAACGTTTTATCTGAACGTAGTGGGATATAAAGTTTGCATTAGACATTACTACCTCATACACAACTACATAGTTTTATCTGAACGTAGTGGGATATAAAGTTTTGTATCACTACTCGCATATCCGTACACAAACGGCGGTTTTATCTGAACGTAGTGGGATATAAAGCCTGTTTCGTAGCCGTACCATTCGTCGTCAGACAAGTTTTATCTGAACGTAGTGGGATATAAAGGTTAAAGGAGCAGGTAGGGAATTTTTCACTAAACCCGTTTTATCTGAACGTAGTGGGATATAAAGCCGTAGTTTGAAAAACCTTGATAAGACAGGTCGAAGAGTTTTATCTGAACGTAGTGGGATATAAAGTTGCAAAACTCATGCAGAATAGTTTGTATGGAAAATGTTTTATCTGAACGTAGTGGGATATAAAGCATCAATCCGGCTCCCTTTTTGTGTTTCTTCCAATATGTTTTATCTGAACGTAGTGGGATATAAAGGAAAAAATAATTGATATATGTGTTACCGATAACAAATGTTTTATCTGAACGTAGTGGGATATAAAGAAAGCCGACCTTGACAATGCTATTTTCATCAACAATCGTTTTATCTGAACGTAGTGGGATATAAAGTACCATTTAGATTTATATTCTAGTTGTCTTGTAAATGTTTTATCTGAACGTAGTGGGATATAAAGATGATATTCTACTCTCAGATCGTCTAGAGTGGCGGGAGTTTTATCTGAACGTAGTGGGATATAAAGATGAGTGGGCGCTTGAGCGAATCAGAGAATTAGATGAATGTTTTATCTGAACGTAGTGGGATATAAAGACTTTTTAGATAGTCTTGGTGATATTCTTACTTGTAGGGTTTTATCTGAACGTAGTGGGATATAAAGATCAAACTGCACATGAGTATGTGAGAAGCTATATGGGGTTTTATCTGAACGTAGTGGGATATAAAGCGCTATAGTCAATCTTCTCATCACCGGTTAGCTCGAGTTTTATCTGAACGTAGTGGGATATAAAGTGAAAGACCTGTACCCTGACATGGTATCGACAAATACGAGTTTTATCTGAACGTAGTGGGATATAAAGGTTCAGGGGGTGAGTGAGTTTGTTCAATCTGTATAGGTTTTATCTGAACGTAGTGGGATATAAAGTCGCTTCTGCTCTTTGTAACGCTGTTAATTCTTCTTTGTTTTATCTGAACGTAGTGGGATATAAAGCGTATCTTTTTTATCTGCAGCAGATTCCGTCTCTTGTTTTATCTGAACGTAGTGGGATATAAAGGGGTATGTGCGGCTCAGATTTGGACAGAGTGCCTCGGGGTTTTATCTGAACGTAGTGGGATATAAAGTAAGCGCGTTGCAAAATGAAGTCTTAGCCGGTAACGGCGTTTTATCTGAACGTAGTGGGATATAAAGTGACCGGATCAAGCAACGATTCCCACAAGCCAGAACGGTTTTATCTGAACGTAGTGGGATATAAATTTATTTCGGGGAAAAACCTAAACGAGTAACTACTAGTACAGCATCAGTCTTTAAATTGTGGGTAAAGCCGCTTTAACTTAATTCGGGCATCGTCGGTGGTAAATTGCCAATCCACGCCCTTCTGATTCTGGTTGCGGGCTTGCTCCCACTCCGCCAATTTGCTCGACAGTTCCGCAATCGACGGAATACGGCGTCCTAAGCATTGGCGGGTCATGACGCTGAGCTCAATCTCTGCGATATTGAGCCAGCTTCCATGTTTCGGCGTGTAATGAATCTCCAATCGTTTGGCTAAGCGGCGAGCCGTCTCCGGATCAAAGGCCTGATAGAGGGATGCGATGGAGTGGGTATTCAGGTTATCCATGACCAGCTTGATCTTGGGTGCGTCTTTATAGTGAACATCCAAGAGTTCCTGGATTTGCTTCGCCCATTCGATTCGGGTTCGTTGCTCACGAACGGCGACATGCCGCCAACCAGCCAGTGGCTCGGTGAAGATAAAGATTGCTGCAGGTGCCGTTTCGGACATACTCGCCATCTCGACGTTCCGGCTTTGCCGGTTTCATCGGAATCGGCTCTCGGGCTTCATCCAGGAGTTGAAACGGTTTTTCGTCCATGCAGATGACCGGGCACGTCGCATCGTAAGGCTGCTGATACACATCCAGCACATCTTCCATGGCCGCGACAAACGCCGCATTTTGCTCGGGCGGGATGCACCAGCATTTACGGAGATGAGGCTTGAGTTCGTTTTTTTAAGATGCGGTCAATCGTATCATAGGAAATTCTATCAATGTACTAAAGTTCGACGGCTTTGTCGGCCAATAGACGTAGTGACCACTTGCTTCTTCCTGCCGGAGGTTCGCTGCAACTAAGCGCAATGATCTTGGCTTCCAACTCGCCTGGCACCTTCGGTGGAACGGGAGGCGTGATTCGTTTTTTTCGATGGATGACCGCTTGCAAATCCTGCTTCACGTAGGTTTTGCGAATGTTCAAGATCGTATTGACATGAACATGCAACTGGCTCGCAATCTCTTTATCCTTCATCTTTCCACCCGGACGATGTTCGTCAGCCAGAAGCAGGACATGCGCGCGCCGGATCAATCGTGCGGCGGACTTTCCTTTAGAGACAAATGCCCTCAACGTTTCTCGCTCTTCGGCTGTCAGGCTAACGGGATATTTATTCTTTGGTATAGGTCATTACCTCTTTTTGGCATTACTATACCAAACTCGCTATTATTCTACACGTTTTGTTCTGATAGAGTACTAGAAACATATGAAAATACCTCCCTTCACTGGATTAATAGTATCCAGTGTTAACCAGAGGATTTCACTTTAATCAGCGAAGAAGCTGTTTAATTAAATTTAACTTCAACATGGCTTTTAGGCTCATAAAGTTTGTTTCCTACGCGTTGGCTTCAAAAGTTAACTTTCTCAAGTGTGTTTTCCCAGGCCGCGAGCAACAGATTAAAGTTTTACCACAACCTGTTTCTCTTAAACCATAGAAATTATGAAGAAAAATAAATCGCTTTCAAAAGTTGGACAACTTGTGTGTGGGAAAGGCAAAATTATTCATCAAAACCAAAGAGCCCGTACCACTTTTTATCGTGATTACGGGTCTTTTTTGGGATTTAATCATGTAGTGCTATCCTTTTGAGACAGCCCCTGTAATTTAAAGATGGTCAACAATATTAGCTTTGATATCCGTGATATGAAAACCATTCAAAGGCGTCATATCCTGAGGGCATGCAGATATTCCAATGATTAAGTCTGTCAATGCTCTGAAAACAACATAATCGCCCGCTTTTGATTTTGGTTCAGTTGATGGACCAAATGTCCCATCTGGATTAAGTGGAGAATTTTGAAATATATTGAATGGATCTGGGACACGCCAGTAATCAATCCCGTATTCTTTGAGCGCGTGTGTGAAGTTTTCTCTACAGTTTTGGTGGCCATCCACACCAAAATCCAACTTATATCGCATCGGATCACAGCAAGGATAGAGGGTATCATGTACACCGACTGTGTCCTCCACAATTTCTAAGAGGGCATGACGGAAATTACTGTACAACATATCTCCTTTTTGTACGGTCACCCTCCCGTTCATCGAGCGTGTGTGCGCGGTAGATAGGTATTCCTCATTGTTATTCAAGTTGACCGCAATAAAATCGGCCACTTGTTTTCCTTCTACATCTGTAACAATCAGATATTTCCCGCTCTTGATTGGAAAAGCCCTGCCTGTACCACCAGTAATGACTATTTCTTGATTTTCCACATCAGTTCCTCCTGTATTATCTGTTTAACACAGACTACTGGCCAGCATTTTTCTCTCGTTCTTTTAAAATAAATCCCATTAAATCTAGTATAAGGCGCGCAGCCGTTTGGCTTGTCATAGAAGTAGGATCGTAGGGAGGTGAAACTTCCACAAAATCAAACGCAACAATCTCTCCGTGTTTGCTAATTGCCTCTAATAACTCATTGATTTCGTCATAAGAAAAACCTCCAGGAGAAGGTGTTCCTGTTCCGGGGCATAGTGACGGATCGATCCCATCAACATCAATTGTGAGGAAATAGCGCTCCCCTTTAGGTATCATTTCCAATACTTTTTTTAAGCCTATTTTTCTGATTTCTTTGGGACTTAGAATGACACTCCCGTAAGCCCTTGCTGCATCAAAATCGCCTTTATTGCTACTCCCAATCCCACGAATCCCCAACTGGGCCATTTCCTGAAAATGTTCCATCTCAGCAATTCGCCGCATCGGGCTCCCGTGGCCGAATTGCTGACCAGAACGTTCATCCGCCCAATCTAAGTGGGCATCGATTTGGATCGCACACAAGGGACCAAAGGAATCAAGGGCTTGGGCCACTGGAATGGTGATGGAATGATCCCCACCCAATACAACCGGCATAGCACCTTTCGAAATAATTTTTCTGACGGCTTCTTCAATATTCTCGAAGCTCTGTTGAAGATCTCCATGGACGATATCGACATCCCCACAATCAACAATCCTCCATGGTGGGGCGAGAAACATTTCATCGCGCTCTGGGTCATATGATCCTCCCAAGCCGAAGCTGTAAAGGGTGGAAGCCTCCCGAATCCCTCTAGGACCGAATCGGGTTCCGGAACGCCATTGGGCTCCCATGTCGTAAGGTACACCAATAATGGCGATATCGGCGTCCAGATCATTCAGGTTTGTACAGATAGGATATTTGGCAAACGAACAAATCCCTGTAAAGGGTAAATTTAAAGTCTGCTTTTCATACTGGGTTTTTCGATTATACATGTTTATTCCTCCCTCGTAAGTTCGGCCTACTTTAAATAAAAGCAGAATCCAGTATACTCATTAAGAACTGACGTAATCGCTCACTCTTAGGCTGAGAAAAAATGTCTAAAGGGCTGCCCTCTTCTTCCACGACACCTTGATCCATAAAGAGGATTCGATCGGCAACATCTCGTGCAAATCCCATTTCATGAGTGACAATCACCATGGTCATCCCTTCAGCAGCCAAGTCTTTCATCACTTTCAGTACTTCGCCTACCAATTCCGGATCAAGAGCTGAAGTCGGCTCATCAAAAAGAATGATTTTAGGGTCCATGGCCAGAGCACGGGCGATGGCTACCCGCTGTTGCTGTCCACCAGACAGGCTTGTCGGATAAGCATCTCTCTTCTCTTTTAGTCCGACTTTCATCAGCAATTGTTCAGCGTTGACGATAGCGTCTTTTTTATCCTTACCACGGACAAGCAGAGGAGCCTCTATAATATTGTTCAGTACGGTCTTATGCGGCCACAGGTTAAACTGTTGAAAAACCATTCCTACATGAGAACGAATCCGTCGTAAAGCCATATCATTTTTACTGAAAGATTGTTTTCTCGGATATATGACTTCTTCATTGATCGCGATTGACCCATCTGAAGGTTCTTCAAGCAAATTGAGGCATCGCAGGAATGTGCTCTTCCCCGAACCACTCGGTCCAATAATACACACCACTTCACCTTGTCTAACATCCAGTTCAATCCCTGACAAGATTTCATGGGAACCGAAGGATTTGCGAAGTCCTTTTACTTTTATAACCGTTTTATTTGCTGTTTTCGTCGTCATGTGATGCCTCCTTTCGTCAAGAAACCCTTTCGAGCTTATCGCTGCCCGCAATCCTGGAAAACGTCTTTGGTCTCTCCTTTATTTTTAAATAACGGGTTGTATACTTCTCCCAACAACTCGTTAAGATGGACAAGATGGTAATGAGAAACCAATAGAGTAATGCTACTTTGGCATATACCTCTACATAATTGAAGGTTTCACCAATGATCTCCTGACCTGTAAACGTTAATTCTTGAACTGTAATGACTGAAAGAATAGCTGATTCCTTAATTAACGTCATGACTTGGTTGGTTAACGGAGCTAATATCAAGGAGAGCATTTGAGGCAAGATAATCCGAAATAAGATGGCTTTGTCTCCAATCCCTAGCGCATGGGCCGCTTCCACTTGGCCTTTTGGGATGGAAAGAATCCCTGCCCGATATATCTCAGCAAAGTATGCTCCACTGTAAAAGGCAAGGCCAAGGATCCCAACAGCCGATGCACTGAGATTAATACCGAATACTGGGCCTACATAATAAAAGATGAAGGTCTGGATCAAAAAAGGAGTTCCACGAAAAATTTCAATATAAACATTCATGATTCTTGCTCCCAGACCGGGCAACCTCATCTTCGCCCAGCATGTAATCGCCCCAACAATTAGACCTAAGATGAGACCCGTTATACAAATGTATAATGTAGTTAGAAAACCCCCAAACAGGTCGCCCCAGTATCGGGTTATTATAGTGGCGTCAAAGCTCATTTTGCTCCCTCCTATCGGTAGATAGCTGTTCTTCGTTCTATATAACGTGAGCCTTGGGCAATCGCGAGGTTCATGAGAAAATAGAGAAGCGCTACGGCGATATAAATCTCTGCTGGCCGGTAGGTTGTTCCAACAATCTGTTGGCCAACTCGTGTTAGATCGATAACTGCAATTACCGAAACCAGGGAGGAATTTTTAAGTAAAATAATAAGCTCGTTCGTAATGGAGGGTAGAATCTTGACAAATACCTGCGGAATGATGATTCGTAACAAGGCTTGATTTCGAGAGAGTCCTAGGGCAAGAGCAGATTCCGTTTGACCTTTTGGAATTGAATCAATGCCTGCTCGAATAATTTCTGCCTGGAAGGCTGCAGTATTTAAGGACATGGCTAAAACTCCGCTGGCAAAAGCCGGTATTTCTATTCCAATACTCGAAAGGCTGTAATAAACGACAAAAATCTGAATGATAAACGGGATGCCTCTCATCAAATTGATAAAGATACGTGTTGGCCAATCCAACCATTTCCTGCCACTTGAACGAAATAAGGCAAGCAAAAGTCCAACTAGCGTTCCTATCAGGATGGCCAATGCGGACATTTCAAGCGTAACCAAAGCCCCTTTAAGTAATAACGGGAAGCTATTTACAATAACATCCGGTTTCATATTATTTATTCTCCTCCCTTCTATTTAGGGAGATATCCTGAATCTGGAATATCCATCTTAAATCCAAACCATTTCATCTGCATTTCCTGCAATTTTCCACTGTCACGAAGTTTCAGAATTTCTTTGTTTAAGAATTCCAGAAGTTGGTCATCACCTTTTCGAACAACCCAGGATAACCACATAGGTTCTCCGAACGTACCTACTAATTCAAACGTATCCGGATTCTTCTTTAGAATCGTAGACAGATTGGCCTTTGTATTAACAACAGCATCAATACGACCATTGGCAAGTTCCTGATAGGCTTCAGGATAGGCAACATATTCTTTAATTTGTTTGGCACCTTGACCTTTGCTCGCTTTAAGGTCATTGTTAAACTTTTTTAATCCCTTTAGCTGTCCGGATCCCAACTGAGTGCCGACAACTTTCCCAATGATATCCTCCGGTTTTTTGATGGAATTATCCCCCTTCCTTTTCATAATAGCTAATGTTCCATCCCCAATCGGAACGGTGAAAGCATACTTTTGGGCACGTTCAGGAGTGATAGATACAGATGTTGCAACAAAATCAAACTTTTTAGCATCTAAGCCAGGTAAAATCCCTTGAAATGGAAGATCGAGTTGTTCTAACTTAACACCCAGATCTTTTACCACAACTGCCAAGATATCGGAACCATACCCTACAATCTTGCCATCCTGAATAAATTCAAAAGGCTCAAAGGCTGCTTCGGTACCAACGACCACTTTCCCTCGACTTTTGATTTCCTCTAAAGTATTTCCGTTTCCGTTATTTCCTCCGGTATTAGGTTGGGCCTGGTTATTTTCCTTAGCAGTCGGTTGCGCCGTTGAAGTGGACGAAGAATTGCATCCCGTAACGAACCAGGCCGTCATCGTCACCGCTAGACATAGTATAATAGTCTGTTTTTTACAAAAAATTTTCACGATTGTTCCCCCTTAATATTGATAGGATAAACTGTCCGTCATATGGTGCAGAACCTTAATCTTCTCTAGATCTTGCAAATACGGAAGCTCTTTTCTCTGTTCGTGAACTTGTTCCAGGTTAACTTCAGCTATGAGGATTTCATCTTTATCAAACGCATTAGCAAGGATGGAGCCTTTAGGAGAGACCACTCTCGAATGGCCTGCAAACATCACATCCCGCTCTATCCCAGTTCGATTGGACGCAATAAGATAAATCCCGTTTTCTAATGCTCTCGACTTACAGGCAATTTTCCACGCATAGAGATGTGAAAATCCAAATGCCGATGGGGAAAGGATTAATTCCGCTCCTTTTAGAGACAAGATTCTTGCCCCTTCTGGAAAGCCAATTTCATAGCAAATCTGCAATCCGATTTTTCCAATATCTGTTTGGAATACGGTATAATCTTCTCCTTTTAAGAAACGATGCTTTTCCATATTCCAAAGATGAGTTTTTCTATGTTTACCAATAATCCCCTCTGGTCCCAGTATAAAAGCTGTATTATATACGGTGCCGTCCCTCTCTCCTTTCTCGATCATCCCCCCTACGATATAAATCCTTCTGTCTCTCGCGGCTTTAAGCAATTTTTGAATCGTTTCACCGTCCAAACTCTCAGCCAGCAATAAATCCATTTCCCCTACACTGTAACCGGTTGAGAACATTTCCGGAAACACGACCAATTTTGCCTCCCGACTTACTGCTTTTTCGATGTAATGGAGCGCTTTTTCGACATTAGCTTGCTTGTCACTCAGTTTACAGACCATTTGTACGACGGCTACCTGATATTTGGTAAGCAATTAAGTACACCTCCTTTTTTGGCTGCTATTACCCTTTAATTAAGCAAGTACTGTGCCAACTTTCGCTCATAAAGAAAACTTGGCTAGCTCCAGGCCATAGGGACGAGCGATAGCCTTAGATACTCTTATCTACAAAAAAACAAAGGCTGCAATAGCCCCTCCTCTCTTAAATTTTCTCTTAAACGTAATGTGGTGAATATGCAAAAAAAGCATATATTTGATCCCTTTCTATTTCTGTTAGGATGGTATGTGACATTATGCTAAGTCCGAATGAATATGCATTTTTTCATGATGTTTATGCTTTTTTGCATCAATCTTGTTAAAAATCCTACTAATTGTTGACTGATTTACCTCTAGAATTTTTGCTATTTCTGTCATTGTCGGATACTTTTTAACTGCAATTTCCATCAGTTTCTTTTCAAGTATCATTTTTGCTTTTTTTAGTGGAAGGATCTCTTTGACTTCAATCGCATCCTCGAAATTATTACTATACGATTCGTTTAGATAAAGGGGTAAATCCTTCGGTTCAATAATGTCTTTCTCGGTCAAAACAATCAATCTTTCTATTGTATTTTTTAATTCTCGAATATTTCCTTTCCAGGGTGCTTGGACCAACCTATCTACTGTGTGGGTTGAAAGGTGTTTATTACGATGGTAATGTCTATTAAATATATTTTGGAAATGGTACACAAGAGGAATGATATCTTCTTTTCGTTCTCTTAGAGGAGGAATAGTTAAAGGGATGATATTTAAACGATAATAGAGATCCTCCCGGAATTTTCCCAACTCAATTTCTTGCGCCAAATCCTTATTGGTGGCTGCGATGATGCGAATATCAACCGGAAAGGGGACTGTTCCACCGACCCTGGTCATTTCTCGCTCCTGTAATACTCGCAGAAGTTTAACCTGTAAAGTCAAAGGGAGGTCTCCGATTTCATCGAGAAATAACGTACCTTTATGAGCTGCTTCAATTAGTCCAATTTTCCCTTTCGGAGATGCTCCGGTGAAAGCTCCTTTCTCATAACCAAAAAGTTCTGATTCAATGAGAGTTTCAGGTATACTTCCGCAGTTTATTTTAATAAATGCCTTGTCTGCTCGATTGCTGTTCCTGTGAATATATTCAGCTACCTCTTCTTTTCCAACGCCAGATTCACCGGTAATCAAAACCGTAGAGTCCACCTCAGCAACTATTTTGGCTTGGGTCATCACATTTTTCATGTTTTGACTTTCATAAACTAGTTTTTTCTCATCTGATCGAGGAGACATTTCTTCTAATTGCTCTTTGAATCGAACAAGAAGAGTTCTTGTTTCATCTAGTTCTTTTCGAAGTCGCTCGATTTCAGTAATATCTCTGGAAGCAGTCACCACACGACTAATGTTTCCCGCATCATCTAGAATAGGTATTCCTGTAGCAAGGAGTTTTCTTCCCGTCGTGGTATTCTGGACAATGGATACCTTCTCCTTATGCTCCAGAACAAGCCGCGTCAAGGATGGATTGAAAATATTATTCTCTTCAAGTTCATAAACACTCTTCCCGATCATTTCTTCTGCTTTAAATCCCCAGAGTTTCTGGCAAGAAGAACTAACCATTAACGTCATGCCATTTCCGTCCGTAACAAAGATCTCATCAAAAACAGCATCGAAAATGGACTTCATATCCAGGTTCATATTTTCTAGTTCATTTTGATAACATCTGTTTTTTTTCTGTTCCTCCAGATATAGTTTGGCTAACAAATTAACCGTTTCCGCCCAACCCAATACGTTTCTATCCCTTTTTAAGACTGTGATTTCCGTAAACCGAGCGCTTTTTACCCATCTTGTTATCTCACTTGTATCCACTATGCTGCAACTTTTCAAGATAATGGATGATTTGTCATGATCTTTATACCTATTAAGCCGGCAAAATTGCAATTGTTCATTCGAAGGGTCCCCGATAAAACAAATTTCTGCTTGAGAATGAACGTTAGGTGTCTGCTCAACAAATGCATAAAATGAATGTAAATCGAAAAAGCATAGAAAGCTCTTGTTCAATTGTATACTTAGCAAGAATATTCCCTCCTATGATCTGGTTAAGTCTTTATTGAATTGACAACGTTCCCTAAAGCAGCCAATAACCTGCGAAAAGAAGAAAGGATCTTCGGAAAAAAGGTGTACTCTACAATATTGCTATCTTGATCTATTTGAGTATAATCTCTCGCTTTTCTAATCGCTAACGGGTTGTTAGATTTATTTACATTCTATTTGCACGTATGACCTACAGTTACCCGGTAAGAGATCGGGGACGCTATATAGTTTTTCCGCAATTTTTTATGCTTCTTTTGATCCGTCCGGATCTTATGGAGAAAAAACTATGTCATATTATATGACAAATTCGATTGACCACTTTAAAAAAGCAAATTAAAATCTAGATAAAACCACAACATTAATCAAAAAACAACAACAATAACGATATTAGAGAGGAGAGATATAATAGTTTATGTCATTTAAAGTTACAAAATAACATTAAATGTTAAATATTATAACATTAATTCCATTGAGAAAATAAACAATATGTAAGGTGGAGGTCATCTAATGTTTACTATCAGCGATATTAATAAAAAATCTGTATTCGATAAGTCGATTAAGTGGTGGAATCCCGGAAAAACACAGCAGTGGCAAAAAGACGGTTTGGATTTGGTGATAGGCAAGCGGGAAGGGTATTACTTTTACGATTTAAGCGGTAAAAAATTAATGGATGTCCACCTCAATGGAGGTACATATAATCTTGGACATCGAAACCCGGAAATTATTTCGGCCTTACAGGAGGGGTTAAAGGAGTTTGATATCGGAAATCATCATTTTCCGTCTGTTGTTCGGGCTCAATTAGCGGAAGAATTGGCTAAAGCTACGCCCGATAACTTGAAGTATTCCATTTTTTCCAGCGGTGGGAGCGAAGCGATTGATGTTGCTTTGAAATGTGCAAGATATGCGACGAAAAGGAAGAAAATCATTTCTATTCAATTCGGCTATCATGGTCACACAGGATTGGCTATAGCGTTAGGAAATGAACGCTATTCCCGTCCATTCTTAAGTGAAGGCGATCCGCAAGAGTTTGTACATGTGCCTTTTAATGATTTGGACGCTATGGAAAAGGCGCTTTCCGGAGGCGATGCTGCTTGTGTTATTGTAGAAACCATTCCGGCTACCTACGGTTTTCCGCTTCCGGAAGAAGGATATCTACCCGCTGTGAAAAGCATGTGTGAAAAGTACGGAGCTCTATATATTGCGGATGAGGTACAAACAGGTTTAATGCGAACCGGAAAAATGTGGGGTATAGAACAGTATGGAGTAAAACCGGATATTTTGGTGACTTCGAAAGGATTTAGCGGTGGAATTTATCCGATTTCAGCGACTGTAGTGAATGAGCAGGCCGGTCAGTGGATGTTTGAAGACGGTTTTGCCCATATCTCTACCTTTGGTGGAGCTGAATTGGGATGCCTTGTTGCAATGAAAGTGCTGGAAATTACCCAGAGGGAAGATGTTATACGCAATGTTAGCTTTGTTGCTGATTATTTGCGGGATGGACTCGAAGTTATAAAATGTCAAAATCCTGATTTTTTTGTAGGGATTCGTCAGTTAGGTGTTGTAATGGGATTGGAATTTAATCATCCTGAAGGCGCAAAGTATGTGATGCGTTCCTTATATGATAACGGCGTGTGGGCGATTTATTCGATGCTTGATCCGCGGGTGCTTCAATTTAAGCCAGGTCTTCTTTGCGATAAAGAATATTGCGACGAACTGCTGTCCCGGGTAGAGGCCAGTATTAAACAGGCTTTAACGCTGGCTAAGGTAGAGAAATACTAGCTTTTTATCGCAGAGCCGGATTGTATTTCAAAAGGGGGAGATGACATGTGCGCTGTAAATAATCTTTCGTATCATGATCCTTTAGAATTATTTAACCAAATTGCTCAAAAAGCGATTAGCTTATATTCTCTTCCTTCTAGTTCCACCATTCGGTTATTAAATTATTCCGAGAATATGACGTATTTGGTGGAGAACGGGGAAAACGGTGAACGCACCATTTTACGTGTCAATCGCCCCGGTTACCATACCAAGAAGGAAACGGAAGCTGAACTGGTCTGGATGGAAGCGATAAGACAGTATTCGTCGATTATCGTTCCAGAACCGATTGAGGGGAAAAACGGTGAATTTGTTCAGGTTATTGCTAGTGATAAGGATGATCGGCCCTACCATTGTGTCATGTTCAGCTTTTTAACCGGCGCAGCACCTGATGAGGAGGACGAAAAAAACCTGGTAGTTCAATTCGAGAAGCTTGGCGGGATTACTGCCCATTTGCACGATCATACGAAGACATGGAAAGAATCAAATAGCATCCATCGTCCTACATGGGATTACGACACGATGATAGGGAGTCATCCCAAGTGGGGAAGATGGCAGGACGGCTTGGATGTTACCCCTGAACGGGTTGCGTTGTTTCAGAAGGTATCTCATACGATTCTGCACAGACTTGACCGTTTTGGCAAGGCGCCGGATCGATTCGGATTAATTCATGCCGATTTACGTCTGGCCAATTTACTGGTTGAAGAAGAAAAAATAAAGGTCATTGATTTTGACGATTGTGGATTTGGCTGGTTTCTTTATGATTTAGCGTCGGCTTTAAGCTTTATTGAGCATAAAGAATACGTTCCGGATTTAATTCATGCGTGGTTGAGAGGGTATAAAAAAATCCGCCCTCTTTCAAAAGAGGAAGAGATGGAAATCCCTACATTTATTATGCTTCGAAGATTGATTCTCCTGGCCTGGATTGGAAGTCATTCCGATAACGAAACAGGACAAAAGATGGGGGCGGATTTTACTCACAAAACCGCTGCATTAGCCGAGAAATATTTACACCAATTTGGTTAACGGTACTGTTGTACGGATTCACTAACGAAAGCAATATAAGGGGGGGATAGCCAATGGCTATTAAAGAAGCGGAATTGTTAGAAAGTAGTCCTGATATATCTAAATATGGATATAAACAAGAATTGGAACGGACGATGAACGTCTGGCAGCTTACGGCATTTGGGCTGAATTATATGGTGCCTATAGCTCCGGCCATTATTTTCGGAATTTTGCTTCAAACCTCGGGTGGAACCGTAGCTCTTCCTTACCTTTTGGCAGGAGTAGCTATGCTTCTCACAGCTTTTAGTTATTCCATCATGGTACGAAACTTTCCGCTTGCAGGCTCTGTTTATAGCTATGTTGGAAGGGGCTGGAACCCTTATTTAGGGTTTGTAGCAGGATGGATTCTGACCTTGGATTATATTCTAATTCCCACGGTAACTGCATCAAGCTCTGCTTATTTTGCACAGCAATATTTTCCGGATATACCCTATTGGGTGCTGTTGGCTATTTTCTCCGTAGGCACGGGATTGCTGAATTTATTCGGGGTGGAACTTGTCTCCAAAATGGGGCTATGGTTATTGGTTCTTGGCGAATTTGTGGTTTGGCTCTCTATTTTAGTGTGGGGCAATGCGGTGTCTTCCCACCATATGGGAACCGGGACGTTATTCAGTACACAACCTTTTCATTTTGAAAGTGTATCTAGTTTAGCCGCTGCTACTTCACTTGCCATATTCAGTTTTTTGGGCTTTGATGCAATCACAACTCTGGCGGAAGAAACACGCAAGCCTAAAAAGGATATTCCAAAGGCGATCTATTGGTGCATCGGAATCGGCACGTTAACGATGTTCGTATGCGGATATGTGGGAATGCTGGTTGTACCCGATTGGAAAACACACAGTAATGATGCGAACTGGATGAATACCATGCTGTTTCAAGTCTCAATCATGACAGGCGGGAAAGGATTCGGTATCTTCTTTACGGCGGGTTATTTGACGGAATTGGCTGTATTCAATCTGGTGGCCACAGCTGCGGGAGCTCGGCTGTTATACGGAATGGGACGAGATACGCTCTTGCCGAAATCTATTTTCGCCAAAATCAATAAAAGATGGAAAACGCCGCATTGGAGTATTCTCATTATTGTTACGATTGAATTCGTATTGGGCATCAGTTCAAATATGACCACGCTCTCCAATCTGGTTAACTACGGGGCACTCTTCGGATTTGCGGCATTAAATCTTTCTGTTATCTGGTTGTATTACGTGAAGAAAAAAGGCGAATCGCCGTTAAATCTTGGAAGTACACCTAGTTGGAAGCCGAACGGCTGGTACCACATTCGATATCTTGGGCTCCCGATACTAGGTTTTATGGTTATCGTCTATGTTTGGATTAGCATGGATCGGTTAGCCCAAATTATCGGGACAGCCTGGTTGATAATAGGTATTATTTATTTACTTATTAAAACGAAAGGACTCCGCAAGCTGCCACCACATTTGGATCTGTAATATTAATTCAAAATTTTTAAAAATAAAATGCAGAAAGGGAGATGGATGATGTGGACGTCACTAGAAGATAAGACGGTTATCGTAACCGGTGGGAGTAAAGGAATTGGGAAGGGTATCGCACAAGTTTTTTCGAAGAACGGAATAAACGTTGCGGTTGTGGCACGCAATACAGATCATGCAGAAAGTTGCGCGGCGGAAATTAGGAAAAGCGGTGGAAAAGCACAGGCTTTCGTAGGGAATGTAGCCGATCTGGCCTCGATGAATCGAATGGCTCAAGAAGTGGTGGATACATTTGGCGGTATTGATATCGTTTGCGCGAATGCAGGGATTTTTCCTACTTGTTCACTGGAAAATATGACCGGTGAGGAATGGGATACAGTTATGAATACCAACATGCGAGGAACGCTATTCACCATACAGGCGTGTCTGCCTTATCTAAAGCTCGCCGATTATGGCCGGATAATTCTTACATCTTCTATCACAGGTCCTGTTACCGGTTATGCGGGGTGGTCTCATTACGGAGCCAGTAAAGCAGCGCAACTTGGCTTTATGCGAAGTGCGGCATTGGAATTAGCCCGTTATCAAATCACGATCAATGCTGTGATGCCAGGAAATATAGTGACGGAAGGCTTAGAAAATCTGGGTGCAGATTACTTGAACAGTATGGCTGCTTCCATTCCGTTGAAACGGCTTGGCAGCATTGAAGACATTGCCTATGCCGCCCTTTTCCTTGCATCAAAGGAGGCAAGTTATATTACAGGACAAACAATCATTGTTGATGGTGGCCAAACGATTCCGGAAAGTTTGGAAGCATTAGGATAAATGAATAATTCATTGGCATAGTTGGGGGATAAATCGCACGTGCAATCGTTCGTATTTGTTGTATACTTGAGGTAGTATCTTCCAATAAAAATAGGGCCATCCACATGTATCGCATCTACAAAGTACTGTCGGTTAACATCAGACCCCCTCATCTTCAAGCGCAAGCACTAAGTGTGGGGGAGTGTTTATCATCCATTTTGTAGAATGTCAGGCGCTGAAAATAATTAGGGGTGTTTGCTTATATGTCATTATCATATGAAGAAAGAAAAAAGACGATTTTGGAACGGTTGGCCAGAGAAGAAAGATTGCCTGTTCCGGTATTGGCCGAGGCACTCAATGTATCATCAGAAACGATTCGGCGTGATCTCGAACGTCTTGAAAAAGAAGGGAAATTGAAAAAAGTATATGGTGGCGCAGTCTTAGCGCGTTCTGATTCATGGGAGCCGCCTTTTGATAAAAAAACAATGATTAATATAAAGGAAAAGCGGGCGATCGGAAAATTGGCGGCTTCCCTTGTAGAAGACGGTGACGTCATTATGCTAGGCAACGGGACGACGCCGCTTGAACTGATTCGGTATTTAGATGGTAAAAAAAATGTCACCCTTATTACTCATTCCGCTCCCGCCATGCTGCTAGCGATAGAAGTATTTAAGGGACGCATTATCTTTATTGGTGGAGAAGTCGACGTCAGTCAGAAGTCGACCCATGGGCCGCTGTCTGAGTTGACGCTGCGACATTTAAAGGCCGACAAAGCGTTCATTTCCGCTGGAGGGGTGTCGATTATCGACGGGATTACCGACTATGATTTAAATGAGGCTTATATGTCTCATATGTTAATGGAACGCGCCGAACAGCTTATTGTTTTGGCGGACCATACCAAGTTTGGGAAAACAACACTTGCACATATTTGCTCATTGAAAAACGTTTCTACTTTAATATCTGACACGTACTGTCCGGAAGAGTGGAAGCAGACGTTGGCTGGTCAGGAAATTGAACTATTGCTTGCTGATAAGGAGACTGTTTGATTGCACTTTGTTACTGTGAAAATTTCCAGGTTTGGTAATCTTCAACATCTTGTTTCGCTGTTTCATTCAAAGCTTTCCCATTTGGCTTACTTTAGATAATCCGTTAGAGCGAAAGAGGAGGTTTGAAGATCTTCACAAATAATTGATTTGTGACCAAATAAGGTGAAGCTGGTTTTCCAACTGTTTTTGTATATGGGTTAACAATCCGGATACTTGTTCCACCGCATTTTGCGCATATAGCCGTCCCGGTTGAAGTGTGTGACAACAAAGTGATCGATTAGCGCTGTTTAATGTTTATGAATTAGCCGAGAACACTCGTGACTTCCGTCATGAGTGTTCTCGGCTTCGGACAAGGCGTGTCTTTTGACACGTCAATTGTCCGACATATGTTGACTTATCTATTAACAAAAAACACTGATATTTAGCGATAATAACTTAAAAAATATTTGACATATGTTATCCTGTGATTGAGGTGGATAACATGGCAGAAGTCAAACATGGTAGAGGATATGTGTACTCTATCCAATACCATATTGTATGGTGTGTGAAATATCGCCATAAAGCAACATTCAATTCCAAATATCATCAAAGCGTTAAAAGGTGTTTCGGCAAGGTTGCTATTTAAAGAGTTCCCCCAGCTAAAAAAGAAACTATGGGGAGGGAATCTTTGGAATCCTTCTTACTT
>NZ_AUMJ01000074.1 GCF_000430625.1 Aneurinibacillus terranovensis DSM 18919
AGTGGTATGGACGTACTGTCGTTGCCGTAGGTAAAACCTTTGCTTCCTCTCAGCTCTGTTCGTGTTGTGGATACCAAAACAAAGAGGTTAAAGATCTTAACTTGCGACAATGGAAGTGTCCTTCTTGTCATAGTGAATGGGACAGGGATGTAAACGCAAGTTTGAATATTCTTGCCGAAGGCAAAAGACTACTATCTACATAATCGCAGTAACCGCAGGAACTGCGGGGATAGCTTGGTGGTACATCATGTACTAATTCTGCTCAGTAGAGCGGACTACCCAAGAATCTCGTGGCTTTAGCCATGAGAGGTTCAAGTAATTGCCTGTGGTTCGATCTTTACAGTAAATTAATATCCATCGTTTAAGATATTTATGGACTATTACGTTTAGAAAGGTGATTTCTAGAGTGGATATAAAAACCATCTTACAACAAGGGCGAGTCATAGCTGCAACAGAGCAAACTGGTTTTTCAGAGGCCATCAATTCTAATGCAAGTGCAGTTTTACTTATGCATGGGAAATTAACTGATCTTATGGATGAAAGATTTCAAGGGAAACGACAAGGTAAGCCGTTATTTCTTCACGCTGATCTTATTAAAGGGCTGTCCAGTGATAAAGAAGCCTTCCGGTTTCTATCCCATTATGTTCAACCCACAGGAGTTGTCACGACGAAAAGCCCGGTGATCCGTGCGGCTAAAAAAGAGGGCTTAGTAACGATTCAACGGGTATTTTTGATTGATACGACTTCTCTTCAGACGGCGATTCAAAATATAAAGGAGAATGAACCAGACGCCATTGAGATCATGCCTGGGATTGCCCCTTCCATTATCTCATTTATTAAAGAGCATATCTCACAGCCTATCATTTCTGCGGGATTGATTTGGTCTATCAATCAAGTAAATGACGCTCTTGAGGCGGGTGCCGATGCGGTATCATTAAGTAAATCGGAATTATGGAATGTGCAATTTTAACGGTTTTTTTACAAACCATTAACTTTATTTTTGTAATCCTATTGTATTATACAATTTAAGAATATATGGTTCGAACGATTGGGTGGAGACGAGTGAAAGCCCATAGTTCTTCCTTTGATGAATGGAACCAAGGGAGAATTATGCGCTTTTTTAGTCTTCACCCTTTTTCTGTTCATCTTGTAATTACTAATCTGAAAGGAGAATTGGCAGAGAAGACGCCACGGATCAGATCTTCATTACAAAAAAGCGAATGAGAAAAAGGGGATACAAATTATGATTAAAACTTTGAAAGTAAGTCTGGCACTTTCTGCGTTCATGTTAGGAATCGTTGGTTGTTCGGCATCACCAAATACATCTGCAGGTTCATCTGCCGGCAGCAACGATAAGGTTGCTATTGCCTATAATAATCCTCCTCTTTGGGCAAATTGGGGAGCGGTCCAAAAAGACTTTGCACAAAAAACGGGCATCACAGTGCCTGGAGATAACAAAAACAGTGGACAAACGATAACTTCTTTAATTGCAGAAAAAGCACACCCCGTTGCTGACGTTGCCTATTATGGAATTGTTTATGGGCCGCAGGCTGCCCAAAAGGATTTAGTTGAAGGGTATAAACCTCCGCATTTTGATGACATTCCACAATCATTAAAAGATAAGGATGGAAAGTGGATGACCATCCATTATGGTGTCATTTCATTTATTGTGAACAAAAGTGCTTTGGGAAATATTCCTGTTCCCCAGTCCTGGGCTGATTTATTAAAGCCTGAATATAAAGGGAAAGTAGGCTTCCTGGATCCTACCTCGGCTGCAGTGGGCTATAGTGTTACAACGGCTGCTAATTTAGCCATGGGCGGAACCTTAGACAACTGGAATCCAGGTATTCAATATTTGAAGAAACTGGAGCAAAACGGGGTCATTCATCCTAAGCAAACGGCCAATGCGAAAGTAATGAAAGGCGAAATTCCTATCCTAATTGATGCTGATTTTAACGGGTATACCATGAAATACAACGAACATGCACCTATCGAAGTGGTGATTCCAAAAGAAGGATCGTTGAAGGTGCCGTACGCTATCTCTTTGGTTAAAAATGCACCGCATCAGCAAGCGGGAAAGAAATATATTGACTTCACTTTATCTGATGAAGGTCAAAAATTGTTTGCTGAGGGATATGTGAAACCCATTCGAAATATTGATATTCCTAATGAAATCAAGAATAAATTTTTGCCTGACAGTGATTATGCCCGTGCAAAAGATGTAGACTTTGACAAAATGAATCAGGTTAAATCCAACTTTACAAACTTGTGGAAGACAGAAGTGATTGCAAGCAATTAGAAAGGGGCAGCAATGAGTAGCCGCGGTAAACCTATCTTTATCATACCTGTTTTAGTCATTTTTTGTTTCTTTTTTCTTTACCCTTTAGTGGTTCTCATCATTACAAGTGTAAAAAGCGGAAATGGGTTAACTCTTGCTAACTATTCACAAATATTAACCAATCATTATTACTTCAAAGCGTTAGTGAATAGTTTATGGTTATCATTAAGTGTGACCATAACAGCACTTATCCTATCAGGAATCCTGGCATTTTTTCTTGCCAGGCATGAGTTCCCGGGAAAATCGTTATATTTCACCTTATTAACGTTTCCTATATCTTTTCCCGGGGTTGTCGTCGGGTTTATGATTATTATCCTTTTTGGGTCCACAGGAATTTTGCCTTTACTGTCACAGACCCTTTTAGGCGAAAAGAGTATGGTTTTTGCCTATACGATTAAAGGCATTTTTTTGGCGTATCTCTATTTTGAGATTCCACGTATTATTATGACTTTGTATGGGGCGATTAAGGAGTTTGATCGCTCCCTGGAAGAAGCGGCTAGAACAATGGGAGCAACGTCTTGGCAAGCTATTCGTTATGTCGTTTTACCTACCGTGTTTCCCATTTTTGTTTCTGCCGGCGCACTTGCTTTTTCTACATCCATGAGTGCCTTTGGTACCGCCTATACGCTGGCGGATCAGTTTGAAATTTTACCTATTGTTATGTATAACGAGTTAACGTTGAATTTTAAAATTGAGACCGCAAGTGCCATTGCCGTTGTCATTGGTTTGATCTGTGTCCTGATGAATATGGGATATCGAACCATGTTAGAAAGGGTGAAGCGTTGATGCAGTTTGTTGGAAAACTGTTCCTTTATCTTCTTATTTTAGTAACGAGTGCATTTTTGATTCTGCCCCTTCTCATTACGATTGTTGGTTCTTTCTCTGTTTATTGGAGCAGCCATTTGTTTTCATCAGGCTGGACTCTGGATTGGTACAAACAAGTTTTTCAAAATTACGGACATACCATTTTATTTACACTCATCATTACTTTATCGACAGTTGTGATCAATATCCTTCTGGGAACGATGACCGCTTACCAATTGTCGAAATCCGGTCATTCATGGATGAAAGGGATAGAAGAAGTTCTCACACTTCCCGTTGCCGTACCCGGTGTGGCCATAGCCCTTGCGCTTATACAAACCTATCCTCTCATTCGGGAATCAGGAGTTTTACTTTTGATCGGACATGTTGTTGTTACCTTTCCTTTATTATTTCGAACGGTTTTAGGAACGTTAAGAACAAAGAATTTCCAGATTTTCGATGATTGTGCGGCGAGTCTGGGTGCAGGACCGTTTTATCGGTTTTTTTACGTGATTCTTCCTAGCATTAAATCTGCTGTTTTATCCGGTGCTATTATGGTTTTTATGTTATCTCTTGGAGAATTTAATATGACCTTTTTTCTATATACTCCATTTACGATGACATTACCGGTTGGTTTATATGATGCTTATTCAACTTTAAGAATTGAGGTTGGAAGTGCCTTTACCGTTGTTTTTCTCTTATTATCCATTCCTCTCATGTATTTTTTGCACAAGCTGAATCAATCGACTACGTTTTCCAGGAATGGAGGAGTTTAAATGAATAACGATCATATTCTCATTAAAGGCATTTCCAAAGTGTTTCCTGATGGAACCAAAGTGCTGCAGCCTATCGACCTGCAGGTGGAGGAAGGGGAGGTTTTGGTATTACTGGGGCCCTCCGGATGTGGAAAAAGCACGCTGCTGCGGATTATTGCAGGATTGGAAAAGGCAACAGAGGGGACCATTTTTTTTCATGAAGAGGAAATCATCCATCTTCCACCTGAAAAAAGGGATATCGGCTTTGTATTCCAGCAATATGCCCTTTTCCCCACAATGACTGTGGCAGAAAATATTGCTTTTGGAATCAAATTACGTAAAAAGAGCAGGACGGAGCAAGAACAAAAAGTAGAAGAACTTTTGGAACTCATGAATATTAAGGAATTAAGGGATCGAAGACCATCTCAATTATCAGGTGGGCAGCAGCAGCGGGTGGCCGTAGCAAGGGCCCTGGCCATTGAACCTAAGGTTTTGTTGATGGATGAGCCGCTTACCGCATTAGATGCCAAATTAAAAGACCATTTAAGAATGGAGCTAGCCCAATTATTTAGAAAACTAAAAATCACCACGATTTATGTGACTCACGATCAAACAGAAGCGATGGCGATTGCCGACCGTATTGCTGTCATGAAAAAAGGTGTCGTCGAACAAGTAGGAACGCCTCAAGAAATTTATCGCCATCCCCGTTCTTCTTTTGTGGCACAGTTCGTTGGACAGATCAATCGATTACACGGGAAAATCAGGTCTAACTCGATAGATCATTGGATAGACTTTGGTTTCCATCAGGTCCCTTATCGTGGAGAATGTTCAACAGGAGCGGAACTAGAGGCCTTTATACGACCTGAAGATATCTGTATTGGAAACAAAAATAGCTTCCATGCGCTCGTAAATGAAGTGATTTTTTTAGGGGAACGTTTTCGGCTTCTGGTCGATTGCCAGGGACAAAAATTAATAGTGGATATTCCGAATGATGTCCTTATCAATCAAGGGGACCAGATCCAATTGCAAATCGATGAAAATAAACTGATTTTTACTTAAGAGGTGAAGGAAATGAATAGTGAAATTTGTTATTCGGACTTAATCTTATTAACGCATCCAATTGAAAAAAATCTTCAACAGCTTGTCGAGCATGGCGCAGATAAGATTGAGTTATTGATGGATGGTTTAGAATGGGATGATATGGATGGGCAAATTGAAAAAATGAAAAAGATTTTGCGGAATGAGCAGCTCAAATATACGGTTCATCCTCCTGCTTGGGATACCAATTTGACCAGTGAGAATCGGGCAATCCGTCAAACTTCTTTTGAAGAGTATAAAAAATCCATCCTTTTTGCGCATGAGATTAAAGCAGAGCACGTGGTGATTCATCCCGGATTTTGTTTTTCGCCGATATTTGATAAAGTGCTAGCCCGCAAAAGAGCAGAAGAGTATATTCAGCAATTATGTAACATCGCCAAGCCTTTAGGAGTTAAGTTAGCGATAGAAAATGTAGGATATAAAGGAACCTCTATTTTTACTGAAGAGGAATTTGTGGTGTTTCTTAATGATGTGGATGAGATTGCAGGTTATTTAATTGATACCGGACACGCTCATTTAAACCAATGGAATATCCCTAGAATGATTCGCTCCACAAAATCACGGTTATTTGGAGTGCATCTTCATGATAATTCGGGAAATGGCGACGAACATTTGCCAATAGGGGAAGGTACAGTGGATTGGGAACCTATTTTTGCCGAGATGAGAGAGATTCATGAATCCTGCCAGTTTATCCTGGAGTATGCTCCTGGTATAGATCTGAAAAAATTAAAAGATGGAAAACAGTTGCTTATGGAAAATGTCCTGTAACTTCCCTCTCTGTTATGGGTGGAGTATTTATTATAAGAAAAAAGGACTGATTTTTCATTGCCGGATCTTACTTCATTTGAAGCTTACTTCTTTGATCTTGATGGAACGATTTATATCGGAGAAACTTTACTTCCGCATGTTCAATCAACAATTTCTTATTTGCGAAATAAAAATAAAAAGGTTATGTTTCTGACCAACACATCTATATACACTCGATTAGACTGTCAAAAACGATTACAGAGAATGGGGTTAGACGCATCGATTGACGAGGTGATCACAGCTGCGTACATCTCAGGGCTATATTTTCAGGAATTCAACCCGGATGCACATGTTCTAGTCATCGGTGAAGAGGCAATCAAAGAGGAACTTCAAAGGTGTAATGTAGTAGTGACAGAAAATCCATCGGATGCGACCCATGTGTTAGTTGGTTTAGATCGCCAATTTTCATATGAAAAGCTCCGTATTGGAATGAGAGCTGTTCTGAATGGGGCGCAATTGATCGCTGCAAATCCAGATACGTTTTGCCCGACTCCAGATGGTATTATTCCGGATACATGGGGGATTGCAAAGGCGATTGAAGCGGCCGGCACAACAAATATCCTCACTGTTGTAGGAAAACCATCCATCTATTATATCCAAAAGGTATTAGAGAGAGTAGGCGTCAGAGCCGAACAATGTTTGATGGTAGGCGATCGTTTAGAAACGGACATTATGCTTGGAATTAATAGTGGGATAAAGACAGCCCTAGTTTTAACAGGAGTAACTACTATTCACCAGCTTGAAGATCAACGTATCAAACCCGATTATGTTTTTTCAACACTAGGAGATTTATGTTCACAATTTAAAATAGGTTGAATGAAGCAGAAAGATACTTTTCAACTTAAAAATGAGTGATCAGACAGAAAAAAACAACGTGCAGTGACCTTTATAAAAGGGACTGCACGTTGTTTTTTTCCACCCATTACATTTTTATTAGTATACTTTTCGACACTATATCACAATAAAGTATGTACTTGCTTAAATTTATTATATATCTAATAATATCGATATCGCTCATAAATAACAAAGATTGAGGGGAATTTTTCTGGATTAATAATAAAAGCGGGGAGAGTCAATGCAACTAAGGGTATCAGCGGTTCCATATCATCTTCATACCATACAATCTCTTTTGTAAAAATTTATACAAAGGAGATATTTTTAATCAAAAAATTAACATTTTTGTTTTTGAAGAAAGTTTTGAAAAAGCGGAGGAATTAAAAGTGGATTCTATGACCTTTGTTTTATTTGGATCAACAGGTGACTTAGCGAAAAGAAAAATATTCCCAGCCATATACAATCTGTTTTTAGATCAAAAAATACCTCGTACATTTTCCGTTATTGGGACAGGAAGACAAAAAATTACAGATATTGAATTTCAAAGATTTGTAGAACAATCTTTACAAACCTTTTCAAGACGTAAGCCAGAAAATAACTCAAATTTGGAAGATTTTCTCCGTATCTTCCGTTATTGTCACTTAGATGTAACGAAAAAAGAAGGATACCAATCGTTACTTAAAATGATTCAATGTCGAGAAAAAGAGTTGGGCATCTCTGAAAATCGTATGTTTTATTTATCCGTTGCACCCAAGTTTTTTGATGTGATTGCGTTAAACATCAAGGAGAGTCGATTAGGCTCTACAAAAGGATGGAAACGTCTGATTATCGAAAAACCGTTTGGGCATGATTTGAAGTCAGCCCAAGACCTAAACGAAAAATTAAGTAAAGCGTTTGAAGAAGATGAAATTTATCGCATTGACCATTACCTTGGAAAACCGATGGTACAAAATCTTGAAGCTTTAGGATTTGCGAATCCTGTTCTTCAAGCTTTATGGAACAATCAATACATTGCGAATGTACAAATTACGGCAAGTGAAACGGTTGGGGTAGAAGAGAGGGCTGGTTATTATGACCACACTGGAGCCATTCGAGATATGGTTCAAAACCATATGTTGCAAATGTTAATGATGACGGCTATGCAGCTACCAAAACGGATCACTGCCAAAGATATCCGTCATGAAAAGAGAAAAGTAATGGAATCCCTTCGTCCCTTACGTAAAGAGGATGTAGTGAAACATGTGGTTCGTGGTCAGTATGGCCCAGGGGAAATACAAAATAAAGCGGTAGTTGGATATAGGGAAGAACCTGGTGTTGATGGTTCTTCAATGACGGATACCTTCGTTGCTGCTCGTTTATGGATTGATGATCCTTTTTGGAAGGGAGTGCCCTTTTATATCCGTACAGGGAAAAGAATGAGTGAAAAGTCCACATGTATTGTCATTGAATTTAAAAATACATTAAAAGATTTGTATATCACCCAAAACGAAAAGCCAATCCCAAATTTATTAGTAATCCAGGTAAATCCGAAAGAAAGTGTATCTTTGCAATTAAATAGTAAAAACCCATTAAAAAGTGGACAGCTTGAGCCTATTACTGTGGATTTTTCACCTAATACGAAAAATGTGCCGGAAGCCTATGAACTCTTACTATTTGACGCTCTGCGAGGCGACGCCACTTTTTTTGCCCATTGGAATGAAGTGGAATTATCCTGGAGGTGGGTGCAACCGATTTTAGAGGCATTTGAAGAAAACCTCTTACCTCTTCATCAATATGAGGCAGGTTCAGAGGGTCCAGAGGCGTCACATCAATTATTGGGAGAGGACGGATTTCAGTGGTGGTTAGATAAAGGTCCTCTTGAGGTTTTGACTTGATTCTACAAATTAAACTGTTAGGAAGCGTAATATAACAAGTCTTATTCTATGAAGATACTTATCAGGAGGCAATGAATATGAAAGTCGGGTTAATCGGTTTAGGAAAAATGGGATTGAACTTAGGACAGAATCTAATCAACCACAAACACGAGGTAGTGGCATTTGATGTAAATACGAATGCGGTTGAAGAAATGAGAAGATATGGGGTTAAGGGAACGTCAAGCTTAAAGGAACTCGTTCAATCATTGGAAACGCCAAGAGTTCTTTGGATTATGGTTCCGCACTTCGTCGTTGATTCAGTTATCCATGAGATTACACCATTTTTAACCGAGGGAGATATTGTCATTGAAGCTGGGAATTCTCACTATAAGGAATCGATTCGTCGTTACAACCAACTAAAGGAAGTTGGAGTGAGCTTTATGGATGTAGGGACCTCCGGTGGGATGGAAGGTGCCCGCAATGGAGCTTGTTACATGGTTGGGGGAGACTCTGAAGCTTGGAGCATTGTGGAGCCGATTTTCCGAGATACAGCCGTAGAAAATGGGTATTTATATGCCGGAAAAGCAGGGAGTGGTCACTTCTTAAAAATGGTTCATAACGGAATTGAATACGGGATGATGGCTGCCATTGGTGAAGGATTCGAAGTATTAGAGAAAAGCGAATTCGATTATGACTATGAAAAAGTAGCAAAAGTGTGGAATAACGGCTCGGTGATTCGTTCATGGCTAATGGAGCTAACCGAGCGTGCGTTTTCTAAGGATGCGAAATTGGATGAAATCAAAGGGGTTATGCATTCTTCTGGTGAAGGAAAATGGACGGTTGAGACCGCCTTGGATTTACAAACCGCTACGCCTGTCATCGCCATGTCCTTATTGATGCGTTATCGTTCATTAGAAGATGATACCTTTACAGGTAAAGTGGTAGCTGCTCTTCGCAATGAATTTGGAGGACATGCCGTGGAAAAAAAGTGAAAAAATTAAAAATCCGTTTACTTTTTCGAGAAGGCTTGCGGGATCAGCGGACACTTGCTGGGTGTAAACCTGTTTGATCAGCCGTTTGTTTGGGCAGGCAAATAGTATCAATAAAACATAAAAAACCTATGCTGATACATTTATTGGAAACAAAAAACCGGTTTTTCCTACATCAAGGAAAAACCGGTTTTTTTGATTTATTTCATAAACGAAAACTCTGTTATGCTGAATATTTTTTGCAAACCAGGACTCCTTGCTCTACTCAAGATTGGCATGTCTGCCAAACATAGTAGCGGAGTCCAATCCCTTTTTCTCCATAAACCTCAATATAACTGCATCGTAGAATAATAAGAGGGTTTGCTCAAATAATGACCCCATTGGCTGTATGGTTTTGTATCCACTGTCCGATTTGTCTTTAGGTGAGCCAGGTAATTTAACAACAATATCTGCTAATTGTCCAATGGTCGATTCAGGGAAAATCGTTACAACCGCCACAGTTCCATCTAAACTTTTTGCTTTTTCAGCCATGGAAACCAAACTTTTCGTTTCTCCTGAACCGGATCCGATGATTAAAATGTCACCTTTTTCTAGGTTAGGGGTGACGGTTTCGCCTACTACATAGGTATTTAAACCCATGTGCATCATTCGCATCGCAAAGGACTTGGCCATAAATCCAGATCTGCCTGCGCCAGCTACAAAGATTTTCTTTGATTGAAGAATCCCATCTACCAGTTTTTCAGCTTCTTCATCAGCTATTACGTCTACTGAACGATGTAACTCTTTTATGATTTTAACTAAATATTGAGTAGTCTGCATGATTGCCATTACCCTTGTTTAATCAACTTTTTCATTTCAGCAGCTACGGCTTGTTTATCTTCTTGTCCGGTAATACCGCCACCTACAATGACAAGATCTGGTTTTGCTTTAATGACTTCCGGTAACGTGTCTAATTTAATGCCGCCTGCGATGGCAGTTTTCGCATTTTTTACGACACGTTTAATTTTCAGAAGATCTTCAAAAGAATTTTTGCCGACCGCCTGAAGATCGTAACCGGTGTGCACACAAATATAGTCTACGCCAAACGCATCGACTTCTTTCGCTCGTTCTTCTAAATTTTTAACTCCGATCATGTCAACCAGAATTTTTTTACCTTGTTTTTTAGCTTCTTCAACGGCACCCTTGATTGACATATCTTCAGCGGCTCCGAGGATAGTGATGATATCAGCACCAGCCTCTGAGGCTTTCATGACTTCATATCCGGCCGCATCCATAATTTTCAGATCTGCCAATACTTTCAAAGAAGGAAATGCTTGTTTGATTTCCTTTACGGCTCTAAGGCCTTCATTAATAACCACCGGCGTACCGATTTCTACAACATCAATATACGCCTCCACTTCTTTTACCAGGTCTTTTGCTTCTGGAATGTTGACAAGGTCTAACGCTAATTGAAGTTCCATGAATTCTTCACTCCTAATAAAAATTAATTACTATAAATTTGATTTCTTTTTTTGGCTAATTCATTTGGTATTGTGTTGAATCTGCCAAAAGACATTTGATGTTTTGTGTTTGTTTAACACATGATTTATTTTAGGTTCGAACTTTTAAAAAAGGAAGTATGCACTTTTTTGTAATGTAGTAACAAAAAGTATACTATAAGGAAAGTCAGCTAAATGAAATGGTTCATTACACAAGAACAAGTCTTTAAGACATCAAGAGAGATCTCTCAGAAATAAATATCGCGCGGAATCGTAAACACGATTCATGTTGTTCTCTCCTGTGTTTATTATTTGTTGCGCAAACAGTAATATACCTATCATTTGCGCGTAGTAACAAATCATATCTCTTTAGCCTTCTAGACAAGTTACATCGGTGTCCGTGTCTAATCAAGTGCAGTAAATCGATGAGCATGAGAAACGCGTGTCAGGCTTTACATGGAGAGGCGGGCATGATAGGCTGGTTAGCCTAATATATTGGTATTCCACAAACTTTAACGAAAAACTATGAAAAAGTGAGATTAAGAGAGTATATATCCAATCATAGGGGGTTAATCAGATATATTCACCATTACTTCGACAAGCAGTAGGTATTTATCACTTGTACAGACGTCAGTATACTATATATGATATTAATCAGTAAGTAGGTGCTTTAATATCATATAGTATCAAAAAATATACTATGGTTTATAATAGGTATCGAGGTGAAACGAATGAGACGTACTCATGAACAGGCATTTAACTGTGAAAAAGAATTGACTCTTTCCGTCATCGGTGGAAAGTGGAAGATGATTATTTTGTGGCATTTAGGTAAAAGTGGTACAAAGCGATTTAGTGAACTGAAAGCCCTTATCCCAGATATTACACAAAAAATGCTGGTTAACCATTTGCGGGAGCTGGAGGAAGACCAGATTGTTTATCGTAAAGTCTATCCTGTCGTTCCGCCAAAAGTAGAATATTCACTGACCGAACAAGGAAAAAGCTTAATGCCGGTCCTTGATTCTATGTATGCATGGGGTAAAAACTACATGGAGACGGTCCTAAAGGACAAGGTGAAAATTAAAGAATCTATCCAGTAGAAAAAATACTCCCTCCTTTACGGGTACGATTCCTGCTCTTTGTCGGAAAAGAGACCCTTTTTGACCCAAATTGGTACATGATCATCAAGATAGTGATGAAGAAAAAGCAACATGTAGTTATCAGACAGAAAAAACAACGTGCAGTCCTTTTTCTAAAGGTCATTGCACGTTGTTTTTTACGCATATGCAGTGACGACCGTCCATTGCCCTTTTTTGGTTTATTCCTTTTAGTATACTTTTCGATACTATATCACATGAAAGTATGTATTGCTTAAAATTATTATGTGTCTAATAATATCGATATCGCTTATAAATAATATCGGGACTATAGATTGGACGGAATTTTTTCTAAATTGATAACAAAAGAGGGGGAAGAGCTAATGCAACTAAGGGTCTCAGCGATTCAATATCATCTTCATACCATACAATCTTTTGAAGAATTTTCTAAGCAAGTGGAGCATTATATTAAAACAGCCGAAGAATTTGGGGCAGAATTTGTGCTATTCCCCGAATTTTTCACGACTCAATTAATGTCTATCGGAGATAATCAAGGACGTGCTTTAACCATTAATGATCTGCCTGACTTTACAGAACAGTATCGTGACTTATTCTCATCCTTTGCGAAGCAAACAAAGATGCATATTATTGGGGGAACCCATGTCATCCGTAAAGGCGGCCATTTATACAACGTAGCTCATTTATTTTATCCAGATGGAAAAATCGCAGAACAGCCTAAGCTTCACATTACGCCAACAGAGATTAAGGAGTGGAACATGACGCCAGGCGAAAGTTTGCAGGTATTTGAGACAGAGAAAAGCACGATTGCCATGCTTACCTGTTATGATATAGAATTTCCAGAAATTGTTCGGATGGCGAAGGCTAAAGGCGCTGATGTTATTTTCTGTCCTTCTTGTACTGATGATCGTCATGGGTTCCACCGCGTCCGTTACACAAGCCATGCAAGAGCGGTGGAAAATCAAGTTTATGTCGTAACTACTGGAACAGTAGGTTCGCTTCCCACGGTTGACTTTATGCGTGCGAATTTTGGGCAAGCGGCGGTGATTACACCAAACGATATTCCATTTCCTCCCCGCGGCATCTTGGTAGAAGGAGAGCTGAATAATGATATGATTGTTACCGCTGACTTAAATCTTGAATTACTATATCAAGTTCGTGAAAGTGGTTCCGTCACCACGTGGCGTGATCGTCGCATAGATCTCTATCCGGATTGGAAATAAGGAGAGATTAACTGTTCTGCGAGGGGGGTAGAAGAATGTACCGAAAGGAGTTTTATGTTTTTGACCAAGATCGTCCTGTCTCCGCGGTCATCCGAAATTATAAAGAAAATGACTTTCCTGAATTAATTCGCATTCAACAGGAAAGTTTTCCTCCGCCGTTTTCACCTGATTTATGGTGGAACACGGAACAATTGCATAACCATGTTACCTTGTTCCCCGAGGGAGCCTTATGTGTTGAGGTTGATGGTGAAATTGCAGGCTCGATGACCGGGTTACTTGTTGACTTTGATTTCAAGCATCCTGAACATACATGGGAAGAGATTACGGATAATGGGTATATTCGAAACCATAATCCGGATGGAAATACGCTCTATGTCGTCGATATTAGCGTGCGTCCCTCCTATCGAAAATTAGGGTTAGGAAAATGGCTGTTGTTATCCATGTATGACGTCGTTATTCACAAAGGATTGGAACGGTTGTTAGGCGGCGGAAGAATGCCTGGCTATTACAAGAAAGCGAATGAGATGACGGCGGAACAATATCTGGAAGCTATCGTAAATGGTGAACTAAAAGATCCGGTCATCACCTTCCTGCTTCGCTGTGGCCGTATCCCTGTTAAAGTGATAGCTGACTATTTAGAGGATAAAGAATCGTGTAATTATGGGGCACTTATGGAATGGAAAAATCCTTTTTACACATCAAAATCGTAACAAGGAGAATTATGAAGATGGAATATCGCAGAATTACGAGTATTCAAGATCCTTTGTTTAAACAAATGCATCAATTAATGCAAGACGTATTCCCTCCCGAAGAAGTATTAGAATTCGATCTTTGGAAAGAACCTCTGGAAGATCCGGGAATTCGTGTCTTTGTTGCTGTTCATGAAGGGAATGTAGTAGGAGCGACGGAGTACCGCTATTATGAAGATTTTAATGTCGCGATGACTGATTTTACAATTATTGGCCAAACCGGACTTGCTATCGGTAGATTTTTAGCTCAAAAAAGGCTGGAGGATTTCAACTCCTTGGCCACAGCAAAAGGAAATCAATTATATGGAATGTTCGCCGAAATTTATGACCCTTATCGGGTAGAGAATTTTGAATTTGGTGGGGTAAAGCCCATGGATCCATATGTTCGTCGTGAGGTATTATCTCATCTTGGTTATAAGTGTCTTGATTTCCCTTATGTCCATCCATCCTGGAACAATGATGGGGAGGCTGTGATGGGACTCGATCTTTGTTTTCTCCCTATGGACGATAATATTAATCAGTTGCCAACGGATCTTATTGTCAAGTTTTTGAGACGTTATTATTCTGTCTTACCGAATAAACCAAAGTCTTGGTATACAATGATTGAAAACCTGGAAGCAAAAGATACGGTAACACTATTACCAATTTGAATTTGATGCTGAAACAGTGAGTGTACTCCAATACTATTCACCTTAGCGATTCCCTGGGGGAGATTATCCAGACTATCCAGAGTAAGCAGGGCTTGCTGGAACAATTTGATGACACATATTCAATGCGCTGGTTGAGAAGATCTCTATTCTCTCGCCAGCGCATTTTGTTTTTACATGAAAAGTGGCGTTGGAGATTGAGGAGATGGTTGCTGCCATTTCACTAACGATATCGTATCGTTCGTTAAAGAAAGCTACTCGTTTGAGATAATAACCTTCAACGCTTTATTCTGCGCCGCATTACTGAAGACATCATAAGCTTTTTCGATGTCATCAAAGGTGAAACGGTGAGTAACTAATTGCTCGGGTTTCAATTTCCCTGATTTTACAGTCTTTAATAGCATAGGTGTCGAGTTTGTACTCACCAGACCGGTAGTGATCGTAATATTACGAATCCACAGCTTTTCAAGGTGGAGTTCGACGCTTTTCCCATGCACCCCGACATTCGCAATGTGTCCACCTGCAGATATGATTTCCTGGCAGAGCAAGAAGGTTGTGGGAATTCCAACAGCCTCTATCGCAACGTCTACGCCTTTTTTATCTGTGAGCTCCATTACCTTTTCAACTGCTTTGCCGTCTGAAGAGTTTACCACTTTTGTCGCTCCAAATTTCTTGGCAACTTCAAGACGGTTGTCATCCAAATCGATCATGATGATTTCAGCGGGAGAATAGAATTGGGCTGTCAACAGTGCGGCCAGGCCTACGGGACCTCCTCCTACGATGGCTACCGTATCGCCGGGCTTTACTTGTCCGGAAAGAACACCGATTTCTAATCCGGTAGGCAATATATCACTGAGCATTACAAGTGCTTCTTCGTCCACGCCTTCCGGAATGTGATACAGACTGTTGTCAGCATGAGGAATGCGAACGTATTCAGCTTGAGTGCCATCGATCAAGTGACCTAAGATCCACCCGCCGTCTTCACAATGAGCATATAAACCTTTTTTGCAGTTATCGCATTTTCCGCAGGAAGTAACGCAGGAGATAAGCACTCTGTCCCCGACTTTGAAATTGTTGACTGCTGACCCGACTTCTTCAACGATTCCGACACCCTCATGGCCCAATGTTCTACCTGCTGTTACAGCAGGAACATCTCCGCTAAGAATGTGTAAATCCGTTCCGCAAATAGTTGTTTTAGTAATTTTCACAATGACATCCGTCGGTTTCACAAGGGAAGGCTTTGGTTTTTCAACTAGTTCCTTGCTATGCTTCCCACCAAAAGTAAGCGCTTTCATGATGTCTCCTCCTAAATGTAATAATGAATGATAAATTAATAAATTAACATTGTATTATTATATCCCTAAATCGGTGAGGATTCAATATGAAATGTCTTAATTAAAAAACTTATCCCCCTCATTGTGAACAAGAGTTTGTTGACGACAGGACAACAGCATATTATAATCACAGTAAACATATGTGAATTTTAAGAATTAATTTAAGGAAGGGTAACTGAAAATGGGCAATATTTTGAACGAAGTACTGGCTGCGAATGATGCATATTCTACCAGTTTCGGGGACAAAGCGAATCTGGCGATGCCGCCGAAGCGTCGATTTGCGATTCTGACTTGCATGGACGCGCGCCTCGACCCGGCCAAGTTTGCCGGACTTGCGGAAGGCGATGCTCATGTGATCCGAAATGCCGGAGGCCGGGCAAGCGACGATGCGATTCGTTCCCTCGTGATCTCGTACAAGCTGTTGGGAACACGGGAATGGTTCGTCATTCATCATACCGATTGTGGTATGGAGACGTTTACCAATAAAATCATCCGCAATTTGCTTGCCAACAGTCTGGAAACAGCCAGGTTCGATGGGCAAAACTGGCACGACGTGGGAAGAGGTCCCGGTTCCAGAGCGGGAGAATACATGGAATTCTTGACGATCAACAATCTTGAACAGAGTGTTATCGACGATGTTGAACGGATTCGTTCCCATCCTCTTGTTCCGGACAACATTACGATCTACGGTTTTATTTACGACGTGAAAAGCGGTCGCCTGATTGAAGTACCTGAAGCTAACCGCATTGGCCGGGCAACCATCTGATCATCATTGATTTTGCTTGTCTCCACAAACGAAACTGCTCATTTAGCGTTATGTCAAAAAAATCGACACGTAAAACACAGAGAAATAGCTGATTGCTGAGCCCGTGCAGCTATTTCTCTGATAGCGTATTCAGCCTCTTCAAATTCTTATAGTGATACATAGCCGATCACTGAAAGACTTCGTTTTCGTCAGCTCATCGCGCAACTTGAGTTGTCGATTTTTTTTGCAGCGGCTGCTCGCTCAGGGCCATAGTGAGTAGTGCGCCAATAAATAAAATGATTGCACTCGTCCAGAATGATAGCTGATAATTCCCTGTAATTGTACGAAAATATCCTCCAAGAAAGACCCCAACAGCGGCAAAAACCTGATGCAGCAACCATGTGGAACCAAGAATACTTCCCAGTGCACTGGCTCCAAATCGATCACTGATGATGCCTGTTACGAGCGGTATGATCGGCATTGACGAAATTCCGTATAGGACTGCAAAGACGTATAGCTCCCGGATGTTTGTGGACATGGCCAGTATTGCGAGTGCGACTGCACGAATCATGTATAACCAAATCAGCAATGCTTTCTTCCCGTAGGTTTTTGACAGTTGCCCGGTGAACCACATGGATACAGCACTTGCAGCGGCCGCTATTCCAAGGAGTCTTCCGCCAAGTGCAAGCCCACCGCCCAAGTCAACGGCGTATTTGGGAAGATGGATCGTAACCATGTAAAGTGAGTACCCGCAGGTGACAAACGCTAAGCTGGCCAGCCAGAACTCACGGCTTTGAAGCGCTTCAGAGAGCGGGGCGCTTCGAGGAGGTGTGAAGGTGGATGAAGGATCACCGTCCGGAGCCTGCCCGTTTTTTTGTGGGTTGTTTTTTGTGAACAGTAGAACAGTCGGGACAATGAGCAAAAGCATGATGAACCCAAGTACGAGAAAAGCGGTTCGAAAATTGAAATATCCGATCAGTATCCCCGTAAGTGGCAAAAGCACCAACTGGCCAATGTTCATGCCCATCGAACTTCTCGCCAACATAACGGCCCGCTTGCGAACGTACCACCGGGAAACCAGGACAGAATTGGCCATCGAACCGCAGCCGGCGAAGCCCACCGCCGCAAGAATCCCATAATATACATAGAACTGCCAGATTTGTGTGATGGTCGCAGAGAGCAAGAAAGAAAGGCCCATCAGTGCTGCGCTTCCTGCAATCACCGGTTTTGGACCGAATCGGTCAATCAGTCGTCCCATCACGGGTTGAAAGAGTCCCCACGTCAGCATGTTGAGAGAAACCGCCAGGCTCAGCGTTGTCAAGCTCCAGCCGTAGGTAGTATGTAGTGGGGAAAAGAATTGTCCGGCCGTAAGGTTCAGTCCAAAAGCACCTATCAGTGTCAAAAATGATACGAAAATAATGCGGGGACCAATAAACGGTTGATTCATACGTATGCCTCCTTTAACTAACCATATTTTTATCTATTTTATGGTTAGTATAATACGTGGTTTTATTTAACCTGTCAATATTGTAAAATGAGGTTAGTTAAGTTTCGAAAACGATCCGTTTCCGGAGGCATAAGAATGGCACAAACTGAGGAATTTCCACTTGTTTCGGGGCACCTTTCGCTGGATCTTGTAAATACCGAGGTGGTTCGGCGGGGTATCCGGCATGATTTGCTGGTAACTTCGGACGATCTTGGTCGTTGGATAAATACGATGGAGCAGGCAGGAAGTTTGGTTCCGGCCACTCTTCTCGAGGGATATGACTCACCTGAAGCATTGCAGGCTTTGCGCAAGGTGCGTGAATTTTTACGAAAGGAATTTGAGGAGATAGCAGATGGGAACGAACCGACGGATAGCTCGAGACTACATTTGGAGGAGTTGGTAGAGCAGGCTCCATTTTCTTACAGGGTTATGGACAAGTCCTTAGTACCGGTTCCAATGGGGAATCCTGCCCATTCCCTGGTATCTCTGGTCGCCTTTGACGCTCTTCGTCTCCTTGCAACAGGAGATCTTCTTACTCTTCATCGGTGTGCGAACCCCGATTGTGTATTGCTGTTTATGGATGTCAGCGGGAGGCGCAAATGGTGTTCTATGAAGATTTGTGGGAACCGGACGAAGGTGGCCAAGCATCAATCGCGTCAAGGGAAGATCTTAAAATAGCATTTAAGTGCATTGTTGAGCTTTTGAACCTCTCATGGCTAAAGCCACGAGATTCTTGGGTAGTCCGCTCTACTGAGCAGAATTAGTACATGATGTACCACCAAGCTATCCCCGCAGTTCCTGCGGTTACTGCGATTATGCAGATAGTAGTCTTTTGCCTTCGGCAAGAATATTCAAACTTGCGTTTACATCCCTGTCCCATTCACTATGACAAGAAGGACACTTCCATTGTCGCA
>NZ_AUMJ01000075.1 GCF_000430625.1 Aneurinibacillus terranovensis DSM 18919
CCCTGCAGAAAAAGGACGAGCGGCAACGCCCGCGAGTTTTTCTCATATAATAAATAACGATGAGAGGAGTATTCTATGGAGAAAATGAAAGACATGATCCGAACGGAGCAGGCCTCGTACCGTGATATCTACTTGCGACGCCCTTTAGTATTTAAGCTTTTTGAGAGCGTCCTCTATATTTTTGTTATGTTGGGAATTCTCCAGTCGTTTCTAAATGATAGAGGGAAAGGGCTGCTGTTCGCTACTCTGGCGGCCGTGGCGATTGTCGGGTTTGCCCCGGCGATTTATAAAGCTATTCTTCATCCGGTATACGAGATCACCCGCACCCATTTGGTGATTCGGCTGTTTAACCGGGAGATAAAACTTTCTCTCCATGACCTTGAAAAAAAGAACGCGTGGAGTTCCGTTTATAAAGCGAGCGGAAAAAAATACAGTATCATGGCCTCCCGTGATTTTATACAGGAATTGGACAACCAGATTGCGAAAAGACAGAAGAAGGGAAGAAGGTGAGCGCCATGGATCCTTTTTACCGGGATGCGTGGGCGGAAATAAATTTGGATGCGATAGGGGACAATGTGCGAACCTTTCGCCATCATTTGCCTGAGGGCGTTAAAATAATGGCCGTGGTCAAAGCCGACGGGTATGGCCATGGAGCTTTTCAGGTGGCGGAGAAGGCATTGCGGGAAGGTGCTGACTGCCTGGGCGTCGCGCTGCTTGACGAAGCACTGGAGCTTCGTGCGAAAGGGATTACGGCACCGGTTCTCGTTCTTAGTTCCATTCCGGAACGTGGAATTATGTATGCGATTAAGAAAAATATTACGATGACAGTCTACCAGCCCGAACGGTTGGACCAAATCATGCGGGCGGCGGAGGCTCTCCGGAAAAAGGCTCTCCTCCATATCAAATTGGATACAGGGATGGGGCGCATTGGAATACGTAATCCCGAAGAACTGATTGACTTGATGCAAACGGTCAGATCGTCTCCCTGGGTGGAAGCAGAAGGGATCTTTACCCACTTTGCGACGGCCGATGAGGAAGATACGAGCTACTGTAAAAGCCAGCAGAAACGTTTCTGTGAATTTCTGGACAGGCTGGAACAGGAAAAATTCCATATCCCGGTTATTCACAGCAACAATAGTGCGGCAGCGATGTTCTATCCGTACGAAAGCAGACATATGATACGTCTTGGAATTAGTTTGTATGGGCAGTATCCTTCCGCATACGCGAAAACAACAAATATTACCCTTAGGCCTGCCTTCGAATGGAAAGTGCGCCTGAGCCATGTGAAAAAGGTTCCTGCAGGAACGAGTGTTAGTTACGGGGCTACTTTTACAACGGAAAGAGAAGCGGTCATTGCTACTGTTCCAGTAGGTTATGCAGATGGGTACAATCGCCTTTTGTCGAATCGCGGTTCGGTTCTTGTGAAGGGAAGGAGAGCACCGGTCGTAGGAAGGGTTTGTATGGATCAATTTATGATTGATGTAACGGATATTCCTGATGTAGCGGCAGGGGATGAGGCTGTACTTATTGGATGCCAGGGTGACGAATACATTTCTGTAGACGAAATGGCGGAGCTGCTTTCAACAATCAACTATGAGGTAACTTGCATGGTAAGCAAGCGAATCCCGCGGGTTTACTATGAAAACGGCGTACAGACAGCTGTATGCAATCGGATTTTGCCTGCCGGTGTAAAGATTAGCCAGTAAAATTCGCTCTTCCTGCTGTTGTTACGCCCATAGAATCGTGTTACAATCAGTAAGAATAATTTTCTTTGCGAAAAAAGAACGTTCAGCAGGATTTTGCCGATTTTACTCGAATAGTAAGAGAGTACGTCGAATTACCACGTGAGTGTTAGACGGAAAGTATATTTTTTCTTAGCTTACGACATAATGGTAATAACTGAGTACGGTAAAGCCAAAAAGAAATTGTTGTGACCGTGTTGTTGGAGGTGCGTTGGTCTTGTCTAAAATGGATACAAAACGTATCATGATCAGCTTACCGGACCATCTTTTACAGGAAGTGGACGGATTAGTGGAAAAGGAAAAATCTAACCGCAGCGAATTCATCAGACAGGCGATGAGACTGTATTTAAAAGAGCGCAAAAAGCGTCAAATTCGTGAGACCATGCAGCGTGGGTACATGGAGATGGCTAATATTAATCTGAATCTGTGCTCCGAGGCCTTTCAGGCAGAAGAGGAAGCCGATTTGACATTGGGACGTTTGGTAAGCGGGGTGTAGGGTGTGATCGTAAAGCGTGGCGACGTATACTTTGCGGACTTGTCTCCTGTAGTGGGATCCGAACAGGGAGGGGTAAGGCCGGTTCTCGTCATTCAAAATGATATTGGAAACCGATTTAGCCCGACCGTAATCGTTGCAGCTATTACGGCCCAGATACAGAAGGCTAAATTGCCTACTCACGTAGAAATTGACGCAAAGGCATATGCGTTCGACCGTGACTCGGTTATTCTGCTGGAACAGATTCGGACCATAGATAAGCAGAGGCTTACCGATAAGATCACTCACCTCGATGAGGAAATGATGGAACGGGTAAATGAAGCGTTGCAGATTAGTTTGGGACTTATCGATTTTTAACCTATCTTTTTAACTTTAACGTGAGCGGCTGCTGTGAAAAACGGTAGCCTTTTTTTCATGTCTTTGCATAAATGGATGGAATGGGTGTCAGGGAGGACTGGCTATGGAGTTAAAACAAATGATAAACGTGATCGCGGGTGAGTTGAATATCACAGCGCGCCAGACCGAGCAAACGATACAGCTGTTGGATGAAGGAAGCACGGTTCCTTTTATTGCCCGGTACCGTAAGGAAGCCACCGGAATACTTGATGAAAACCAGATTCGCGGCATACAGGAGAGGGTCGAATATTTACGTCAGCTTGAACAGCGGAAGGAAGAAGTCATTCGTCTCATTGCCGAGCAGGAAAAATTAACGGACGATTTAGAAAAGCAGATTCGCGATGCTGCCAGGCTCCAGCAGGTAGAGGACTTATACAGGCCGTATAAACAAAAGCGGCGCACGAGGGCTACTGTCGCTAAAGAAAAAGGACTGGAACCTCTTGCAGGGTTTATTCTTACCGCACGCAAAGGGAATGTAAGCGCAGAAGCGGCCCGCTTTATCAGCGAGGAAAAAGGGGTCGCGAATGCGGAAGAAGCGATTCAGGGAGCCTGTGACATCATCGCAGAGCAGGTTGCCGATCACCCGCAGGTGCGTACATGGGTCCGCGATCAGACGATGAAGCGCGGGCAGCTTACCACGGTCAAAAAAGAAGACGAACCGTCCGAGAAGAAAGTATATGAAATGTATTATGAATATACAGAACCCGTTCAGCGGATGGCGCCGCATCGTACGCTGGCGGTGAATAGGGCGGAGAGAGAGGGAATTCTGCGGGTAAAAATTGAGATCGACGCGCAACCTATCCTCGAGTATTTAGAAAGAAAATGGATTCCCCGGGAGTCGGTTGCTGCCGATATTCTGAAGGCGACGCTGGAGGACAGCTATAAGCGCCTCATTGCACCGGCAGTGGAACGCGAAGTGCGCAATTCTCTAACGGAGAAGGCGGAGGAGCAGGCGATACATATTTTCGCGGAGAATCTGCGCCAGCTTCTGCTGCAGCCCCCGTTAAGCGGCCGCACGGTACTCGGGCTTGATCCGGCGTACCGTACCGGATGCAAGCTGGCGGTTGTTGACGAAACCGGAAAGCTGCTTGACGTCATGGTGATTTATCCTACCCCGCCGCAAAGTAAAGTAGCCGAAGCGAAGGCTGCCGTTAAGCAACTAATTGAAAAACACAACGTGGATATTATCGCGATCGGAAATGGCACGGCTTCACGTGAATCAGAACAATTCGTTGCCGATTTGCTGAAAGAAATGGACCGCGATGTTTCCTATATTATTGTCAACGAAGCCGGAGCGAGTGTATATTCCGCCTCCAAGCTGGCGGGAGAAGAGTTTCCGGATCTTGACGTGGCAGAACGGAGCGCGGTGTCCATCGCCCGCCGCCTGCAGGACCCGCTGGCTGAACTCGTTAAGATAGACCCGAAATCAATCGGGGTGGGCCAGTATCAGCACGATGTATCGCAGGGCCGGTTATCGGACAGCTTGCAGTTTGTCGTAGAGTCAGCGGTCAACTACGTCGGGGTGGATGTGAATACCGCGTCCCCTTCTTTGCTGCAGTATGTGTCGGGTGTTTCTAAACAGGTGGCCAAAAATATTGTCGCGCGCAGGGAAGAACTCGGAAAGTTTGCGGACCGCAGCCAGCTCAAGGATGTTCCCCGCCTCGGGGCAAAAACGTATGAACAGTGCATCGGATTTCTGCGGATTGCGGATGGGAAAAACCCGCTGGATCATACACCGATTCACCCTGAGTCGTATGACCGGGTAGCGGCCCTGCTCAAGCGGTTGGACATTACGCCGGATGATATTACCAGCAGTGAAGCGAAAGAGAAGCTTAAGCAGGTCAACATCGAGGAAATGGCCGGCGAGCTGGAAATAGGCGTGCCGACTTTGATGGATATTATAGCGAGCCTGCTGCGTCCCGGACGGGATCCGCGTGACGAATTAAGCAAGCCGATTCTGAAAAAGGACGTACTGAAGATAGAAGACCTGACGAAAGGGATGGAACTGCAGGGTACGGTTCGCAACGTTGTCGATTTTGGCGCGTTTGTTGACATCGGGCTGAAGAATGATGGGCTTGTGCACATCTCGCAGCTTCGCCGCCAGTTCGTCAAGCATCCGCTTGATGTCGTGTCGGTAGGCGACATTATCACCGTTTGGGTCAAAGAGGTGGATACGGCCAAAGGCCGCGTTGGCTTGACCATGCTGGGGCCTGATGCGGTGTAAAGGAAGGGAACTGGAGGGAACGGAAGAACAGAGGAAGCGGTATACTTTCCTGTACGCAAAAAAACAGGGTGGCGTTATTCACGCTCACCCTGTTTTTCAAGATATACGAACCAGCAGTCATTCAGCAGCGCAACCTGCCGCCGGTTTTTTGCCTGGAAGGCTTTCATCAATTGTCGCTGCAGCCATTGCGGCATGATCAGTCCCTCCTGTCGTCTATCCGGTTTCCTAAATACTATATGTAAGGTAGGCGGAGAGGTGCTATCCTTCTACGCCTTCTTCAGCCAGGTATTCCAGCTGGGCGTGCAGAGCCCTAATTTCTGTAAGGAGTGAAATCAGCGGATAGTTTTCTTCTTTTACATTGGCAAATTGCTGCTCAAGATGGGTAAGATACGTGAGACCGGGGATCATCCGGCTATTTTCATCGTGCAGTTCGAGTTCGCTGCACTCGCCCAGCACGACCGGAAGCGCGGGACGGCTGGCGGCCGTTAATTTGTCGATTTCTTTATGTAAGCGGCGGAGCAAAGCAACAAGCTGATACATGTAGCCGGACGGCATCGTGACGAATTCAACACGGCCATCCATCATTAAGATACAGTAGCGCATAGAATAAGTTCCTCCTTGTAACAATGTACGTTCACAGTGTATCGCATCTTTCGTTCTTATTTCAACGTGCAGCCAAGTTTTCTTTTCACATAGGGAAGAATAGCTTTCCTGCCAGTTTTCTTTACGGGGGGAAGAAGTGTGACAGATGAGGAATTGCAGAAAAGAGTAGAAAATATATCGGAAACCTTTTTCCACAGGCCGTTTGTACATAAAGCCTACTTTCATTCCCGCCTTCGCACGACAGGCGGGCGGTATGTTCTGCGCACGCACAATATTGAAATCAACAATAAGCATTACGAAATGTTTGGGCTGGAAGAGCTGGACGGGATTATTAAACATGAACTGTGCCATTATCATCTTCACTTAACGGGGCGCGGATACCGGCATGCGGACGCGGATTTTAAAAATTTGCTGCGCCAGGTAGGCGGGACCAGGTTTTGCCAGTCGGTGAAACCGAAGATAAAACCGACACCGCCCCGCTATATGCTCGTGTGCCAATCGTGCAATATGAAATACGCGAGAAAGAGGCGGATGGACGCCTCGAAATACGTATGTGGAAAATGCAAGGGGCCGCTGCGGCTCTATGAACTGGAGGATCGCAATGAAGCGTCGTCGGGATGAGTTTGAGTTAATTGGCTATCTTACGGCGGAGGAACCCCTCCGCGCTGATGGCCCGCCGGTTCAGTCGAGGGTCGTCGTAGGCAACGGGGATGATGCCGCGGTTGTGTCGGGGAGGGATGGCTATGACTGGGTGGTTTGCTGTGATACGATGGTCGAGGGTATTCATTTTAAGCGCCGCACAATGATGCCTTATGATATCGGCTGGAAAGCTCTTGCCTCCAATATTAGCGATATTGCCGCGATGGGGGGCATCCCGCTATTCTATCTGGTCTCTCTCGGCGTTTCAGCAGAATGGAGCGAAGAGGAACTCAAAGAGATGTACCGGGGGATGGCTGATATTGCAGCGCAGCATCAAATGGCACTCATTGGCGGCGACACGGTAGCATCACCCGGTCAACTGACGATAACGGTCACAGCCCTCGGCGAAGTGGAAAAAGGACGAAAGCTCCTGCGCTCTAACGCCCGGCCTGGCGATCTTGTGTTTGTAACGGGGACGGTGGGTGACTCTGCCGCAGGCCTTCAGTTGTTATTGAAAAGCGAGGGGGGCGCACAGGGAATTGCAGGCGGTACTCTCGCTAATTCTGCGAACCCTGCTAATGCTACGGATCCTGCTGATTCTGCGGGTCATGTCGACGGATATTATCCGCTCGTTGTCAGGCACTGCCGCCCTGAACCACAGGTGAAGGCCGGACGATTGCTGGCGGACTCCGGCATTCGGGTGGCACTAAATGACATTAGCGACGGGCTTGCCAGTGAAGTGTGGGAAATGGCGGAAGCGAGTCAGGTGAAAATTGTATTGGAACAGTCGGCGATTCCCCTCAGTGGTGCCATTCGCAGCTATGCGGCCGAATGCGGGCAAGATATGTGGCCATGGGTATGGTATGGCGGGGAAGACTATCAGCTTGTCGGATGTGTACCGTCGGAAGCGAAAGAACGGTTAACCCTCTTGTTCCGCGATGCGGGACTCCCTCTCTACTGGATTGGCCGGGTCGGGGAAAAAACCGGTTCCGTGACTGAGTTTTCCCCGGTTGAGGTCGATGATGGGCATGGAAAAAGCAGCCCACTTCCGAAAAAAGGGTATAATCATTTTAAGGGCCGGGGAAGCAGTAAGGAGACGTGATGAAATGAGCGGACAGCGAGTGTATGAATTTTTCACCCATTCCGTGGAAGAGACACAGCGGTTAGCTGGCCTATTCGGAAAAATGGCCCGGCCCGGTGATGTGTTTACCATGACGGGTGACCTCGGGGCGGGTAAAACAAGCTTCACCCAGGGGTTGGCTCGCGGCCTTGGGGTAACAGGTGTGGTAAACAGCCCGACATTTACGATTATTAAAGAATACATGGGGCGGATGCCTCTTTACCATATGGACGTATATCGAATGGGGGACTCGTTGGAGGACCTTGGATTTGATGAGTATTTTTACGGCGATGGGGTGACGGTCGTAGAATGGCCGCGGATGATTGAAGAGCAGCTCCCGCCTGAACGATGTGAAATTGCGATTTCCCGCGGAGAAGGCGACAGGCGCACGATTTTGATCACACCGCTAGGCAGCCGCTATGAAAAGTTATGTGAGGCGATATATGATGAATATTCTGGCGATTGACACCTCGAATTTAGTCCTTGCCGTGTCTGTTTGTACGGAGGATAAAGTGCTGGGTGAATGCGCGACCAATCTTAAAAAAAATCATAGTGTCCGCTTAATGCCGATGATTAGTTCCCTGCTCGATGAAGTCGGGATGGCTCCGGATGAACTCAGCGCGATTGTCATTGCCCGGGGACCCGGTTCGTATACCGGCGTGCGCATTGGTGTGGCGACGGCGAAAAGTATGGCCTGGGCGCTCAATATTCCGCTTGTTGGCATTTCAAGCCTGGAAGTGCTGGCATGGAACGGCGCTTACTTTCCAGGACTGATTGTTCCTCTATTTGATGCGCGGCGCAGCCAAGTATACACAGGTACATACAGGTGGGGCAAAGATGGGGTAGAGTCAGTACATCCTGATCGGATTATTTTATTTAAAGAGGCGCTGGAAGAATGGAAACGCAGCGATGAGCAGGAATCGATTCTGTTTCTGGGTGACGACCTTTCCATACATAGGGAGGCGGCCATCGACACACTTGGTGAGCGTGCTGTTTTCGCCCCTGTTTCTTATCAGCTTCCGCGCGCCGCTCATTTAGCGGCAGCGGGCATCAAGGCGCTGCGCAGCGGGCGCGTAGAGGATACGGCCGATTTTACGCCGACATATCTTCAACTGGCGGAAGCGGAAGCGAAATGGCTGGCCAACCGTAAGTAGGAGGAATTTTAATGAACACCGATCAACTTAAAATCCGCCGCATGGAATTGAAGGATCTCGATGGTATATGTGAAGTAGAAGTTCTATCATTTTCCGTTCCCTGGTCACGCGAGTCTTTTCTTAATGAAATTACCAATAATTTATTTGCCCGGTATCTGGTTGTTGAATACGGGGAGAACGTGGTAGGCTATGCCGGAATGTGGGTGGTGATTGATGAAGCCCATATCACAAATGTAGCGATTCATCCCGAGTTTCGCGGCCACCGTCTCGGGGAACGATTAATGAAAGAAATGATGGTCTTTGCCCGGCAAGAGGGAGTAGAACATATGACGCTTGAGGTGCGGGCAAGCAATAAAATAGCACAAAACCTGTACCGTAAGTTTGGCTTTACAGAAGGCGGGCTGCGGCGGGGGTATTATACGGACAATATGGAAGATGCCATTATAATGTGGGTGAACCTGAATGATAATGAATACGTGGAATCAAAAAGTTCATAAGCGGCGGGAACATGACATTTCGGAAGGGAAGCCGATTCTCATTCTCGGCATAGAAACAAGCTGTGACGAAACATCGGCTGCCGTTGTGGAAGACGGGCGCATTATTCGCTCCAATATTATTTCGTCGCAGATTGAGAGCCATAAACGGTTTGGTGGCGTTGTGCCCGAAGTCGCGTCGCGTCACCACGTGGAAAATATTACGCTGATTATCGATGAAGCGCTTGCCAAGGCGAATCGTACGCTCGATGACATTCACGCCATAGCGGTTACATATGGACCGGGCCTTGTCGGGGCGCTGCTTGTTGGAGTGGCAGCCGCCAAGGCTGTTGCTTTCGCCCGCGGGATTCCGCTGATTGGCGTGCACCATATCGCCGGGCATATTTATGCCAACCGGTTTGTGAAAGAATTGGAATTTCCTTTGCTGGCGCTCGTTGTGTCGGGCGGCCATACAGAGATTGTTTATATGAAAGAGCATGGCTCATACGAAATTATTGGGCAAACGCGTGATGATGCCGTAGGGGAGGCGTATGACAAGGTAGCACGTTCCTTAAAGCTCCCTTACCCGGGAGGCCCGTATATTGACCGACTGGCGCAGGAAGGGGAGGCATCCATTCCGCTCCCGCGCGCCTGGTTGGACGGGTCATATGATTTTAGCTTTAGCGGTCTAAAATCCGCTGTACTTAATGTGCTTCACAATGCGGACCAGCGGGGGGAAACGATTGCACCGGCGAACCTGGCGGCAAGTTTCCAGGAGGCTGTCATCGAGGTTCTCGTTGAGAAAACGTTTCGGTTTATCCAGGAACGCCCCGTCAAGCAGTTGCTGCTGGCAGGCGGTGTCGCCGCCAACCGGGGACTGCGTACTGCATTAACCCGGCGGGCCGAGGGGGAGAAGATAGACCTTATCGTTCCGCCAATGTCACTGTGCACAGATAATGCGGCGATGATTGCCGGAGCCGGTTATATTGAATATCAGAAGGGAAACCTTGCGGACATGACGCTAAATGGGATTCCCGGCTTGCCGCTTCCATAAATTTCAACTCCTACGTTGTGAAATATATTTACAATGTAGGTTTTTTACTAAAAATACTATATGCTGAAGATCATTTTGATTCCAGGATGATACGTTTCATGCGTTAGAACCATATTGGATATTTTCTACTGTCCTGGTTTGAAATGATGAACCTCTCATTAAAATTTCGAAATACTAAGACGGTCACTAAGCGGCCGTTTCGCTTCCCTGCAGAAAAAGGACGAGCGGCAACGCCCGCGAGTTTTTCTCAGCGTAGTAAAGTATAACGTTCCTAAAATAGGGCAGGTTATAAAAAAATGGAAGCCGGGTCGTCGACCGCTGTAGAAAGTTGTGGACAGATGTTGAATAAAGTTATCAACAAACTGTGGATAATGTGGAAAAAACGGTGGATATCCATATATAATACGCTTTTTCTTGTGGATAATGGTGTGGATTTGTGAAAAAGGAGGAGAGAAAATGCGGAGCACCCATTTGGTTGCAGCGGTTTTTTTCCTTTTTTCCATGGTGTGTACCATATTTCTTCACCAATCGACAGCAAAAGATGAAGAGAATGGCAGTCCAATAGTCACACTTTTTGTAGCCGGACAGATGTCTTTAGAGGATATCCACAACTACTATGAACAAGTATCCTCCTCTTCGCCCCTTCATCATGCTATGATCGGGGAAATGAACATGCGAACCGGGGAAACGATCGAAGATATCCACAATGCTGTTACGTTCGGTTCAGGGACGCGCGGTGTCGGATCGGAATGGGGAGAAAAGGCGTATAACTCCGGGGAGGAGGGCGGATTTGCCCTGCAGCTGTACCGGCAGTATATTGGGCGGGAACCTTTACCCACAGGGCGGGCGGGCGGGCAGCCTGTACTGCTGCCCTATTACAGCGTACTAACCAGGGAAAATAAAGAACGCAATACCGGTGCCATTCCGGGTCTGCTGGGCGAAACACTTAGGAAGTACGGAGTTGAACGGGCCGTTATCGGCAATCAGGATACGTCTGCAAAGGTAAACCGGCTGGCTTCTCTCATCACGATGGATGAGTCGGGGTTTACACCGTATGGCCGGGTTGGAAAAGAGGTTCTGCAGGTGGTGCCGGACTTTCCCGGCGGATGGAAAACGAATTATTCGTATATCGGTTGGCAAATAAACGAGTGGAAGAGAAGCGGAATCCGGATGATCGTAGTGGATTTAGGTGATCTTACCCGGCTGGCTGCATATAAAAATGTGATGGATCCTGCAAGATACGGGGCGCTCCGTAAGCAAACACTGGATGAAATCATACATTTTGTAGAAAAATCCGCAGCAAACCTGCAAGAGGGAGAAACGCAACTTTTCCTATCCTCCTCTCTACCGGTTGAGGCGCTACAGAATAAAAAATTAATGGCTCCGGTATTATTGTGGAAGGACCATAGGAGCGAGAACGATAGAACGGAAAATGATACAAGCGAAAATAATACAAGCGAAAATGAAACCAGCCAGGGGGTACTTACGTCGCCAACCACACGTCAGCCAGGAATTGTGGCGAACATCGACATTGCTCCCACCATCCTCGGTCGGCTGCATATTCCATGTCCCCCACAAATGAATGGGCTGCCGATACAGACTGATTTTTCATTGAATCACCAGTCATTTTGGAAGCAGGCGGAAATGATAGATACCGTATACGCTAACCGGTCCTTTATTCTGCATTCTTATATTTTTATTGTTTTATTGGTTATACTCGTCTCTTCGTTCGCCCTCTGGCTTGGTGCGCTCGATTCCTTTTTCACAGCAGCTAAAAAAATAGGTCGGGTTCTTCTTCCGGTCATGCCGGCGATACTGCTTGTGCCGTTCCTGCTGCTCGTGTGGCCGCTTTTTCCTAACGAATTTTCGCGTCCCGCGTATCTGCTCATTGAACTCCCGGTGCTTGCGTTAGCGGGTGGTTTCTTTCTATATAAGCAGCGTTTTGCCCGCTGTTTTTTATGGGTCGGGCTGCTCAACTGGGTATCGGTGCTGCTGGATGGTTTTATTGGCGCCCATTTAATGAAACGTTCTTATCTTGGGTATGACCCTGTGATTGGTGCCCGCTACTACGGCATTGGCAATGAGTTTATGGGCGTGATGCTGGGCAGCGCGCTCGTTAGCATGTCCATCGCAGCACAGGAAGCAGCAAGAACAAGAGATGTGCAATCGGCACGGGGGGTTAACGGCACGGCTACCGGTAAAGTAAGTGGTACCAAAAGGAGATTTCTTTGGACAGCTGCGTTGGTTTATATTCTGATAACGGGGTATATGGCGTGGCAGGGAGGAGGGAGTAAAGCGGGGGGCGTCATCGTTATGGCGGTAGCATTTTCGTATGCGATGTTCCGATACGCCGGAATTTCTTTTACAACGGCGGGTAAAGGGCTCGTGTTTTTCCTCTGGATACTTTTTATCGCGGGCAGCTTGCTGGTCATCAACGATTTTGTGACGGCCGGCCAACAATCTCATATTGGCCGCGCAATCAGTGAACTGGTTCAGGGCAACTGGAGTGAGATAGGCAGAATTATTCAGCGAAAAATCCGTATGAATCTTCACCTTCTTCGGGTTTCCCCATGGAGTCGGGTATACGCGGTGAGCGTACTCGTCACGATTTGGCTTTTGGTACGCTGGCTGCCTGATGTAAGGGAGAGGCCGTGGGAGAATTCGTATTTTATGCACGGTCTTGGTGGAATCCTTCTCGGATCGTTGGTTGCGATCTTTGTGAATGACTCGGGCATTACGGGCGCGGCCCTTGCTATGATGTATGCGGTGATTCCGCTGTTATACCGGGTGATGAGTCAACGCATATAGATTCTCACGTTTGAACCTCTCATGGCTAAAGCCACGGATTCCTGCGAACACCAAACTACTGTTCAGTTATCTTAGCAGGCTATCCCCGTAGTTCCTACGGTTATTTCAAAATGCAACCCCATATGTTTAGTTTTCAATGTGCATCTGTACAAGGTAAATATACCATGTTTCCACCACTTTTAGGAACGACCTTTTCAAGTATATATCCACTTGAATGTGCTCTTCAAACATAAGTTAAAGCAAAAATAAACCATTCGATGCATACCGCCCGTATCCGTTTAAGCTAAACACATGTCACGCCTGCAAATCCGTCCACTCTTCCATACAAGCATCTAATTCAGCTTTCGCTTCTTCCAGCTGCTGGTTAAGGGTCAGTACCTGCTCATGATCCTGGAATACTTCAGGCTTGCACAGTTCCGCTTCAATCGCCGCGATTTGCTGTTCGAACTGTTCAATTTTGCCTTCCAGCTCTTCGATTAATCGCTGCCGCTGGCGCTCCAGTTTCTTTTGTTCCTTGTCCTGCTGGAATTTTTCCTTGTTGGAACGCCTGTTTTCCTCTGTTTCTGCAGCGAGGGAGGGACCGGCTGACGAAGCAAGCAGTGGAGAATTCAATTCTTCAAGTTCTTCTTTTTTTGCCACATAATAATCATAGTTGCCCAGATACGAAAGAACTCCGGACGGGCTCATTTCCAGAATACGGGTTGAAATTTTATTAAGAAAATAACGGTCATGGGAAACAAACAGAATGGTGCCCGGATAATCCTCCAGCGCTTCTTCCAGGATTTCCTTGCTGAATAAATCAAGGTGGTTGGTCGGCTCGTCCAGAATTAACAGGTTGGCCTTCTGCAGCATCAGCTTGGCCAATGACACTCTGGCACGCTCGCCGCCGCTTAATTCGCCAATTTTCTTCAGCACATCATCCCCGCTGAAAAGAAAATTACCCAGTACGGTTCGGATGTCTTTTTCCTGCATCGTCGGGTATTCATCCCATAATTCGTGCAGCACCTGCTTGTTTACGTTTAAATTTTCCTGCTCCTGATCGTAAAAACCGATCGTTACGTTGCTTCCGTATTGAATCGTTCCTTCAAGAGGAGAACGCTGCTTTGTAATCGTTTTAAGCAGGGTTGATTTTCCAAGCCCGTTCGGACCAAGGAGCGCCACGCGTTCCCCGCGGGTAATTTCAAAAGAGAGATTGCGCGCAAGCGGCGTATTATCATAGCCGACCATTACATCCTGGACCGTTAGCACCTGATTGCCGCTTACTTTATCGATGTCAAACTGAAAAGAAGCTTTTTTCAATTCACTAAGGGGGCGCTCTATCACTTCCATTTTCTCCAGTGCTTTTCGGCGGCTCTGCGCGCGTTTGGTCGTGGAGGCCCGGACAATGTTCCGCTGGATAAATTCCTCAAGCTTTGAAATTTCGGCTTGCTGCTTCTCAAACTGCTTTATCTGCTGCTCGATGCGCTCTCCTTTCTGAATCAAATAATCCGTATAGTTTCCGACATACCGGGTGATGTGGGTGCGTTCGAGCTCGTAGACGATGTTCACTAAAGAATCGAGAAAATAACGGTCATGCGACACAACGAGCAGAGCGCCCGGATAACTTAGCAGGTATTTCTCCAACCAGCTCAGCGTCTCAATATCCAGGTAGTTCGTCGGTTCATCCAGCACGAGAATATCCGGTGCCACCAGCAGCAGCTTCGCCAGCGCCAGGCGTGTTTTCTGGCCGCCGCTGAGCCTGTTAATCGGCTTGTCGTAGTCTTCCGGGAAAAAACGCATCCCATGCAGGATGGAGCGTGTGGTGGCTTCGTATTGATAACCGCCCCTGTTTTTAAAATTCTCGATTTGATGGGAATACGCATTCATTAACTTTTCGTGCCGATTTTTATTGCGGATGACTTCCGGGTCGGCAATTTGCCGCTCCAGGGCGCGCAGCTCGGCTTCCTGCTCTTTGAAGTGTTCGAACGCTGTCATCATTTCCTGCCAAATCGTTCGTTCGGTATCGAGACCGCTGTCCTGTGCCAGGTATCCGAGTGCAACATCTTTCGGCTTTAGGATTTCACCTTCGTCCTGAAGCATCTGACCTGTTATAATTTTTAAGAGGGTGGATTTTCCTGCGCCGTTAACTCCTACGAGCCCGACTCTTTCGCCCGATTGGACGACCATATTTATAGATGAAAGCACCGGATTGGCGCTGAAGGACTTTCCAATGTTTATGGCCTGCAATAAAATCATGTAGGATTCACCTCGTCCGTATATTCCTTTTACAGTTTATCGTATCTGCGAACGTTAGGAAACAGATTGGGGGGTAAACAAGAATGGAAAACATGAGCTCAAATGACATAAAGCGGAGGAAGCAGGAGCTTCGAGAAAAAATAGTGGCTGCTCGGGCGGGAGTGGATGAGACGATACGCGAGCACTGGTCGAATGAAATTGTGCGGCGGCTTTTGACGTGTGAAACGGTTCAGCGGGCGGATGTAATCATGGCTTTCCTTTCATTCGGGACTGAAGTGAATCTCGACCGGTTTATCGATGAATGTTATAAAGCAGGAAAAAGGGTGTACCTGCCAAAAACACTCGTAAAAGAACGAAAAATAGAACCGTGCCGGTTCACCGGTTGGGAGGGCCTTACCACCGGTTCCTATGGTATTCGTGAACCCGGTTCCCTTCCATCGATTGACTGGCAAAGAGAAACGATAGACGTCATCATTATGCCCGGGGTTGCGTTTACGAAGAGAGGGGAACGGATCGGGTATGGCGGCGGCTATTATGACCGCTTTTTATCACGCTTTCCTGAGGTTCCGCCTTTATTTGCGGCTTGCTATCAGATGCAGATCGTTTCAGACATGGCATGCGAACCCCATGATATTCGGATGCAGAAAATTGTGACGGAAGAAGCAGAATATGATTGTTCATTATTTTGCCATCGTCTTTAGCTGTAAAAAGACAGACAGTGAAGGCATGTTGGTGTACAATATACTATAGAAAACTATTGAATTTTTGCGTAAGCGGGAGGGCTTCACGAATGTGGAAAATAGGGGTCGTTACCTCAAGTAACTCGATATTTAAAGGGAATAGAAAAAACGATTGCTTTCCGAGGTTGGAGATGCTTTTAAAGAGTCACTTGGATGCGGAAGTATTACATCACCGGGTTTGTCCCGATGATATTGAGACGCTAAAAGAAAACATGATTGAATTGGTGGACCGCGAACGGGTGGATCTTCTCATTACGATTGGCGGGACGGGACTCAGCCCGGAAGATGTAACACCGGAAGCAACCGATTTAGTGATTGACCGCCATGTTCCAGGTCTTGCGGAAGAAATGCGGCGCTGCGCCATGCAGCATTCGCGGCAAGCACTGTTAACCCGTGCCATCGTGGGAACGAGGGGCAACTCTCTGGTAGTCAACCTCCCGGGGCGAATTCCTGCCGTGGAAGAATGTTTTCGGGCGATTGTCGACCAGATTCCGACCGCTCTCCATACTATACAGGGGAAGACTGAGAACATTACTTTCTAGGCGGTCTTCATGAAAAGAGGTTTATGCATCCCATGAGCGGACAAGAACAAGGAATGCGAGTGATTGAACATTTAACTGAACTTCGAAAGCGTATACTCTGGATACTTTTTATATTCGTGTTAGCCATTATTGCCGGGTTTGTTGTCGCCCGGCCGGTTGTGCAATATTTTAAACAGGCACCGATGGCGGCCGGTTTTACCTGGAATGTTTTTGGTCTGGGTGACGGGTTGCGGGTGTACATGCAGTTTGCGTTTATTATTGCCATTGTCATCACATCGCCCTTTATTATGTATCACCTGTGGCGGTTTGTATCACCGGGTTTGCGGCCGGCAGAACGTAAGGCGGCCGGCACCTTCATCATACCGGCCTTTCTGCTGTTTATCATTGGTTTGCTGTTGGGCTACTATGTTTTATTTCCGATGATCGTAAGCTTTATGAAGAAGTTCGCTGTCGATTTGGGTGCGCAGCCAACCTATGGGATTGCCCAGTATTTTAGCTTCATGTTTAACATTATTTTACCGTTTGCGCTATTGTTTGAACTTCCGATTGTGGTGATGTTTCTGACGCGCCTGCGGATTTTAAATCCGATACGGCTAAAAAAAGTGCGCGGCTATGCTTATCTGGTGCTCGTTATCGTCGCTTCCATGATTTCGCCGCCGGATTTCATCAGCCATATCAGTGTGCTTATCCCGCTTCTGCTCCTCTATGAAATCAGTGTATTTGTGTCGCGTTTTGTCTATCGCAAACAGTTAAAAGAAGATGAGGAGTGGGAAAAAGAGTTTTATGCTGATGAAGAAAACGAGCCGGTCTTGAACTTGACCGATGACGAAGATGAAAGCTCCGGATTGTAGGGGAAAATGGACGGAAAGCAAGAAACGTTTACTAAAGCAGATGAAGAGGGCCTGGTTGATAGCGGGGCTCTTTTTTTATGAATTAGCCGAGAACACTCGTGACTTACGTCATGAGATGAATTGGCTTCGGACAAGGCGTATCTTTTGACACATCAATTGTCCGACATATGTTGACTTGTCTATTAACAAAAAAACACTGATATTTATCGATAATAACTTAAAAAATATTTGACATATGTTATCATTGATTGAGGTGGATAACATGGCAGAAGTCAAACATGGTAGAGGATATGTGTACTCTATCCAATACCATATTGTATGGTGTGTGAAATATCGCCATAAAGCAACATTCAATTCCAAATATCATCAAAGCGTTAAAAGGTGTTTCGGCAAGGTTGCTATTTAAAGAGTTCCCCCAGCTAAAAAAGAAACTATGG
>NZ_AUMJ01000076.1 GCF_000430625.1 Aneurinibacillus terranovensis DSM 18919
GAAAGTATATGTTGCTTTAACACTGTAAAGCAACATATACTTTCCTTAACGATAAAAAAGAGAGATAGCCAGCTATCTCTCTTGGTATTGTTTGTTCATTATGATTGTAAGCTCATTCGTTTCACTTGAGGTGTCAGGATTTCAATCTCACCAATGCCGCGAACCATTTTCTTTGCGTGGTATTGCTTTGGCTGTAAAATGGAAACCAGATAATCAATCGCGAGCTGTGGATCCACAGTGTCGCCGCATGTGTAACAATCGAGCGCAGCAAATCCCTTCTCAGGATACGTATGAATGGAAATGTGGCTCTCTGACAGCATAACCAGAACGGTAGCACCCTGTGGTTCAAACTGCTTGGCCTGAACAGATAAAACGGTCGCACCGCATGTTTCGGCTGCTTCCACCATATGATGCTGCAAAAATTCGGCATTGTTTAGCTTTTCAAACGGCACTCCCCAAACATCAATCGCGACATGTCTTCCGAAAGTAGAATATTCCATCTCTCGGTTCCCCCTTCCTAGGATGAGTATGGTAAACATCGCTAGGACCTACGTCATTCACCACGGGGGCAAGTGAGTAAGTGAAGAATCCCACCCTTTAAGTGAATCCTGGTTCCTATCTTATTTTCTTAACGAAAATAAAAATAACACGAATTCTTTTATCTTGCAACCCCTTTTTATTCGTTTTTCAGCCCATTTTTGAGAGCCGCACGAATAGCTTCTTTCTCCTCCTCCGACAGATCATAAGGAGATGTTCCATGCTGGATGGGCTTCGCATACATACGGGACTCACTGCGTCCGAATATGCTTGTTAAAACGACGCCGTTGCTCTCATCGTCCAGGAGCGCAATAGAAAAACTTAAATCGCTGCCTTCATTCTGGAAAGCCTGGAAGCGAACAACTCCAAGGTGACCCTTGCGTTCTTTTATAGACTGGCGCATGCGCGCCAATTCGCTGTTCGTATCATCATTGGACACGGTAAGCTTATCCATCCGGTCAAATAACCGCTCAAGAATTTGCTCTAAATTTTCTTTCGATGTCCCACCGGCGATACGGCGGAATCTTTTCTTCAGACCGTTGAATTTAACGGATAGAACAATATTCCAGATAAATAAAACAAGAAATAATACCAAAAGAAGGCCGCCTATTCCAGCGATATATTCTTTTGACAACCAGGGTTCCACTGCTGTACCATCCCTTCCATGTTCAAAAACTGACAACCTCCTTATTTTATATCAGAGTGCCTCAACTGACTACATAAAAATTAAACGCTGTTTTTCATAAAGAAAACTTGGCTGGCGCATCCTGGCCAAGCGGCTTATCGGTCATACAGTTTATATAGGGCCTGTGTCCCGCTATTTTCTTCCTGTTCGGCTGCTAATCGGTCGTATAACGATTTGGCAAGTTCCAAACCCGGTGTCATAAGGCCGATTTCTTTTGCCGAATCCAACGCAATCTGCATGTCTTTAATGAAATGTTTGATGTAAAAACCGGGCTCAAAATTACCGGCAATCATGCGCGGTCCCAGGTTGCTTAACGACCAACTGCCCGCCGCCCCAGTCTCAATCGTTTGCAGGACAAGGTCTGAGTTAAGGCCTGCCTTCTTCGCATAGGCTATCGCCTCGCATACGCCCATCATGTTAGACGCGATCGCAATTTGATTACACATTTTTGTATGCTGGCCGGACCCGGCTTTTCCTTCGAGAACAATATTGGTCCCCATCAGGCTTAAAATAGGTTTAACCGCTTCAAAGTCATCCGGCTCTCCTCCCACCATGATAGCGAGCTTTCCTTCCCTCGCTCCGACATCTCCTCCTGAAACAGGCGCGTCCAGCGCATGCATGTTATGTAAGCTTGCCTCTCTATAAATACGCTCCGCCAAAGAGGGACTCGAAGTGGTCATATCGATTAAATACGTACCTTCTTTTGCATGCTGAATGACCCCGTTTTTCCCCAGGTAGACATCTTCCACATCTTTCGGATACCCAACCATCGTAATAATCACATTGGCCTGTTCGGCAATATCCGTTATTTTATCTTTCCACTGCGCACCCAATTTCACTAACTCATCTGTTTTCGCCCGTGTACGGTTGTACACCAGCACCGTATAGCCGGCTTTCACCAAATGAGAAGCCATGCTTCTTCCCATAACGCCCGTTCCAATAAATCCAATCACCGTATTTTCTTTATTTACGTCCATTTGATCACCCTTCCCCTAATGTGTTCATGCTTCCCTTTTTTATTTTTCCGCACTTTTCCGTTTTGAGCAAGACAAAAAAGGGGAGGTGCGAATGGAATGGTCCGTTTTTATTTTTGGTCTGTTATAGTTTATTATCGATTTTTGACCAAAATAAAAACCGCCAGTGACAAGAGGGGTTAATTGAACTATCTATTCGCGTTAGCGTAACAAAAGAAAAAAACTGCCGAAGCAGCGTTATTGAACAATCAATCCCTGAGACTTCAGTAAAATTATAAATATCCCCACCCGCTAGACTAAATATTTTTCCTTGATGACTTTTATATGATGCAGTTCATGACCGGCAATAATGTAAGCCAAAGCCTTTACAGATAACTCACTATTGTTAACGAAACCCCTTCTCGACCATGCTTCCTCAGACAATCCCCGAAGCAGGGTTAGTGTTGATCGGCGTACAAACATATAATCTTCGATTAATTCAGATAACTTGTGTGAATCAAAAGAGGACCCTCTAATAAAATCGTCCTGATTATATCCTGCAAGAGGAGTCTTATCCCCTCTCGCTATCCGAAGCAACCGGTAACTCATAATACGTTCATTGTCTGTGATATGACCTAGCACTTCTTTCAGACTCCACTTTCCTGATGCATAACGGTAATTTGCCCGTTGTTCTGGAATATCCGAAAGCAACTTGGTTGTTTTCTCAAGATGCTTGGTTAGAATATCCCTAACATTTTCCTCTGGAACTAAACAAATATACCGATCATAGTAAGGGTTATATTTCGTAATGTATACTTTCTCCTGCACCTGAAGCTTCCCTGCAAGGGAAGACCCCGCAAAAAATAGAAACGCTCCATTCCATTGCGGCGCCATCGTTTGGGTTTGCGTTCGGTCACAATCCACCCTTCAGGAAGAAACAAGCAGGTATAGGATTTAAATCAAACAAATAGCCGGCACTCACGACAACGTGGCACTGGCTATTTGTTGATGAATTATGGCCAAAGCACGGACGGAAATCCTAATTTGGGTTTTGGGACAGCCGTAGTGCCGTTCGATAAAGCAATTCTGTGCCAAGAGAAATATCCTCATACGTGGAAAATTCTTTTGGATTATGGCTGATTCCGTCCTTACAGCGGACAAATATCATCCCGTAATCACACACATACGACAGGGCGAGGGCATCGTGGAACGGCCCGCTCATCAATTCCGGAGCTTTCACATCCATGGCGGAACTCTCCTGGCGCATAATATCCATGATAGGCTCCGCGCAATACCGGGGCTCACTGTTCGTGTCTTCCCTGATAGAATAGGTTACACCGCATTCGCCTGCAATGTCTTCAATCGCCTGCCGCAGTTCTTTTTCATAACGGTGCCGGCGTTCGATATCGATGTCACGCAAATCTACGGTAAACGCCACCCGCTCGGGGATGATATTTCGTGAATTCGGAAAGACCTCAATATTTCCAACCGTCCCGACAGTAGGGGCCCCCGGATCCTGTGAAGCAATGTCATTGAGTTTCGCGATGACTTTGGCGGCCGCAAGCAGTGCATCTTTGCGCATGGGCATAGGAACCGAACCGGCATGCCCTGCGAAACCGTTCATCTCTACAGTCAGCCAGAGCGGACCCGATATACCCGTTACGATTCCAATCGGGGAATCGAGCGATTCGAGAACAGGTCCCTGTTCAATATGCAGTTCAAGATAGGAAGCAATTTTTTCTTCCGGGTACACGCAATCCTGTAGCTTATCCGGGTCGCAGCCGAAATCAAGCAGGGCCTGTGCCCGGGTAATTCCATCTTTATCAGTTCGTTCTAATTCACCCTGTTCGAGCTTCCCGAGAATTCCCCGGCTTCCGAATAACCCTTTGTTAAAACGGCAGCCCTCTTCGTCACAAAAAGCAATGACTTCTATCGGAATGTGCGGAGTGATTTGCCGCTCGACCATCGTATGAATAACCTCAATCGCGCCAAGCACTCCGATTGTCCCGTCAAATCGTCCGCCATACGGCTGTGAATCAATGTGGGACCCCATCATGAGAACAGGAGCAGCAGGATTTTCCCCCTCAAGACGGCCAATTAAATTTCCAAAATGATCGACATACGCGGTCATGCCAGCCTCTTCCATCCACCTTTTTACCGTGTCAACCGCCGCCCGGTCTTCCTTTGACAGGGCTAGGCGGCACACCCCTGTCTCGCCAATTTTTCCAATTTGAGCAAGGTCGGCAATTCGCTTTTCCAGCCGTTTGCTATTAATCGTTAAAGAATGTACTGACAATGGCAATCCCTCCATTCCGGCCCGCTGCAACGGTTACACCGAATAGTTTTTCACCAGTAAAGTAGAGAACGCTTCTTTCAACGTGTTTACGATAAACTCCAATTCCTCATCGGTTGTGACAAACGGCGGCGAAAGCGTCAGAACATTCTCGTACTGTGGAACGGTGTCGCTGTTTTTACCTATCATCAGGCCGCGTTTTTTGCATTCCGCAATCACTTGGGTCACCTTTGCGGACTCCGCAGGCTGCTTGCTTTTCTTGTCTTCAACCAGCTCAATGCCCGCCATAAAACCAAAGGTGCGAATATCTCCCACATTCGGATGGTCGGCCAATTCATCGAGCTTATGACGAAGCTGAATCCCCAATTCGTCCGCCCGCTCCACGAGGTTCTCCCTTTCGAGAATCTCGATATTTTTCAAGGCAACCGCGCAAGAAACAGGGTTTCCGCCAAACGTATTGACATGACGGAAATGATTATTCTTGCCAGGCTGTTTAAACGTTTCGTAAATGTCAGCGCGGACGGCTGTCGCGGAAAGCGGGGAATATGCGCTCGTGATGCCTTTGGCCATGGAAACAATGTCAGGTTTAATGCCAAAGTTTTGATGGCCGAACGGTTTGCCGGAACGCCCGAAACCGCAAATAACTTCGTCAACGATGAGCAGTACCCCGTACTTGTCGCAAATCTCACGCACTTCCGTGAGGTATTCCGCCGGCGGAACGATCACACCACCACCTGTGATAACGGGTTCAAGGATGACCCCGGCAACGGTCTCAGCGCCTTCCCAATTGATTACATCTTCATATATTTTAGCGCACTCGATATTGCATGACCCATATTCCTTCCCGAACGGGCAGCGGTAGCAGTACGGAGGCGGCACATGTTGAAATCCTGTTCCAAGCGGCTCATATTTGATTTTGCGAACGGCCTGGCCGGTTGCGCCGAGCGCACCCATCGAATTGCCGTGGTACGCGCGGTAACGTGAAATAAATTTGTGCCGGGTAGGCTCGCCTTTCTGGTTGAAGTACTGGCGGGCGATTTTAAAGGCAACCTCATTGGCATCCGAGCCGGAATTTGAGAAGAAAACCCGGTAATCTCCGTTTAACCACTCCGCCACTTTATCCGCCAGTTGGATAGCGGGAACATGGCTATGGCTTAAAGGAAAATAGGCGAGTGTTTTCATCTGTTCGGCAGCGGCCTCGGCAATTTCTTCTCTGCCATGGCCGACATTGACACACCATAAGCCGGACATACCGTCTAAAAAACGGTTTCCGTCAATATCTGTCAGCCAGCTTCCCTCTCCTGACACGGCAACAATCGGGTTGGGATTGTGCGGGGACATATGATGCCACAGCTTCTCGCGGTCTTTTTGCAGCAGTTCTTCTTTGTTTCCATTCGTTGTCATATCGTGAGCCCCTTTTCGCTTTATTTTACAAAATCACGTTTTTGTCCAATCGACGTTTCATCACCTTTATACCAGCGGGTGGTTACTACTTTTTTCTTCGTATAGAATTCAACGCCATCTTTGCCGTTGGCATGCAGGTCTCCGTAGAAAGACTCCTTCCAACCTGAAAAAGGAAGAAAGCTCATCGGTGCGGGCAGTCCAATATTGACCCCAACCATGCCGGCCTCAACACGCTGGACAAACTCGCGCGCATACGCCCCGCTGTTCGTATAAACGCACGCTCCGTTGCCAAACCGTGACGCACGAATGACGTCAATCCCTTCATCAAAACTGTTCACCCGAATCATGCTGAGGACGGGAGCAAAAATTTCATCCCGAATAATCGGCATATCCGGTTTGGCATGATCGAAAATCGTAGGCCCGAGAAAATAACCGGTTCCGGTTTTCGCCCCTTCATCCCGGCCGTCGCGAATCAGCGTGGCCCCAGCTTCCTCGCCCTGGCTAATGTATCCGAGAGCCCGCTTCAGATGGCTCTCACGAATCACTGGCCCCATCTCATTGTTTTTGTCTTCTCCCGGCCCCATCGCTACCTTATCAGCATATTCCACAACTTTGTGCGCTAAATCATCCGCAATGGCTTCGTGGGCAACAACAACACTTGCAGCAAGGCATCGTTCGCCGGCGCACCCAAAAGCAGAACTCACAAGAATTTCGGCTGTCTTATCCAAATTCGCGTCGGGCATAACAAGGTGATGATTTTTTGCGCCAGCCAGCGCTTGAACCCGCTTGCCGTTTTCCGAAGCCTTTTTATAAACGTATTCTGCTACAGGCTGGGAACCAATGAAGGATATCGCTTTGACGTCAGGGTGCTCCAACAATCCGTTTACCGCATCATAAGCCCCATGCACAAGGTTAAGCACGCCATCGGGCAGGCCGGCTTCCTTAGCAAGTTCCACCACGCGAATAGCGCTTAACGGGGTCCGCTCGGAAGGCTTCAAAACAAATGTATTTCCGCAGGCAATGGCGAGCGGGAACATCCATAAAGGGAGCATGCCCGGAAAATTAAATGGTGTGATTCCACCCACTACGCCAAGTGGAAAACGAATCATCTGGGTATCAATGCCCCTTGAAACATTGGACAGTGTATCACCCATCATCAGGGTTGGAATTCCGCAGGAGAATTCTACGGATTCAAACCCCCGAAGCAATTCGGCATGCGCTTCATGGTATGTCTTTCCGTTTTCCTGCGTAATTAACATTGCAAGTTCTTCCTGATGCTCAAGCAGGATAGCGTGGAACTTGAACATAAACTTGCTTCGTTCTACAACGGTAACATCTTTCCACGTTTCAAATGCCTTTTTTGCCGCGCTGACAGCAGCGTCCACCTCACTTCTAGTACTGAGAGGCACTCTGGCAATCACTTCTCCGGTGGCAGGATTGAATACATCTTCATACTTGTCAGTGTCCGACTTTGTCCACGTTCCATCGATGAAATTCTTAATGAAATCAACTTCCACCTTTTGTGCATTCATTCATCGGTCCCCCCTTTAATTGATTGCTAATCATCATATTATATTTAATTTTTTAAATTTTCATTATACATTTTGTATGATCTTACCCCGGATGAGTGGTCAAAATGTACAAGAGAACCCGAAGGGAAAAAATGCACTATCGTATCATGTCCACTATGTATACAAAATAATATTTTGACTTTTCCAAAACTTTGTTGACTGTTTGTTTCAAACTGCTTATAATCAACTTAAATATTTTCAATGCAATTATTAATAAATAAAAAATTTTTAAATGCATATTTTGTATCAGAAAACGAAATTATTTTCTTAAATTTTTCACATCTCATTTTTTTATTAAAAAGGAGGAAGCTTATGAAATCGCAAATCGAATCGAATGGGATTGTGACACTTTCCGAGGATGTCTTTCAAAAGATGGAACACAGTCCCCTGTGGAACGAAGACTTACGTCCGACAACGATGCAAGAACATTCATGGAAAGGATTCAATTTTGCCGCCCTATGGATAGGGATGTGTTTGTGCATTCCCACCTATACGATGGCAAGCGGATTGATTAGTTTAGGGATGAACTGGTATCAGGCAATCGCCACCATCTTCCTGGGTAATGTTATCGTACTGATTCCGATTCTTTTAAACTCCCACGCAGGAACAAAGTTTGGCATTCCCTATCCTGTGTTTGCAAGATTGTGGTTTGGTTCCACAGGCGCTCATATTCCGGCACTCGCACGGGCCATTGTAGCCGCCGGATGGTTTGGCATTAATACATGGATTGGAACAGGGGCCATCGATACACTTCTCTCGGCCAGCTTCCACGGCTGGGCGAATTTACCCGGCCATACCGCTATTGTATTCGCGCTATTCTGGATAATGAATGTAGGAATCGCTTATAAAGGTCCGGAAGCGATCAAAGTCCTGAGTGCGATTGCCGCACCTGTACTCGCAGTATCGTCGATTATACTGCTTATCTGGGCTTTTACAAGCGCGGGCGGATGGGGCCCCATGCTTTCCGCGCCTTCCAAGTTTACAAGTACAGGACAATTCATAAAAGTATTCTTTCCGGCTTTAACCGGTGTTATCGCCTTCTGGGCAACGATGGCGCTAAATATTCCGGATTTTTGCCGGTACGCAAAAAGCCAGAAGTCCCAAATGACGGCACAGAGTTTCTCACTCCCCCTCACAATGGGCGTCTTTTCCTTCATAGGTATTGCCGTCACCTCAGCCACGATTGTTATTTTCGGGCAAGCACTATGGGATCCGGTTCAACTGCTCGCTAAATTCCCACCTTTTGTCGTCTTTCTGGGCACGATTGTCATTGTTATTTCGTCGATTACGATCAATGTCGGCGCGAATGTTGTAGCGCCTGCACGGGCGATTGAAAACCTGTATCCTCAACGGATTACCTTTGCTATGGGTGCCATTATTACCGGACTTTTCGCTATCTTAATGCAGCCATGGTACATCATGTCCAACTTCGGCAATTATATTTTTGGCTGGCTCGGTACGTACGGGGCACTGCTCGGTCCGATTGACGGCATCGCTATCGCAGACTATTGGATCGTGCGACGCCGCCGAATGGCATTGAAGGAGTTATATGCGACGGACGGAAGGTATCATTACTCATCCGGGTTTAACATGAACGGGGTGTATGCACTGATCGTAGGGGTCGGTATTCCGTTAATCAGTCTATTTATTCCCGGCCTTTCGTTTATGTGGGAGAACGCCTGGTCATTCGGCCTCCTCTTCTCGATTATCGCCTACGTGTATTTCATGCGAAACGACAAAAGTATCCTGACGAAAGAAGAGTATGATGCGATGACGGAATACCGCGTTTCCACAGAGCAGGAAAGTTCGCAGGAAACTGTCCTTTCCCAATAGACATCCATGTGTCGCAACGCGGCGCCAGCAGAAGGATGAAATAAAGTTATTTCAAGATAGATTATGGAAGTCTTCATTCAATCCTCTACCCCGGCGGAGCGGGTAGAGGATTTTTTATGCAGAGGGAGTTATGTTTTCATTATAAATCTTTCTTAATTCGGTAAACGTATGCTTTCTAACATCATCGATATGATAGATAAAATCAATGCACATCTGTTTAATTTGGTCAGAGGGTTGATAACAGACATAGTAGATTAACTCCTCGCTAATTTTGTATTCAATGCCATCGTAGTGATGAGATACGAGGAACTCACGAATAATCGTTCCCGCCCAATGGCTTAATTCATAGAAACTTTTTCCTGCTATCGGTATTTCCACTTTTTTCTCCGCAAATTTCCAGTCAAAGGCTTTCCGGCGGATTTCTTTTTCTCCGAACTCTTGGTCCAGTTTCATCGGATTCTTCATATGGACGGTTTGGCGAACAACGCAACCCAAATCATTGGTAGACTCAGCGTGGCAATACGCGTATTCGGCGGCTACAATATAGTTATTCACAAGATACACCCCTGGACCAAAAACAGCCTTTATTTCTATACTGTTGGAAAACTTTCGTTCCTCACTGTTTACATAGCACTGCCTCTCAACAGCTTCCCTGGCTTCTCTTAATGGTATGCCTCGATAAGCGATGTCCATTCCTGCCACGTCCCTCCTTATTTTATTCTTGTAAAAATATATCATACGTAAAACCTATGTTCAATTCAAATTATTTAGAATTATTTTAATAAACAACATTAAAAATAGAGCAGGCCCGCTGAAGGAACCCTGCTCTTTTGCCTTAACTTTTCGCGCTTTTAAACCTGAGCGGAAAGCTTATCATATGTTTCCGGCCGGCGGTCCCTGTAAAATTGCCACACATCGCGGACTTCGTGAATCACATTGCGATCCATGACACCAATGACGACCTCATCCTTATCCCGGCTTCCAACGGAAACAAACCGTCCTTTTGGATCGACCAGATAGCTCTGTCCGTAAAATTCACCCATATTCCACGGGGCTTCAAATCCGACACGGTTAATGGCCGCTACATAAAAGCCGTTGGCCACCGCATGGGCAGGTTGTTCTAATTTCCATAAATATTCGGATGTGCCCGCCACAGTAGCCGATGGATTGAAAACAATTTCCGCCCCGTTCAAGCCAAGAATGCGCGCGCCTTCCGGAAAATGCCGGTCATAGCAAATATAAACGCCAATTCTGCCATATTTTGTATCAAATACCGGATAATCTTCATTTCCCGGTTTAAAATAATATTTCTCCCAAAAGCCGGTTCCGTTCTCGCCAGCTGCCACATGGGGAATATGTTTTTTACGGTATCTGCCGAGGTATGTCCCGTCTGCATCAATCACAGCCGCGGTATTGTAATAGATCCCCTCTCCTGCTTTCTCATAAATGGGAAGTACGATGACAATATCATTTTTCTTCGCTACTTCCTGGAACAAACGGGTCGTCGGCCCATCCGGAATCGGCTCGGCAGCCTCATACCATTTGGTTGTCTGTTCCGCACAAAAATACGGACCATAAAAAATCTCCTGCAGGCAGACAATCTGCGCTCCTTTTTCCACCGCCTCATCCACAAGCTTTAAATGCTTTTCAATCGCCGCATTCTTGTGTACTTCCACAGGTTCGTTCCCGTTTACATCATGACTGGCCTGAATCAATCCGATAACGACTTCTTTTGCTGACATTATACTCCGCCTCCTGTTTTCACCTTTGATATTTTCATAGTAGTGATCTGATCAAATCAGTATTGCTGGAACGTTGCCCGCCGTAAGTATTCGCCCCGTCCCTTCTTGCCGAGAAATTGTTTGTCCCGAACAATGACTTCGCCGCGGGAAAGTACCGTTACAGGTTCGCCGACTACCTTCATGCCTTCAAATGGATTGTAATCCACATTCATATGGTGAGTGAATGCAGACAGCGTCCGCTCCGCCTTCGGATCGAAAATAACAATATCCGCGTCGCTGCCGACCGCAATCGTACCTTTCTTCGGAAAAAGACCGAACAGCTTGGCTGCATTTGTCGAAACGACATTCACGAATGTATTAAGCCCGATTCTGCCTTTATGCACGCCTTCTGAATACAAAATGGAAAAACGGTCTTCGATCAGAGGCCCTCCGTTTGGTATTTTTGTAAAATCATTTCTTCCTAATTCTTTTTGCCCTGCAAAATTAAAGGAACACTGATCGGAACCGACCGTCTGCAGGCTGCCGTTGCGCAACGCAGCCCACAGCTCTTCCTGATTCCATTTCTCGCGAAGCGGCGGTGACCACACATACTTCGCTCCTTCAAAATCAGGTTTTTCCAGCGCCGTAATATCCAGTACAAGATACTGCGGGCATGTTTCCCCCCACGCTTTGTACCCTGCATCACGCGCTTCTTTGATTTTATTCGCGGCCGCGGCACATGAAACGTGCACAACATACAGCGGAGCATCGGCGAGAGCTGCCATTGCAATCGCCCTGCCTGTCGCTTCCTCTTCCGCTTCCGGAGGCCTGGTCAGCGCATGGTAAATCGGGTCTGTATTTTCTTCAGCGAGCGCTTTTTTTGTAAGATAATCGATGACATCTCCATTCTCCGCGTGAACCTGCACAAGAGCCCCAAGCTCTTTCGCTTTGGTCAGCGTTTGAAACAGTGTCCCATCGTCGACCTGAAAGACATTTTTATATGCCATAAATAGCTTAAGCGATGTGATTCCCTCTTCTGCAACGACCTGTGAGAGCTCGCCCAGCACATTGTCATTGATTTCGCTTATCATCAGATGGAAGCCATAGTCGATCAGGGCTTTTCCATCCGCTTTTTTATGCCAGGTTTGGATCGCGCTTTTTAACGGCTCCCCTTTCCGGGTTAGGCAGAAATCTACAACCGTTGTCGTTCCGCCGAATGCGGCCGCACGTGTTCCGGTCTCAAAATCATCCGCCGTCGTCGTCCCGCCAAAAGGCATGTCAAGGTGTGTGTGCGGATCAACCCCTCCAGGAAAAACATAACATCCTTTCGCGTCGATAATCTCAGCGTCTCCCGAATCTATGTTCTCCCCAATGCTTATTACTTTTTCCCCTTCAATTAACACATTGGCTTGATAAATATCGGAAGCGGTTACCACCGTTCCCCCTTTGATTACTTTTGCCATTCCAATTCGCCTCCCACTTGAGTTCACTTGCCGCTGTCTTTCCGTTAGCTGTTGTGTATCGGTTTGCTTCTCCCTATCAGTTTTGCTGCACTCTATCCGTTCATTGATGTCTCTATGAGTTTATGGCTCCCTATGAGTTTATGGCCGCCTGCCGTTCCTTCCAAGTTTGCGGCGGTAAATCAGTCGGCACTTCAACCATCGTGATGCAGTCCTCAATTGGACAAACAATAGAGCATAGATTACAGCCCACGCAATCCTCTTCCCGAACGACCAGTTTTTCTTTGCCCGCACCGTTCGGAACGATATCAATGCACTGGTGGGATGTGTCTTCGCACGCAATATGGCACCGATTGCAATGAATGCAGTATTCTTCGTCAATTCGCGCGACAATTTTATAGTTAAGGTTTAAATTCCCCCAGTCAGAGTAACGCTGGACAGATTTCCCTACGATATCCATGACAGAGGCAATGCCTTTCTCATCAAGGTAATTGCTCAACCCTTCAGCCATATCCTCGACAATACGAAAGCCATACAGCATAGCTGCTGTACATACCTGAATTCCCGAAGCACCCATTAACATAAATTCAACGACATCACGCCAGTTTGAAATGCCGCCGATTCCCGATATCGGCACTCCGACGAGCGGGTCACGGGCACACTCCGCCACCATGTTTAACGCAATCGGTTTGACTGCCGGGCCGCAATAGCCGCCGTGCGCACCTTTTCCATCGACATGCGGAATGGTATTCCACGTATCAAGGTCAACCCCCATTAGACTATTGATCGTGTTAATCATACTTACGGCATCAGCACCACCCTGTACGGCGGCACGCGCCGTATAGCGGATGTCAGTGATATTCGGCGTTAGTTTTACGATAACCGGGGTTCGGGCTACTTCCTTCACCCATGCGGTCTGCATTTGAACAAGCTCGGGCTGCTGTCCAACGGCCGAACCCATTCCCCGTTCCGCCATCCCATGCGGGCAGCCAAAATTTAATTCAAGGCCGTCTACCCCGATGTCTTCCACCGCTTTGACAAGTTCCTGCCAACGATATTTGTCAGGTTCCATCATGAGGGACGCAATTAGCGTGTGATTAGGAAAGTTCCGTTTCACTTCTTTCATTTCTTTAAGATTGACTTCCAGCGGGCGGTCCGTGATCAATTCAATGTTATTAAACCCAACGGTTTGCCGGTTATACGTCAAACCTGCAAAGCGGGACGTTACATTCACAATGGGATCCCCCAACGTTTTCCAGACAGCTCCGCCCCATCCGGCTTCAAACGCACGTTGAACTTGATAGCCGGTGTTCGTAGGAGGTGCGGAAGCAAGCCAGAAGGGATTGGGTGACTGAATCCCGGCCAGTTCAATTCTCAAATCTGCCATATCGTTTCCTCCCCTTTATCATGATATTTTCCGTTATACCATCGACGCATTTTTATTTGGAAGCAGGACGCTGTGAATCCCGTACGCCGCCTTTTTGCCCTGCTGCGCCGCATCTACTACCATCGCTTCCGCGTTACCTAATCCAAAAATACAATCCCCGGCAGCAAACACTTTCGGATTTGATGTTTGGTTCTTTTCATTGACTTCAACAATGCCGTTCTGGTGAGCAAGCCCAAACGCTTCGATAACCGACAGCAGTTTAGACTGTCCGATCGCCTTAATGATCGAATCCACTTCGATAGTACATTCAGATCCCTCTATTTTTACGGGGCGGGGGCGCCCGGAAGCATCCGGTTCTCCAAGCTTCATCCGCACGATTTCAAGCGCTTTTACTTTGCCGTTCTCGTCGCCGATAATTCGTGTGGGAGCGGAAAGCCATCTGAATTCCACACCTTCCTGTTTGGCAAATTCATATTCGAAATCGTACGCGGTCATTTCTTGTTCGGTACGGCGGTACAGCATCGTCACGTGTTTTGCCCCTAACCGCTTAGAGCATGTGGCGGCGTCAATCGCAGTGTTGCCGGCACCAACCACCACGACACGCTTTCCAACGTTCAATGTTGACAGTGGTTTCGTTTTTGTATCTTTAACAAGCTGAATGGCGTCATACACCCCCTCCAATTCCTCGCCCTCAATGCCTAATTGTGGAACATTGCCCAGCCCGACGGCCAGCACCACAAAATCATAGTCGGCAAGGATTTCCTCTGCGGTGATGTCACGGCCGACCGTTACATTCGTCAGAATCTTAACACCTAATGCTTTCACCTGCTCCGCTTCCCACAGAGAGATGTCCTGAGGCAAACGGAAGGAGACGATGCCGTATGTGTTTAAACCGCCGGCCTGGGGTCTGGCTTCATATATGGTGACATCGAAACCAAACCGGGCCAGCTCCCGGGCCGCTGATAAGCCGGCAGGGCCTCCGCCGATAATCGCGACCGTTTTCCCTACGCTCTGCCCTTTTCCAAATAAGGAGACCTTATTACGGATAGCCCAATCCGTTGAATACCGCTGCAGTTGGCCAATCATAATCGGGCTTGACGCATCGTTTAGAACGCACGCGCCTTCACAAAGCTCTGACGTTGGACAAACCCTCGCACAGCTTGCACCGACCGGATTGGATTCCATAATGACACGGGCAGATCCTTTGATATTCCCGGACGCAATCTTTTTTATAAATGATGGAATATTAATACCTGTAGGGCAAGCTTTAATACAGGGAGCATCGTAGCAGTACAAACAGCGATTCGCTTCATCCATCGCCGCTTTATCTTTTAGTGGCGGAATATATTCTTGAAAATTTTTTTGCAACTGCTCAACCGTTATGAACGTCTGATGGCCCAAGAGCTTCTCCTCCTTATTCTTTTGTTTAATCTTATTATAATTTTCTGAAATATATATTTATAATAGTACATTAAAAATGAATTATCAACATAATTGATTGAAATTATTAAATATTTTATAAGTGATAAAAATTTATTTTATAACCTTTCAAATTTTGTTAAAATATATCCAACTACATGTTAAGAATTGATTTAGTATTGCGTCCTGAGAGGAATGAAACATGGAATTAGAAGAAGCCATCGAACGCTTACGGCAGGAAATTCAGGAAAAGAAGAGTTTATTACGTCAACTGGAGGAGGAGTTGGCCCAGTCTAAAAAACAACAAGAATGTAGAAAGCGCTATATTTCTTCGAAAGAAATTGTTGACTTTGTTGCCATGCGCAGCGGCAAGACCATTAACATGTCTACGATTAAGCGCTGGACAGATGATGGACACCTTGGCGACGCCATCGATGAACGAGAGCATTTTTGGGCCTTAAAAACCAAGCAGGGAAAGAAGCGAAATCTCTATTTGCGCTCGGTTGTTTTTCCGTTTTTATATGAGAGGGGGTACATTGAACCCCTCTATGACATACTGGACGAGGTGTGCTATATTCCACAAAATCTACGGGGTGTTATTATGGAGTGTGACATACTGGAGGGTGAATTCGTATATAAACTACAGCTTCCCGACCTTTCAAGCCTGGAACATATACCAGAAAGATTATTGTCAAATGGAGAGAACAATGGTTGTAATAGAAATCAAAAACACGAATGAAAACATTTTGATTGCACGAAAGATTAGAGATGAGAACAAGAACCAAAACGAGAAAATGAAGATTCATTTTAGCGAGGATGCAAGCAAAATTATTATCGAAGCAGAAAAAATTTATATACCGGATAAACGTTTGCTCACGGATGAGATGACAATAAACGGTGTCCTGCATTCCCGGGGAAAAGGCGTTGAGATTATTGCGAAAGAAAAGGGAAAAACGGTCAACCTTCATCTTGACGCGGAATTAGTAAAAGAAATTGACAACATCCGCAGCTATGTTAAAAGCAAGACCCAGCATGACGTGCTGCTGGAGCTGTTTAAGAAGGGGATTGAGCAGTATAAGAAAGAGCAGGAGGAGTAGATGGGCGAATGGAATGGTACGTTCTATTTTTTGCAAGTTTTCCCCGCTAACTGGAAGCAGAGATTGTCCGTGGTACTGAGAAAAACTCGCGGGCGTTGCCGCTCGTCCTTTTTCTGCAGGGTAGCGAAACGGCCGCTTAGTGACCGGAAGGTCGGACCGACAAAACATCCGGGTACCTCAATGATGGAGACAATTGTCGGTCTGATCGACCTTCCGGCCACACGCTCCACATCGAAAAAGCAACGTTCGGCACACTCCCGCAAGTTTTTCTCAGCTGACCCATGGAGGAAAGTATATGTTGCTTTAACACTGTAAAGCAACATATACTTTCTTTAACGGGAACAGAGGGAGACCTGTCCGAAACATCCGGACAGGTCTCCCTTTTTTTAAAACATAGCCAGTTTCTACTCCTTGAAAGGGAACATTCCTGCAAAAAATAAGAAGCGGACCCTTCCATTGCCCACCGAGTCTGAGAGTAACGTTCTTTATTGCCTCCAATCATCTTGTTACAAATTATTGAAACTATGAATATTTAACCAGTTATTTATTTACAGGAATTAATTACCTGTGTATAATATGGTTTGAACCTCTCATGGCTAAAGCCACGAGATTCTTGGGTAGTCCGCTCTACTGAGCAGAATTAGTACATGATGTACCACCAAGCTATCCCCGCAGTTCCTGCGGTTACTGCGATTATGCAGATAGTAGTCTTTTGCCTTCGGCAAGAATATTCAAACTTGCGTTTACATCCCTGTCCCATTCACTATGACAAGAAGGACACTTCCATTGTCGCAAGTTAAGATCTTTAACCTCTTTGTTTTGGTATCCACAACACGAACAGAGCTGAGAGGAAGCAAAGGTTTTACCTACGGCAACGACAGTACGTCCATACCAC
>NZ_KE387183.1:0-10255 GCF_000430625.1 Aneurinibacillus terranovensis DSM 18919
AAATCCAGAATTGTATCCGGGTTATATCGCACATTTGGCATTTCACTGTTCAGTTTTCAAGGAACTTCATTTCCGTCACCCACTCTCAGCGGCGACTTAAATAATATATCATATCTTATAAAGTAATGTCAATACCTTTTTTATAATGAGTAAGAATCAAGTTGCTTGTTTCACAAAGAAAATCCAGCTTCACAACAACTCTTTATGCATGATATTTGACATTGGAGTAAACGAAAACATAATCTATCAAATAGTGCTCTATCATAATAAAAAAAGTCCATCCGAAGAGGACTCTTAACACTTTATCATGCTTATACTTAATAGTCAACGGAAATTAAAGGATAAACTGTTTAATGAGAATAAGCGTTACCAATCCGGGAATCCCGAGAAACCCTGCTATCGTCGCTGTAACAGGGTTGAGAGGAATCGTAAACGCAAAGGATTCTCCAAACAAATTGACCAAAAATAACAGGAGGCTGCCTATCACCACATTCCCCAATGCCCATCCAATCCATTTTACAGGACTCCATGCAGAATAATTCATAAAAATAAGTACTACCGCCGCTACAATTACGATACTAAAAATCGTAAAACTGCTCACTTCTATTCCTCTCCTCTCTTCCGTTGCCCCCTCCCTGACTAAACAGGGAGACACTGCATTTTCTACTGGAAGAAATAAATGCATACGGTAATCGTATTATTCAACGCGTGAAACAAGACAGAAGCCCAGAGGCTCCGGTGATGGTGACGAAGCCAGCCTAACATCAGTCCCAACGTAAATAGCGGAGGAAATAATACAGGGTCGACATGTATCGCCGCAAATAGAAAACTTGAGCCAACGACGCCTATTACCGCCCCGAACCTCTCAACAAGCACTGTCTGAAGAACCCCTCTAAACATCATTTCTTCAGCGACAGGAACAAAAAAACCTACAAATAAAATTTCAAGCACTCCTGTAACAAGACCGATATTTTTAGCCTGCATCACTTCACCGGATATTTGCTGTTCACGCCAGGAATCAAGATTAAAATGAAACAAATTTGAAATCGGTAATGTAATAAGATAATCCAGCAAAAACCTGGTAAATATATAACAAAGGATGATGCTTAAAATAAGCTGTTTTCCTTTAACCGGGCGAACAAACCCTATATCATGCAGCCGGCTATAAAAAAGAAGCAAGCCAATTCCGGCCATCATAAATTGCGGTAAAAACGATTCGATTAAATTTCCAAACGAGTTCTCAGCAAATAAGGATTGAGGAAATACCGTAAAAACGAGTTGGATAACCACATACCCTACCTGATACAGCGCAAAATAATAAACGGCATACCGCATAGAAACCCCGCGTTCCCACCCCGGCCATTCCTTATTGCGTGTTTTGATAAGAGCCGGAATAAAAATAAACGCAGGTAAAACGCTGAGAATTGCCGTGCTCAAAAAGAAGAGCATCCAGGTTCTGCTTACGGCATCCGAGGATTCTACTTTCCAATCCCCCTTAGCGGTCATGACCCATTTTAAAGATGAAAATTCAAGACCCATGCCGCTGATATAGCCCAGTACCAGGAGTACACCGGTTATAAGCGCAATTTTCTCCCACCGTTCCTGTCTGTGCATTCCCTCACCTCTCACTTGTACAAACTTATGCTCAAAAAGAAAGTATAAGAACCGGTTTTCATTCTCCTGAAAATAATAAATAAAAAGCGGCAATTCAACACTGCTTCGCTTGCACATCTAAACAAAGCACCTATGTTTGAATCACCGCTTTTAAAAACAGGAGGCAAAAAACGAACTTATAGTTCACGCCTTCCCTCCAGCGCTTTCGAGATGGTAACCTCGTCCGCGTATTCCAAATCGCCCCCAACCGGCAGTCCATGTGCAATCCGCGTCACCCGAATGCCGAACGGTTTCACAAGACGAGAAATATACATAGCTGTTGCTTCTCCCTCGATCGTAGGGTTAGTTGCAAGAATAAGTTCCTTTACTTCCTCATCCTCTAATCGTCTGAGCAGCTCCGCAATTCGAATATCTTCCGGTCCAATGCCATCCATTGGGGAAATGGCGCCATGCAGAACATGATAATACCCCGGATATTCTCTTGTTTTCTCCATTGCGATTAAGTCCTTCGGATCCTGAACAACACAAATCATCGAGCGGTCGCGCGATGTGTCCATGCAGATACGACAGGGATTTACATCGGTAATATTCTGGCACACCGAGCAGTAAACCAGGTTTCTCTTTGCGTTCACGAGCGCTTTGGCAATCTCTAAAACGTCATCTTCTTTCATTCCCAAAACAAAAAAAGCCAAGCGTGCTGCCGTTTTTGGGCCAATGCCTGGCAATTTCATAAATCCGTCTATTAATTTAGCAATCGGCTCAGGATAATACACTGATGTCTCTCCGTCCTTAGAATAATCCCGGCATATTTAACCCGCCTGTAAATTTACCCATGTCTTTCGTAACAAGTTCATCCACTTTATTTAAAGCCTCATTTACTGCGGCAAGCACCAGGTCCTGCAGCATTTCCACATCATCCGGGTCAACCGCTTCCGGATTAATTTTGACATCGAGAATCTGTTTGTGCCCGTTGGCTGTAACAGTGACCATCCCGCCACCCGCCGTTGCTTCAACCGTCTTTTCCTTCAATTCTTCCTGTGCCTTTTGCATCTGTGCCTGCATCTTTTTCATTTGTTTCATCATATTTTGCATATTTCCGCCACCAAACATTATGTTGCCTCCTAATCGATAATATTTATCAGTTCTTCTCCAACTAATTTATACGCCTCTTCCAAATGCGGTTCCCTCAACGTTTCTTTCGGTTCCTCAGAGGCCCTTTCTCCTGATGAATCAATGGAACCGGAGATCTCCCTCCATTGGTTCTCCATTAAGGTAAACAATTCAACTGGCCGATTAATAATTCCTTTTACGACTTCCTCAATCACTTTTTTGTTGTCTTCACGTGCCGTTGTCTCACAGTGAATCACCGTTTTAAAACTAATCACTAATCCATTCTCTGAAAGCGCCACAGGTGTGCCATCCTGCAGCCATGCGTTAAGAGAAACACTTTGCTGTTTCACACGCTGCAGTACATCAGGCCAGATTGAGACCAATTTTGCCAATTGATTGGCATACGACTGAGCCGCAACTTCCCGAATGCGTGCTGTAGGAATCTTAATCGTCGACTGTAGTTTTTTCGGTTCCCGGCGTCTGCTGCTTGCCGAGCCTTTTTGCTCATCGGCAGGCTCTTTATTCTCCAGCTTTTTAATATGTGTCTCAAGAGCTTGAATTCGCTGCAGCAAATCACGTAAAGGTTCGGCTGCACCCATTTTCATGTCCGCTGCGCCCGCATTCTCCGCAGGAGCCGTAACGGCAGGGGAATGGAATGCGACCTCCGCCTGCAATGTCTGGCACAGTTGAATGAGAACCAATTCGAGCATAATTCGTGGGTGGTTCGCCCACTTCATGTCATTTTGCGACCGGTTTAACTGTTCGATAATGGTAAATAACCGCTCCTGATCGTACGCATCTCCAAGTTCCTTAAACGCAGGGTCAAGTGCCATCCGACCCTGAATCTCCTCTAGGCCGGGGGCGGTTTTGTATAAAAGGAGATCCCGAAAATACAAAAGTAAATCCTCAAGAAACTGCTCAGGATTTTTTCCTTTCAGCACAAGGCGATTGACGACATCAATCACATCGGCAGCCGATCCCGTATGAATATACCCTGCACATTCGGCAAGCCATTCATGGGATACCGCTCCTGTAATGCATAACACGTCGCTGAGATCCACATGGTTTCCTCCAAATGAAAATGCCTGATCAAGCAGGCTCAGGGCATCCCGCATCCCGCCTTCTGCAAGGCGGGCAATGAAGATAAGAGCCTGTTCCGACACGTGCAGATTCTCCGAATGGGCAATCTCATTGAGCCGGCTCACCATTGCGGCACTGCTGATTCTGTGAAAATCGAACCGCTGGCAGCGTGAGATGATCGTAGCAGGAAGTTTATGCGGCTCCGTTGTCGCGAGAATAAACAGGATATGCGCGGGCGGCTCTTCAAGCGTTTTCAGCAAAGCGTTAAACGCTTCTGTCGTCAGCATATGGACTTCATCAATAATATATATCTTAAAGCGGACCTGTGAAGGCGCGTATTTCACTTTATCCCGAAGGTCGCGTATTTCGTCAATGCCGCGGTTGGATGCTGCGTCTATCTCTACAACATCAACGACAGAGCCTTCCGTAATACCCAGACAGGCACTGCATTCATTGCATGGTTCTGCTGCAGGACCCTTCTCACAATTGACGGCCTTTGCCATAATTTTTGCAGCGCTTGTTTTTCCCGTTCCCCGGGGACCGCTAAATAAATACGCGTGAGAAAAACGCTGCTCCCTAATGGCATTTTGCAACGTGCGTGTCACATGCTCCTGTCCGACAATATCACCAAACTTTTGAGGACGCCAAACACGATACAATGCGCGATAGGCCATTTTACATCCCCATCTTTCCTATTTCAACTTAAATGATACAGACTATTATTATACCACTTTTCCGGATAGAAGAGAAATTGTCTAATTTTTACCGGGCAGGAAGAACCACCCGAAACACCGTACCATTTCCTTTGCAGGAAACCAGAATGCTCCCTCCCATATCATGGACAATTTTCTGGCATACAGGCAGACCCAGTCCTGTCCCTTCCTCCTTTGTCGTAAAAAACGGATCGAATATTTTGTCGACCAGATAAGGCGGAATGCCAGGTCCCGTATCGTGGACCGCTATTTCGACCTTATCTGCCACTATCGAGATGCGAAGGGTCAGTACCCCCTTCTCCCCCATCGCTTCAATTCCATTCTTCGTAATATTGAGCAGTACTTGCTTTAATAATTCGCTGTCCCCAATAATAAGAGGAACTTCTTCACACAGTTCCACAATCACATCGATCCCATGAAGCAAAGCCTCATTTTTTACAATGGGGAGGATTTCCGTAAAAACTTGCTCGACATCCACAAGCTGATACTGAACTTCTTTTTGCTTGCTAAGCAGAAGAAATTCACTGACCAAATCATTGATACGGTTAATTTCCATCAGCATTATTTTGGTATACTCTTTCTCTTTCACCATTCCTGCTTCATCCAGCGTTTTCGACATCATCTGGAGGAATCCGTTAATAGAAGTCAGCGGGTTGCGGATTTCATGGGCGGTTCCGGCTGCAATCTGGCCGATCATGGCAAGGCGGTCTTTGCGCTCGATTTGCTGTTCAATCGTCAGCATGTTGGTAACATTTTTAAAAATATAATACCCCCCGGCGATTTCACCATCCGGGTAATAAAGTACGTCTGAATCAACGATAAAATCAAACCGTTTATCACCATTTCGCCACGAATACGCTTGATTTCGGACGGTAACCCCGTCTAAAAGGGAAGAAGAAATAAAATGCTGCTCGTCCTTCATTCCGGAAAACGCTTCTTTTATCGTACGGTTTATGACAAACTCTTTCTTTACACCCAGCAGTTCACACGCGGTATGGCTAATTTCTACAATGAGCGCCTTCTGATTCAGAACGACGATCCCAAGATTAATGTTATCCATAATCTGGTTGAAGTAGTGGAGGATGGGCTTTTCTTTCCCGGTGATATTCGTTAGAACTATACAGTGAAACGGGTAATTCTCCATTCCCATATCGTTATAAATAATGGCATTGCACATACAAGTATTTCCCGTTTTCAGCTTTAAAGTAATGCGAGGAGCTTTTTTGCTCTCATAAGCCACCTTTTTACACTGGTTAATCCATGCTTCAAAAGGGTCACGTGTTAAAAAAAAATCGCTAAACTTCTTTGTTTTAACCTGTTCATATGTATATCCTGTGGCTTGAAGCAAAACTGTATTTGCCTCGATTACGTTTCCCTCATTATCCAGTAATGCAGCAGCAAACGGTGCATTATGCAAATGATACTCCATTTCTTCCCTGTCAACCCTGAATTGAAATGATGAATAATCCCGCATATCCTCACCTCACTCTATGCCACTTCTTTTATTTTCACGGTTTCTGTATTTTCACATATTCTTCATTTTCAAGAAAAATCCTCTTGTTAAATAGGAAAAGCTTCCGACAATAAATGCCGGAAGCTTTAAAATTGAAGCCGCACACCCGTCTTCGATACGTTCACCCAGGCGAACCCGCGTAGTTGGCTCAAATCAGGCAACCCTGCGGCACACGGGAAATTCCACTTATGGCTGCTTCCTTCCGGACCTGACCAGGTTCATGGGTTCCCGTTGCGCAGGACCCGATTCTCAACACCACTTGCACGAGTCAGACCCCACATGAAACGCACCTCTAACAGGAATTCAACCCCGCTATAGCGGATTGCGGGTTACAGGGCACCGCTACCTCCCCGTCTAGTGCGACAAAATTATACACTTAATCAGGCAACATCTCTGCTGCTTGATTATCATAACAAAAAGCGAATCGTAAAGCAAGAAGCTGGGCCGTATTCCATGATCAATTTCCTTCTTCGATGTGGATATTCAGCCGTTGCCTCCATGAGAAAATCCGCAACAACGCTATAGTAACGTCATTTACCGTTATTCTTCCGTGGGACTCGTACACCCAATCGAAAAACTTACGCATATTAATTTCGTAAACGAACCGTGCTAACTAATTCGCAGGAGAATCAGTCACCCCATTTTCGTGTATATCAACGTGTCGCTTCCGCTACACTAGCGGTCAAAAACGTTGATATACCGGGGTTTATATGTATGGCGGAGATGGAGGGATTCGAACCCCCGCACGCCTTGCGACGCCTAACTGATTTCGAGTCAGTCCCCTTCAGCCGGACTTGGGTACATCTCCACTGAGAAATTCTCATTAATAAATCACTCAAGATCATGCAGGAAATATATTAACATACTTACCGTCCTTCACACAAGCCATAATGTTTACCAGTTACCCTTTCAGCAGTCGATTTCTTCGTATTCATCTTCCAATGTTCGTTCAAACTAATGACACTTCTTTAGTATTGATTTCCAAATTAGCGCCTTTTATAATAATTATATAATTTAAACTGACTAGTCAGTTTAAAATGGAAAGGGGTGACACCATGAGGGTCAAAACAAAAGAATTAATTTTCCAGGGTGCCTTAAAGGCATTTGCCGATAAAGGCTATAACGAAACGACAATGGAACAGATTGCTGAAATATGCGGGGTGGCGAAAGGGACGCTGTACTATAACTTTAAAACGAAAGAAGACCTGTATGTTTTCGTGATGGAATCAGGCGTCCAGCGATTTATCGAAAAGATTAAAGATTTTATCGAAATCGTGGAACCCGTCGAGTTTCGGACACGTATGATGCGCTTAGTCGAAGCCCATCTTGACTTTTTCCAGAACGAAACCGACTTTTGCCGGCTTCTCCTGAGCAAAGGATGGGGAACACAGGAACGGCATTACACAATCCGGCACGTATTACAAAGTTATTTTGAAGTGCTTGAATCTGAACTGGAAACAGCAAGGAAATTAGGTAAAGTGCCTTCCATAATGGATATTCGGACGACCGCAAGCAGTATTTTCGGAATGCTTGCTTTCACCGCAATGCGTTCGATCATTCATGGTCAGACGCTCGATGACCCCTCTATCCGGTACAGCTTGCAAAGCCTGGTTCTTCACGCACTTGGGATTTTTGAAGAGTAAAAGAAACAGAGAATAAAAAGAGGTGTATGAAAGATGAAATCCATTAGGGCTATTATGTTTGCTTTGATGGTACTGCTTATCGGGAGCGGAGCATATGCGCTTTCTTCGTACCGGGAAGTTGGGCAAGCAGCGGAAACAACAGCTTCTGAACCGACAGCGTATATTGAATCCACGACGATAAATGCCAGCTTCAAAATAGGCGGCCGTATTCAGCAGTTCTTCGTTAAAGAAGGCGACCATGTGAAAAAGGGACAGATTCTTGCCCGCCTGGAAAGTCAGGAGTTATTGGATAAAGCTGCGCAAGCGCAGGCGGCAGTCAATGCGGCCCAGTCGCAAGTATCCCAGGCACAAGCCGCTGTGGGTGCAGCCGAAGCAAAAAAAATGCAGGGTTCTGACGCCGTAACCGTGACGGCCCAGACCGCCGATCGGCAAATCGCTCAGGCTCAGGCAGCAGTAAAAGCTGCACAGGCAAATCTGGACGCTTTGAAAAACGGAGCACGTAAGGAAGAGCGGGAACAGGCTAATATTAACCTTAACGCGACAAAAGAAGCTTTTCAAATTGCCGCAACCAATCTTGACAGAATGAAATCACTTTTGAACGCCGGTGCTGTTGCACAGGCAGCAGTAGATGATGCTTCCTTAAAATATCAGGAAGCGAAAGCAAAATATGAGGCTGCCCAGCAGCAAGTGAACATGTTGAAAAACGGGACCCGTCCCGAACAAATTCAGGCAGCGCAAGCTCAGCTCGAACAGGCGCAGGCAGCAGTTGCTCTGGCTCAGGCAGGAAAAGGGCAAGTCCGCCTACATCAAGACGACGTTCACGCCGCAGACGCCGGGGTCAAACAGGCTCAGGCAAGCGTAGACGCTGCAAATGCGGGTGTCTCAAACGCTAACGCCGCTCTGCAAGAGGCCCAAACGTACATAGGTTATACAGAATTGCGCGCGCCTGCGGATGGAATTATTACCACCCAGTCCGCCCAGCTTGGTGAACTGGTTAGCTCCGGTTTTCCCGTATTGACTCTCGAAACGAATCAGGATAGATGGGCAAAGTTTTACTTCCCTGAAACGGAAATTGGGACCCTTAAAAATGGGGATATCGTAACGATGAAGCTCCTTTCGACCGGAAAACCGGTAAAAGGAAAAGTTACCGTAATTGAACCGGCGACTGATTTCGCGATTCAGAAACCAACGCAAAGCACCGGGGATAAAGATATTCGTTCCTTCGGCGTTAAAGTTACACTCACTGATTTACCGAAAGATGTCCCTACCGGTATGACCCTGATGTGGCAGGGTAAGGGGGCCAGATAATTATGCAAGCCCCATTAAAAGTTGGTGATATCATCCGGGAAGAATGGATAAACATTCTGCGGGATCGGCGCTTGTTTGCCATCCTTCTTCTGGTCCCGCTTATGTATACGGCGTTGTTTGGTTATTTGTACTCCCATCAGCGCGTCACTGACATCCATACAGTTATTTATGATGGGGACAATTCGCAGCTAAGTCGCCAAATTATCCAGTCGTTTGACCAGACAGACACGTTTGCGATTACCGACCAGGTACACACGGAAAGCGGAGTCGAGCAGGCGATTGAAAAAGGAGAAGCGGAAGCCGGGGTCATTATTCCAAATGATTTCTCGATGCGGATAAAACACGGCGAAAATGTTCCGATTCTCACTTTAATCGACGGCAGCAATATGCTGATATCCAATGCGGCGACTAAAGCGGCAAGCCAGGTAGTTACTACACTCGGATATTCGGTTTCCACATATAACATGGAACAGCGGGGGATGAACAATACACAAATTTTATCAACTTTTGCCCCTACTCCGTTCCGTGTACGTGTTCTCTATAATCCAACTTTCAATTACAGCCACTTTCTTGTCTATGGCTTAATTGGGGCGATTCTTCAGCAGGTGCTGCTGCTCGGCGTATCCCTGACCATTACGCGGGATAAAGAAAAAGGGGTCTGGCTTCGTTTTGCCCAATGGCGTCTGCTTCCGTGGCGAATTGCTTACGCAAAGATCGCACCTTACTTTTTAATCGGAATTGTCAACACATTCATGGTATTCATCCTGTCCCTGTACGGCTTTCATCTACCGTTTAACGGACAGCTGCTGCCTGTCGCCACGCTAGCGTTGGCCTTTACATTTGCCTTGCTTGGCATCGGGTATCTTGCCAGCTTATTTTCCGGCAATCAGGTTGCGGCAACCCAGATCACCATGCTAATCGCCGTTCCGTCCTTTCTGTTATCGGGCTTTACCTGGCCATTTGAAGCGATGCCCTCTGCTTTATATGTTGTGGGACATATGCTTCCGTTGACGTATTTCCTTGATGCGATCCGGGAAATATTCATTAAAGGACACGGATTTATCAGCGTATGGCGCGATTGTGTCGTTCTCGGGCTTATGGGTCTTGTTTGCTTTTTCTTATCATTTATCCTGACGCCTTTCGTACTTAAAGAGGCGACTTCCAACGAAGAAATCGTTCCGACTTCTCCAACCGTCCCTATGTAACCGCAAGAACGGAATATTATCAATTGAGAAAAACTCGCGGGCGTTGCCGCTCGTCCTTTTTCTGCAGGG
>NZ_KE387183.1:11420-16287 GCF_000430625.1 Aneurinibacillus terranovensis DSM 18919
ACTGTAAAGCAACATATACTTTCTTTAACGGTAAAAAATGCCCCGGATTCTGCCACCCGGAGCCTTTTCTTATCTCACAATAAAAAAAGATGCTACGGGTGCCTTAAGAACCCGGCGCATCTTCTACCTTATTTCATAGTATTCCACACGCTGGAGCTACAATAGAAGACACCCGGGTCGAAAAGATTGAACGTTGTAAAATTTAGTAGCTCATCATGGAAAGGAGAGGGTTAGTCATGCACACCTTTAGACAAGCAGCTATGAAAAACATTGGGAACCATTCTGCCACTCTTTCCACTCTTGCTTTTTATTTAATGTTCTTTATATGGATAAACAAATGGGAGGCCTCTGCCAGGAAACGGTGGAGACCTCTTCGCTGTTCCGCTCATTTCAATCCAGCGGCTAATTATTACATAACCGGGTTCAAAAAAATCAATGTCATATAATCTTACAAATAAACGATAAGAAATGTTGGTTTGTTATAAAATCATTAAAACATATAACAAAGCTTAGCAGAGAAAGGTGGCGCAACATGATGGCGCTGTTAGGGAGAATTGTTTTTTTACAAAAACTAAAAGATGAGTTGATTGAAAAAATAAAGGAACCTTCTACAACCTACTCTCAAATGACAGAAATCCACAAACAAATACGCCAGATCAATTTAGAAATACAAAAGATTAGGCGGACCGTTGATTACTAATCCACCACTATCGTAGTTACAGAAAATATACAGTAAACCCGGCATGAGTACTACTCGACCAACTCTGCCGGTTCTCCTACTATTTTGCACTCTGATGGCGATGAAAAGCCTGAATTTGATATGCTTCAACGTTTGGTGTGCTTCCTTTTTCCATTTTTCCATGCATAAAAATATAGGTACGAACAGAAAATAAGAGAATAATTTAGAAGGGAGTGTTTCTTTCCATGCGTAAATTTCGGAAGGCTCTCGCAGCCGCAATGATGCTGTCACTACCGGTACTCGGTTCGATTCCAGCACAAGCAGCGGACATTCCAACCACCCATTCAGAAAAGATGTCCGCACAGTTATCGGAACAGCAGAAACGTGAATTAGCTTCTCTTTACAAAGACATTTTAGAGAAACAAAAAGAGGTTGTCTCCAAATACGTAAAATATGGTGTCGTCACAGAGGAAAAAGGGAATGAAATCGTTGCCAGGTTGGACAAACGCTACCAAAAACTTGAGGAAAATGGTTTTATCCCTCCACGGCACAAACATGAACGGAAACAGCCGCATTAAGCGACATCACAGATTTTATCAACATTTCGCACCAGCAATATAAACGCCTCCTGCCACTGCCGGCAGGAGGCGTTGCTATAATTAGGAAAGCTGTCGAGCTTCACGCTATACTACAGCGTATGTGGGCAGCGTAGGGCTTAGAACTGATTTAGTGGTAAATCTGCAAGTTCGTTGATGCAACTATCGCAAATCTTTCTCCCTGTGAACTACCCCCCACTTAGCTAACGCTTGAAGTGGGGGCTTCTCAAGTAATATCTGCCAACGCAGATAAATTGATTGAGCCAACCCCGTTGTTCCAACGGTTAGTAGAAATCGTTTGTACGTTGGAATGGTCATAGTGAGCTTGGTTTTCGCCTATGACCAAAGTGACGGTGCAAACATTTTACATGGCAACACATGATTTGCCACCACCCCATATGTTTGATTGTCAAAAAACACGCAAAAGATTCTTACTTGTAGATTAGCATATCGTCGGACAAGAACAGGCAAAAGCCTGTCCTTGTCCGAAGCCAATTCATCTCCCACTTTCACTGGTGCTATCGCACCTTCACGTTTAGAAGCGGGAGATGAACTGGATAAAAAAGTTAAATTATACAGATTTGTGTATTTTCACAAAAACGGCGCAGGATACACCTCCGTCAAAATCGTCAAAATATATTCAAAAAAAGAATTCTCGCTCAAAAAGATGCTATTGCTTATACATAAAAACTTGTTTTTGCATAACATGTACTCAAACAGTATTGCATGATGGGTAGTTTCTTTGGAATAGGAAATGAGATTGGGGTTATTCTTGTTCTCTTTATCCTGATAACCATTATTGCTTGCAGTTGTGGAGCATTAGCGTGTTGAACACATGGGGTGGGCCTTCTCCACCTCATCCAGCAAAATGACGGATTTGTATTGAAAAAATACACACAACAGAAGTGTTAACCGTAACATTTCCATTGTGTGTATTTAACAACCATTTTATTCGATCGTAACACGTTTGTCGGCAGGTACTGACGTCACTTTTTTCGGAATTTCCAGCTTGAGTACGCCATCCTGAAGTTTGGCTTTAATATGGTCTTCATCGATATGTTCCACATAGAAGCGGCGGACAAATTCGCCGTGATAGCGCTCTTTACGAATGACTTTATCATGCTTGTCTTTCTCTTCCTCTTGGCGGTTCCGCGTAGCCTTGATCGTTAAATAACCGTTGCTGTAGTTGACTTCGATATCGTCTTTGCTAAACCCCGGCAGCTCGGCTTCAATCAAATAAGCCTGTTTCGTTTCACGAATGTCCGTGCAGAAGTGGTGCGTATTGCTGTTCAAGGGAGCAAGGAAGTTTTGCTCAAACAAATCGTGGAAGGACTTCAGCATGCTGCCAACCACATCCTCGTTTTTTCTACGGAATGGAACTAAGTCAAACATACATAAACTCCTCCTTCATTTATTTATGTTTTGCTTTACACCTTCATTATAGGGCTCATGCTTCGATATATTCAAACGTCAATAACGGTTGTTTTTGCTGGTTTTTCACGGAATTTGGCCGAATACCAGAGCATCCTTTTTATATTCTTTGACTTTGACTATCTTTGACTTTAATCAATGTTCGTTTCATCGTCTTGTTCCGAAGAAGGTTGCATGGGCAAATTTAACATCTCGAAATCCTGAAGCTGAACATCATATCGCACGCTTACCGACAACTGGGGTTGAGAGGAGAGTCCAAGCGTGATCAGGAGACATACCTTGTATGGTAAGGTGTCGTCATTGCAATCTCCTGCAAATATGAATAAATCTGGTTCTCTATACCTATTCCACAAAACAACACCAAAACCCTGCATTCGACTTTTTATAGAGGTGATGATTGTAAATTACCTTAATTTCTGCGATTGAAAAGTTAGGAGGCACGAACGAGAAAAGTCAGGTGCAAATGTTGGCGACAAAAAATATTGAGCAATACAAACGGATGGAGAGCTTCAAAACAGAGCAGGGGAAGGAGTATCGAATCTTTAAGGCGAAAAAGGCAAAAATTCCACTCTTGACAAATTTCGTCTCGGGGATAATGTGAGGAAATAATTTGTGCAGTCGCTATATATAACCCAAGCCTCAGTAAAGTACTTTACCAAGACTCTTCTTTTGATATTCAATATATCGGTCTTATTTAGATGACCCAAGTAATTTCGATTTAAAAGCTGTATCATCTACTTCCGCAATACAATTAGCTTTGGCATAGGAACTGTCACCAAGACCATCGGCTTTAACACTAAACAATGGTACTTTCCATTTGTCATATGGGTTATCAAAATCTTTAATCTTAGAATGAGTCAATGCCACAAATAAAGCAACAATCGGAACGCCATCGTTAATCTCTATAATTACGACAGGTCTTGTTGCTTTTTCACCGTTACTGTATTCAACTTCAAACCAATAAACATCTCTGACGTTAAGTGCCATTTTTTATTTTTTAAATTCCTCAAACCATTTACGCTGAATCGGATCGGCAGCATTTGCTTGTGCTATACCTTTAACTACGTTCAAACGAGGAACCCTCGATTTAAATTTGGGATGATTAGATAATTTATTTGTAGAATTAGCAGCTAATCTCATTTCCTCATCCTCCTTGTCCATCGCATACACCTCCTAAAAAGTTAGGGATCGTTTTAGGTGAAGTGTATGCAACTACTAAGCAATAGTATACCATCAATACAATTGAATTCGTGATTTCGATCTTATTAAATGGTAAAAGTGACAAAATACGAAATCATAAGAATCCAGTAACTAAGCCATATTCAATTGATCGATTGACCAAAAATCCGATTTGCCCCATAATCGAACTGTTCAAAATCCCCAGACATGCAAAAACCCTTGATTTCTCAAGGGTTTTCTAAATGACCTGTGCAGGGTTCGAACCAGCGACCCCCACCCTGTCAAGACGGTGCTCTCCCGGCTGAGCTATCGGCTCATTTTATTAATCCTAATAAATAGAATTACTAACTAGGTGAACTGGTGGGCCTAGGCTGACTCGAACAGCCGACCTCACGCTTATCAGGCGTGCGCTCTAACCAACTGAGCTATAGGCCCTTTATGGCGGAGAAGGAGGGATTCGAACCCTCGCACAGTTTGACCCGTCTACTCCCTTAGCAGGGGAGCCCCTTATAACCACTTGGGTACTTCTCCAAAACTTGCAGATCCTTCTATAAAGCCACAGAGATTAAATGGTAGCGGCGGAGGGGATCGAACCCCCGACCTTACGGGTATGAACCGTACGCTCTAGCCAGCTGAGCTACACCGCCAAAATGCAAAATGGTCGGGAAGACAGGATTTGAACCTGCGACCCCCTGGTCCCAAACCAGGTGCTCTACCAAGCTGAGCCACTTCCCGAAACAAAAAAATGGCGTGCCCGGAGAGACTCGAACTCCCAACCTTCTGATTCGTAGTCAGACACTCTATCCGATTGAGCTACGGGCACGTATATTTCATTTAATTAAGCTATAATGGAGCGGACAACGAGACTCGAACTCGCGACCCCGACCTTGGCAAGGTCGTGCTCTACCAACTGAGCTATGTCCGCATAAAACAGTGGTGCGGATGAAGGGACTTGAACCCCCACGGTGTTGCCACCACTAGA
>NZ_AUMJ01000079.1 GCF_000430625.1 Aneurinibacillus terranovensis DSM 18919
GTCAATGGCCAACGACAGGGAGAAAAGCTTAATACGAAATGTAACGAAAATGACTCAAAATAGAAGGTATGTCCAAATAAGCGGGGTTAATCCGAGAGAAGCGCTTTGTCGATGGTTCGTGTAGATAACTTATGGTAGGATTTAATGGTGTTTTGTAAATTTCTCCAAGTACGACACGGTACATAAGGGTATTGCCAAATGAAATCAGTGCATTTACAGGGTCTCTCGGCGGTTGCTTCTCCCGCTTTTCCAGCACGAAATCTTGCTTAAAAATATGGTTAAATGCCTGGTAATACAGGTGGCGGATTTGCCCCTCTTTTCCCATTAATTCTGGAATAGACATCGTTTTTTGCAATTGGTCATAAAGGATTTGTATTTCTTCAATATGTTGCATGGTTTCCTCTTTATGACTTCGTAAATTTCGCAACATATGATGAACAGCCCCATTCAAAAATTGGTAGGCTATATATAATCTTTTATTCCTATCAGAATAATGTTCACTTTGTTTGACAATCACATATCCAGATTCCTTGCTTTCTCTTGGGTAGTATGCACCAGAAAAAAAACCATAGTAGTTATAAAACTGTAATGAAATACCATATTGGCTTAAATACGTCAAGAGCTTGCTGTTTATATCAACTTCTCCAAACAAATGTAGCGTTCTAATTTTCTCAATCGGGAGCGGCTTCTTTTCACCATCTTCTCCCTCAAAATAAATCGTATTGTTTTTTCGTTTTAACCTTCCATTGGAAAAAACATAATGGTCACGCATCATCTTCGTCTACCTCCCTTGCATAACAGAAACCAAAATAAGCACAAGATTTACAATATGGTACTTTTACCACTTTAGGAGGAGAAAGTTCATCGATAACTTGATAAACTCCGGCAATAGCTTGTTTGACCTCTTGCTGCTTCTCGTTTGTTAAAACTATTTCAACCGTTTTCTTTTCTTTTGTATAGCTGATTAACCCTTTTTTATCGATTCCCCTTAACGCAAGCTGATACAGATAAAAAAGCATTTGCATTTTATCTGATTCCATCATTTTACTTGAGATCTTGACTTCCCTGACATATTCTCCATCCAATGCATCGATCTTAAATGCACCATCGATTAAAATTTCTTTTTTCTCCAAACGAGTATAAGATGTTTCATGAAGTACCTTGCCTTGCATAACCCGGTCCGATTCCTCTTCCATGCCAATTCCCTTTTTATATAACCATAACTTGCGCTTACACAAGACATAGTAGGCAAGATCAACTCCACCCACTGTTTGCATCAGCTGCATGATATGCTCTCCTCCCTATGAAAATAGGTCTTCAGACTGAAGGAGTAACCCTTTTTCAGAACTATAACCGCAATGGATATAAAATAATCCTTTTATTTCCTCTATCTCAGATAACCCCACTTTTTCAGCTCGATATTTGTTTACTCCAACGCTATAAGATTCAATACCATTCCTATAGCGTCTTTTTTCTTGCTTTGATTGTGCATTTCTCCATGCTGCTAGACTTTTTTGAAATTCTTCCTGTTCTATAAATACAGCAGGAATCGCCTGAACCTGATGGATGTCGCGAAGTAACTCCTGAGCTTTTCCTTTTTTAAAATCAGGATCATAATGGGGGCGGTTTTTTAATTCTTCTAACGTTTGAATAAACTCATTTTTAAAGTTACTATTTTCCAATTTTTTCTCATCATAGAGTTCTCTAATCATTTCTTGCTTGACTGACTCCAACAATAAACCTTCTGAATGTTTTTTCAGCAATTCCAGGCTCCGCTCATAAATTTCAGGATGATATACACCTCTCGTTTTGTTGACACCTGACACATCTTCTGTCAATACATAAACGTTCACTTTGTCAACAGGCTTTAAACCTTTACGGTTGCAGCGTCCATAACGTTGAAATTGACTATCCAAGGATGACATTTCTGTGTAGAGCATATCAAAGTCAATATCAAGACTGGCTTCTACAAGCTGCGTTGTAACCCATACCCCACATTCAGCATTTGTTGCAAATTCAATAATCTGCTTCTCCAATCGGCTACGGTCTCTTTTCGTAAAACGCGAATGCAATAACCAGACAGGCGCCCCCAGACTATGTAAGCAATCATAAACTTTACAAGCACGATCCACTGTATTGCAAATAACAAGAATTTTTTTCGAAGCACTGTTTGTCACTATTTCCTCCACAATTGGATTTTCTAGAATCGATTGTGCCTTTAACACGACATTGTGCCTTTTAACAGAATCATCAATAAATTCTTGGTATAATAGAGGTTTTTTTGATGAAGAAAGTTCTCTTTGAAGTGCTTTAAAATAAAAATCAGGAAGAGTCGCAGTCATAATCATAAAGGAACCTCCAATTGCATCGATCATCGTCATCGCTCTAATGAGAACAGCTGCAATTTTCGGGTCATATGCCTGTAGCTCATCGATAATCACTTTGGATGTAGCCATTGTGGCATATTCCTTTTCAAAGCCTAAATAATAAAACGGAAATTTCAGAATCTGATCAATAGTTGAAATGACAAGCTTATTAGCAAACTCCTTCGACTGGCTGTGTACCTTTTCAAGAATCCCATCATTTCCTTCTTCCTGGTCATACAAATAATCAAGGCTAGTAGAATGAAGAAGTCCTGTCGCTTCCTCGCCCAATTCTTCTTGTTTTTTTGTGAAAGCTATATTATCTTCTTTGGTGATACGACTGTACATAGCATTAATGCTAACACGCAGAGGAAGGGTAAAAAAACCTTTCTTGTTTCCAAGCCAAAAAAGTCCGGCTTCTGTCTTACCCATGCCTGTCTGCGCAACAACAACTAAATGATGGTCTTGATGTGATTTTGTGAAGATCTGTAGAGGTTTTTTGTCGACTTTTAACCGTTCGAAAAAACGGTTCACATGAGCACCTACATCCATTTCCGCCGCCAACTCAATAGGGACATGAGCAGAAGCGGCATGATCAAGTCGGTGCAAAAAGCCTTTTAAGAGGATGTAGCGGAAATACATATCATCATAAGGAAGAATTCTTCGTTCAATTTTGCTGATTTTTGAGCCTAGAACTTTTTCGTCAATGATAATACCGAGCTGTTTCTCAATCTCCATTTTTAAAGGAAGGATATTTTCCTTATAGTTTGACATAATGTACTGCTTATCCGGGAGTAATCCCCGCTCATGGTGATAAGCAACGACTTGAGCAACAAGCATAGACTCATCTTTTCCCAATCCTAATAACTTGAAGGGGATTGCCATAACCGATAGTAGATTGTGAGGAATAGGATTCGAACTCGCTTCAGGTAATAAAGGTTCACCGATGACGTTTCTAATTTTATTTTGAAACACAGTATCCGCCTTGCCAACATCATGATACTTCACCGCCAATTCAAGCAACTCCCAGTCTCGCTCTGACAGCAACGGCAGTGATGATTGATAAATTTTTTTGAATGCAGCCAAACGTTTAAGAAGCTCATCCGTATGTTCTTTGATCGATTCTACCGGAGAAGATTTTGCATAAAATTCCATAAAAAAGCCCCCTTATTAGAAGAGGAAAGCAGGTCGCTTTCCTCTATTTTTTACGGAAAAAATAGTAAATCTCCATGAGAATCTTTGGCTAATTCTTCATACTCGGCTATAGATTCTCCTGCAAGAACATATCCTACATGAATTTTATCCCAAACCCTTACTCCCTTTACAACCCGGTATGTCCAATTTAATTTATAAGGAAAATGCGTTTCAGTAGAAATAAAATTCATTGGGACATACGTATCATACTTTAATAGAGGTTCATCTTGGCATTGTGCTAATTTGACAATCTCACACTCGTCAACCCGAACCAAATCTTCCCATCGACCAAGGCTCAAATGAGTTGTCGTCGCGTTAATTTTACGCTCTAATTCCAGGAGAATTTCAGCCTCTGCCTGTACGTGAATAAGCAGTTCGACATCATAAAGCATGTGCATATAAATCGGCATCGTTGTGACGTCTTTCATTTCCCGCTCGATTCCTAAACCATCAACAGTCAAGGCAAATTCATCGGTGATGTCCTTCTTAAAGAAATAATGAGTTTGGTAGTCTGTTGCTAACGTATCATATCGTCCTTGTATACTAATTTTCATCGGAATAAGTGAAGTAGCTTCCAAGACGGCATGCAGCATTCCCTTCACTGTCGAGTAAGGCGGTAAAGGATACGTTTCGGAAACTTTAAACGCAAATGGCTTTTTATAGCAGGCTGTTTGCTGATACAGCTTTAAGCGCAAGGCTTTCATTACACATTCACTCCGTAGTAATCTCGAATCTCATTTTTAATTACAGTGAAAAAATCCTCGATTGATCCTGCTTTGCCTTCAACTACGCTAGCAAATTCCCCCTCATTACCAAACATGCCTGAGACATAGCCAATATGGGTTTGCTCTCGAATCGATTGGCCCGCAAAGGTTGTATCCGTTACGTCCTTTAGTGCATTTACATTAATATTCCAGCTATGTGATTGTGCCTCCAGATTCACTCGGCCCAGAAAAAACGGATTGGCTACCTGGTACACACCCCCAATGATAAAAAGAGGAGCCAGACTTTCTTGACGACCACGAATATTCCGATTCAATAATTTAATAATTTCAAGCAATTGCTCTATTCGATCCAGTCGTGTTTCTTGGCTCAGCTCTATATCACCATCCTTTCCAACCTTGTCTAAATCAATGGTTATCGTGTAAGAATAAAGACTCTCATGCTGTTCAATGTTAGCCAAATTCGGGGTCTCCTGAATACGTTCTGCCAACCCCATATTATTAAGAAATTCCATGTCGCTTCGATAGGGTTCAAGAGAAACTGCATGGGACAAACGGGCAACGGCCGGTCGCTTTTGTGATTTCTTCCCAGTTTTTAAATAACCAAATAAGTCCATCTCAACAGAGTCAGCAATCGAGACATCTTCTCTGAATTGCAACGTTCCTTTCGTCTTATCAACCGTTTGAAGATTCCACTCAAACCACTCGTTTCCAAGGCGAACAATATCATAACGAATGCTTTGCCGGGAAGCAAAAGTTAACACGTCTCCGTTGCCACGATGAATTTTCTTTAATTCAGAAATATTGGCAATTCCCTCACCATAGTTTAATGAATTCGCTTGAAATACGACGGTAAAAGATAACGCCTTACCCATTTGTCACATCTCCTTTATCTTTATTTGTTTGTTCTTGTCCCAACAATCCGGCAATAAACGCACTGGATATGGTATCAAAATCCAATCCTTCCTCTCTAAAAGAGTCAACAAAAATAGAAGGAACTTCAAGATCTACAGCCATATGAATACGGAAAATTGTATCCATAAAGGCACTTTTATTTCCTGCTTTTGCAGAATTCAGTAAACGATAGGCAATGCCCTCAAGCTTTTTCCTACCGCTCGCCCGGTATGGTACCCCTTCTCCTTCTTGACTTTCATTACGATCGTTTACCATTTCTTTTCTTACATCCGCTCCACGATAATAAACATAGGATATGGTTTTATCATAATTCGTCATGTCTTCCACTCCTTTTTTCGCTTCCAGAATTCGCTTGCGTTCACGCGTTGCATGAAATGCCCCCATTGCGTGAAAGGGTTCTGTTACAGCCACTCGTAAATAGTCAAATACGATTTCTTTAGGATCAACTCCTTTTAAAACAGTTCTAAAGAAAGAATCTTTAAAATCCCGGTGAAGAAGTAAATCTAGTGCTTTTCCATGTTTAGTCAAGTACCGGGCAAGATAAGCAGGCATGTGATAGTAGTCTATTAATGTTTTTTTCATATCGTAATCTGAATACATTTCAAGAAAAAAGTAGGAATTTTTGATTTTCTTTGCTTTATCAACAGATTCGTGCAGCAATCCGACTATTGCTTCTTCAAAGCTCGATCCCTTACCCCGCATCTTTTGATACGTAATATTTTCTTTAATCACTTCTGCAAAATGCTTTTGCGAGATGATAATTCCGGCAAAACGCAGCGATTCATTGGTCTGCTCATTTCCCAACCTTCTCGAATAGAATGCCATCCCAAAAGGAGCAATAAACATTACCAATCGCGCCACCGCACTCATGGGAACCGGAAGATGCCTGTCAAAATCCCAGCTAAAATTCACTGCTTTATTTTTTGAAAAAGACAGTGGAGAAAAAATCATTTCCTGATAAGATTGTGTTGAGATAAACCCATCAATAAAACTGCAGGGCAACCATTCATCATTCAAATACTTCCGAATATTTTCCACACTCTCATATTCTTTTATTTGCTTCAAAATCTCTTTAAACGGCTTATAGGAATGAGATTTTATGGGTTGATATTCCTTATGTTCTTCCAAAAACGTAATGATCTCTTTGTGTGATGTTGCTTCTTCTAAAATCTGGGCAAACTCAATTTCACGCTTAGCGGGTTGAATAAAATCAGCTTCAATTTGTGCAATATGTTCTTCAGTACTTTTCGAATTAAACGTCGGTTGAAGGATGGAAGTTTGGCCATAGAAGGATTTCAGAATCATCGTTTTTGCAAAATTCAACGTCAACTTTTCATTAATAAACGGTGTTTTCATGATGTCACCATATTGTTCTATCGTCTCTCTAATTTTTGGAGCTTCTTCTGGTTTTTTTACCTCTTTTAGCTCCTCCATCAATTCTTTTAAACACTGGCATTCGCCTGTTTCAGAAAAATTTTGTTCTACCTTTTTATATTGATCGTTCATGCTTTTTCGTACATCAGCTGCGCATTGTTTCGTCTGCTCAGGCTTTTTTTCCGCCTGGCGGGCATACCATTCCAATCTTCTAACGTCACGTTTCACAATGCTAAACGCTTCAATAAGTTCTCTAACATACTTCTCGGCAAGAGTATCGAGAATCTCCTTGCGCAGCAGAATCCCCGTCGCTGTTCGCGGCAATTCTTCTTCCGAGTAAAGCTTCGCCAGACCAATGCAGCCAGCTGCCATAGGCCACTGTTCTGCATCTATATGAATGGACATGCTCACATCCCCTCACCTTCATAATCTACCAAACCGAAATAAGCTGTACGTTTACCAAGACCCAACTGATAGAGTAATTGCAAGTCCCGCGGATCCCCTTCCAGCATAAATAAGCCTTTATACGTAGTGAAATAAAGGTAGGAATCAGATTTCAAGTGTCTATTTCTTTCCTTTATAACGGCTTTGTTCATATGTATAGGTGTAAAGCGAAGCTGTTCATGAAGATCTCTATTTGCAAACTGCTGCACTTGCAAATTGGCATAGTAATTTAACTCTGTTTCATAATTGGCATCCGTTGGGGACAAAGGTTTTCCGTTTTTATCTTCGATTAAAATTGGAGAAATGGTTCTCAGTATAACTTTTCTATTTGTAATCGTATGTTCGTTTAGCAGTTGGATTTGTGATTGAAGCCATACTTCATCATTCACTTGATATTCCTTGACTTTCCGAAGTCCATTAAAACAGTGAACACAAAATTCTATATCAGGGCTGCTAATCGTGATCTTTATTTTATCAAGATGAATCGTGGTGTCCTGTAGAGAGAAGTTGTGCAAAAAAACAGCGAAGGAATACGGCTTCATTTTATTTCCTGATTGTTCAAAAAGTTGTTCATAATATCGGCCATTTGCCAAACGAACCGCTTCCTTAATAAGACCATATACTTTCATCCGGTATGTCAGATCCAACACATTTACTTTATAACTGACAACAAAGCGCATAATACACCTCCTATTATATATTTATTGAATAGGTATACTTTCCATTTCTAATATAACATTATTTTCCTACTCAAACAACTATTTTTTGTAAAACTTTAAAACTATTCTAATACTATCCTCTATTCCAATAATACTTGCTAGTATGACAAATACTGTCACAGAACAATCGTTCGTAATCATTTAAGAGAATAAAGAAAAAACTTAAAAAACCTCTTTGAAAAAATTCAAAGAGGCAAAGGTTAGCATTAATTTTTTCCGCTACGTTCAAATAAATTTTATAGTACATATCAATAAATAAATAATATTTATATCCCACACCGTTCAAATAGTAGTCTGTGTTTATTTCTGATATTGTCGAAGCATTTGTTCATACTCAATTCTAAGTTGTTCTCGTACCTCCATAGGCTCCAGAACTTCTGCATTTATACCAAATGAACGGAGCCATCTCATAAATTCTTTTTTGCTTTTCACTTTTGTTCTTAACAACAGCGAGCCATCCTCTACTTCTTCTAACGAAGTATTAATATAAAAATCATACTCATATATATATCGAGCGACTTCCTTATGAAATTTAACGACAAAATTTGTTGGTTTAGTGTCTTCTGCGAAAATGGACCAGCGATTCGCTAAATACTCTGAAATGTTGAAAGTCTTCGGAATAGTAAAAGTTTGTTCTAGTACTTTAATCGTTTGAATACGGCTTAATCGAAAAATACGAACCTCCTGACGAAAATGACAAAAAGCAATTAAATAAAGGTGCCCACCCCGAGGAACTAGATAATAAGGATCAATTCGAAGTCACATTTCTATAAATAGAGTAATACGATACATGAATGGATTTATTTTCAATAATAGCTTCAATCAGGGTAGGCATCACATTCGTTTGACAAGAGTCTCTGTGTTGGTCTTTAAATAAGATTCGTTCCCCCAATTCAGAGCTGATAGGAATAATTGTTTTATGATTTTTAATATTTTTCCCTATCTTTTCAAGTCCCGATCGATAAGCATGATGAAAAGGATGTTTTCTAGAAACGATATCACCGGTAAGGAGCGGAAAGAGAATAAGCGCCATCCATTCATCGAAAGTTAGATTACAGTTAGTGTTCACAGGCTGATGTATAAGTTTATACCCTTTTTTTCCTTCATTTGTATAATAAAACCCTAAACTCTCTAAATCTTTCATATCCCTGTAAATACTGCGAACCGAAGTTTGACAATCTTTTGCTAACTCTTCTGCCGTGGACGTTTCATGATTGTTCAAATATTTAATAATATAGAATAATCGTTCAACTTTTTGCATGCGTGACATAGCTTGCCTCCCCACATCATCCACCATAATACATTATAATACGTCTATTCTCGCAACAACACCTTTTTCATATGGTTCATTGTAAAATGAAATGCAACAAATAAAATATCACAAAAGCCACGGTAATTCCGTTATGATTAAGTCGACCAAACCAATTCATAACAGGAGGAATTACCAATGGCTCGCTCTTATCGTAACACAAAGAAACGAACCTTTACACATTTGAATGCATTTGATCGTGGTAAAATCCAAGTTCTGTGGAAACAAGGGAAGTCCCTACAAGCGATTGCAAACGAGATCGGCTGCCACAAATCCACGATCTCACGAGAACTCAAACGTGGCAGAGTCACCCAAAGACGATCGGATCTAACGGAACATACCGTCTATTTCCCTGACACTGGACAAGCCGTTTACGAAAAGAACCGTTCTCATTGTGGTGCGAAGTACAAACTTGCTCAAGCCTCTGAATTCATCCAATTCGCTGTAGAAAAGATGCAAAAGGATCACTGGTCACCTGATGCGATTTGTGGCTATGCCAAGGCTCAGAAGCGATTTGAGAATGCGATGGTTTGCACGAAAACACTGTATCATTATATCGATCTAGGTTTGCTCCCAGTAAAGAATATCGACCTGCCCTTGAAAGTGACCCGTAATACGAAACAGAAGCGAATACGGCAGCATAAGAAAGTTCTCGGTACAAGCATCGAGCAACGCCCGCCACATATCGATGAGCGTAAGGAATTTGGCCACTGGGAGATCGATACCGTGCTAGGATCTCGTAAGCAGGGAGCAGCCCTTCTCACATTAACAGAGCGTAAAACACGCAAGGAACACATGATCAAGATCGATCAAAAGACAGCAGACAGCGTGAAGAAAGCCATGCAGGCACTCAAGAATATCTATGGCTCTACCTTCTCAAGTGTCTTTAAGACGATCACATCAGACAACGGCTCTGAATTTAGCGAACTAAGTCATGCCATTAACCCAGCACAAGTAGAAGTGTATTACACCCATCCCTACACATCGAGCGAAAGAGGAACAAACGAGCGTCACAATGGACTGATTCGTCGATTCATCCCCAAGGGCAAATCAATTGACGACATCGATGAGTCACTTATTGCCTACGTGGAAAACTGGTGCAACACGCTCCCCAGAAAAATATTGGGCTATCGATCACCAAATGATCTTTACCATGAAGAGTTAAAATCGGTCGTTTAATCTTACAGATTATGGATTGTCGTGTGTTGTTGCATTTATTCTTGCAATTTAAGTAATTTTTTGGTAAATATACCAAATCATTATATGAAAGGAGGAGCCCGTTGGCGGTTTTACAATGTTGTTTCACGCCATCGGTAAGATGTTTGGTTTGCACTAAAACACAGTATTTAAATTGGGTGGTTGAGGGAGAATTGTCATGAATCTCCCTTCTTTCAAATAAGATTTGGACACGATTTCCTTCAAAGTTCGGACAACGAACACCGTCAAGCTCTGGACAATATAGTATGTCATTAACATTACAGCATAAACACCGTTCGAAAATTCGCGAACGGTGTTAAAAGTAGTTGTTTAATGTATAGACCAGGAAGCACCTTAACTCGACTTCGAAATTTTCATGGCATCTGCTGATTGAGCAACTGTATTATAGGCGGGTTCTTCATGAAAACTCAGGTCTAAGCCCATCAATTCTTCCTCTTTGCTTACACGTAATGATATAAATAAGCTGATTACTTTTAAAATAATGAACGTTCCTACGGTTGCTAAGATAATCGCTGTAGCTACACCTACACATTGATGAAAAAGTTGCTGAGGATTCCCATAAAGCAAGCCATTGTTTCCAGCTGGATTTACATCTTTAGTCGCGAAAATGCCCGTAGCAACAGCCCCCCATATACCGCCTATACCATGGACCCCAAAAGCATCTAACGTATCATCATATTTAAAGCGTGCCTTGATAAAATGTATAGCAAAATAACAAACAGGAGCGGAAATAACTCCAATAATTAAAGCGGAAGGAATCGTAACATAGCCTGCTGCAGGAGTAATTGCAACCAATCCGGCAATCGCTCCGGTTGCAGTCCCAACAAGAGTCGGCCGTTTTCGGATGATCCATTCGATAGCAAACCAGCCAATCCCCGCTGCACATGCGGCCACGTGCGTATTGGCAAAAGCAAGTGCTGTTACACCATTAGCAGCAAGGGCACTCCCCGCATTAAAACCAAACCAGCCAAACCAAAGGGTAGCGGCCCCTATTAGGAAAAGGACAATATTGTGCGGGGCATGATCTCTCTTTAAATGTTCAAACCTGGGACCAATCACTATGGCAGCTGTAAGAGCACTAACACCCGACAGAATATGAACGACCGTTCCGCCGGCAAAATCCAGTTCACCCATTGTGAACAGCCATCCGCCGCCCCATACCCAGTGAGCCATTGGTGCATAAACAAAAGTTACCCATAAAGCTGAAAAGAGAACCCATGCTGCAAAGGAAATACGTCCTGCAATGCCTCCGGAGATAATGGCAACCGTAATGGCCGCAAAAGCACATTGAAATATTGCAAAGATATAGTGAGGAATCGTGAGCGTGCCAAGAGCTGCTTCCTCCCCTACTCCGTTAAATCCTAAATAATCAAATCCCCCTATCACCCCTGCAATATCTGGTCCGAAGCTAAGGCTGTATCCCCATAGCACCCAAACAACAGAGACGATTAAAAGACTGACAAAGCTATGCATCATTGTGGAAACAACGTTTCGTTCACTGACAAGTCCCCCATAAAAAAGAGCGAGACCCGGTACATGCATAAAAATCACAATGGCTGTAGCAATCAACATCCATGTTGTATCTCCTGTATCTATTTTAGGAGCGTTTTCTGCCCCAAATACGTCTAACGGAAATATCATGAAAAGCCCTAGTGCTAAAGCTAAGAAAGAACCTCCTTTTTTAAACAAAGCGATCATATTATAACCTCCTCTATTCTTTCATCATATGATGGTGATTATGACTGCTCATATTTTGTTTATTTTCCGTGTGATTGATGTCTAAAAAGGTGGCCATTCCAATAAGAAGGATTGGTATAGCTATCGTCACGAGAAAGGAATAAGACCGGTGTGCCTGCACATCCTTCTTCACTATTTCCTTATGGATAAGCATCATAATGGAAGAAACGCTAAAAAGGTAGATAGCATCCATGGGGATAATCAAAAGCGTAGTATGATTGACCGGCAGCATCTCTCCTAACATCGCTCCCATCATACTTCCCATCAGACTGGCAGCCAATGCTTCTATAACAGCCAGTAAGCCGAACGGCTGACCGATAAAATAAGCGATAAGCATACTTATCAGGATAGCCAAAACGGTAGAAACAGCTAACTGACCTTGAAGTAGAATGGCTGAAAACAAGCCGACCATTAAACTGCTTACCATTCCCATAGCCATCGTGATGCTTTTCCCTGTCATTGGGCTTACATGTTGTTTGTTCGGACAAACTTTGGTTCTATAATAGAGTGTAAAAAATAACACCATAAGTGCACTAATGCTCAGTAACATATCCCACCTCCGGAAAATGTAATTTTGTTTTCCGTTGTGGAAAAAGGAGCCGGCAGAAGAGATTCCAACTCCTTTTTCCCTAAATTAATGCTGGCAAGAAGAACCAGCTTTCGTATGGCATGATTTCGGTGTAGGACGCGGTAAATCAATCGCAGGGTTACGATCAAAAAAACCAACCGGCTTTAATTGGAAGTTAATATAAGCAGTTGGCATGACCGGCCAATCTTCCGGGCGAGTAATATGATGGTGACCCATTGTATACCACACCACGATATCCTCATTCTCAATATTGCGGTTGGCCTGGGCATATTTTGTTAATCCATCGCCGCCTTTGTGCTGGTTCGGATATTTTCCGGAAGCATACATTTCATCACGGTCAAATTTTGTCACGTGCAAATGATTTTTAATAAATCCTGCCCGTTTGATCAGGCTGGAATCGTCGTAGGCGAAAGGAAGACAATTTTCACCCGGCATAATCTTGTATCCTACCGGCTGTCCCACAGCGTTCAATGAATTCGGGTTAATAATTTTCCATGTGCGCTGAGAGGCCAGATCCATAATACGCTGGGCTTCTTGCTCTGTTTTAAAGGTTTTTGTTTCAATATAGAACGCGTTATTATAAGGATTATGTTCCCCTCTCGTTTCCGGTACTGTATTAATTTCCACCACGGAATTGTTGGTTCCATCTAATTGTGTATCGAGGCGGAAGTTAAAGAAATGCTGGTGGAAAGGTGCATTCAGCTGCGGCGCTATCATTGTTCCATATTTCGGTTTTTCGCCTTCATCAAGGGCGCCCGTATTTAACATTCCTGTTAATTTGACTTCCATTTCCATCGTTCCGTCTTGATAGAAAGACCAGAAAAATCCGTAATCATAGTTGGCAACCGTTGCGAAAAATGAAATGACCAGGCGGCGCGAACGTCGTACTTCTACTTCTTCCGTTCTCCAGTCCGTATGTTTCCAGGCAACTCCATAATCTTCCTCATGCAGGCAAATCGCATTAGGAATGGTTTTTATACTCCCTTTGCTGTCCGTCATGACGGCATCAAAATAACGAATTTCACCCAGGCAGTCACAACCGAGGGTTAAGGAATTCGCTAATTGGCCCATCCCATATTCCCCGGCATCAAACGCATTTTGACGGTTATGCATGTCACTTGCTTCCCCATAAGGAACGACCATTTCTGCTAGTGAAGCGCGATAAAGGATCGGGCGAATCTTTCCTTTATCTTCAAATCCTACTGTGTGAAGAACAAGTCCTTCTCTCGGAGTAAAGCTGAAACGGAAATCCCATTTTTGCCAGCGGATATGATGCCCGTCTACTTCAAAGCTAGGACCTTCCGGCTGGATGATCTCTAATGGTTTTACATCTTTCCGTAATTCAATAGAATCAGAGGTTTCCGGTGTGTAGTTTCCATCGAAAGGAGGTAGCGGCTTCACGGCGTAATCTTCTATCCGCATTACTTCCATCTTATTTAAATCAACTACGGCAATAAGGCCTGTCAGCGGATAAGCATATCCATTGTCATTTGGAAATTTCCTGACCCAGGCTAATGCGCGTGCTACCCTTTTTCCTTCATCTTCTTCCACATTAAAGTAACCGGCAGACCAGGGGTCAATCATCACCAAATCAGGGTCTGTCACACCGCGTTTTAATAGAGCAGCCTGATAGTCAGGATTATTTTTCACCGCTCGTTCACATTCCTCAAATTCATCCAGCATAAAGCCCGGTTGAACATCTGGAATATGCTCCCATGAGACAACCTCTTCGTTTGTAATCGAAACAACTGCTTCGTACGTTTTTTCTTTGGCATTATCTAAAATAATAATGAAGGCTTCGCGGTTAACAGGATCTCCTTCTTGATAATTTAAGACTACTTCTTTTAAAGGTTCTTGTAATACCACCTGGGCGAATCTCGCAGAACTGCTTATATTCTGTTTCTCTCGTAAAATCGCGACTGCTTTTGTAATTTCTTCAGCTGTTAAAGGCTCTAAAGGATGAGAAACTTTCTGTGCTTTTATTTCTTGTGTTTGCATAAGATAATCCTCCCTTTACATAGTTTCTAAAGTTATTTCGTCCTCTTAAGAATAATTACTTTTACACTGTTTTTATTGTAAAAAACGAAACTATGTAAAATATATGTCATAATTTCTTACACAACGTTAGACTCCACCTAATTTCGCATATTATCATTTATTTAATTAAAGGCTTTAAAACAAGATGTAATTTAGGAGGGATACATTTTGACTAATTTTATAAAGTTAAACGAAAGATATTATTTTCCCTCTCAACCAGAAATCCAAATCAGCACAAGTTCTTACGAAGAATCAAAACCTATGGATTCCCCCATGAGCAAAGATATTGCATTATTTTATCAATTCAAAACCAACAAAGATTCACTCACTTCTCTTTCACTCATTCCTGATGGTTGTTTTGATATATTATTTTGCTGTAGTCCAAAGAACCCCTCTGCTTTTCTTTGGACCAGTCCATTCCAGCGACGTAAGCAACCGAATTTTCAAAATGACTGCGATTATTTTGGAGTTAGATTTTTCCCTGAGCAAGGAGCAATAAAGTTGAATTATTCAATGAGAGAGCTTTTAGATAAGCAAATTCCATTATTTGATGTGATGTCCGCAGATTCATTTATTGTGGAGGTAATAGCAACCGGAATGTCTTTTGGGGAGAGGATTGAACTGTTTAAAAAGTTTATGAAAAGGATTCATTTTGATGTAGGTTATGATCAAAAGATTGTTGACTATGCTATTCAGAAAATTTACTCATCCAATGGTATGTTAAATATTAGCCAATTATCAAAATATATGGGATACTCGGAGCAGTATATACGTAGAAAGTTTGAGGAGTATATCGGATTTTCACCAAAACAGTTTTGTCAAATTGTTAGATTTCAAAATTCTTTAGATCGATTTCTTCAAATAGATGGCTCTGACTTATTAGATATCATTCATGAAAATGGATATTATGATCAAGCGCATTTTATTAGAGGATTTAAAAAAATGATTAATTTAACACCGAAACAATATAAAGAAAAATTCCCCTAGGAGTCTGTCCGACGAAACAGGGATATGCCCCTTCCGTCGCGAAGGCGATGTCGCGAGAGCGAATGAAGCAAGAGATGAAACGCCTGGAATCCGGATTCCGAGTCCCGCATCATGGACACGAAGACCCAAGGCATGATTCAAGGATATAACCCGCAAATCGCTGTGGACTCCGACCATGGCATCATCGTAGGGCTTCAAATGAGCAACAGTAGCAGTGACCAACAACAATTTCAGGGTGCTCTTGATTCCATCGAAGCAAACACAGGAAGCATGCCAAAGAAGACCAGCGCAGATGCTGGCTACTTCAGTGCAGACAACATTAAAGCAGCGGATAAAGCCAAGGTAGACGCCTACATTGCCGCGTCCAAAGAAGGCAAAGGGCACGGGAATCCCTATGACAAAAACAACTTTACCTACGTGCCGGAATCGGATACGTACGTTTGCCCTGCCGGAAAAATCCTGACCCTCAAGCAAACCGTTCATGAGCATAACGCCGACAAAGCAAC
>NZ_AUMJ01000080.1:0-12231 GCF_000430625.1 Aneurinibacillus terranovensis DSM 18919
CTGCTGACTTCTGTCTGTTCAGCTTACCCTTGTGGATAAGGTTACCGAGTGTACTCGGCGTACCAGACAGATCTCCCCGGGTAAGAACATTATCTTCCCCTCCATCCATCTGCCTCATTTACTCTCATTCGCCTTCGGCAGTAAGGGCTTTGTCTTGTTTGGCAGACTCACCCAACGAATGCTAGCCTTATATGAGGTTCGTGTTCCTCAGACCAGAGGTTTGCCGCCGGCTTCCTTCAGATTCGACCTCACGGTCGACACCCTTGCCATAAGCTAATGGTTACTACTGCCTTCACCATTCGGGACTTGAACCCTATAGATAATGCCCATGCCGGGCGCACCAAAAAAAGCGGAGGAGAAACACCTTCGCTCTTCATTTCCGTTACTTGAATAATAAAAAAACAACAAAGTCCCTAAATTGTGTTTTAGAGGGGCTAAATTATTTTAAATTTCAAAAAAGCTATCCCGTTCCACTTTGCAAACTCTTAGTCCATATCGTTTGTACCAATCTGTTTTTCCTTTTTCCTGTGCAACTCGATGTAACGCATGTTCTTTCCAATTCTTTATGGCTTCTATGGACTCCCAATAAGAAACGGTAATACCTATACCCTCTTGGTCACGAACGCTCTCTACACCGAGAAAACCTTGTTGTTGAGATACCAGCTCAACCATCTTATCTGCCATTTTTCCGTATCCGTTATCTCCTTCTGTTCGCTCAGAAGTAAAAACAACCGCATAATAAGGTGGTTGTGTGGTTTTTGCAATTGCACTCATTAAATCCCTCTCCTCAAATTATGAAAATTACCTCTCCTGTAAATTTATAGTACAACAGCATTTCTCTTTTAAAAGGCAATTTTATACATTAATTCCAAATATAAGAAAAATAAAAATGGATGTAATCACAATCTATCATGTATTATCGAATCCCATTAGTTCAACAAAGAACCTATCGTTTCCGTCTAATAATCCAAGCATTTTCTGCTTTATCAAAGCCAACCTTGGGATAATACGACATAGCAGTAGGAGCAGATAACAATATCAGTGATACTTGCTCAGATAATTGCATTTGTGTTTGACGTATAAGTTCCTTTCCAATGCCCGTACCTTGGTACTCTTTATCAACAGCTAAGTCGGACAAGTAACAGCAGTAACAAAAGTCAGTAAGTGAACGAGAAATGCCGACCAGCTTTTCCCCGTCCCATGCAGTAATAATAAGATTTCCATAATCAATCATCTTTTGAATTCTATCAACGTCATCTGTAGGTCTATTGATTCCTGAACGTACAAATAAGTCAGCTACTTCTTTTCCCGTGACGGAGGCTTTTATTCGATATTCTATTGAATACATGTTTTTTATCCCCTTTATATCATTTCTCTTAAGCAAGCGTGAATACAAGATAAATTGCCGTTCCCCACATAATCAAAGCCGATACCTTGTTTAAAATCACTAAGAATCTTCCTGATTTATCAATCTTTCCAATTTGTCTTCCTACTAATGCCAAAGTAAAAAACCATATATATGAAACAGCAATACACGCTACAGCGAATGCAACCTTATCCATACCTGAATATGATAATGAACTTGTCCCGATTACACCTATAGTGTCTAAAATGGCATGAGGATTCAACAAAGAAACTGAAACGGCAAAAGTGATTTGTTTTTTAGGAGAAAGTGCATTGATATCTGTTGATTTTGTGCTGGGTTTACTTTTCCAAGTAATGAATCCCATATATGTTAAGAATATAACTCCACCTATCAACAAAGCTATTTTAATCCAATAAGCACCAAGAACGATAACCGATACCCCTAAAACTGCCAAAGATATCAAAAGTGTGTCGCAAATGGAAGCCGTGATAACAACAGGCAATGCACGAATAAATCTTGGTTGGTGTGCATCGCAAAAAAAGTCGTCTCGCCCATGTCACCTTTCCCCATCCACTCTCGCTCTTACAGCCGCAAGGCTTCACAGCCTCTTTACAACATCTCCCAAAAATCCCCAAAGTAATTATAGTCGTCATAGGGTTCTGGGAAAAACAGGGATTACGACGTGAAAAAACGGGGTAAAAAAAGCAATTAAAGTCGAACTAAGAGCAGGGGGAAAGGCAGGGAAAAAGATTCGGGATAGGGCAAAAGATAATCGGAGGAAATGATCGAGAAAAAACAGGAGAAAAACGTTTGAATCCCTTGTCCCACAAGGGTTTTCTTCTTCTCCCCTCCCAATAAATCCTCTCCCCTGATTTAAGAAAAGAGCCGAGGAAAAACAGGAGTGAATACCTGAATTTCGCTCGGCTCGTAACATGACTTTTTAGGCTTTAACACGACTTTTTAGGCTTTTAGATGACTTTGATTGGTTTTTACACCGATAACACAAGACCCTAACCTCTTACTCCACCGTTACACTCTTCGCCAGGTTGCGTGGTTTATCCACGTCGCAGCCGCGGTGCAGGGCGGCGTAGTAGGAGATGAGTTGGAGCGGAACTACCGAGACGAGCGGTGTCAACAGTTCATGGACAGCCGGGATGACAAAGCGGTCTCCCTCATGCTCCAGGCCTTTCATGCTGATGATGCAAGGGTTGGCGCCGCGCGCGACGACTTCTTTTACGTTTCCACGGATGTTTAGGTTCAATGCAGCCTGAGTGGCAAGAGCAATGACCGGGGTATCCGTTTCAATCAACGCGATTGGCCCATGCTTGAGTTCACCGCCGGCAAATCCTTCGGCTTGAATGTAGGAAATCTCTTTCAGCTTGAGTGCGCCTTCTAAACATACATAGAAGTCAAGGCCACGGCCAAGGAAGAATGCATTGCGGTGAATCAAAAACTCACCGGCAATTTTCTCCATTTCTTCTTTGCTGTCACACAGCACTTCCATTGCGTTTGCTGCAATGCTTAGCTCCTGAATCGGGTCAAAATCAAGCGAGATTCCTTTGGCGCGAGCCGTGTCAACCGCAAGAATAGCAAGCACAGCCATCTGGGCGGTATACGCCTTTGTCGAAGCCACCGCAATTTCAGGTCCGGCATACAGCGGAAGCGTATAATCCGCCTCACGGGACAAGGTAGAGCCTGGCACGTTGGTCAGCGTCAGCGCCCGGTATCCTAATTTTTTAACCGCTACAAGAACGGCTCGGCTGTCTGCCGTTTCCCCACTCTGTGAGATAAAGATAAACAGCGGCTTCTGGCTGAGCAGCGGCATATTGTAGACGAATTCGCTCGCAATGTGCACCTCAACCGGGATATTCGACAGCTTCTCAATAAATTGTTTACCGACAAGCCCTGCATGGTAGCTTGTTCCGCAGGCCACAATATAAATGCGGTCCGTATCTTTCATCGCTTCCCGGATGGAGTCATCAAGCTTCAGATTTCCGTTCTCATCCTGGTATTCCTGAATAATACGGCGGATGACAAACGGCTGTTCATCGATTTCTTTCAGCATATAGTGAGGGTACGTCCCTTTTTCAATATCACTGGCATCGATTTCTGCAGTAAACGGCCTGCGTTGAATTAAATTGCCTTTTAAGTCTTTGATGGTGATGTCTTCTTTCGTAACGATAACCATTTCCTGATCCATCAATTCCACGAATTGATCGGTTACCTGCAGCATCGCCATCGCATCGCTGGCCACTACATTACAATCATCGGCAACACCGACAAGAAGCGGGCTTTTGTTTTTTGCTACATAAATAACATCCTTGTTTTCATTATCAAGCAGGGCGATCGCATAGGAACCTTTTAACGCCCGAAGCGCTGTACGAAATGCTTCTTCCACTGATTTTCCTTCGTTCACAAACTTCTCAACCAGTTGTACGATCACTTCCGTATCTGTATCGCTTGTAAAAGAATGAGCGGGCAAATACTCGCGCTTCAACTGCTCATAGTTTTCAATCACACCATTGTGAACAAGGGTAAAACGTCCGGAAGCGCTTTGATGCGGGTGGGCATTCACCCGGTTTGGCACTCCGTGTGTTGCCCAGCGCGTATGTCCGATTCCCACAGGAGCATGTGTATTTTTATCAACAATTTTACGCAGCGTAGCAATGCGTCCTTTTTCTTTAAAGACATGAACGCCTTCCTCATCCAGCAGGGCAACTCCTGCAGAATCATACCCTCTATATTCCAGTCTTTCTAATCCTTTCAATAAAATTTCTTTTGAATCGTTGTTTCCAATATATCCGACGATTCCGCACATAATGTAATTTTTCCCCTTTCACATCGGACAGAGGGATACACCAATCACGTTATTCAAAAACAGGGCAGCCTGAAATTGAAGGTCCATGAAGCCCCCCCTGTCTTTTCCATCGTTATCGTTGATTTTGCAAATGGTATTTGCCGTAATGTCCGTCCGTACAGCAAATAAACATCATTTAACAAACGTTGATTCAACAAGCTTTCATTCCAAATCAATTAAAGACTGTGCTGTTCTTTTGTGCGACAGGTCACCCTGGCGTTTTGTAGAACAGCCCTGCGGCAGCAGTCTCTGCCGGGAGGTATCCGCCGAAGTTTCGATAAACCTCCTCCTCGTCAACCATTCTCCTTGTTCCGTCCATGAGCAATGGTCCAGGCGCTTTACAACATTATGTTATGTGTTTTTTGGCTGCATTTATATATACCGATTCTCAACTCCTTTCAAACAATAATAATTAGATTAGCATAAAGTAGCTTATCTCACAATAAGCTAATTAAGGATTAAGAAAGAAAACCGGCGAACCCTTCGGCTGCCCGATTTGTTTCATAAATCCTCCTAAAGTCAATAATACACTGTCATTATATGTTCAATCGCTTCTTCTTGTGACAATTTAATGATGTAAGATATATAAAAAAACTTCCTGAATAAAAGGGAAAGGACGCCCGTATTGCAGCGTCCCAGCCTGTTACTTTTACCCCGTTAAATACTTTAGCGTTAACATACTTATGGTTATCCTACATAATTAGCTATCCAACTTCATTATCAGATAGTACTTCACCAAATACTTATCACACTTAAACAAGTTCTTTTTCCACAACTTTTACGATTTTCTCCACGTATCCTTTTAGCACAGCCTCATCCGGTCCTTCCGCCATCACACGGACGATCGGTTCAGTACCGGACGGACGGACAAGTACGCGGCCGTTCTTGCCGAGCTTATCTTCAACTTCTTCCACAGCAGCTTGAATTCCGAGATTCCCTGTGAGCTTCGATTTATCCGCCACCCGTACATTGATAAGCATTTGTGGGAACTTGCGCATCGTGGCAGCCGCAAGCTCAGAAAACGGTCGATTCTCTTCCACCAGGACATCCAACAACTGCAGGGCCGTTAACAAACCATCGCCTGTCGTGTTGTAATCGAGGAAAATAATATGGCCCGATTGCTCTCCGCCGAGGTTATAGCCCCCGCGAATCATTTCCTCCATTACGTAGCGGTCACCGACAGCGGTTTGCTTCGTTTCTATTCCTGCTTCTTCCATCGCCCGGTAAAAGCCGATATTGCTCATTACAGTAGAAACGATGGTATCCTTTTTAAGCTTACCATGCTTCTTCCATGCTTGCGCACAGATCCCCATAATGAAATCACCGTCCACCACATTTCCTTGTTCATCCACCGCGATCAGGCGATCGGCATCGCCGTCAAAAGCAAGCCCGACATGCGCGCCATGCTCGACAACCGCTTTTTGCAGGTTCTCAGGGTGGGTAGAACCGCAATCACGGTTAATATTCAAACCATCCGGATTGCAGGCAAGGGTGACCACCTCGGCTTCCATATCCGCAAACAGCGGAGCCGCGAGCGAAGAAGCCGCGCCATTCGCACAGTCAACGACGACTTTCAGATTGTTAAACTTGTTGGCTACCGTGCTTTTTAAGAACTGCATATATTTTTGTGCGCCCTCTTTGTAATTCAGCGCGCTGCCAATGTCGCCGCCGATTGGGCGCGGCAGTTCATCCAGTTGGGCATCAATCAACTTCTCAATCTCCAATTCTTTTTCATCAAGCAGCTTAAACCCGTCCCCGCCAAAAAATTTAATGCCATTATCCTCAACAGGATTATGGGAAGCGGAAATCATAATCCCCGCATCCGCATCGAGGACGCGTGTCAGATAGGCCACCCCCGGTGTGGAAATCACGCCAAGGCGGATAATTTCCGCGCCAATCGATTGGAGGCCCGCAATAAGCGCCCGTTCAAGCATCTGTCCCGAAATACGGGTATCGCGGCCAACAACAACTTTTGGCCTCTCATTTTTTGTCTCTTTCGTTACCACATAGCCGCCGCAGCGGCCGAGTTTATATGCTAATTCGGGGGTGAGTTCCGTGTTGGCCACCCCTCTTACTCCGTCAGTTCCAAAATACTTACCCATACTCTTAAAACTCTCCTCTCAGGGTTTAGCTTGAGCTTCCAGTCGATCGATCCATTATTCGCACAACGGTTTTCATGTTTGTTTCGTTCAATACTTTTACATCAGGCGGTAAATTTAGCTTTACTTTTATCGTATGCTCTCCCGGCGGAAGGTTACTTACATCCACCACGGCCTGCAAGTCCTTATTCTGCAGCTGGGTCAGTTCGCTGTCGTTGCCCTCAAGTTCAGCGGTAAGCTTACCGGAAGGCGGATCGACCACTTGGGAAGTCATACCGTTTCCAGAACCTTTGACATTAATCGCGACTTCCTTTTTTATCGTCTTAAGGGCCGTCGTCTGCGTCCCTGTACCGCCTAACCCTGTAGGCCCCGGTGCAGGTGGCTGAGAATTAGAAGACAGTGATACATGTACGGTGACCGCCACTTTCGGCGGGTCAACCTTTGTTACGTCCTTAAGAGCAGGCAAGGTCACTTCAAATGTTTGTGCATCCGTTACCTGGCTTACATCAATCTTCCCTGCAGGATATGAGGTAATCGCGTTTAACACGTCCGCAGTCCCATAAATTTTCACCTGAGGCGGATTTACGACAATCGAGTTAACCGAATAGCCGTTAGGCAGACTCCCTTTCGGCTCAATTTTTACCGGAACCGTCTTGAACTCCATCGTAAGCGGAACCTGAACATCCGCTGTTGCCGGCGAAACCTTGGCATCGATAGGTTGTCCATTTCGATCAAGCACACGCAGCGGAACGCGCGTATGAATATCACCGCTTGCATCTTCTATACTTACGAGAGCTTGGACCATGGACACATTGTCGACCTGGCTCTCAGGTACGGTTACCGTCGCCACTTGCGGCGAGACAACCGGTTGACCTGCAATATAACCGTCTTTAGCCTTCCCAATCACCGATACCCTTACATTTCTTGTAACCTGCTGAATGGCCTCAATGGTGACAGGAACATTGCTCGGCTGTATCCGTACCTCCAAGCCGGGCGGAAAGCCTTCCCATTGGACAGGAACCGTATAAGAACCACTGCTATAATTGCGCAAATCAACATAGACGTCTGTTTTGCCGGACATAATAGCAGATAAAGCCAATTGATCCGCACTCCCTTTTAATTCAACCTGAACGGTTGTCGGCACCCTGACGATATACTTCCTGTCATTATAACGCGCATCCAAATTCATCTGTGTGATACGAGTCACAGAATGGTCTGCGCTGCCGGGAAAGTACGTTTGCATGCGATCGCTATTCACCACCATCCACAACATGATGGCGATAAGAAGCGACACAACTTTTACAACGGTATTGTTATTTAACCATCTATCCATTTCTTTTCACCCTCCGTTGCCAGAGTGTGGACGTTGAACGACTGGATGAAGACAATTTGTCATGGAGAAATTCATTTAATTTCTCCTCTGTAAAATTGCGTGTGATCTCCCCGTTTACCGCGATGGAAACCTGCCCTGTTTCCTCGGACACGACGAGCGCAAGGGCATCGGATACTTCTGAAATTCCAATCGCTGCACGATGCCGCGTACCAAGTTCTTTAGAAATCGTCGGATTCTCGGACAACGGCAAATAGCATCCTGCAGCCATCACGTTGTCTTTACGGAAAATGACAGCCCCGTCATGCAGAGGCGTATTGGGGATAAATATATTGATCAGCAATTCCGAACTGCACTTTCCTTCGATGGGAATTCCGGTTTCAATATACTCGGAAATTCCTGTCTCACGTTCCAAAACCATCAGGGCGCCGATCCTGCGCTTTGCCATGTAAAAGGAAGCCTTCGTAACGGTTTCAATGAATGCGATAAGCCTATCCTCATCCGGGGTAGAGCTTCGCGAAAAAAGACGCCCACGGCCAATCTGTTCGAGCGCACGCCGCAGTTCCGGTTGGAAAATAATTAATATCGCGAACACTCCGTACGTAAATGCTTTATCCATAAGCCACTGAAGCGTTTTTAGCTGTAAATAAGAACTGGCAACCATCACGATAACGATCACCATAATCCCTTTAAACAATTGAAGTGCCCGCGTACCGCGCAGCAGGATGATACCTTTATAAATAATGTAAGAAACGATTAAAATATCAATTATATCCGTTACATATCCCAGAAGGTTTCCGGTGAAATCCTTCATTCCTGCAATCCTCCTTACGATTGGGAGGTGAAGTCGTTATCCATTCCCTGCATTCATTACGATCTAGTATAGCTTTTTTTATCTGCGCACGCAAAAAGACACGGCCTCCCCCGTGCCCTCTAACAATGGTCTACTTGCCGCTGACCAGGTAGTTAGCCACACTTTTTATATTATACCACATCCACTCCAGCACTTTGTTTATCTCCTCTACTTCTCCGGAGATATGCGCGGTAGAAGCTTGCAGCACTTTACCGTCTATGGCGACGACATTGCCGTTTACATCACCGTTTACTTTAATCTGCCCATTGCGCACCACGATGTCCCCCTGTACAATTTGGCCTGCCGGCACAATAACAAGGTGATGGGGTTCATCAATTTTCAAATGCTGCGTCCATGGGGCTGATAGTTCAAACTTCCCCTGGCCGTGCACCCAGCTCGACATCATACTGCTTGCCATGAGGATAATGAATAAGGAAGCAGCAACGAGAAACGGATGATTCTTCATCTGGTCTCGCCAGCTTAGCTTCTTTTTACGTTTTGGTACACGAAGCATGACATGGTCAGTAAATCCTTCCGGTGCTTTCAGGTAAGACAGACCTCGCATCAGGGCAATGGATTTTTTCAGTTCATGCAGGTGCTGTTTACATGCCGTACAGGAAACCAAATGTTCACGCAGCCTGTCTTCTTCCCCAGGTCCCAACTCCCTGTCCAAGTAATCGTGCAGCAGATAGGTAGCTTCTTTACAAGTCATCGTCTTCTCTCCTTTCTCTCGTTACGTGAACCGCAGTTTTTTCCGCAGAGCTTCGCGCCCGCGGTGGATACGGGTTTTAATGGTGGAAATAGGGAGAGAAATAGCCTCACTAATTTCCTGCAGGCTTAAATCCTCGATATAGCGTAAAATCATAACGGCCCGGTATTTCGGATTGAGGGCCATTAAAGCACCTTGTACTTCTTCTTGAAGTTCATCTGTGATCACTTCTTCCTCCGGTCCTTTTCCTGTATCAGGAAACCGATCGTGCCAGTCCATACCGTCCGTGCCGGTTAATTCCGCATCAAGAGAGAGCGTAGGCTTTCTTTTTCTTATATAATCAATACATAAATTCGACGCAATCCGGTAAATCCAGGTTGAAAATTTATATTTTGGGTCGTAGTTGTTCAAATTTGCATAGACTCGCAGGAAGGTTTCCTGAGCTACATCTTCCGCCTCCTGCTTATTTCCAAGCATCCCATAGGAAACATGATATATTTTGTCTTTGTACAGATCGACAAGCTCCGCAAAAGCAGCCCGTTCCCCCTGTCTTGCCCGCTGGATAATCCGTTGCTCGGTTTTTTCCAATGATTCCACATCCCAAAATTCAATTTCCTTATCGTTTTTACGAAAGAGACACCCTTATGGTTTCATGAAGAAACTCAGTTCACACCAAGTCCAGACGCAAGTGATAACCTGAGCCTACCTGATCGAGTAAAAAGGGCAGGCTTCTTTCTTGTACTTATAGTAACACTGACACTTCGTGCAAACCACAGAATCTTTTGCCGCGCAGTCCAATACTAAACTAATATTAAACTAACATCGATTTACGAACGCAAAAAAGAAGAGAAAAGGCAACACTTTTCTCTTCTTTCGTCTTTGCTATATTACATTAATTTTTCACCAAATACGGAACCCATTAACGCAACAGCCACTTTGGCCGTTTGGTTCATGTGGTCAAGAATTGGGTTGACTTCCACAAATTCAGCGCTGGTCAATACATTTGCTTCCGCTAACATCTCCATAGCAAGGTGGCTTTCGCGATAGCTAATGCCGCCAAGAACCGGAGTCCCGACACCTGGAGCATCATGGGGATCAAGCCCGTCTAAATCAAGGCTGAGGTGGACGCCGTCCGTATCGCTAGTGACAATTTCCATCGCTTCTTCCATCACCCTTGTCATCCCTAAACGGTCGATTTCATGCATCGTGTACACTTTAATCCCTTGTTCCTTGATGAAACGGCGTTCTCCCGGATCAAGCGAACGCGCGCCAATAATGACAACGTTTTCAGGTTTTACCTTAGCTTCCAGGCCACCAATGGAGGTCAGTCGTTCATGGCCGTAGCCAAGACTAACCGCGAGCGGCATGCCGTGAATATTACCTGAGGGTGAAGTTTCCGCTGTGTTCATATCCCCGTGGGCGTCATACCAAATAACCCCTGTATTTTTGCGGTGTTGGAGAACTCCGGCTATCGTCCCAAGCGCAATACTGTGATCGCCCCCGATAACGAGCGGGAAATACCCTTTGTTCATTTCTTCCGATACCGCGTTAGCTAATTCTGTGTTAACCCTTGCAATTTCATCAAGATATTTTAAGTTGGTTCCTACAGTACTGTAGTTTTTAGGGTGGCGAACGACCAGGTCTCCCCGATCATGTACCGTATACCCGATATCTTCTAACCGCTGCACCACACCGGCATAGCGAATTGCGCTGGGCCCCATGTCGACTCCCCTACGATCCGCTCCCAGATCCATCGGGACCCCGATAATTGATATATTGGAATTTATGCGTGGATTCATAGAATGCAAGCCCTTCCTTTCGATGAGTTATCCCTATTGTAACTTGATGAAGGTTGTTGACTCAACTCAACAAGTTTATGAATCATTATACATTTTCCATCTGTTTGTAATTTTTTGCATATATGTTATGTTTGAAGGAAAGCCGGTTTGGGTAACGATGATAGTTAATGAGTTAGCGGCCAATTACACTTGTTTACGAAAGGAGTTTCAAGATGATAACCTTTTCTTCCGTTTCAAAAACGTACGAAGATGGCACAACGGCCATTCACCCCTTAGATATAACGATCCGGGAAGATGAATTTTTTGTTCTTATCGGGCCAAGCGGATGTGGGAAAACTACCACGTTGAAAATGATAAACCGTTTAATTGAGCCGACGGAAGGCAAAATTACCATCCATGGGCAGGACATCCGTACCATGGATATCCTGCAGCTGCGTTGGAATATCGGCTATGTACTGCAGGAAATTGATCTCTTTCCCCATATGACGATTGCGGAAAATATCGCTACCCGGTCAGTCATAACGCGGAGGAAGTATACCAGCACACAAAAGTCGATTTAGCCCATAAGTTTACCTTAGTCCTTCTCAAACCAATGAAGTATAACAATACGTATGCGCTTGTCGTTCGAAAAGATCTGGCAGCCCGCCACCATCTGCGGAAAATTTCAGACCTCAAGCAGGTGGTCAATAATCTGACCGCCGGGTTTACCTTCGAATTCAAATCCCGGGAGGACGGCTACCAGGGCATTCAAAAAGTCTACCATATCCAATTCCCAACGGTTAAAACGATGGATGCCTGGCTTCGTTCCAAAGCGATACAATCCGGTGATGTGGACATTATTGATGCGTACTCAACCGACACTACGAAGGCCACATAAGTCCCCTTTGGTGTCAGCCCCCTTTTTCTATCTGATACCAGGTGCAAGCAGGCATCTTTTCAAAAAACCGTCTGTAAAATAAAAAAACCCCTTCAGTAAAGGAGTTTGTATATTTTCTATGTAAATGGAGCGGGTGATGGGAATCGAACCCACGTATTCAGCTTGGAAGGCTGATGTTCTACCATTGAACTACACCCGCAATGCTTAATGTTAATTTTCATTTAAATTCCTCGTGTTGTATAAAGGTTGATAAACAACCTAATGGTCGGGAAGACAGGATTTGAACCTGCGACCCCCTGGTCCCAAACCAGGTGCTCTACCAAGCTGAGCCACTTCCCGAA
>NZ_AUMJ01000080.1:12241-16555 GCF_000430625.1 Aneurinibacillus terranovensis DSM 18919
CCCGCGAGTTTTTCTCAGGTGACCCATGGAGGAAAGTATATGTTGCTTTAACACTGTAAAGCAACATATACTTTCTTTAACGGCAAAAAAAGCAGCCATAAAGGCTGCTAACTTTTATAGATACAGGATAAAAAAAGGAGTTATGGTGGGCCTAGGCTGACTCGAACAGCCGACCTCACGCTTATCAGGCGTGCGCTCTAACCAACTGAGCTATAGGCCCGTTACCCGAAAAAGGGGTATAAAACAAATGGAGCGGGTGATGGGAATCGAACCCACGTATTCAGCTTGGAAGGCTGATGTTCTACCATTGAACTACACCCGCATAATAAAAATTCACAACGTCGATGACGTCGAATATGATTTTTTGCATAAAATATGGTCGGGAAGACAGGATTTGAACCTGCGACCTCCTCGTCCCGAACGAGGCGCTCTACCAAGCTGAGCCACTTCCCGAAAGTATTGCAACAACAGAAATAACTATATCACCATTTCTAACACATGTCAACCGAAATGTAGCTAACTTCCGACTGCCAATATTCGGGTACATGCCTATCCCCCTTGGACTCCTATCCACATACAATATCGATAGATGTGCTTATAAGGAGATGTTATCTACATGATTAAAAAAAAAGTCTCGGGAACAAAACGGGAAACGATTAGCGCAAACCAAAATCTAGTGTCGATTGAAGAGTCTATCAGGGACATAGAGTTCTCTCTTCAGACGATATTAGAAAAAGTGGAAGGACTTGAGCGTATCCAGGAAAGCATAGAGGAAATTAAACAGCACACCGTCCCGACAAAAGTCCAAGACAAAAAACGCCCGGCTGCCTTTCCCCGAATAGCCCACAACAGAAGAAAGGAACCTGAGATCCGACAACCCGCTGTTTCGGAACCTGTGCCCACTCCCGCACCCACTCCTAATCCAGCTCCCGATTCGCGTTCAAATACCGAGTCGAACGAAGAACTTACCGCTCAGCTAAACAATCTGCTGCAAAACCCAACTGTACAGTCCTTTCTCAAGAAAAACGGATCTCAAAAGGATTTAACAAACCTTTTAAAAAACCTCGATCTGTCTAAGGTAAGCAAACTGCTGCAGGCAACGCAGGAAAAAGGAACTTCAATGAAAAAGAAAAGTTCATCATTAAACAGTAGCGATGGCATTGATTTAAAAACCATTATGGAGCTAATGAAAAACCCGATGATTCAGTCGATGATTAAGAAGGTATTGTAAGGGACCATAATTAAGCTGGCGTCAATCGAAGATGGTTGACGCCGCTTTGCATACTTTTATTATCAAATGTCAAAACATTCATTGACGGTTCAAACATGGTCTGTTAGAATTTCAAGTGTAAAATTCTACTTATAATTTAAAATTACATATGTGATTTTAAAAGGGGAGTTAACCTTTGTCAGTAAAATCAGCGGTACGAGTGCTGGAAATTTTTGAATTGCTTGCCGGGCACCCCAATGGATTAACGGTGAAAGAAATCAGTGAGGCCTTGTCTTTTCCTCAGAGCAGTACATTTCATCTGGTGCAAACGTTGTTCTCTAACGACTACATTTCGCAAACCATAATGAAACGATACAAGCTGGGACCCAAGCTCATTCAACTGGGAACGCGGGCATCAGACTCACTCGATCTGCACTCCGATGCCCAACCACATCTAGAGAAACTGATGAATGAAGTACAGGAAACCGTATTTATGGCCGTGTTATCGGGAGAAGAAATTGTTTATGTCTCCAAATTCGATAACTATCGTTCGATTCGAACAAGCGCCCAAATCGGGTCGCGCAAACCGCTTTATTGTACAGGTCTCGGAAAGGCATTCCTTACCTTCCTTCCAGGCAAGGAACGAAAACAACTGCTTGAACACGCTGAATTAAAAGCGGTTACAGCAAAAACGATTACCGATCGTTCAGTATTGGAAGAACAGTTGAAACAATTTGCGAAAAACGGCTATGCCATCGATGATGAAGAAAGTGAGGAAGGATTATTTTGCTTGTCTGCCCCCATTTTTAATGCGGCCGGCCGCATGACGGCGGCCATCAGCGTAGCCGGACCAAAGGAGAGGATTACCTCTCGAAAGCAAGAAATTGTACACCATTTGCTTCATGCGGCCGCTAGTGTTTCACGAAGTATAGGGTACAACCGGCCAAGTTAGGAGGGTCGTCATGGATGTTGTAACTTTCGGGGAAACAATGGTTTTATTTACGTCTGATCAACCGCTCCCTCTCGAATATGTTCACCAGTTCCATAAACAAATCGGCGGTGCCGAATCCAATGTGGCGATTGGGCTGCAGCGTCTGGGGCATGCCGTGGGATGGTTCAGCAAGCTTGGAAATGATCCCTTTGGACGTTTTATTCACAAATTTGTTCGTGGGGAAGGAGTCGACACATCCCATTGTTCTTATACCGATGAAGCACCTACCGGCATTTTTTTTAAGGAGAAACGTTCCGCATCGAATATTGATGTCTATTATTACCGGAAAGGGTCAGCGGCCAGCTTAATGGGACCAACGGATTTGGATGAAAAGTACATTGCCGGAGCAAAAGTCCTCCATCTTACTGGCATTACTCCTGCCTTAAGTTCCTCCTGTCTACAAACGATAAATAAAGCGATTGATGTGGCAAAAAAACACGGGGTAAAAATCTGCTTCGACCCCAATCTTCGCCTTAAGCTCTGGAACAGGGAAGAAGCAAAGAAAATCCTGCTGGGCATCGCTGCAAAAGCGGACTATGTTTTACCCGGACTGGAGGAAGGGCAGCTTCTGACGGAACACAAGGAACCGGAGAGCATGGCTGACTTTTTTTTGAAACACGGTGCAGGAACCGTTGTGATTAAGTTAGGAAGCAAAGGGGCGTACTATCAGACCTCGCAAGAAAGCGGCTATGTATCCGGATTCCCCGTGAAAACGGTAGTCGATCCGGTTGGTGCAGGCGATGGTTTTGCCGCGGGATTTCTAAGTGGCATCTTGCGAAATATGCCCATTCAATGTGCGGTAAAACGTGGAAACGCAGTGGGAGCCATTGTTGTTCAGGTAAGCGGTGATGTGGAGGGCCTGCCCAGCGAGGCAGAGGTTGAGCAAATGATAGCGGGTAAGCATGGTGACCAGGATGTAAAACGTTAAGGGGTGGGAAAAACATGGAAAAGTTAACAAATGTAAGGCGATTATTTGATTCCGGGCTGGTGGCCATTATTCGCAGACCCAGGGCTTCGCAAATTCGTCAGATTGCTGAGGCATTAGTCCAGGGTGGCGTCGGGGCGCTTGAGATTACAGTGGATACCCCTCGCGCATTTGACATGATCCGGGATATCAAACAGACATATGGCGATCGTGTACTTGTCGGGGCAGGAACGGTTCTGGATGCCGAAACAACGAAAACGGCCATCGAGTCCGGTTCAGATTTTATTTTCTCTCCTATTCTGGATGAAGCAACCATCCGGCTGACCAATCGGTATGGAAAGATTTCAATCCCTGGAGTCATGACTCCGTCAGAGATTGTCAAAGGGTATCAAGCAGGAGCGGATTTACTTAAAATTTTCCCGGGACGCTCTTTAGGCGTTGACTATATAAAAGAACTTCAGGGCCCGCTCGGCCATATTCCCATGATGCCGACGGGTGGAGTAGATTTGTCAAACGTCGAACAATTTATCAGAAATGGAGCTGCTGCTGTAGGAGTTGGCGGATCCCTTCTGAATAAACAAGCCATTGAAGAAGAACGTTACGAAGTTTTAACCGAGACCGCCCAAAAATTTGCAGCGGCCATTCAAAGAGCAAGAGGAAAAGAGTAAAAAAATGGAAACCACGAAAATGGAAGCATTATGATTTAACAGGCTTTTTGGCCTGCGCTACTACCCTGCCTGACGGATAATCACGTCAGGCTTTTTACATAACCCCGTGAGTTTTTCTCAGGTGACCAATGGAAGAAAGTATATGTTGCTTTAACACTGTAAAGCAACATATACTTTCCTTAACGACAAAAAAGCACTTTCCTGAATCGGAAAGTGCCGGCTTATTTATGTATGGTACCGATGGTCGGGGTCGAACCGACACTCCCGAAGGAACACGATTTTGAGTCGTGCGCGTCTGCCAATTCCGCCACATCGGCACAATCATGGCGTGCCCGGAGAGACTCGAACTCCCAACCTTCTGATTCGTAGTCAGACACTCTATCCGATTGAGCTACGGGCACGTATATTTCATTTAATTAAGCTATAATGGAGCGGACAACGAGACTCGAACTCGCGACCCCGACCTTGGCAAGGTCGTGCTCTACCAACTGAGCTATGTCCGCATAAAACAGTGGTGCGG
>NZ_AUMJ01000081.1 GCF_000430625.1 Aneurinibacillus terranovensis DSM 18919
GGAAAAAAGGAGCTTCACCAACCCCTAATAACACCCTGGATAATATAATTAATCCCCATCCATTGGCCACCGCAGTTAAAAGACAGGCTGCCGTCCAGCGTCCAGATTATCGTACCTGTCCTCGTTACCCATTTCACCCCTATTTTATCTAATAAAGGACCTACAGGAATTTGAAGAAAGGCGTAGGACCATGCAAATGCAGATAAAAAGATTCCCATCTGGCCTGCCGTCAAATTAAATTCCTTTTTTAACAGTGGCATTGCGATTGACATATTGGTTCGATCAAAATAGTTCACGATAACCCCAACAGCGATTAAGAAGGCTATTGACCAACGATGTTTTTCATAAACTTTCACCATCCCAAAAATTGTTTACTTCACTGGTACTAATTTGTGGCGCTTACATGTTTGCCAGGAATGTTTGTATCCTACAAATAGTAAGTGTTCACTTTTTCTTGATCACCTCTTTACTCATACGAGAAATCGCTTTCATTTCTTTTATTTATGGTACCACCCATCCTGTATCTCCTCCTTTGACATTAACCTGCGGCTATGTGATGCAATAAGCATGCCAACACTAAAATACTATCTATTCTTCATGATTAACGGGTTTTAGCGTTCATTATTTTTACATTTTGGATTATTTCGTTAATATTTTGGACGATTAAGAAGGTAGAAAAGTTATGATGGAAACAAAATATATTTGGCGTGATACTTGCATGAGTAAGGGCTGAAAATGAAATTACTATTATACTTACTGTGTTTTACAAAGGAGTTGGTACAACATGTTAGCTCTACTAAATTTGTTAGCATTTATGGTTGTAACAGGTTATGCTGTTTATCTGTTTGGAAATCTTGTTTACAGCCGCTTTATGTTCATTAAGTTGGGAAAGATGTCGAATGTAAAGGAAGACACAAAACAGCGCATTCAGGAGGTTCTCATCAATGTCTTTGGTCAGAAAAAGCTACTCAAAGATAAGAAGAGCGGTGGCATGCACGTAATTATGTTCTACGGCTTCCTGATTTTGCAATTAGGCGCCATTGAGCTGATCATCAAAGGGTTTTTCAAAGGATTCGAATATCCCCTGGGGGAAGGAAACAAGTATTTCAGCATGCTACAGGAAATCACCACCTTCCTGGTGTTGCTGGCGGTGTTGTATGCTTACTACCGCCGCTACGTTGAAAAGCTGGAGCGCTTGAAGAGAGGATTCAAGGCAGGATTAGTTATTATCTTTTTAACTACGTTAATGACGTCGATTTTCTTGGCCCTCACCTTCGAACATCTATGGCTGGGATACCACGGCTATGATGCCTTTGCGCCGTTTTCCACGATCATCGCCGGTTGGTTTGCCGACATCAGCCAACGGACGGCAGAGGTGTGCTTCTATGTATTTTGGTGGGTGCATTTGTTGACATTGCTTTCGTTCCTGGTGTACGTGCCGCAATCCAAGCATGCGCACTTATTGTTTGCGCCGGTGAACGTATATCTAAGAGATACCAAGTCCGCCGGGAAATTAACGTCTATTAATTTTGAAGACGAAACCCAGGAAAGCTACGGAGTCGGAAAAATTGAAGATTTCCGCCAAAACCAATTAATCGATTTGTACGCCTGTGTGGAATGCGGACGCTGTACGAATATGTGTCCGGCTGCCGGTACGGGAAAAACATTATCCCCGATGGACTTGATAGTGAAAATGCGTGACCATCTTACGGAAAAGGGAGCGTCAGTAACATCCAGTTCTCCATGGATGCCTGCTTTTCTTTTTAAAAATGCGAAAGCTAACAAGTTGGCCATGCAAGCGGGGGCTTCCGAGGAAGTGGCAGCTACGGTGGAAATGCCCAGCCTGATCGGCGATGTCATCAGCGAAGAAGAAATATGGGCTTGTACCACCTGTCGAAACTGTGAAGACCAGTGTCCGGTAGCCAACGAACACGTAGAAAAAATCATCGATATGCGCCGCTATCTGGTGCTCACGGAAGGGAACATGCCACACGAAGCGACCCGTTACTTCCAAAACATCGAACGCCAAAGCAATCCGTGGGGCATCAACCGAAAGGAGCGGATCAAATGGCGCGAAGGGCGCGACGATATCGAAGTACCTACCGTAAATGAAGTGGATGAATTTGAATACCTGTTCTTCGTCGGCTCGATGGGTTCGTTCGACAACCGTAGCCAGAAGATTGTCCAATCGTTCGCCAAGATCATGAATCTCGCCGGTGTGAAATTCGCCATCCTCGGCAACGAAGAGCGCAACTCCGGGGATACGGCCCGCCGGATGGGGAACGAATTCCTGTTCCAGCAATTGGCGCAGGAGAACATCGCCAACTTCCAGGCGTATGGGGTGAAGAAAATCGTCACCATCTGTCCGCACACCTACAACACGTTCAAAAACGAGTATCCGGAATTCGGCTTGGAAGCAGAAGTGTACCACCATACCGAATTGATCTGGAAGCTGATTCAGGAAGGACGGATTAAGCCGATGAAAGAAGTCAAGGAAGCGATCGCCTACCATGACTCCTGCTACTTGGGACGATACAACAACATCTATGACATTCCGCGACGAATTTTGCAGTCCATTCCGGGCGTTAACCTGCTGGAGATGGAGCGCAATCGCCAAGATGCGATGTGCTGCGGTGCAGGCGGGGGGATGATGTGGAAGGAAGAAACTCAAGGCAAACGGGTGAACATTGAGCGTGCCGAGCAAGCCCTGAGCTTGAATCCGACCACCATTGGAAGCAACTGTCCGTACTGCCTGACGATGATGAGCGATGGAGCGAAAGCGAAGGAAGTGGAAGATCAAGTAAAAGTATTGGATATTGCAGAAATTGTGGAAAAATCACTTTAATTGAAGCGAGCAATTCATAAATGAAGGCCGGATTCCTTGGTTTGCAGGAATTTGGCTTTTTTCATGAAGAAAACAGTCTATCAAAATAAAATTTTAAAATATCAGCAATTTCATTTATTAGTCATAAAAGATATAATCCTATATAAGAATGTTCAGTATTTGGACGGTATGTCCAAGTATTTAACATAATCATTTTACAAATGGCACAATATATCAGTCTAGTTAGGCTATTCTATCGTACTATATTTTGGAGGAGTATTCATGAATTATAAAATGATTATGACATCCGGATATCCTGAGATGACACAGATGATACGAGACATTGCAGCAGAACTTGGATTTTCTGTAACGGTTGTAGAAGGAATCTTACATGAAGCCGCTCTGGAAGTGATGAACCTTGTTTCAAAAGGTAGTTATGAAGTGGTAATTAGTCGAGCTGGAACCGCCCAAGCCATTTCCAGAATGGTAGATATACCAATAGTTTATAGTGATTCAAGTGATTTTGATTTGTTGCAGGCATTTATCCGGGCCAAAGAACTTGGGGAAAAAATATGCTTTGTAACCTATCTGGAAAAGGGATTTCCCTTTAATTTTGACAAAATACAGAAAATTATTGGATTTAAAGTTATGATTCTTCCCTATGAAACGTGGGATGATTTAGTCAAACAAATTAAAAAGGCCAAAGAAATGGGGATGGAAGTCGTAGTTGGAGGGGGAATCCGTGCATCAGAGATCATTAAAAAACATGGAATGCACAGCATGTACATTACAACAACCCAAAGAACAATCAAACGTACACTTATTCGCGCGAGCCAAGTGGCCCAAAACCGTATATTTATTAAAGAAAAGGCAGAACGGTTAAAGGCCGTAATCAATGTTTCCGAAGAGGGAATTTTATTTCTTAACAAGGAAGGTCGAATAGAATCATTTAATCCTTCTGCTGCGAGGATCTTTGGAGTGAAAGAACATTTGGTCATTGAAAAAAAACACGATGAAATTATGAACGAACAGCTTGCTTATTTATTAAAACAAGATCAGATTTATTCAGGAAAAGGAACCATTATTTTGGAAAATATCGTTGTAACCTACGAACCAATTATTGTCGGGCAAGATCAAGTAGGGATTGTGATTACCTGCAGAGAATTCAGTAAAATCCAGAAATTAGAGAGCCAAATTCGTCGTGAATTGCATTCTAAAGGCCTCGTTGCCCGGATTTCCCTGAATGATATTTATCATACGACAGAAAAAATGAATGAAGTGTTAAAACTGGCAAGCGAATATGCCAAAGCGGATTCAACGGTGCTCATTATGGGAGAAAGCGGTACGGGCAAAGAATTGATTGCTCAGGGTATTCATAATGCCAGCAATCGAAAAGATGGACCATTCGTCGCGGTGAACTGTGCTGCCTTACCTGAATCGTTATTGGAAAGTGAATTGTTCGGTTACGCTGAGGGTGCGTTTACGGGGGCGAAAAAGGGAGGTCGTTCAGGGGTTTTTGAACTCGCACACGGGGGGACGATATTTCTTGATGAAATTGGGGAAATATCCCCAAGTATTCAAGCACGTCTCTTAAGGGTGCTGCAAGAGAGGGAGGTCATGCGAGTCGGAGGCGATCGAATTATTCCTGTTGATATACGGGTTGTTGCGGCAACAAATCAGAAATTATGGAAGCTGGTCAAAGAAGGGGCATTTCGCTCTGATCTATATTTTAGACTTGGTGTATTGCGCCTGGAATTACCTCCTCTCCGACAACGTCGGGAAGATATTCCTGTTCTTGTTGATCATTTAGCGAAACGTGTACGCTCATCTTTATCTTGGAATGATTTTTCGGATAAGATTCGGGAATTTTTTATGGCTTATCATTGGCCCGGAAATGTAAGGCAGTTGGAGAATGTTGTGGAGAGACTTCATCTATGGCTTCAACATTCCAAAGATGAGACCGCTTTCATTCAGGATGTTTTAAGGGAAACGGATGATGACCTCGTTTCGGATCATGTATTTCATGATGACGAAAGCATAGCTGTTAAGTATGGAACCATTGATGAAATTGAAAAGCAAGTGATCTCTCATATGCTTGAACGCTATGATAACAATAGAACATTGGTAGCGGAGAAACTAGGGATCAGCCGTACAACACTGTGGAAAAAATTAAATGACGATAACTAGGATTTGCAGAGGACCTCATTTGTGTTACCCGAAAAAGCAGTTGAAAAAATGAACGCAAAAAAAGGAGGTGTTCTATATTTGAACAACATATGATTAAGAAAGGTTCATTTTGGGATTGTTTTTTTGGCATACTTTTTGCATTGTTAAATAATAGATAGATGCAGGAGGTGAAATACTTGGGGATAGTGTGCTGCTTGAAATAAACAAGGGAATTGCAACGGTTTACTTGAATGAGCCGGATTCATTAAATGCCTTAAGGAAGCAACTCAAGGAAGATTTATTAAACATTTTGGGAGTCATCGAAAAGGATCCTGAGATTCGTGTTGTCATTCTAATCGGAAATGGAAGATCTTTTTGTGCTGGTGGAGATATTAAGGCGATGGCTGAGATTGATAATCCGCTAGAGATCAAAAGAAATATGGATCAATCGGCTAGAATTGTGGAGACTCTTCGTGGAATGCCCCAAATTACGATAGCGGCCGTTCATGGATATGCTGCAGGAGCCGGTTTCAGTTTGGCTTTAGCTTCAGACCTTATCGTGGCTGAGGAAGGGACCAAGTTCGTCCTTTCTTTTAAAAATGTTGGTTTGATTCCTGATTTAGGCCTTCATTATCATTTGCCTAAGATATTAGGGGAATGGAAAGCAAAAGAATGGATATGGAATGGGGCTAAGATTTCGGCAGAAGAAGGTCGGAGCTGCGGTTTTGTGAGGGAAGTCGTACCTAAAGGACATGCATATGAAAAGGCCCGCGAATTAGCGAAAGAATTTATGGAAGGGCCCATACAATCCTATATTCATTCTAAAATGATTATTAACAATTTTTCCTCTTTAAGGTTGGAAGACGTGCTCAGGATGGAGAATGACGTACAGACCATATTAAGGGGCTCTTCTGATCATAAAGAAGGTGTAAGCGCATTCTTAGAAAAAAGAACACCAAAATTTTCAGGGAGTTAATCTATTTTTTACTATTCATTATTTTTTGGTAACAAAATACATCCTATAAGCATCGATTGATCAATGTGCACATTCAACATGTGTCGATTGGAGGAATACAAGAAGATGACAAGGCAATTTTCTCTGGCGCACCTTACCATGCTTGGCTGTGCGCCGCCCGAGATGACTTACATCGCGGCGCAAGCCGGCTATGATTTCGTCAGCTTCCGGCCCATTGGTCTGGGTACGCTCAACGAACCTCAATATCCGCTGGCCGAAGACAAGGTGATGTTGCGAGAAACAAAAGCCGCGCTTGCCGAGACGGGACTCAAGCTTCTCGACATCGAAATGGTGCGTATTTATGATGGAGTCGATCCAAAAATCTATCTGCCTGCCTTGGAAGTCGCTGCTGAATTGGGCGCGCGCCATGTTCTAACTACCGGTTTATCCAACGATCGCCATTTCGTGATTGATTGCTTTTCCGAACTTTGCGATCTAGCAAAGCCGCTTGGCCTGACGATAGACCTGGAATTCATTACCTGGTACAATGTCTCGACGTTCAAGGAAGCGCTCGATATTGTCCGCGCAGCCAATCGTGAAAATGCTGGCATCATAATTGATACCCTTCATTTCAACCGCTCGCGCGTCAGGCTTGAGGAGCTGGACGAGGTGCCGCCCGAATGGTTCCACTTTGCACATGTATGCGATGCGCCCAAAGAAATTCCCGCAACCAAAGAAGGGTTGATTCATACTGCGCGTGAGGAGCGCCTGTATTTGGGTGAAGGAGGCATTGAAGTTGCCGCCATCCTGAATCGGATGCCTGTGATTCCCTATTCCTTGGAAATCCCACACGCCAAGCGTACGCAGGAATTGGGTTATGAGGAATTTGCGCGGCGCTGCTTGCAAACGGCAAAGGACTATCTCAATACATACGCGCGGGTATAGACGGTGAAAAAATTAACTTTTTCGTCCAGGGTCTTGAGAGTCGTTTAACACAATCAGCACGTGAATGCCGGCTCGGAAGATCTTTGCTTATTCTCCTAGAGTAAAATTACAGAAAAGTAGAAATAGACAAACAAAAAGCTGGAGTGTAGACCTGTTTCTGAAGAGGATCCTTCCTGCTCAGCTTTTGCTTTTTACGTGTTTAATATTACATGTGGAGGTATAAATGAAAGCACTTTCTTTTGTGAATGGAAAATGGGTAACCCCTAATCATGATCCAGTCCAGGTTTACAGTCCTTATACCCATGAAGTAATTGGTGAACAATGGTTTGCCACGGCAAGTGATGTGGAAGATGCGCTGGCATCGGCTTACGCTGCGAAAAAGGATATGGCCAACATACCAGCTTACGAACGGGCAAAGATTTTAAGAAGAGCGGCCGAGTTGCTCGACAAAGAGAAAGAGCGATTGGCTAAATTGATTTCCCTTGAGTTAGGAAAGCCGCTAAAGAATACACGTGATGAGGTATCCCGTTCCGTTGCAACATTAGAGTTATCATCGGACGAGGCGAAGAGATTAATCGGAGAAACCTTACTCGGTGATGCTGCGGAGAGAGGAAAGGAAGCAATTGCTGTAACTTTTCGCGTTCCGGTTGGAGTAGTAGCGGCCATTACGCCATTTAATGCCCCGCTTAATTTGGTCTGTCATAAGATAGGTCCTGCTTTTGCAGCAGGAAATAGCATCATTTTAAAGCCGGCTCCCCAGACCCCCTTGATTGCAACAGAATTATTAAAAATATTGTTGGAAGCCGGATTCCCTCCCAATGCGATTAACACGGTGTATGGGGGGAGTGGAAGTCGGGCAGCAAATTGTCAAAGATGGTCGTGTCAATGTGATTTCCTTTACGGGCGGGGTATCGGCAAGCAGGAATATATGTGAATTGGCGGGCATCAAAAAAGTACTTCTTGAATTAGGCGGAAATGCCTCCACGATTATACATGAAGATGCTGATTTGCAGCGAGCCGCCAATCTATGCGCGAAAAAAGGATTTAGCAATTCCGGACAAACTTGTATTTCCGTACAACGAATCTATGTCCATCAATCGGTTGTAAGTCCATTCACTGAGTTATTAAGACAAGAAGTGTCCAAATTGAAAATGGGAGATCCTCTCTTGCCGGATACGGACATTGGATGTTTAGTGGATGAACGGTCGGCGCAGCGGATTATGGATTGGATTGAAGAAGCGCAGCAATCCGGCGCCGAGCTCGTAACTGGTGGAAAAAGAAACGGTGCTGCAGTGGAACCAACAGTTCTGTTAAAACCTCCTAAAAGGAGCAAAGTGGTTTGCCAGGAAGTTTTTGGACCGATTGTAAGTATCATTCCATATGAAACGATTGAAGAAGCAATTGAAGAGACGAATGACTCTTCCTTCGGACTTCAGGCCGGTCTGTTTACGAATCAAATGGATCTTGCTTACAAAGTAGCGCACGCCCTTGAAGTGGGCGGAGTGGTGATCAACGAGACGTCAAATTTCCGTCTTGATCATTGGCCTTATGGCGGGGTCAAGAACAGTGGAATTGGACGTGAAGGCCCTCGTTATGCGATCGAAGATATGACGGAAACCAAGATGATTGTATTCCAAATTCCGGTTTCATAACAGGGTGTAATTTTATTGATTGGTGATGATAAATGTAAACATCGATGGGGCTTTTTCCGAAGAATTTATTATTTCATCGAAGTATGTCTTGCCGGATGAAAAAACCCTATTAATTGAGCCTTTTGCCGTTGTCGTTCATGATTTTAAAAAGGTTAACATTACCAGGGATCGTGGGCTGTGGGAATGAGGGGATGTTGGCGGCTGCCTTGGCTCTTCATTTTCGTGATTTTCACAGAAAAAAATAAGAGGTGCTTAAATCATGAATAAAAATCAAGTGATAAGATGGGGAATTTTAGGCGCAGCCAGGATTGCAAAAGAAAGATTAATTCCTGCGATACAGGAGGCTAAAAACGCGCAATTGTGTGCAATTGCAAGTAGAAATGAAGAAAAAGCAAGAGATTTTGCCCATAACCTTGGTATCCCACGTGTATACGGGAGCTATGAAGATCTTCTTAAGGATCCGGAAATTGATGCAGTCTATATTCCGCTACCTAACCATTTACACGCAGAATGGACAATACGAGCAGCTGAGGCGGGAAAGCATGTATTATGCGAGAAACCAGCGGCACTCAACGAAAAAGAAGTTCAAGCAATGATTACCGCATGCCATGATCATGGTGTTGTGTTCATGGAGGCTTTTGCTTTTCGCTGTCACCCCCAGTGGCATCGGTTGAGGGAAATCCTCGATTCAGGTCATATCGGGGATGTTAGGAATGTGCAAGCGCGTTTCTCTATTTTCGTAGATGATAAGAACGATATCCGATTAAGTCCTTTGATGGGCGGGGGGGCGCTTTATGATATTGGTTCCTATTGTGTTAATGGAATAAGGTTTATTATGGGTGATGAACCAGTACAAGTACGTGGAATCTCCCAATTTGCTTCCGATAGTGTTGTCGATTTATCTACCTCTGCCGTTTTGAAATTCCCTGGAGGCCGAATTGCTCAATTTGACTGCTCACTTGAAAGCGTATATAACCAATCGGTAGAAATTACAGGGACGAAAGGAATAATTAAAATCCATTGGCCTTTTCGCCATCCACGATTGATTATTCAAAAGGATGGAAAGGAAGAGTCTGGGGTTTTTGAGTTTCAGCTGGATGAGTATACGGAACAGGTTGAGCACTTTGGCGATTGTATCTTGTCAGGACAATCACTGTGGTATGGTCCTGAGGAGTCTCTTGCCAACATGAAAGTTATTGATGCAATCTATCAGTCTACTATTTTATCTAAGTTTAAAAAATGAACACGCAGAAAGCAGATGTTTTATTTTTGAACGAAAAGAAGAGAGAATACATAATTTTTTCACTTTTTTTATTGGCATAATTTTTGCTTTTATTTATAAGTAGATGTAGTAGATGGACTCGGGGGGTGAAGGGAATAAAGAGGATACATAAAATCCATGAATTAGCAACAGGAGATACAAAGCAAGTTACTACTTAAGGAGATGAATACTTTGCCAAAAGCACTATCAGGGATCCGGGTACTGGGGGCAACTAGAATGTTGGCCGGCCCCTACGCAGAAATGTTGTTAGCAGATATGGGCGCGGAAGTTATACATATTGAGCTTCCCCGCGTTGGCGATGATTCCCGTCATTTTGCTCCGATAATTAATGGAGAAGGATCATGCTTCCTCGCTTCCAACCGGAACAAGAAAAGCATTACCTTGGACTTGCGAAAGCCGGAAGGACAGGAAGTATTTAGGGATATTATGAAAATCTCCGACATCGTCATTGAAAACAACCGCCCAGGGACGATGGATAAATGGAATATAGGCTATAGTCAATTAAAAGAAATTAATCCAGGGATTATTATGACCTCGGTTTCCGGCTTTGGGCAAACCGGCCCTTATGCTCATAGACCAGGTTTGGATATCATAGCTCAAGCAATGGGCGGATTAATGAGTCTAACAGGTGAGCAGGAAGGTCCTCCTATGCGGACCGGTAATGCCCTTGGTGACTTTTTAGGTGGTCTTTTTGCTGTATATGGAACCTTAACCGCGTTATATTACCGTGAAAAGACCGGGTTGGGTCAGCATGTTGATGCCGCCCTTTTTGACAGTGTAATTGCCGTTTTGGAAAATATAATACCCAATTATACAGCATTAGGAAAGATTACGACAAGAATGGGAAGCCGGATTCCGGGGATTGCTCCATATAACAGTTATATGGCCAAGGATGGATACGTGGTTATTGGTGTATCATCCAATGCTCTGTGGGAACGATTTGTTACGGTTTTGGGACGACCGGAACTGTATAATGATCCGCGATTCGCTTCTGCACCATTAAGGGTTGCTAACGTAGAAGAGGTGGATGCCATAACCCAGGCCTGGGTAGCCGAAAAGACGGTGGCGGAGGTTGTGCATGATCTGAACGAGGTTGGAGTCATTTGCGGACCCGTCAATAGTGTAGACAAATTGCTTGAGGATCCACAAGTAATAGCCAGGGAAATGGCCGTTGAAATTGAACATCCTATAGCAGGCAGGTTCAAGGTTTCGGGAATTGCACCTAAACTATCATTAACACCCGGAACGATTGAAACTCCTCCACCGACTCTGGGACAGCATAATCGGGAGGTTTACCAAGGACTCTTACAATATTCAGACGAGAAATTGAGAACGCTTACTGAACGGGGTGTGATTTAATGGAATTTCAATTATCTGAAGAACAAAAGCTCATGCGTCAGATGGTCAGAAGTTTTGCCGAGGAGGTAGTCAAACCGAGAGCAGCCGAAATGGATGAAACCGATGAATTTCCTATGGATATCTTCAAAGAAGCCGGTAAACTGGGACTTTTGGCTGTGAACTATCCGGAAGAATACGGTGGAAGCGGAGCAGACAGCATTTCTACCGTTTTGGCAAGCATGGAACTGGGGCGTGTTTCAGCGGCAGTATCGAATATTTGCGCTTCGATAAGACACCATCTTTTCATTATGTATAATTATGGTACAGAAGAGCAGAAAAGAAAGTACATGCCTGGGATGTCTAGCGGGGAGATCATTGGTTCTTTTGCTTTAACAGAGAGTGGAGCTGGGTCAGATGCAACGGGTATAAAAACTGAGGCCCGATTAGATGGAGATCACTACATAATCAATGGCAACAAAACCTTCATTACGCTTGGACCTGTGGCTGACTTCACGATTGTGTTTGCGGTTACTGATCCAAGCAAAAAAGCGAAGGGAATTACCGCTTTTATTGTTGAAAAAGGAACTCCCGGATTTAGTGTAGGCAAGAAAGAGAAGAAGATGGGCCAAAAAGGAAATCCAGTCTCCGACTTAATCTTTTCTGATTGCCGGGTACCAAAAAGTAACATGCTGGGTGCCGAAGGGGAAGGAATAAAAATAGCCCTTCACTCCTTAGACAGTGGCCGGATTGAAGTAGCGGCTCTCGCTGTAGGGCTTATGCAAGCATCTTTGGAGGCCAGCGTTGACTATGCCGAAAACAGGGTGCAGTTTGGTCAAAAAATTGGCAATTTCCAATTGATTCAAGCTTTTATTGCTCAAATGGCTGCCGATCTTGATGCAGCAAGCCTGCTCACCTATAGGGCAGCTGCTCTTAAGGATAGCGGAAAGAAATTTACGAGAGAAGCATCTATTGCTAAATGGTTTGCAACGGAAGCGGCAATGAAACATACAACAAACGCTATCCAGATCCATGGAGGATATGGTTATTGTAAGGACTATCCGGTAGAACGTTATTTCCGTGACGCTAAACTAACTCAAATTTATGAAGGAACAAACCAAATACAACAAATTGTCATTGCTAGAGAGGTAATGAAAGGCGGCTGGCAATCGAATTACTAAAATTAAACATAAACAGGGGAGTAATAAACATGAAGCTATCGGGACAAGTAGCCATTGTTACAGGAGGCGCCAGTAATATTGGTAAAGCTGTTGGCTGGAGGCTGGCTAGAGAGGGCGCCCAAGTGATCATAGCTGATATTAATTTTGCAGCTGCCGAAAAGGTTGCCGCAGATATTACGGAGGCTGGATTTAAAGCCTTGCCTCATCGAGTCGATGTGAGTTCGAAAAAAGAAGTCCAAGACATGATACGAAAAGGTGAGGAAGAGCTTGGAAGGATCGATATTCTTGCCAATGTCGCTGGAATACTTGGTCCTTCTGCTCCAGTTAGCGAGATTTCGGAGGAAGATTGGGATCGGGTTTTAGCTATCAATCTAAAAGGAACATTCTTATGCTGTCAGGCCGCGATAGACGGGATGATTAAGCGGGGTTATGGCCGGATCGTGAACATATCTTCCGTCTCTGGAAAAGAAGGCAATCCGATGTTGGCGCCATACGTCTCTTCGAAGGCTGGTGTCATTGCCTTTACGAAATCGTTGGGAAAAGAGATTGCAAAAACAGGAGTAACGGTAAATTGTATTTCACCGACGATGATTGAAGGAGAATTGGTGAAACAAATGAGCGAGAGTTATTTCCAGTCCTTGCTCGATAAAATCCCCATGGGACGGTTGGGCAAACCGGAAGAGGTAGCTGGATTGTTAAATTATCTTGTGTCTGATGAGGCGGGATTTATAACCGGACAATGCTATGACTTGAGTGGAGGACGTTCGGTTTATTAATAGGTTAAATCTAGAGTAAAACAAATTATCAAGAATTTGATTATATTTCTAAGGAGTGAAGCGAAATGAAAGCAGTGGTTAAAACCCGTCCAGAGCCAGGTTTTGTTGAAGTGATTGACGTTCCGATTCCTCAAATAAAGCCCGATGAAGTTTTGGTAAAAGTAGAGTCAACAGGAATATGCGGAACAGATATTCTATTGGCCGATTGGAAGTATACAGGACGAAATCCGGTAAAGCCACCTATTACTCTTGGACACGAAGGAGCTGGGGTAGTGGTCGAAGTAGGCAGTGAGGTGCACAACCTAAAACCTGGAGATCGAGTGGGGATGGAGGCGTTATTAGGTTGTGGCAAGTGTTATTATTGCCGCAAAGGATACGTTAATTTGTGTCCTGACTGGAATCATTTAGGTATTGATTTTAACGGAACGTTTGCCGAATATATAGCTTTCCCGGCTATCGGCACGCACCTGCTGCCAGAGAGTGTTTCATTTGACCAAGCTGCTTTCCTGGAACCTATTTCGATTATTGTGCATGCCATGGAAAATAATCCGGTCACCGTAGGTGATACGGTAGCCATCGTAGGGCCTGGCCCGCTCGGTCTGTTCACGCTTCAAGCCGCGAAGGCTGCCGGAGCTTCCAAGGTGATTATGGTTGGCACTCCTAAAGATGGGAAGCGTCTAGAGATCGCAAAGAACCTAGGCGCCGACTATGTGTTTGATAGTGGAGATAACGATGCTCATAAATTGGTGAAAGAAGTGACTGATGGAATCGGTGCGGATGTTGTCTATGAAGCAGGTGGAACAGGCGAATCAATAGAACAGGCGATTTTGATGGCGAGTGGTGCAGGTAAGGTTTCGCTTATGGGATTTGGAAAAGAAGCTAAGATTAATCCGCTAGTGCAGATTGTTCGCCAGAACCTGATGATTAGAGGTGTTGTTGGCAGCCTGCCGAGGCATTATGAGACCGCTACCAGATGGCTGGAAAACAATATCATTCAAATTGAGCCGATGGTTACCCATGTTTTAGATTTTGAGGAGGCCAGTAAAGGGTTTGAACTCATGAAAGAAAAGCAAGCAGGGAAGATACTGTTCCGCACGAAATAAACGTAACATGGATTCAGTTAGAGTTCTACCGGGAACAAGCCTCGGTAGAACTCGATATGGGATTTGCATCTTTGGACAACATTTATACATTTGTTGAAATTCTTACAAAAACTTTGGCATTGCAGGAATCTCAGAATCAGTAAACAACCATGGAGGAAAAAACATGTTACTTGGTGCAATTGTCAATGAAAAGCAAAGACAGATTTATTATGAAAAAGGACAGTGGTCGACCTCAACTGTTTTCGATTATTTACGAGAAACCGTTACTAAATTTCCGGATCATATCGCTATTGTGGATAGATTTAATAAGTTAAGTTATAAAAAATTATTTGAGCAAGTCCTAAAGGTTTCAAACGGATTGAAACATCTTGAAGTTAAAAAAGGAGATTTCGTGTCCGTTCAATTACCAAACTGGGCTGAAAAATGTCATTCTTTACCTGGCATGTGCAAAGATCGGAGCGATCTATAATCCGATCCCCTATACATTGCGATATCAAGAAGTGAAATATATTCTATCCTCATGTGAATCAAAAGTGCTCGTCATCCCCGAGAAATTTCGCAACTTTAACTACGTTAAAATGGTTTCAGTGATTCAAGAGGAGTTAAAAGCGCCTCATGTCATCGTTGTTAAGAACAGGAAAGATTATTTACCTCAGTCTAACCATTTACATTCATATGATAGCCTGTTGAATGTAGAAACAAGTATCTATGATGAAGAACAGGTGAGTGCCGATGACCCGCTGGTTGTCCTTTTCACCTCGGGTACTGAATCCGTGCCCAAAGGAGTGATCCATACCCATAATACGGTCCTGTATGGTGAACGCGTCCTGGCCGAAACTTTATCCATTACAAAAGATGACGCCGTACTTATGGCTTCCCAACTATCTCATTCTACAGGTTTTCTTCGTGGTGTTAACTTACCGTTACTTGTTGGCGCCAAAAGTGTATTAATGGATCAGTTTATACCCCGGGAAGCATTAAAGACCATTAGCGTGGAAAAATGTACATTTTCAATGGGAGCCACTCCTTTCTTACATGATCTATTAAATGAAATCTCAAATAACAGTGGTACGTATAATTTGTCTTCCTTTCGGTTTTTTCTTTGTGGCGGTGTGTAATGCCCCCCATTGTCAAGACACAATTTCGAAAAAAATAAGTTATGTCCTCCTTCGATTGTAATGGGGCGCAGGCGCGATTTAAGCGACCCGCGCATGGATTTCTTCTGGCGTAGCATACCCCAACGCCTGATGTGGGCGTTCGGTGTGATAAAATCTTAGATAGGCCGTGATTGCTCTACGAAGCGCTCGTGGATTCTCGTATTCATTCAGATAGATCAACTCGTATTTGAGCGAGCGGAAGAAGCGTTCTGTACGGCTGTTGTCCCGCGCGCGGCCTTTGCCATCCATCGACACGTTCACGTGATGCTCCGAAAGCAAATCCAAGTAGTCAGGATTCGTAAAATGGCTGCCCTG
>NZ_AUMJ01000082.1 GCF_000430625.1 Aneurinibacillus terranovensis DSM 18919
ACCCTTGTGGATAAGGTTACCGAGTGTACTCGGCGTACCAGACAGATCTCCCCGGGTAAGAACATTATCTTCCCCTCCATCCATCTGCCTCATTTACTCTCATTCGCCTTCGGCAGTAAGGGCTTTGTCTTGTTTGGCAGACTCACCCAACGAATGCTAGCCTTATATGAGGTTCGTGTTCCTCAGACCAGAGGTTTGCCGCCGGCTTCCTTCAGATTCGACCTCACGGTCGACACCCTTGCCATAAGCTAATGGTTACTACTGCCTTCACCATTCGGGACTTGAACCCTATAGATAATGCCCATGCCGGGCGCACCAAATAAGAAGCTGCCCGTTTCGGAACAGCTTCTTCGCTTTTTTCATCATGTTATTCAAATACCCTGGCGTCCAATCAACCAAATCTCTCACGCTTTCACGAAAGCATTCTTCGTTTTGTGAACCACAACAGGTGCAATTTTTGAAAGAAACACCGATAGTATGAGAGCAAGCACAAGGAAGCAGATAATCATGCTGACGACACCGTCCCAGCCAAACGCCGTCCAGAACGCTCCGCCAGCTGTTCCGCCAACGCTCGAACCGACGTAGTAGAAGAACAGGTAGAGCGACGAAGCCTGTGCTTTGTCGTGGGTGGCGCGGCGCCCAACCCAGCTGCTGGCAATCGAATGGCCGCCAAAAAAGCCAAAGGTAAATACCGCAATCCCGATAATTTTAATCAGGAGATTCGTATTTAAGGTGGTGCCTGCACCGAGGAACATAATCAAAAGCGAAATCCATAGCACTTTGCGCCGACCATATTTGTCCGCCAGACTCCCCATCCAGGTCGAGCTGAACGTCCCAACAATGTACACGATAAAAATCCAGCCGGCAAGTGTCTGATTCAGGGAATACGGAGGTGCAATCAATTGAAATCCGATATAATTATACAATGTAACAAAACTGCCCATCAGCAAAAAGCCGATCCCATATAAGCAAAGCAGCCCCGGATCTTTAAGATGACTGATCATTGATTTTATCAATTTCCCCCATTCCAAAGTGCGGGGTTGAAAGTTTTGGGAGGATGGCAGCGTTAACCAAAATAGCAGGCTGGCGACTATACTCAACACACCAATGCTGGCGATCGCGACGCGCCAATTAAAGAAGTCGGTCAGCATCCCCACGATGATGCGGCCGCCCAAACCGCCAATCGTATTCCCGCTGATATACATGCCCATCGCCACCCCTAAACTGGTCGGGTCGATTTCTTCCCCAAGATAAGCCATTGCAATCGAAGGCAGTCCCGCGAAAACGACACCCTGTAAAATCCGGGAAACCAGTAAGAAGTGAAAATCGGGAACGAATGCAGTAAGGATAGCCAGCACAGATACGGCAAACATAGAAAACGCCATAATCGGCTTGCGCCCCCATGATTCCGACAAAGATCCAATGAGCAGCATGCTGATCGCCAGAGCGATCGTAGTTACAGACAACGACAGACTGGCTGCAGTCGGTGAAATGTGAAACTCTCTGGAGAACTCCGGCAGCAGCGGCTGTACACAGTATAAATTGGCAAACGTACTGAATCCGCCGGCAAACAAAGCCAGATTAGTCTTGCGAAAGGCGGATGTACCCTGTTTAATATAACTCATGGCGTAATCACTCCGGACTTTCTGCGATGATTTACATATGGCATAACAAGTTATTCCTTTCAAAGGATAATAATAGATCTTGAAAATGCGATAGCTAAAATGTATTTCAAGGTTTATCATAAAGGTTGACAAACAGTAGCGTCCAATGTATTATTTGCATATTTTTCATGCATTTCGGTTATGTATTATATCCTGTCAGATTAAAGAGGTGTTGCAAGTGGAATGGCAGCAATTGGAATACTTTCAAACCGTCGCGCGTTTACAGCACATGACACACGCTGCGGAGTCCCTGTCTATCTCTCAGCCTGCACTAAGTCGTTCAATCGCTCGGTTAGAATCGGAATTAGGCGTCCCACTATTTGAACGCCAGGGACGCTCCATTGTATTAAACCGTTATGGTCGCCTCTTCCTGAAACGGGTGAATCGAATAGTAAAAGAACTCCAGGAAGGGAAGCAAGAGATCCGGGATCTGCTTGATCCGGAATATGGAGAAGTGTCGCTCGGTTTCCTGCACACGCTTGGCACCCATCTCATTCCTGATTTGATTGGAGCATTTCGCACCCACTACCCAAAAGTCAGTTTTCAACTGAATCAGAATAAATCTCTTTCACTGCTCGAACAGCTGGAAGCTGGAGAAATTGACCTTTGTCTTGTTACTCCTTTAGAAACGAGGCTGCAGATAAAGTGGGCCAAATTGTGGAGTGAAGAAGTCTTTATCATCGTTCCTGCAGGACACCCTATAGCGGGTTGTGAAAGCATTTTGTTGGAAGAACTTGCAGATGAGCCGTTTATTTTTCTAAAAAAAGGGTATGGATTTCGAAAAATTACGGATCGGTTGTGTGAAGAGGCGGGAATCAACCCGAGGGTTACGTTTGAGGGAGAAGAAGTGCATACCATTGCCGGACTTGTCGCCGCAGGGCTCGGAATTGCATTCATCCCTGACATTAAGGAATTGAATTGGAGTAAAATATCACGAATCCGTGTCGAGTGGCCGAAGTGCGAACGCGTGATTGGAATGGCCTGGGTCGAGGGGAGATACCTGTCACCGGCAGCCAAACAGTTTAGGCAATTTGTCGTGGATTATTTTAAAGAAAATAGAACGTGACTCAATGCTTTAAACAAATAAAGCTGTAAGTTCACAAATAAAATACATAGGAAAAATACAACATTGACGAACTGGAGTTGATGTTAGTGATAAGACAGTATAAAGCAAAGAAAAAGGCACTCGGTATAGCAGCCTGTGGAATCATTGCATTGAGTTCTTTTTTTGCTCCCCCCCTCTCTACCATATTAGCCGCACCAGACGCACCAAAGCATAGTACAGTCCCTTCTAAGGAAAAAGAGGCGGTTCAAACGACAACCCCTATTAAACATACCGTTGTTATTTTTGGCGAAAATGTTTCTTTTGACCATTACTTCGGCACCTATCCTAACGCAAAAAATCTACGGCTTATACAAATGATGTACAGAAAGATAACGTTTCCGGAAATGTTGTAAACGGCTCGGTCATCGACGATCCGGATCCGTATTATGACAAGTACTCCAACCCATAAGGGAACAACCACCTCGTTAAGCGGAAAAAATGTTGGTGACCTGTTAAATGATAAAGGGATTACATGGGGATGGTTCCAAGGTGGCTTCCGTAATCGGAATGCCACACACACGAACATTGGCGGCAAAACGGTTACAGATTACAGTGCCCATCATGAGCCGTTCCAATACTACAAGTCCACGGCGAATCCTGAAATCCGGTTGCCCATCCTCAGGAAGCCAATACCGTGACGCTTGGACCATCACAAACAGCTGGCATTGCTTTTAAAGCTGTGAATCCGGGAAAGTGGATGTTCCACTGCCATATTCTCGACCATACCCTTAACCCTTCGGATGGTGAAGATTCAGAAACAGGTATGCCCTATATGGGTGGACTTATGACCTTTATCAATGTTCAATAATGAGAAAAACCGTAAATCAGAGAAAATATCATTAGTCTGTACTACCTTTTTGGTGATAAAGGCTATTTTTTCAAACTTACTCATAATATTTTCGTTTAGCTTTTAAAAACTTGAACTGTATAAAGAACTTGTTTTATGATTTGATGAAGATAATCGCAAAATAATTCATCAATAAGCAGAAAAAAGAAGCACATCCATTTACCAATACTTCGAATCGCTATGGAAGATATGGCAACAAGGAGGAATAAATATGATAAGGTTTGGCGTAATGGGAACCAATTGGATTACGGAAAATTTTATTAAAGCAGCAAACGATGTAGAAGATTTCACGTTAACAGCAGTTTATTCCCGAACAGAAGAACGGGCAAAAGAATTCGCAGCAAAGTTTGGCGTTCAGACTATCTTTACAGATGTAGAGAGCATGGCAAAAAGTGACGACATCGATGCTGTTTATATTGCCAGCCCCAATTCCTTTCATGCTCAGCACGCGGTTACCTGTATGAGCCATGGAAAACATGTGTTGTGTGAAAAGCCGATAGCTTCTAATACAACAGAATTTCAGCAAATGACTGCGACAGCAAAAAAGAACAACGTCTTACTCATGGAAGCCCTAAAAACAACCCTGCTGCCGAATTTCAAAAGCATCCAAAACAATCTGCATAAAATAGGTAAAATCCGCCGCTACGCTGCAAGCTATTGCCAATATTCTTCCCGCTATGATGCGTATAAGGAAGGAACGGTCCTGAACGCTTTTAATCCCGCCTTTTCCAATGGTTCCTTAATGGATATCGGCATTTATTGTTTATATCCAATGGTCGTATTATTCGGCAAACCTCGCCGTGTAAAAGCCAATGGAATCTTTCTCGATTCCGGGGTGGATGGCGAAGGTACTATTCTCGTAGAATATGAGGGAATGGATGCCGTGATTATGCACTCTAAAATAACGAATTCCTATTTACCCTCAGAGATTCAGGGGGAAGATGGGAGCATTCTAATCGATAAAATAAACGCGCCTGAAAAAGTAGAAATTCGCTACCGGGATGGAAGTACAGAAGATATTACACAGCCCCATACATATAACCCCATGTACTACGAGGCAAAAGAATTTATTGAGTTAATTAAAAATGGACAGTTGGAATCATCGACTAATTCTTACGTTCATTCACTAACCACCGCGGAGATCATGGAAGAAACACGAAAACAAATTGGGCTTGTATTTCCAGCGGATAAGGCGAGGCAAACCTTCACTGGTAATTAAAGTTTGACGGATGTAAAAAGGCCGTGATCGTCATCCAACTGACAATCACGGCCTTTAAACATTCCGGCATCCGACGTTTTATGATTAAGAAATTCCGGCTACTTCTGCAAGGTATTCTACCAAGTGGACTGCACGAATACCGTCCCCCAGATTTTCTCTTTGAATTCCGAGTTTCATTTGAAGTAAACAGCCTGGATTGGTCGTAATAATGGTCGTTGCCTTTGTTTCTTTTACGTTCTCCATCTTTTGGTCCAAAATTTCCATAGAGGCATTATAATTGACAATGTTGTATATCCCTGCGGACCCGCAGCACATATTGGCATCCTTCATTTCTATAAGTTCTACATTGGCTATACTTTGGATTAATTGAAGCGGTTCTTTTGTTACTTTTTGAACGTTTGTCATGTGGCAAGATCTTTGATAAGTTATCCTTTCAGTTGATGGCACTTCTCTCTTTATTCCTCCACATAATGCAATGATTTGGGATATATCCTTCGTTTTCTCCACAAATCGTTGCGCTCTTTCTACCCATTGTGATTCATCGGCCAACAGATGATCATATTCAGCCATCATTGCACCGCATCCACCAGCATTATTGACAATGAAATCAACTTTTTCCTGCTCAAAAGCAGCCACATTTCTTTTGGCTAACATTTTACTATCTTCTAATTCTCCAGTGTGAGCATGTAGAGCCCCACAACAAGTCTGATTTTCAATCACCAAGACATCGCAACCTACTTTGGAAAGCAACTTGACAGACAGCTGATTAATTTTTCTAAACATGGCATCCATTACGCAACCAACAAAGAACGCAACTGTATACTTTTTTTCTCCTTTTGCCGGAGTAAATCCAGGAAGGCTTGAACGTTCCCATGGGGATACCGCGGTCGGCACGATCGCTTCGAATTCTCCTAAGTGAGAAGGCACTTTTTTCATTAACCCACTTTTTCTTGCAAGTTTTTGAGCACCACTTTTTTCGTATAACCACATAGAGTTTCCGATAAGGTTCATCGCTTTACGGCTAGGAAACACTTTCTTAAATAGTATATTGCGGATCGTTCGAACAGGTAGGGAGAACTTTTTGCGACGTGTGATGGCAGCCCGAGCTGACTCTAAAATCGTACCGTATTCTACCCCTGTTGGACAGACGGTTTCACAAGCTCGGCATCCAAGGCACAAATCCAACGGCTCCTCCAATAAAGATAGATCTGTAATTTTACCCTCCCCGACCATTTTCACCAAATTAATCCGCCCGCGTGGTGAATGCGTTTCTTTCCGCATCGTCATATATGTCGGACAGGCAGGCAGACAGTATCCACATTGTACGCATTGATTCGTCTTCTCATAATTCAACTCTTTACGTATTGCTTCAAGATTTTCTATCATTTGCTTAACACCAACTTCTGGCCAGGTTCAGGAAAGATTTTTCCCGGATTCATAATATTATTCGGATCCAACGCTTGCTTAATGCTTTTCATCATATTTAAACCAGCCGCCCCTAACTCCATTTCCATAAACGGCGCTTTCATAGTCCCTATGCCATGTTCTCCTGATAATGTTCCTCCTAATGCAATGGCAGCTTCAAAAATTTCAGCAACTGCCTTTTCCACCCGTAGCATTTCTTCCTTATCTGATTTGTCTGCAATAATATTAGGATGAAGATTTCCATCTCCAGCATGACCAAAAACAACAAGGTGCAGATTGTACTTCTTCTTGATTTCTTGAAGGCGACGGCACATTTCTGGTATTTTGCTCCGAGGAACGGTTGCATCTTCGGATATTTTAGTCGGCTTAATTCTTACAATAGCAGGAGATACAAGCTTTCTTGCCTTCCATACATCTTCTTTTTCTGCCTTGGTTTGCGGGACGCGCACTTCTCTTACTCCCACTTCCTTACATACCTGTGAAACCTGTTCGGCTTCATCACGAACCGCTGCGGGATGCCCATCAAGTTCAATAAGAATCATCGCGTCCGCATCCTTGGGCAGGCCGGATGGTTCATAGTTTTCTACAGCAACAATGGACGCCTGATCCATCAATTCCATTTTGGAAGGGAGAATTCCGGAAGATAGAATTTTCGATATCGCTCTGCCCGCATCAACTAAACTATCAAATATAGCCATCACCGTTTCCGAAGCAGGAGGCTTAGGAATCAGACGCAAAATTGCTTTCGTAATAATGCCCAGGGTGCCTTCCGAACCTACGATAAGCTTAGTCAAATCATAGCCGGTTACGTTTTTTACCGTTCGTCCGCCCGTCTGAATGATTTCTCCCTGTGGGGTTATTATTTCTAGTCCAATGACATAATCCTTGGTCACTCCATACTTCAATCCACGCGGGCCTCCGGAATTCTCCGCTAAATTTCCTCCTATCGTAGATACATGAGAGCTGCTTGGATCAGGAGGATACATCAGGCCTTTTTGTTCAGCTGCTTTGTGAATGTCCGATGTTAATACACCAGGGGATACAATAGCGATAAGGTCTTCTTCATTAATTTCAAGTACATCATCCATAATCGATAAATCGAAAACCATACCACCTTTAACCGGAAGCGGCCCTCCACTTAAGCAAGTGGCTTGACCACGCGGATAGACAGGAACCTTCTCCCGGTTGGCAAATTTCACAAGTTCGGCCAATTCTTCTACATTTTTTGTCTGAATGACGACATCCGGCAAGTAAGTACCGAACGAAGCATCAAATGAATAACTGAAACGATCGCTTTCATTCGTAAGTATTCTGCCTGTTTTGACGATGGCTGAAATCTCTTCAATATGATGTACCGTCATCGATTTCATTTTATTTCTCCTTTTTCTAAGCATTTCTGGTGGTTCACAAAAATAAGCTTAGTTTCTTTTCTGCATTCTTTAAATGAATGGCACACTGGATTTTTGCCAATTCGGGTTCCTCTATTTCAATTGCCCCTAAAATATCCTCATGTTCTTTATAGACAGCTTTTCGTTTCTTTTTTAATCCTAAGTTAGGCTGGAGTGTAATCTTTAATGCTCTCTCATATAGGGAGGATAGGTTTTCCATCGCCTGTATCATGACAGGATTTTGCGTAGCTAAAAAAATGGAACGGTGAAATTCCATATCTGCCTCCATTCCTATTTTGCTCTCGTCATCCAATTCAACTTTTAACCATTCTAAAGTTTGTTTCATTCTTTCCAATTGTTCAGGGGTCCGTCTAATCGCAGCCAAATATGCAGCCTCAGGCTCAAGTATTTTTCTCATCTCAAAGAGATATCTAATCCACTCCGCATCGTCATTTTCAATTCGAAGATTATGTAGAATTGTTGGACCTGTTCTTTCTTCTACAAAACTCCCTCCTCCCTGTCGTGAGTTTATGATGCCAGCAGCTCGCAGGACACTTAACGCCTCACGTATAGGAATTCTACTTACACCAAAATGGGTCGCCAGTTCCATTTCTGTCGGTAATTTTGAACCTGGAGGAAATTTTCCTGATTCAATCATACTTAACAATTCACGGGAAATCATTTGCGATAATTTTTCTTTGGACATAACCGTTCTCCAATTCTATAAGTTCCTAATATAGACCTGTAATATAGATGTTAAAATGTAGAAATAAAAGTTCATTATGTGGAAAGGCATAATGAACTTTAATAAATACATATTTATGGTTTTGTTAGTTTAGTTTAACTGCTTACCCACAGTTTCAGGCAAGAAGATAATAACTAGAATTGCAGCAAGCGCAAAAGCAATGGATAGAAAACCGAAGGCAGCCCCTAGGCCTACGCTTGATGCCATAAACCCTACTACAGTTGGCGCTGTTGCGGCAATACCACGTCCAAAGTTATAGCAAAACCCTTGTCCGGTTGCACGAATTTCTGTTGGAAACAGTTCAGCAAGAACTGCGCCGAAACCGCTAAAGTACCCAGACCCAAAAAAGGCAACAAAGGGTCCTAAGATTAAAAGGCGAGTTGCATTTTGCGTCATACCATAAATCGGGACAAGAAGAGCCGCCGCTACAAAAAATAGAATAAAAGTTTTCTTACGTCCAATTTTATCAGCTAGAAAGCCAAAGAGCACATACCCAAACCAAGCCCCTGTTTGCATGATAACAATCCAAGTAGTAGATTTAAGAACATCAAGTCCAGCTCCGCCTTTATCTACAGGAGTGCCCAGGTATGATGGTATCCATGTAAACAATCCCCAATATCCAAATTGTGCACATACACTTAATACCGCTCCTAGCAATGTCCAACGAAATACTTTTGCTGAAAAAAGTTTAACGAGTTTGGGTTTCGAATGTATTACTTTAGGAGCTTGTCTCGCTTTTTCCCATATCTCCGGTTCCTTAGTCCCTTTTCGAATCCAAATTGCGATTAGGGCTGGAATAATCCCGAAGAAAAATACACCTCTCCAACCCCAGTGTGGTGAGATTATCCCCGCCACAATTGCGGCAAGGGCGTATCCTATTGCCCACGAGCTTTGAACAAACCCCATTGCCTTACCCCTGTGTTTGGCATCCCATGACTCTGTAATTAACGCGGCTCCTGCCACCCATTCTCCGCCCATACCAATACCCAGTAATAATCGGAATACAGCTAATTGTGTAATCGTTTGGGAAAATCCGCACAGGAAAGTAAATATTGAATAGACAAGAATACTTAGCATCAACGATTTAGTACGACCAAATCGATCTGCTATCATCCCAAAGAAAATACCACCAACCGCAGAACTTAATAAAGTGAGAGTAGCCAAAAAGCCCCCCATTGTTTTGTCCATATGCAGCTCTCTCATAATATTAACGAGAATCATTGAGTATAACATTACATCCATAGAATCAAGAGCCCAGCCTGACCCTGCTGCAATTAATGACCGCCATTGGTTTTTGGAAACTTCTTTATACCAGGGCCTTGTTGCTGAACTATTATCAATTTGTGAATAATTTAATTGCTCCATTTTTTACCTCCCTAATGATTATGACAACCCTATTAATTGAGCTGGATTATAGCAAGCCATTTGCTCGATTTCTCTTTGTGTTAGACCATTTTCTAATAAAATCTGAATAAACTGATTATAACCCTCAGTCGGTGTAGGATGGTTCACTTGGCCAAAGTCCGTTTGAAGTATACATTTATCGATTCCTATCCGGCGAATCCCACCAACTAGTTCAACGGGTTCAACCGATTTCCAACGAGGCATTAACGTTAACATTGATTTTTCAACGAATGCACCCATTTTTACTAATTCAACCTGTAATGATAAATCCATTTTGTTAATCTTTAAATCAGGGTGGGCGACAAGAACTTTATCAAGACCACGAGTTACCGCTTCCTTTACAAGGATCTTCGTTTCCAAAGGCGATAAGTGACCTGTTGCTAAAACAGATTCACTATCCTTAATTAAATCTAAAATGTCATATATTACAGGAAGTAGATTACCATCCTCAGATAGAATGGTAATCCCTTTCTGGGGCAATAAACGAATCGTTGATTTCTGTTCTTTGTAGTCGCTTTTTCCACCGTAATAGTCAAGGTGATGTTTCGCTGATCCTGTTGGCATCCAGATCACTTTGGCTCCTTGTTGAACCGCCATATCAACCGCGTAGGGGTTAAGACCGCCTACATATTCATTTAAAACAAGGGACCCATAGACTTCTATTCCTTTGATGATCTTGCTTACTAATTTCGCTCTTGAAACCGTTGATTCTTCGTGTGCCTTTATTACAATAGCTCGCATCCCAGCTTTTTTTGCTTGCTGGGCCAACTCAAAATCATCCACTGATCTGGGAAAAATACTGGGACTGGAATGAACATGGATATCAATCGCGCCTTGCAAATAATTCATTTTGACTCCTTTATAAATTAGATTTTTATAGAAAATTTGTCGTCTTTCCATGGAACGATAATATCTATAGCGCTTTCATTTATGGGATAAACTTCGACATGCGAACCGTTCCTTTTGATTTGTAACAATCGATCATGACCGGGAACAACAATATCTGCCCATCGTCTAATAGCATTGATACTTTCTTTACCCCTTACCTCATCCCATGTCATAGAAACTTCACCTGTGCGCAATTCAGAAATATTCTTAACAGTATCGGAGGCTAATACTATCTTGCTTCCCCGATAATTTAGAAATAGAGAATACAAACCCGGGGTGTGACCTGGCGTATGCATCCAATTAAGCCCTTCTACTATCCCGGATTTCCCGGTGAGTATAGATAACCTGCCGGAATCCCGTAAGGATGGATACATCTCTACAGGAATGGCTAAATCTTCTTCCCCGTTATTTTCAATATGTTTAACTTCCTCTTCATGCAGATAGAACGTCGCGTTTGGGAAAAGAGGATAATTAACCGCGTGGTCAAAGTGAAAATGACTTAAAAGAACGGTTCCCACATCCTCTTTATTTACACCCAGTTCTTTTAATTTAGTTAAAAGTAATATGCGTTCATTAAATCCTACTGTGTCAAATAAAATAGGTGCCTTTCCAACCGGACGTATTAATACGCAACTGCTCCATCCCAAAAAACCGCGACTTGAGCGCCCAGGAAAGCCTTGGAACAAGAGATCGATCTGCATATATCTCCTCCTATAATCTCCTCTTTTTTTGTAACTGCTCCACCGATAAACGTTTAAAGTTCGTTAAAATATTAGCTTAATAAAAAATTTGTTATAATAATTTGTAGTACAAATACAATTAAAGAATTTTCATTGCGTATGTATAGAGTTAATAAATTCACAACTTCACCTTGCAATCACAAGGATACATTATCATTTTTAAATTGTCTATATTTTTATTTTAATCAATCTATTAACTATTTTCTATTCATTTTGTAATACAACTGCATTATAATTGTATTACAAATAAAAGTAAGGGTTAGGTGATTAAAATGTACGATTATATTATTGTTGGCGGTGGAATCGTAGGCCTTTCTACCGGTTATGCACTAATCAAAAAATACCCACAGTCAAAAATTGCCATCATCGAAAAAGAACACACTCTTGCCTATCATCAAACCGGACATAATAGCGGTGTCATTCATTCAGGCATTTATTATAAACCGGGTAGCTTAAAAGCAGTGTTATCAAAAGAAGGGGGCAATCTGCTGCGTTCCTTCTGTACTCAATACGAGATTCCCTATGAGATGTGCGGAAAGGTGATTGTTGCAACCAAAGAAGAAGAGGTTCCCCTCCTCAATAATTTGTACAAACGTGGCCTTGAAAATGGACTCGATGTGTCGATGTTCGAGGCTAAACAGTTGAATGAAATTGAACCCCATACATACGGATTAAAAGCTATTCATGTGAAAGAGGCAGGTATAGTCAATTACAAGCTAGTTGCGGAAACGCTCGCCAAAGTAATTCAGGAGAAAGGCGGCGATATTTTATTAAGTACAAAAGTAGAAGACATTAAGGAGGAAAAAGAAAGAATAGAAGTCGAATGTAATAGCAGGACATACCATACCCACTACTTAATCAACTGTGCTGGCCTGCATTGCGACCGAATCGCTGGCATCCAGGGACTAACCACAAACATGAAAATCGTACCATTTCGTGGAGAATATTATGAATTAAAGCCAGAGAAACGCTATCTCGTAAAGAATTTGATTTATCCTGTACCGAATCCGAATTTCCCCTTTTTAGGAGTTCACTTTACTCGTATGATCGATGGTCATGTTCATGCGGGCCCGAACGCTGTTTTAAGTATGAAGCGTGAAGGCTACCACAAAACGGATTTTAATTTGAGAGATTTTTCTGAAGTCATGTTGTACCCGGCCTTCTGGAAAATTGCGCGTCAGAATATCGGTGAAGGATGGAAAGAAATAGTCCGATCTTTTAGTAAAAAAGTATTCGTTCATAGTCTACAACGATTGATCCCCGAAATCAGAGAAGAGGATGTGATTAAATCAGAAAATGGAGTAAGAGCTCAGTCTCTGACAAATGACGGAAAATTAGTTGATGATTTTCTGATTGTCTCTAACGAGCGCTCCATTCACATTCTAAACGCTCCTTCACCAGCAGCAACTGCTTCAATCTCCATCGGCCGGGCTATCAGTGAACGCATTCCGGCGCCAAAACGCTTTTTGAAATACACAATGTAATGAAATTTTTATTCGAAATGAGAAAGATTCTAGAGCTAGAGGCTGCTTACCTGGCGGCGCTAAGACGTTCCTCGCGGCTAATTGTAAAAATCCCTCACCCAGCGGTGATACCCAGATCGCGGACGATCGCCTGGTTGCGGTCTGCAATTTCCTGCTTGCGGTTGCCGCGGAAGTAGTCGTTGCAGAAGTCTCCTTCGGGGAAAGTGCTTTCTGCGTTAATTCTGCCGGTTAGGCCGCCTTCATCCGACGTAATATGTGCGGGTAAACTATGGATACAGGTTCGGTTTGGGATGCGTAAGAGACGTTCTCATAAGCGTTAAATTTGCCTAAAATGCACTGAGAGCGAGAGACGGGTAAAATAGATAGGTTGTTTTCCCTAAAAATTCGGGCAAATTGGAACGGAGGCCGCATCATTCTTCCCCATAGTTCATCACCAGCACTTCATCAATTTCCCCCCGACCCGACGCTTTCGAATTGATGTTTCTCTTCGCTCCTACAATTTTCACGTGATAATCTTTGTATAAATCCTTAATAAAAGGAGTTGTGGAGTTGCTTAACATGACGCGGCAACCGCGGTCATTCAGTTCGTCAAACAACTCTTTCAGGCGTATTTGTTGTTTCGCATCAAATCTATGTAAGCTGTAGCTTGTAAAAGAAGACGTATCGGAGACTGGGTCATACGGAGGGTCAAAATAAACGAAATCCCCCTTTTTGGCACCTTCTACAGCTTCGGCAAAATCACCATTTAAGAACTTGACATCCGCATTCACCAAATAATCATGGACGGCTCTCAATACCTTTTCGTTTACAATGGAAGGATTTTTATAATTGCCAAAAGGAACGTTGAATTGGCCCTGACTGTTCACACGGAAAAGGCCATTGAAACAAGTTTTATTTAAGTAGATCATTCTGGAGGCACGCTCGACTGGAGTTAAAAACTTGAACTCTTCCTTCCGATCCAGCTCTCTTATACGGTAAAAATAGTCCTTATCATTCACATGCTTTGAAAGGTCTGCGATTAAATCGTCAATATGGTCACGAACGACCTGATACGTATTAATTAATTCTGAATTAATATCATTACTAACCGCCTTATCCGGCTGCAGGTGCAATAAAACTGCGCCTGCACCGACAAAAGGTTCGTAATAGGTATCTATGTTTGCAGGAATATACTTTATGATTTCCGGCAGAAGCTGGCGTTTCCCTCCAGCCCATTTTAAAAACGGCTGGGCCCATTCATTTTTAGACAATCTAATTACCTCTCTCTTGTCATTGTTCCTGATGTAAGACTACTATGCGAACATAAGGTCGTCAAGGAGGTGAATGTCAACGAGATACTCATTCGCCCTACAGAACAAAAAACATAACATAAGGGGTACTCTCGTCCTTGTATACTGTCCCACGGAACCACCTCAAGCATGTCATCCGGGATGATCAATGGGTTCGCAACAATCGATCTTTATCGAAACAGGTTAAAACACCGTTAGTTATGGCGCGGATTTTTTTCTACAACCATCACCGCGTTTGTGATCTCTTTAATCACATCGGATTCGATTTGTTTATCCATCATCAGAGTTTTTATGTATACTTCACCAACCTCCGTTGATACATACTTTGAAGGTACCCGATTTAATGCAATCGCTATAATATCGTCTTTACACTGGCTGCAATCGCATTTTAACGGATAATTTTCCTGAAATTCTGCAAAGAAATGCTTAACAATACTTTCCATCGCGTTAGTTACCGACATATTTACACCCCTGTAGAAAAATTCTTTACTTGACAGCAAGGAAAATTTTAATTGTATCGTACTATATATTTCTCTACTTCCCTTATTTTTTCCTCTTATTCTAGTCGATTCCAATGGTGGATCATCCCTCCGAACACTTTTTGGATTTGGGCATAGCTTAAAAGTATATGTACCTAAACGAATGCGAAGGAAGTGAACGTATGCCTAAAAAAACAGGGCAAGCGGTTCCCGTGTATAATCCATACGGCTCCCCCTACAATGAACCCATAAGGTGAGACACAAGGAGGCGATAAATAAGTTATACTGAGGACATGGAGAAACGAAATCGATATACGGCAGAATTTAAGACGAAGGTCGTACTGGAAGTGCTGAGGGAAGAGCAGACGGTGAATGAAATTGCCGGGAAGTATGAAATCAGTCCGGTGATGTTGAGCCGGTGGAAAGGAGAATTTTTGGAGCGAGCCTCCATGGTGTTCGGACGGGAAAGCAAGGCAGCTGAAAAGATGAAAAGGAGCTATGAGGAGAAGCAGGAACAATTGGAGAAGCTGGTCGGCCAACTGACGCTGGAAGTCAATTG
>NZ_AUMJ01000083.1 GCF_000430625.1 Aneurinibacillus terranovensis DSM 18919
TTCTTTAAATCGAAGCTGACCAACGTAAGCGAGGACATCCATTCCATAAGTAATATGTTTCATACTAAGCTGATCAGCTTGAGCAGAACGATAGACTGTCTCTGGATGTGAACAATTTTTGTTTGAGCAGCGGTAACCCATATTAACAAGAGTCAAAACACCTTTTAGGGTTGAAATTGTTTTCTTAGAGACAGTATGACAATACTCTAATTTAGAATTGCAGTATGGGCAAGATTGAAATTCAGGTTTAAAATACCTTGTTTCTGTAGAGGTAAGGCGGTTTTTAGTACGCATTAATAAATCACCAACATTATTATTTTTCTTACCTTAATATTACCATAAAATTATATTGCGTTATTTTAACCGTTTAAGTTTTTTTTTTGTATGAAATTCATGCCTTGCCTTATTTTATACAAGCAACAGGACAAACTGTATATATAACTTTGATTATGAATTAAAAACGGAAGAGTCCTGTTAACGGGGGTTATAAGGGATGGTAAAGCGCACGAATCGAAAGGTTGTTTTTATCTCTATTATCCTTGCTATGTTTATGGCATCGGTTGAAGGAACCATTGTTGCAACCGCGATGCCAAGCATTGTCGGTGTATTGGGCGGGTTCTCACTATTTAGCTGGGTGTTCTCTGTGTTTCTGCTGATGCAGGCGGTAACTGTGCCAATTTACGGAAAATTATCGGACTTGTTTGGCAGAAAACCTGTTTTTGTGTTTGGGATTATTGTTTTTCTTATCGGGTCGGTTCTATGCGGGTTTGCCGCTTCAATGAAGTGGCTAATTCTATACCGGCTCATTCAGGGACTGGGTGCTGGCGCGGTCCAACCTATTGCTACCACGATTGTTGGTGATATGTATACGTTAGATGAACGCGCCAGAATCCAGGGATATTTATCGAGTGTATGGGGAATTTCGTCCATTGTGGGACCTGCGCTGGGAGGAGTTTTTGTCCAGTACCTGCACTGGGCGTGGGTATTCTGGATTAACCTTCCACTTGGCGCGGCTGCGATCATTGGAATCGTGTTTTTTCTCCATGAGGATGTCGAAAGAAAACAAGTCCGTATCGATTATCCCGGCTCCGTGCTTTTAGTCATATGGGTGAGCGCTCTGATTTTGATTCTCACACAGGGGGGGACAGTTCTGCCGTGGAACTCGCTGCCTCTCCTTATTCTCGTCGGGTTATTCCTGAGTGGGTTCATTTTGTTTATCATTCATGAAAAAAATTCCTCCGAACCCGTCATGCCCCTGAAAATATGGAACCATCGGCTGATAGCGGCAGCTAATATTGCCGCTCTCATTACCGGTTCGATTATGATTGCCGTTTCAAGTTTTTTGCCGACATATGTCCAGGGAGTGATGGGGCAACCGCCGATTATTTCTGGATTTACCCTTTCCATGATGTCTCTTGGCTGGCCGATAGCTTCGCTCATTGGCGGCCGATTGATTATAAAAATTGGCTATAAAAAAACCGCATTGATCGGTGGGGCTGCCCTTGTGCTGGGTTCTGTGGTGCTCGCCACCATTCATCACACTCAGAAGTTGCTGCTCATTGGAGCCGGTACGTTTCTCATCGGGGCAGGGATGGGGTTTGCCTCGAATACGTTTGTTGTAGCTATTCAAAGCAGTGTCGAACGAAGCGTGCGCGGAGTGGCAACAGCCAGTTATATGTTTATGAGGATACTCGGCAACACAATTGGGGCCGCTTTATTCGGTGGCCTGCTGAACAGCCGGCTACACACTCTTTTGCGAAAAGAAGGGTTGCGGTATTCACTCGATGAAGTGACGAGAATTCTTCTCCATACTGCCGTTCGAAAAACTTTTCCATCCCACGTTATCGCTGCCATGCAGCGGGGATTGCACGGCTCGCTTCATACGGTGTACTGGGGTGTTTTGCTTGCGGCGGCAGCTGCTTTGCTTGTGATCCTGTCCTTGCCCAAACAAAAGACAGCGTATCTTCAATAGAAATTCCATATGTACGATATGATTCAAAAATAAAATGGGAGAACCTCTTGATTATTTCCCGTTCGTTATTTATAATAAAATCATATTTAAAATTATTATAAATAAGTATTTGAAAAGGAGAGAAAATTGATGAGTAAACAATTAGCTAACACGCAAACTCTGGAGAATTTAAAAACAGCTTTTGCCGGAGAATCCCAGGCAAACCGCCGTTACATTTATTTTGCAAAACAAGCGGATACGGAAGGTCATTCTGAAATAGCGAACGCATTCCGCCGCATTGGTGATGGGGAAACGGCTCACGCTCACGGACATTTTGACATGCTGCTTCGTTTTGGCGCGGGAGACCCTGTTACGAATCTTCCTGTAGGAACAACGGAAAGCAACTTAAAATCCGCGATTGCCGGCGAAGAATATGAGTTCTCTGAAATGTATCCCGGCTTTGCTAAAACGGCTCGCGAAGAAGGATTCGATGAAATTGCCGAGTGGATGGAAGTCATGGCGAAATCCGAAAAAGCTCATGCGAATACCTTCAAGAAAATTTTCGCAAAACTCGGGGAAGAATAAGAACGTTTTAGTAAAAAATAAACAGATAGGGTGAGGAAAATCCTCACCCTATCTTTAAGAAAGGCGGCATGTCCAATGAAAAAAATTGCGCGAAATGAATTGCTCCCGTACAGGGAATATGTTCAGGTGTTTGAGAAATTTTTGCAGCGCGTCATTGCGGAAAAGAAGGTTCGACGTTTCCCGTTAAATGACCGCATGTCCGGCCTTTTTGAAACGCGCCTTACCGTATGGTTTCAGATCCAGGAAATGATTCGTGCGGAGGAAATCGAACGGGAAGAATATCTGAAGGAAATGCTTGATGTATATAATGACTTGATTCCAGGGGATAATGAATTAAGCATGACTCTGTTTATTGAAATTCCCAACCAGGATGAACTCCGCGCTTTTAATAAAACCGTTATCGGGATTGAAAATAAAATCGAGCTTCGCTTTGGAAACCATGTCGTGGTCTCTTATGAACCAGGTGAAGATGAAGAAGAGGACGAAAATTATACACAATCGGTTCATTATCTCAGGATTCCATTTACGGAGGAACAGCGAGAAGCATTTATCTCATATGAAGGAGATGTCGTGGTTGCGGTGCATCACGAAAATTTTTCATCAACCACAACGCTTGCCCCGGAGCTTGTTGCTTCTTTGCAGAAAGAACTCGCTGTATAATTGATATAGCCCTTTTCAAAATAAGGAAAGGGCTATGTTTATACCTTTATTAAATGACCCCGTTATGATCACGGATGATCCGCACGGCTGGGTTATAAAAATGTTCCTTTACGGTTAAAGTCAGGAGAATATCCCGCCCTTTTACAACGTCAAGCGTACTGTTCAGGACTTGGGTTTCTTCTGCGTCTTCCGCTATGAGTGTCCCGTCATTGTAATCTGCAACCCGGTCTATTTTTATCGCTTCTACGCCATCTTTTGCTAACATGCGCGCGGCTCGTTCCGCATCTTCTAACGTGTTAAAATAGGCTAAAATATATTTTTTGCTCATTTTATTTTCCCTCCTGCACCGAGCTTAACCAGCATACGTTTATTTTTGCCCCGATTTTCAATTTTATCCCCATTCTGTATTATCTGTTTCATACATATCCAGCAGGCGACCGTCATAAGGTTCACAAACAATAAAACATAGGGGAACGTATCGGGATTTTTTGTGAACATAGCAAAAATAACAAAGCATCCGATGCTTATCACCCTGCCCGCGTTCAAGGCAGATTCACGCATCACAATATATTCGACCCGCTGTTCCGCTTTAACCGGATCCTGGCCAATAATATCAAACGTAATGGAGGTAACTGGTATCGTAAAGAAAGGAAAAAATATAGAGCTGATGATGCCGAATACTAAAAGTGTATAAAATGAAACCTGGATGAAAAGTGGGAGAACGGCGGCGATTAACATAAGTGCCCCTATTAATATGGCGCGCATTCGTTTATGGGGTGCCATCCATTTTCCCGTTATGTAGAAAGCGGCAAGGGAAACGCCTGAAGTTACGAAAACAAATAAACCAAGTGAGAATTCACTGGAAGACTTAATATAGACAAGCAAATTAACGAGGAACAGGATGACCCCCTCACGGATTCCCCAGAAAAGGTGCGTTAACATCGCGTAATGCCAGGATGTCGGTTTGCGTGTTTCTCTCCAAGCTCCTCTTACGGAGAAGTCTCCTTCTGCCTTACGGTTATGGATAAAAATGCTTGCGAGAACAGCGGTGGCAAAAATCGCGAGAGATAGAGAGAAAACAATGGTGTAGCCATTCTTCATGTTACTTAACAGCCAACCGGACAGAAAAGGGGCAATCATTCCGGCAGTGGAAAACAAAAACCCGTTTACTCCGTTAAAAAGGTCGCGATTGGACGGATTTGTAATTTCGAAATACATGACATCATAACCCAGCCAGTAAAAACCGGCTCCAACTCCCAGAAGAAATCCCAGAGAAAGCATGTAGTGAGACGCATTGTTTCCAAGTAATAATACAAGGGCAAATAAAACGGCAACAAGAATAATACCGATACGGATACTGTGTGCCCGATCCAGGTGTTTCACCATATAGCCGGCGACCCAGAACGTAAGGGGAATTGCACTGAATGTGAGAAGGTTATAGAGGGCGATCATGACGAAGTCATTTTTTATTTTCCAAAAATAAATGCTAACAAATGTGTTAGATAAACCAAGGGATGTAAGGTAAAGTGTATGCATGGTAAGCAGTAACCTGGCCTGGCGATCAAGGATACCTTGTTTCACAGTACGAACTCCTTTGCTTGATAAATAAGATAGGATTTAGACTGCCCTGTTTCGTCCGGTTTGTTACATAGAAGTTATTTGATGATAAAAAGAAAAAGAAGGAGACATTGTATAAACAAGCCTATTTTAGAGCCAAGTCCGTTGGATATGTGATGTCGGCGGGTGCACAGGTAGCATCGAGCAGCCATTTGCCTTGGTGCGTGGAGGGTTGTGAGGTCGTGGTGCACAACGAGTCTCATCGGAAGAAGAACTTCCGTTTGCTGGATCGTCGTCGTCCAAGTCGTCCTGTGATTCCCTGTTTCGAGGGAATCCTGCAAGATCCATGCACATGAATTCGTGATAAACACGGCCTTATTAGGATGGAGAGGTGACAGAAAACCTCCCTTAGATTTGGTATAATGGTTACAATATTTTAGAAGAGACAGCGGAGAGGGGATTCATATGGAGCATTTTTATTTATTTCTTGTAATGTCCATCGCACTTATTTTAACACCTGGGGCTGATACAGGGTTAGTTACAAAAAACACGATCGCTTATGGAAAAGGTGGGGGCGCGGCGACCGCCTGCGGGACTGCATCTGGAATTCTTGTCCACACCATGGCGGCGGCGCTTGGTCTTTCGGCGATTCTGGCGCAATCCGCCTTTTTGTTTGAAATCGTGAAATATATTGGAGCTGCGTATTTGATTTATCTAGGCATTGCATCGCTTCGTTCGATACGAAAAGGGTCAGTTCATTCTGAAGAGGGAGAAGACAGCCAACTGAAGGGGACATCCTGTTTTAAACAAGGAGTACTTACGAATGTTTTAAATCCAAAGGTGGCTGTATTTTTCCTAACGTTTCTCCCTCAGTTCGTTGATGCGAATGGGCATACCTTTTTGCAAATTCTAGGCATGGGAGTTACGTACGCGGTACTGCTTATCATATGGCTGTTGTTCTATGTATACCTGCTCAATTATTTACGGGCATGGATGCAGAAACCCTCGACCCAGAAGGCGTTTCAAGGTGTGACCGGGCTTGTTCTGATCGGGTTCGGGCTTAAACTCGCGCTGGAGAAAAGATAGCGGGCCCAAAGAATTTCCGCAAGATGCATCGAATTCGCTTCCCTTTTTTGAAACACGGACAGTGTAAACGTCCCTGCAAGGGGAGACCCCGCAAAAAATAAAAATGTTTATTCCATTGCCAACCGTCCTGTAATTTTACGTTCGGTCAGATGCGCTGTTTCACTCGTTCAATTTGACGCAGGTGGTCCTCGATATGGTTAATGTATTTTACCAGTAAATCGCGAAATGTAAGCTTGCCTGCTTCGTCGTGTATGCCCGTACGGTTCAGATCCTCATCCGTAAGTTCGGCAAGCGTAGGAATAAAACTTTCCCGCAAAAGCCTGAAAAGTTCCAGATATTGTATGGGGTTGAGCCGAGAATACTGAAGCTGGCTAGCCCAGGCGTCCTGATCAAAGGATGTGAGGAGCGGATTGTTTTCTGCCAGTACCCGCTTCATCCGGTGAAGACCTACGATTTCGGAATCCGCCACATGGACAATAATTTCTGTGATCGACCACGATGTCGGCGAAGGTTTGCTGTCCCATTTTTCCTGAGGACAATCTGTAACTGCCGCAAGCAATTTTTCATATCCGCCGGCATACGCGGCAATCAATTGTTCCTTTTCGTCCACTTTCATCTTCCTCCTCTGAAATCATCTCTATATTAACCATACAACAGGAGTGCGTATATTTTCAATAAAGACACTTTTTATGTACGATAATGAGGATTTATGGTTATCATCGCAAATAAGATTGTATTAAGGTTGGTTTAAAACGATAGCAAATCAAACAAAAAAACGCCTGTCTTATCGTGTAGACCGGCGTTTTACTTACGTATGCTCCATGTGTTTTCCCTCGCTTTACCTGCCGCATCTGGATATGCGGGAGCAACTGCACCTGACTTTGCAGCGGACTTCTGCACTGGATGCGCAGGAACATCTCGTGTTCCGGGAATAATCTTCAAGCCTTGCTTTATAATAACCGAATTGATTTTTCAGATAGTAGTATGGAGATCTTCTCATTTTTATTTACCTCCTTACTTTTGTTACTTCCCTCTTTATCATTAGTATATGGCTGGGAAATGGAGCCGATATAGAGAAACACCCAATCCCGTGTCCAATTTTATCTCTGGCGGCTAAAACGCCCGTGCGCTTAATACGGCAGGAGCATATTCTGCAGTAGAAAGGGGGAGATAAGGTTGGCTTGGGTTGTATGGTGCATCCTTCTTATAAACCTTTTGATGGGGATATCCTGTTACAAGTTTCTAAAAAGATATCGGCGAGTGATTGACTGCCATACCGGAATGAACGTTGCAATGACCGCCAGTGGAACGCTGGGTCTCGTAACCGGAATGATCCTTATGTATCAATTTCCCGTGCATTATTCTATGATTACAATATTTACTACATTAATTGCCATTGTTATTGGGATCCTTTTTGGGGCACTGGGTGATTTACAGTCCATTATTGCCGGTGCGTCCGGAGGCATTATGGTTGGAATAATGAGTCCAATGATAGAAGCTATGGCGGATCAGCCGTTTATTCTCATCATATTTATTACAGTTCTTTCCCTTATTTCTTTTGGTTTTTTATGTTTTTCGATAAAATTGTTGGATAAGACGTCTTAATTTTAGCTACCGTCTTCCAACATCGACGCTACCAGCCGTTAGCCGATCGGAAACTGCCGATCGGCTGATCCAAATAAGAAGTAAGTAGTTAAACTCCTCTTTTCAGACAAGGAAATTGGGGAAGGTTGTGCGCTTGTAGAGGTACAAGCATGGGGCAGTGATAACTTGGGGCTGTTTGCTGAGTATGGCTTGTCCGGTTTGGCCAGATTGGTGGATACATGCTAATAAGGGCTGTTTTTTAATCGTCCAGTTTTATTTCTGCTTCCCGTTCTATGATAGAGCCTATTAGAATGAAAACCGCTCCAACAGCCAACAGCACTCTTCCAAAAAGTTGAAAGTCCTTGCTGAAGGTCAGTAAGTCGTTCCTTGCCTTCGTACCTGTTGCATCTTTTTTGATTTTCACGGTATTCACTCCCTTTTTTATACATTGTATGCATAAATCAAAAGAGTGTTTTGTAATCTTTCTTATGTCTGAAAATAAAATGGGTACACTGCCTATTTGTTAACTGCTTCCTTAACGATAAATACCAGCATAACTATATCGGAATTTGAAAAAATAAATATCACAAGGTCACAGACCTTGAAAAAAACCAAGGAGGCAATACAGATGGCTCAAGGCGGAAACAGAAACCAACTTCTTGTATCGCAGGCAAATCAGGCAATCGATCAAATGAAATATGAAATTGCAAGTGAATTTGGAGTGAACCTGGGTGCCGACACGACTTCACGTGCAAACGGTTCTGTTGGAGGAGAAATTACGAAGCGTCTTGTACAATTTGGTGAACAAGCTTTAGCTGGTAGCTCAACAATGGCAGGCAGATAACAGGTAATAACATGGATAAGGGTGCCCTCGGGCACCCGCATTCCCTAAACAGCAGGCAATGTCTGTACATAAATGAAACAAAAATGGTTCTTCCCGGAGAAGGGATGAACCATTTTTACGTCCACACTTTTTTGCAGCAGGATATAATAGGGGATAGAAAAAAGGATATAGAGGAAGGAGTTAGGATGTATGGATATGAACCGTTTTACGCAAAAATCGCTCGAAGCAATACAGCAGGCGGAAACTGTTGCTATGCGCCTGGGGAATCCCGAGGTTGACACGGAGCATGTATTGCTGGCTCTCCTTCAACAGCAGGAGGGGCTACTGCCAGGTCTTTTTCATAAAATGAATATCCCGCTGGATCACATAGTCCGCGAGGTGGAACAAATTACGGAAAGAAAACCGCGCGTAACGGGGCCGGGGCGTGAACCTGGAAAAATATATATAAGCCAATCGGTAAATCATGTGCTTATTAAGGCGGAAGACGAAGCCCGGAACATGAAAGACGAATATATTTCGGTTGAACATTTATTTCTTGCCATACTGGATGAATCTAGGAAAACGATACTGGATAAAATGTTTAAAACGTATGGCATCACCCGTGTTACTTTTTTAAAAGCTCTTAGCGAAATAAGGGGGAATCAGCGCGTGACAAGTACGACTCCGGAAACGACGTATGATGCGCTTGAAAAATACGGGCATGACCTTGTTCATGAAGCACAGATGAATAAGCTCGACCCGGTTATTGGCCGCGACAGTGAAATTCGCCATGTGATTCGGATTCTTTCCCGGAAAACAAAAAATAATCCGGTATTAATCGGGGAACCCGGCGTGGGAAAAACGGCGATCGTAGAAGGACTTGCTCACCGTATCGTGCGCGGAGATGTTCCGGAAGGGCTGCGGGATAAACGGATTTTTGCCCTGGATATGGGTTCATTGATCGCGGGCGCCAAATTTCGCGGTGAATTCGAAGAAAGATTAAAGGCGGTCCTGAATGAAGTCAAAAAAAGTGAAGGGAAAATCCTTTTATTTATTGATGAGATTCATACGATAGTAGGGGCCGGAAAAACGGAAGGGGCAATGGATGCGGGCAACCTGTTGAAGCCGATGCTTGCGCGGGGAGAATTGCACTGCATAGGGGCTACCACGCTTGATGAATATAGAAAATACATTGAAAAGGATGCGGCGCTTGAACGACGCTTTCAAACGGTGCTGGCTGATGAACCGACGGTGGAGGATACCATCTCAATCCTGCGCGGCCTGCGCGAACGTTTTGAAGTGTTTCACGGGGTTAAAATTCATGACAGTGCCCTTGTGTCGGCGTCCGTGCTTTCTCACCGGTATATTACCGATCGTTTCCTGCCTGATAAAGCAATTGATCTGGTGGACGAGGCGTGCGCATTAATCCGGACGGAAATCGATTCGATGCCGGCGGAATTGGATGAGGTGTCCCGCAGGGTGATGCAGCTAGAAATTGAAGAAGCTGCGCTAAAAAAAGAAACGGATCGTGCAAGCCAGGAGCGTTTGGAGAACTTGCAGAAAGAGCTTGCCAACCTGAAGGATAAGTATGCGGCAATGAAAGTGCAGTGGGAAAGCGAGAAGCAGGCCCTGCAGCACATTCAAAAGCTGCGCGAAGATATTGAGCAACTTCACCGCGACATTGCGCGGGCGGAGCGTGAATATGATCTAAATAAAGCGGCGGAGTTGAAATACGGGAAGCTTCCTGAACTGGAGAAGAGACTGAAAGAAGAGGAAGAGCGGCATTCCGAGCGCAAAGGGGAAAACGCTTTGCTGCGTGAAGAGGTTACGGACGATGAAATCGCACGCATCATCTCGCGCTGGACAGGAATTCCGCTTTCCAAGCTTGTGGAAGGGGAACGAGAAAAGCTGCTGAAGCTTGATGAGATTTTGCACCAACGTGTCATCGGGCAGGATGAGGCTGTCCGGCATGTGGCCGATGCGATTATCCGAGCCAGAGCCGGGATTAAGGATCCACGGCGTCCTATCGGTTCCTTTATCTTTCTCGGGCCAACCGGGGTAGGGAAAACAGAGCTGGCGAAGACGCTGGCAGAAACTTTGTTTGATACCGAAGATAATTTGATTCGTATCGATATGAGCGAATATATGGAGAAGCATACGGTATCCCGCCTGATTGGCGCACCGCCGGGTTATGTTGGGTATGAAGAAGGCGGTCAGCTCACAGAAGCGGTACGAAGAAAACCTTACTCGGTTATTTTATTTGATGAAATTGAGAAAGCCCACTATGATGTGTTTAACGTTCTTCTTCAGGTGTTGGATGACGGCCGTATTACGGATTCCCAGGGTAGAACGGTAGATTTTAAAAATACGATTATTATCATGACGTCCAATATTGGCTCTTCCTTCCTGCTCGACGGCATTACGCCGGAAGGTGAAATCAAGGAGTCGGCGCGCGAAGAGGTTATGGGTGAACTGCGCATGAATTTCAGGCCGGAATTTTTAAACCGGGTGGATGACATTATTTTGTTTAAACCGCTAACCGCCGGAGAAATCGGCCATATTATCGACTTGCTGATTCAGGATCTGCGCAAACGGTTGGTCGACAGGAAGATTGGACTGCTTCTTACGGAAGAAGCCAAGCAGCACATTGCAAAGGAGGGGTATGACCCGGTTTACGGCGCGCGCCCTTTGCGCAGATTCCTGCAGCGCCATGTGGAAACGCTCCTGGCCCGCGCTTTGATCAGCGGCAGTATTCAAGAGGGTTCCACTGTCCGTATCGATTACCGGAATGGGGAACTACAAATTGGCTAGGGAAATTAGTGAAGGATGAATAGCTGTAATATACAAAAGGCTATATAGGCTGAGAATCAGCCTATATAGCCTCATTTCATTTTGAAGTGTGTAAGGCAACCTGAAAGGTATTTTTCAGGGACGAAGTTTAGAGAAAACCGGTACCTATTATTGTAGAAAGGGTTTTAATTCGTTAAGCATCTTTTCGAGTTTATTTGACGCCTCTTCATACATTTTTTTGGCTGACTTTGATTTTGTTTGCAGGGAGAATAATTCGATATCAGCTTGAGATTTTTTAAGAGTGGCCAGCAGTAATTGCTTTTGAACCGGTTGGGGAACTTTGATTTTATCATCATATAAATCCACGTAGAGCTGCCCGTAAGAATCTACTTCTCCAAGAAAAACGTTAGCAAGGTTAACCCCGATTTTATCCAGTTCTGTGTGAAGCCATTCAATATTAAATCCGAGTGTTGCCAGCGGTTCTTCAAGGATATTGCCATCCATTATTACCGTTTGCGGCTCTCGTTCCGGTGCCGCAGTTATTTGTAAATCTTTAAGAGTAACGGGCTGGGCATCTTTTTTAAGTAGGACGCTCAATTGACCATTCGTTTCAAGGGATGCAAATTCAACGTCCGCTATGTTAAACGCATTTTTTAAACGGAGTGATTCCATCAATTCGTCGGTCGAATAACGTTCCTTTTTTAAATTATCCTCCATAATTTTTCCGTTCTTAATCAACACAGTGCCTTTTCCTTCAAAGAAATTTCTTATAGGCCTGCTTTTAAGGGCGAAGTAATCAACAAGCATGGGAATGAAAGCCCAAACAATTAAGCTGGCGTAACCGTGGACAAGATTAGCCTCAAGATCCGTTGACAAAAAGGCGGCGATATCTCCAATCGTTATCCCAACGATATATTCGAAAAAGGTCATTTGAGAAAGCTGTTTTTTTCCACTCAGCCGGGTGATGATAAACATAGCGATTAATGCAAACAAAGCGCGTAATGCGATTAGTAATGTTTCCACTTTTGTCACCTCATAAGGAGGGAGGGTGAGTTTACACCCACCCCACCGGCATGCTTAGAACCCTTTGTATTGTGGTTCTTGTTGCTCCAATTGCTGAACACGGTTCTCAAGAGAGTTGATAATGCTCTGTGTGTTCTTAGCGTTTTGTTCAAAAAGTTGTTTCGCCTGTTGATTTTGCGTGTTTAACGCAAAGGATTCCAAACTGGCCTGAGCACTTTTCAAACTCGCTACAGCTTGTTTTACTTGAGAAGATACAGTCATGATTCTCACCTCCACAAAGAGTAGTATGTGCCTATCCCTGTGGTTTAAACACGAGTGAGCCTAAAAATCCAAAAATAATGGCTGCGGATATACCGGCGCTTGTTACTTCGAAAATACCGGTAATGATCCCGATAATTCCGTGAATATCCATTTCAGTCATTGCCCCATGGACGAGCGAATTGCCAAAGCTGGTAATGGGAACGGTAGCGCCTGCTCCTGCAAATTTAATGAGAGGTTCATACAGGCCAAATCCGTCCAATACGGCCCCTACAACCACAAGAGTCGCCATCGTGTGTGCCGGCGTCAGTTTTCCTACGTCCATCATGAGCTGTCCAATCACGCAGATGAGTCCACCTACTACAAAAGCCCAGAGATAAATCATGTCTATTCCTCCTCGACATTTTCAATCGCAACCGCATGTGCTACACATGGAATACTTTCTTTTTGCTGGAAGCTTATGGGTGAAAGCAGAGCACCGGTCGCTATGACAAGAATACGTTTTAGTTCACCTTTTTTCATTCGATTTAACAGGTGGCCATACGTAACGGTTGCGCAGCATGCACAACCACTGCCACCTGCAAAAACTTCCTGATCCTTGTTGTAGATAAGGAGACCGCAATCGGTCAGACTGTCTTCTGAAATAGAAAAACCATGTTTTTTTAGCAAATCACGGGCGATAGGATGGCCGACCTGGCCGAGGTCACCGGTTGCGATTAAATCATAGTGATTCGGCTTAATGTTCATGTCCCGAAAATGCGCCTCAATCGTATCAACAGCTGCAGGTGCCATGGCTGCCCCCATATTAAACGGATCGCTGAGTCCCATATCAACCACACGTCCAATGGTTGCAGCGGTTATACGAGGACCTTTTCCGTCAGCGGCAACGATTGCCGCACCGGCTCCTGTGACTGTCCATTGCGCAGTTGGCGGTTTTTGCGACCCGTATTCTGTCGGATAACGAAATTGTTTTTCGGCAGTGGCGTTATGGCTGCTTGTTGCGGCAAGCGCATAGTTGGCTGCTTGGCTATCTACCAAATGAGCCGCGAGGGCGAGCCCTTCCATAGACGTAGAGCAAGCCCCGAATATTCCAAGATAAGGGATGCTCATCGTACGGGCGGCAAAGCTGCTGGGGGTGATCTGGTTAATAAGGTCACCTGAAAGAAAAAAGTTAATGTTTCCTTTCTGTAAATTGGCCTTTTCAATTGCTTTATCACATGCTTCTTCCAGCATTACTTTTTCCGCTTTTTCGAAGCTGTCCTGTTCAAGCCAGAGATCGCCATGCAGAAGATCAAAATCCTTTGCGATCCGGCTCTGTGCTTCAAACGGGCCGCCGATCGTTGCGGAAGAAAGAATAACGGGTTTATTTTTGAAAGTCCACGTTTGATGTCCCTGTAGCATTACATTGCCCCCAATACGCGGATAATCCATTTAACAAGCGCAACGACAAAGGCGGAGACAACGCCAAAAACGATAACAGATCCCGCGATCTTAAACATATTTCCTCCGACACCAAGCACATAGCCTTCGCTTCGATGTTCAATGGCGGCGGATGCAATGGAGTTGGCGAATCCTGTCACCGGAACCGCGGTTCCGGCACCCGCATACTGGGCGATTCTATCGTAAATACCAAACCCTGTAAGGAGCGTCGAAATAAAGATAAGAACGGCGGCGGTGGGATTACCTGCTGTTTTTTCAGTGAAATTGAAAAAGTGGATAAAGAATGATTGAATGGCCTGACCAAGCAAACAAATCGAGCCGCCAATAAGGAAGGCACGAATACAATTTTTAAAGGCCGGACGGGCCGGCTCCCGCTGCTTGGCGAAAGATTGGTATTGAACTTGGGTGGGGGTAAGTTTTTTGTCTTTTGCTTTAGCCATGATGTTCACCTTTCTTTAATGGATTACTATGTATTATATTGGTATGAGAAGCCGGGAATTATGCAGATATTAGTTAGGGTGAATAGTTGAGGGTACATCTGGTGGGAGGCAACTGCTTTTATGTTTTTATGAGGGATGGGTTTAACAATCATTGAAACTGGCTGCGTTTGTGATGTGGACTCCTTTGCGGAAGGAAAAAGGTTTTTGATGCACTAGGAGTCTGTCCGACGAAACAATTTTAGCGATTATTCATTCATGTCGTTGTTATATATGCAGCGATATTTTGCATAATCCGATCGATTTTGAATAAATATTCATCGTTTTACCTTCCGTCGGACAGACTCCTAGTGGCGAAAAAGCTTCTATATTACGTCTTCAAGCACAGTATTTACAATTTCACCATTTTGTGGATGAAAAGCGATTTCAATTGAGAAGAGTATTAGATTAAAACAGGGAGGAAAGATATTTTTTGTAAGGTGAGGTTTTAATGAAAAAACGCATAGGGAAATATGTTTGAGATTATAAAAGCTTCTTGAGATTGTCGTCGACCGGTAGTCATGTAAGGAACCCGGGGGATCGACGACAGATAAAATTCAGGAATACCAAAAGGTTTCGCAGAATAGCTTGTTTT
>NZ_AUMJ01000084.1 GCF_000430625.1 Aneurinibacillus terranovensis DSM 18919
TTCATACCGACGAGCTACAAGGGTAATCTTTCCTGTTTCTTGGGCTTCTTTGATGACTTGTAATTTAAATTCTTTAGAATGCATTGTTCGTTTCATAATGTCAGCCTCCTTGGTACATTAAGCAGTATAATAAAAACCACTCTTATTGTCCAAGTTCATTTTGGGGCTTATGAGATACCTCGTCTATACCGAAAAAACTAACAGTTTTTAGACTACCTATGAGGAATTGAAACCAAAACCTTAATTAAAGGGATCCAGACTTTGGATTCCGATAGTCCGAATTTCCGTTATCTGTTCTAATCTCTGGTCATTTGTAATAAATAAGTCAGCATTGGACGTAATGGCCGATGCCACAATCAGTGCATCTGGTGTTTTGAGTCCATATTTTCCTCGAAGGTAGGCGGCCCGTTCTGCTACACTTACATTTACAGATACTATTGTCAAATTTGGAAAGTGGGTAAAGAGAAGGCGGTACTTTTTTTCAAGCGAATCATTCCCTTCTCGAATCGGCTTGGTCAATATTTCTGTTAACGTAATAGTTGAGGCAACCGCTTCGAAGGACCCTTCTTCTACTTTTTCAAGAAGAATTTTTACCGTTTCGCCATATTGTGGATGCTGCTCAAACGCATAGATAAAAAGGTTGGTGTCCAATGCTATCCGACGGATGTTTGAGAGTGCATTTTTTATTCCCATCCCTCGCGCTCCTTACGGATGTACTCATCCCCGTTTTCCTTTTCCCAGAGTTCTTTGCCGAGCCCCCAGAATGCATCTGAAAACTTTTTAGGTTTTCGGATGACAATTATTTCATCGCTTATTTGGTCATACTTCCAAATTAATTCGTCGCCAACATCTAGTTTTGCTTTTTCACGGATTTCTTTAGGTATTGTCGTTTGATAACGCTGTTTAATTTCACTTTCGGATCGTAATGAAAAGTCCATCTTCAAAACCTCCATTGGTGTATGACATATTTAAATCTTATCATACAATGATACATTATAGCGAGAAAAACGAAAAATATTTCAGAAATTTTTAGTTGTTTGTTTTTAGACTACTGAGGAATTGAAATAAAGATGAAAAAAAGTTAAAACGGGTATGGGACGTATCCTCTTTAATTATGGATAACGTCCTTTTTTGCGTATAGTCACTCATGACGCTAACGCAGCACCGACAGATGATGAAATAAAGCTATTTCAGGATAGGAAAACTTTCCTGCACGCATAAGTGTAACTAAGGCTATCGCCTGTGACTTTGTCTTGGCACTAGCCAAGTTTTCATTATTTTTACATAATTTTAACATTCATTTTACTGCGCTTTAACCCGTATAACTTGGCATCAAGTTAGGCTAAGAGCAGAAAGAACATATAATTATGAAGTAGATGTGCACGGCCATGCGAATGATACCAGACTTTCCCTTGTTCTTTAAGGTCATCAAACCAGGCATTAAAAAAAATTCAGCCAGTAGACATTATAAACCGTGATGCTGCGAAAGGTCTTGAGGAATTGATGGGTAAAGAGGAAGAGGAAGGAGTAGAGATGATTCCTGGAATTGAAATATCGGTTTACGATTTTACGAGGAATGTGTTCGAGGAACATGATTTGACACAATTTTTTATGAGCGTTTTTTGTGGACTTTATATACTTTACTAAATGAAAGCTGATCTTTTACTAGACTATTACAGAATCATCCGGAGGGATACCATGTTAAAGAAAATAGCGGCTTCTATTATTTCAACGATTATTCTAGGTTCATTGGTAGCTTGTTCACAGTCAAATGCTGTCGATAAAAATAACCAAGCAGCTTCAGCCGGACAGAAAAAGGTAGATACACTTGTTATTGCCTATCTGCCAAATGAGGCAAAGGAGGAACTTGCCGAAGCACGTCAAGGTTTGGCAAAGGACATGGAAGCTGCACTTCATGTAAAAGTTAAAGAGTTTCTAGCAAGCGACTATAACGCGGCTATTGAGGCTATGAGAACAGGTAAAGCGGATATCGCTAACTTTGGGCCGCTTTCCTACTCACAGGCACATGAACGCGCAAATGCAGAGCCGCTTGTGACACCGGCCCTTGACGGAAAAATTGAGAATAGCGGCTACTATTCCTATATTATTGCGAACGCTAAAAATGACAAAGTGAACTCCATCGCCGATTTGAAAGGCAAAAAATTTGCTTTCGTGGATCCAAATTCTACTTCGGGTAACCTTGTACCTTCTTTTGAAATTCTTAAGGCTATAAATGATAGCAAGCTTACTTTTGAAGATTTACACACCAATGGAAAATTCTTTGAATCCGTGACTTTCTCCGGTGCACACCAAAATGGTCTGCAGGCTGTAGCGAAAGGGGATATCGACGCTGCTCCAGTTGCTTCCGATATATTTGAACGTGAAGTAGAGGCTGGAAGAGTTAATAAAAACGCTGTGAAAATTATTTTTAAGTCGCCTTTGATTCCCGGTTCTCCGATCGCAATTCGCGGAGATCTTCCTGAAGACTTGAAAAAGAAAGTGAAAGACTTTCTAGTGAAGTACGATAATGACAAATATTTCGCAGATTTTGTAGGTCAGAAGCAAGGGGAGAAGATTCGTTATGCTCCTATCGATGACTCTGCTTTCAAGGGTATCTATGATTTGAGGAAAAAGTTCAGTTTATAATCTGTCTCATCGAATGTTAAAAGGCAAAGGGGACACCCTTCGCCTTTTTAAGGAGGGGTAGTAGGATGAACAAACATTTAATCATAGAGCATCTGACAAAATCCTATGGTTCAGGTTCGCTGGCTGTAGAGGATATCAGCTTTGAAGTGGACCAGGGTGAATTTATAGCGATCATCGGGCCTTCGGGTGCAGGTAAGTCAACGATTCTTCGGTGCATTAATCGTATGGTCGAACCGACAGATGGCCGTATCACTTTCGAGGGAAATGATATCAGCCATATAAAGGGGAAAAAAATCAGAGAAGCCAGACGGCGTATAGGGATGATTTTTCAACACTATAACCTTGCTTCACGCCTAACGGTTATGCAAAACGTCATGCATGGCCGACTTGGCTACATGTCTACAATGGAGGGTGTTTTAAATCGATATAAGGAAGAGGATAAGCAGAAGGCCGTTAAATTTTTGGAAAAGGTAGGCCTTTCGAAATATATGTACAGGAGAGCGAGTGAACTATCAGGAGGTCAGAAGCAGAGAGTAGGCATCGTTCGAGCGCTTATGCAGGAACCATCCCTGCTTCTATGCGACGAGCCGATTGCTTCTCTTGACCCGAACAGTGCCAAAGTAATAATGGACTTGATTCGAGATTTAACACATGAGTGGAACATTTCCTGTATCGTCAACCTCCACCAAGTCCATGTGGCAAAAGAATACGCAACAAGGATTATCGGCATCCGCCAGGGAAAGCTGGTTTTCAACGGATCGCCATCGATGCTTAGCAACGATGTGATTGAAGAAATTTATAATACTTCCATTGAAAATCTAATGATCCACGAGGAGGTAGCAGATGTTGTCTGAAACGACAAAACACTTTCCTTTAATCGACGGTAGGGAGAAAAGGAAATATACGATTGCGTTTATTGTCGTTGTCTTTCTTTTCGTTTTGGCTACATCTTATACACAATACAATCCTTTTATGATTTTTACAGAGCAGGACGTTTTTTGGGAATTCATCACACAGGATTTCTGGCCACCGGACTTTATGTTGGCAAATGGATTGTGGGAAGCAATGTTTCAGACCATAGAAATGGCTCTTTCGGCCACTTTTATTTCGTCCTGCTTCGCTTTTGTTTTTGCGTTTCTTGGTTCAAACCTAACCTCACCGTTACCGTGGCTTGCAAAAATCATACGGGCTTTTGCGTCATTCCTGCGGAACATTCCTGCGCTGATTTGGTCATTTATACTTGTTATGGCTTTCGGGATTGGTACGTCAGTAGGCTTGATTGCCCTTATCATTGAAACCTTCGGATTTCTTCTTCGGGCGTATATTGAAACGATTGATGAGGTGGGAGCAGATATACTGGAGGCCTTAAATGCAACCGGGGCGAATTTTTTTCAAAAGTTAACCCATGGAGTGATTCCGGCAGCAACTCCCGGCTATATTTCCTGGTTTCTTTATTGTATTGAGGTTAATATCAGAGCTTCAACCATCATTGGGATGGTTGGCGGTGGAGGGGTAGGCCTTGTGCTTATGACCTATATAAAGTCTTTTAAGTATCATATTGCCGGTGCGATTATCCTCTCTATTGCTGCTGTAATCATTTTGGTTGATCTTATCACTAACTGGCTGAGAAGGAGAGTTCTTGTCTGATGGATGATTTGTATGTTACAAAAATGCAGGCTGATAAGGGTGAGTTCCTTCGCCAAAAGTTAAACAAGTCCGGAAAGATCAGGATCAACAATCCTGAATATAACCGTCCCGTGAAAGTATTCCTAGGGATTGTCATTGTTCTTTCTATCCTATCTTTAGTAAGCCTTGATATAAACTGGGTGACACTCGCATCCCGTTTAGGAAATCTTGTAGGTGTATTTGCTGACCTGGCAAAATTCAATTTTTCAAATATAGGTACGGTATTTATAGCCTTTGCTGAATCGGTAGCGGTCACCATTCTTGCCACTTTGTACAGCCTAATCATGGGCCTGGTAATGGGTGCATTTATGGCCAAAAATATAACCCCAAGTAATAAACTTGCCGTTGCACTTTCTGCGTTACATTCATTTGTCAGGGCGGTTCCTACTCCGGTATGGGTCTTGCTCTTTCTTGCATGCCTTGGGTTTGGTCCTGCACCTGGAATTGTAGGTTTGTCATTGCATGCCACTGCATTCTTTGCACGTGCCTTTACACAGGCTTTTGAAGAAGTTTCAACGGATACCATTGAGGCACTGCGGGCGACCGGAGCAACTCGCATTCAGATTTTTTTCAGCGCCATATTGCCAGCGTCCTTAACGGCTCTTATTGCTTGGGGGGCCATGAGGTTTGAAATTAATTTTTCCGAATCTTCTATACTCGGAATGGTAGGAGGAGGGGGGATTGGTTATTCCATTGCCGCAAGTATGACCGGATACAACTTAGGCCGCGCAGGGGTTTCAATTCTAATGGTATTTCTGTTTGCTTATTCCCTTGAGTTGATATTTACTGCTATGAAGCGCAGGATGAAAATCTGATCGGTTCACGGAACTTGTTGTCAAGTTAAGCAAAAAACTAGAAACAATAGTAGGAGGTAAGTATGAAGGTAGATTTGCACTGCCATACGAATATATCCGACTGCTCCCTGTCATTTAACGAGGTGATTGAACTGTCTTTAAAAGAAGAAGTCAGCCATTTAGCCATCACGAACCACGACACTACGAAAGGCCTCGAGGAAATGGTCCTGGGAGGCAAGGAACGAGGGGTAGAGATCATCCCGGGAATTGAGATATCTGCTTATGATTTTGTAAGAAAAACCAGGGTACATATTCTGGGGTATTTTATAGAACCGGGGCATTCAGCCATCGAAGAACTATGCAGCCCACTATTGAAAGAAAGGCATCAAGCCTCCTCGATCATGGTCAGTAATTTAATCCAAGCCGGATACAATATCAGCTGGGAACAGGTGTTGAAGTTTGCAGAAGGCGGGACAGGGGTTTATAAACAGCACATCATGCACGGACTGATTGAAAGTGGGTATACGCAGACCATCTATGGTGAGTTATACAAAAAGTTGTTCTCTCGCGGTCAGGATGGAGAGACGCCAGGTGTTGCTTATGTTCCTATTGAATATGTCGATGCAAAATCTGCTATTGAAGCCATTCGCCAGGCGGGTGGAGTTCCTGTACTGGCCCATCCGGGGCAGTATAATAATTTCGATGCGATACCGGAATTGGTAGAAAGCGGGCTTGCAGGAATTGAAGTATGGCACCCTTGGCATGGACGAGATGAAGAAGAACGAGCGAAACAGTACGCTATTCAATATAATCTCATCATGACCGGCGGGTCGGATTTTCACGGTTTTTATGGAGAAAAAGAAGTTCGATTGGGGTGTAAAAATCCAGGACTGGCATGTATTGATGCTCTAAAAGCACGGAAGGAAATGATGATTCGATAAGAATCCCAGGGGAAGGAGCGAGGACCGTACTTATGCAGCATATTCACCGCCCGAAAAAGGATTCAAAACTCTCAACGGAACCTCTGATCCACGAATCAAGCCATATTATTAATAGTTATGCGGGGGAATGGACGTCGATCGGTCCATACAATAAAATAATTGAATCAAAAATCGGCGATTACACCTATACCATGGATGACGTAACGGTCAATTACTCTGAGATCGGTAAGTTTACCAACATTGCCTCCCATGTTTGCATTAATCCCGTGCAGCATCCGATGGACCGCGTAACTCAACATCATATGACCTATCGTCGGATTGACTACGGCTTTGCTGAAACGGATGATGAAGATGTTTTTAACTGGCGTCGCTCAAATCGTGTAATGATTGGCCATGATGTATGGATAGGGCATGGGGCCATTATTATGAAAGGGGTCACTATAGGGACCGGGGCTGTCGTTGGTTCCGGTTCTGTTGTGGCAAAAGATGTCGAACCCTATCAGATCGTAGTCGGTGTTCCGGCCAAACCGATTAGAGCAAGGTTTCCGCAGAATACGGTCGAGAAATTATTGAAGATTGCTTGGTGGGACTGGCCCCGCAAAGTCCTTGAAGAACGTTTTTATGAACTGAATCATATTGAAAGCTTCATTGAGAAATATGGGGAATGAATAGAATAAATACTTGTTACCTGCTCTAGTCTTGAACTAGAGCTTTCTGTTGTCTTACCATGTGCTTAACTTTTTGTCAAAATCATAGAGAAAGTGGGAGAGAAATGTCAGAGGAAATGATTATGGACAAACTGATTTTTGATATTAATGCGGGGAAATATGAACCGGATGATAAACTACCCTCTGAAAATGAACTGGCGGATTTATTTAAAGTGCCGAGGATTACTGCGCGCAAAGCTTATAAAAAGCTTCAGGAGTTAGGATATATTTACTCGAAGCAAGGAAAAGGGAGTTATGTAAAAGACAGACATCAACAGATTCCCTTAGTTCTTTCCGGTAATGTGAGCTTCAGTGAGAAAATGGTTGAGCAGGGGTACCACTATCAGTCAAAAAATATTTTTTGTGAACAAATTCCTTATAATAGAAAAATTTTTGATTCGCTTGGAATCCATGAAAATGATAGAGTGTTTAAAATTGGTAGATTGAGAATTGTAGACCATCTACCGATTGCTATTCATATTTCTTATGTGGCGGAGTCTGTTTTTCGTGACATTGACAAGGATGGAAGAAATATTACCTCCATGTTCGAGTACTACAAGGGAAAGGGATATACGGGGTTTGACTCAAAAAACAGCATTTTGAGTGTCATATTCCCAACGAAGTTTGAGCGCGAGTTACTGGAGTGTTCAAGTTTAATTCCCCTTTTAGTATTGGAATCTGGCTGTATTGATGAAAAAACCGGTACCGTATTGGAATATACAAAAATTTTATATAGAAGTGATTTTTTCACTTATGTAATTTAACCAGCTGATTTACAAATGATTAACATAGTTTAACATACTTTTTACCTTCAACACTTGGCAACAAGATAAAGTGAAATCAGAAGATAAATAGCTTGCGTATAGGAGGCTAATGGATGAAACGAAAAAAAAGAACGGAAATCTTGATTAATGGGTCGCAAGAGATTGCAGCAGCATTGGCACAAGAAATACGGGATAAATATGAAGTGAAAAGGATTGAGGAACCTAACAATGGCTTGGTCATGGTCAAAGTAAGAGAAACAGCACAAAAAAGCCTTTTCTACCTGGGTGAAGTATTTGTAACAGAGGCTAAAGTGCAAATCAATGACTCGTTGGGAATTGGGATCGTAAAAGGGGATGAACCGGAACTCGCTTACGATTTGGCAGTGATTGATGCGGCATATAATGCCGGGCTAAAAGAGACGGAAGAATGGTCGCAACTTTTACTGTCTGAAGAACAAAGAATCAATGACAAGAGGAGATCAATCTACCATAAAGTTCTCAAGACCAAAGTGAACTTTGACATGATGGACATTGTATAAAAGGAGTAGAGGTCGATGAAATTGGACTTGGTTCATGATATACAAATGGCCTATAGAAAACTAATCAATTCCATGTCAAGTCCAGGATTAATCTCTTGTCTTGAGGGTCAAGCTGACAAGATTGATATGGAAGCCGGTTGTTTTCCATCTACATTGGTCCTGGCAATCATGCTCCTCGATACGGAAGTCACTTTCAAGGTGTTTTCCGAACAGGAAGCCAAAATCACAAAACGTATTAACCAGTTAACTTATGCCAAAGCAGTGGAAGCGGAAAACGCAGATTTTATTTTTGTTTTAAATGACGCTGCATCGACTGATTTACTAGGTGCGCTGGAAATGGCGAAGATTGGAGATTTGCTGAATCCTCACGAGTCTGCAACGATTGTTGTTGAAGCGGATGTGGTATCAAGTGACGTGGCATCAGGTGACGTGGAACTCCTTCTAACGGGACCGGGGATTGAAGGAGAATCTTCAGCCCAGGTGATAACAAAGGGTAACTGGGTGGATATTCGTACCAATAAAAATGCAGAATACCCTTTGGGCATTGATCTTATCTTTATTGACCCGGATCATCATCTTTTATGTTTGCCAAGAACGACGCAAATTTTGAAGCAGGTGGTTAGATAATGGGATATGTAGCTGTGAAAGGTGGAACCCTTGCCATTGAGGAATCCATCAAACGTTTAAAATACGAGAGACTAAAGAAAGGAACGGTATTAGATATCCAAAGAATCGAAGGCGGCATGAGAGGTTTGATCGATCAAGTGATGTCGGAAAGCAGCCTTTACAGTAAAACTCTTGCGGCCATTGCGATTAAACAGGCAGAAGGGAATCCTGAGGAAGCAGTCTTTTTGCTCAGAGCCTACCGGTCTACGCTGCCTAGAAAACATTATTCAAGAACCGTTCATTCCGAGGAAATGATGATGGTGGAAAGAAGGATTTCGGCAAGCTTTAAAGACATTCCTGGCGGACAAATTCTGGGGGCTACTCACGATTATACCCACCGGTTAATCGATTTTGGTTTGGCTCACGAAACAGAAGCAGAAGCATTACAGTGGCTGAGTGACTTTGAAAATGAAGACGACATCGACGATATCGATCTCATACGTCTACCCAAGGTGTTGGATTATTTAAGGAATGAAGGCTTAATGGCTGAGTGTCAAAGTAATGACCAACAACCGGATGATGTCACAAGAAAGAGCCTTGAATTCCCAACCAGCCGCAGTCAAAGGTTACAGATTTTAACTCGGGGGCAGACGGGTGCAGTTACCTCTTTAGCTTATGCAGTTATTCGCGGGTACGGGTCTTTGCACCCTACAGTTGGTGAATTGCGTGTGGGAAATTTGCCTATCTATATCGACAACCCTATCAATCTATCGAATGAAGAGGAAGATGCCTATTATATTGGCGACATAAAAGTGACGGAAGTAGAGATGTTGATTCCGGTAACCGTGGAAAAGGAAAGAGGCAAAAAGGAAATTGAGTTTGAAATTGGGTATGGGATTTGCTATGGCCAAAATGAAACCAAGGCCATTGCAATGGCCATTTTAGACAATTGTCTGGAAACAGGGAATCCGGAGTATCCAACACATGATGAAGAATTTGTTCTCTGTCATATCGATTCTGTAGAGTCGACAGGGTTTATTTCCCACTTGAAAATGCCGCACTACGTAACCTTCCAATCCAAGCTGGATAGTGTGCGCAAGACAAAAAGGGAAGGGAATAAGGAGAAGAAAGAAACCCAAGAGGAGATAAAAGTATGAACAGAGAATATAATTTTGCTTTTTTTGATGAGGGTTCAAAAAGGGAAATCAGAAGGGCAACATTGAAAGCTATTGCCATTCCGGGTTACCAGGTTCCCTTTGCTTCTAGAGAGATGCCCATTGCAAGGGGCTGGGGAACAGGCGGGCTGCAGGTAACTCTTTCTTTAGTCGGGAAGGATGATGTTCTAAAAGTCATTGACCAGGGGTCGGATGAGTCGGTGAATGCGGTGAATATTAAAAAGCTTGTGGCCAAAACCACAGGCATACCCACAACAGAAGAGACATCGAAGGCTACGATTATTCAATCGAGACATAGAATCCCGGAAATTCCGCTGAAGAAAGGGCAGGTTCTGGTACTTCAAGTCCCACTTCCAGAGCCATTAAGAGCATATGAGCCAAAGGAACATGAAACAAAGAAACTACACGCGGAAAAGGAATACAGCGGGGCATGGCTAATGCTCTTTGAACAAATCATGAAATACGGAAATATGTCAACGGGAGCGGATCATCCGGTACTTGTACATGATAGATATGTCATGGCGCCTAGTCCCATACCGAGGTTTGACAATCCAAAGATGAATAGCTCCAAGTCGCTCATTCTGCTAGGGGCCGGCCGTGAGAAAAAGGTATATGCTATACCGCCCTATACCCGTGTAGTATCCCTTGCCTTTGATGATTATCCATTTGAAGTCGAGTCATTTCACGATAAGAGCTGCAAATTGTGCGGAGCTACAGAAGTATTTATGGATGAATTAATCGATGAAGAAACGGGAGCAACCTACTATCAATGCAATGATACGGGCTACTGCTTAGCTAGATTAAATCTTCAATCCGTATAAAGAAGGTGTCGAAAGAATGGATGAATTTGAAGCACCGATATTATCAATAAAAAACGTAAACAAACAATTTGGAAGTGGTTGCGAAGATTGCGCAAGAATGGACCATTTAATTAAAAATTTTTGTCCTACTTGCGGAACGGTCTATGCCTGTCAAAATATCAGCTTTGACCTGTACCCCGGGGAGGTTTTTGGAATTGTTGGAGAGAGTGGCAGTGGGAAGTCAACGTTGATGAGATGTCTATACTTTGACCAGGATGTTACCAGTGGAGAGGCTTTTATTCGTTCCTATAAGCATAGTAAAAAAAATCTATTTGAAGAATCTTCCCAACAAAAAAGATTTATTCGAAACCATCTGATGGGTAAAGTCTATCAAAATCCAATACTTGGACTGAGGATGAATTTCTCTTCGATTGGGAATATTGCAGAAAAACTGATCGCAGCAGGAAATCGAAATGTGGAAGAAATGGAATCAAGAGGAAGAATGCTTCTAGATCATGTAAATATCCCAGTTTATCGTATGAAGGAAGCGCCAAAAAATTTCTCCGGTGGAATGCAGCAGCGGGTTCAAATTGCCAAAGCATTGTCCAATAATCCGTCCATTCTCCTTCTGGATGAGGTAACAACAGGGCTGGACTTGTCCGTTCAAGCCAGTGTTTTGGATTTAATCAAGCAACTTCAAAGAGAGTTGAATATCAGTATCATCATTGTTTCCCACGATTTAGGGGTCATAAGAATGCTTGCGGATCGAACGATGGTCATGTTGGATGGAAAAGTGGTTGAACACGGATTAACAGATCAGATTTTAGAAGATCCACAACACCACTATACACAGCAATTGGTCCATTCGTTGCTTTAAACGAATGGATGTCCAAGGAAAAATGGGAGGGGAAAGAAAGTGTATCTCATTACGAACGGACGGATCATAACAGAAGAAGCTATATTTGATGGGTTCGATCTTTTAATTAAAGGGGATAAGATCCATCAAATTGCTTTTAAGGGCGAGATTGATGTGGATGAAAATGTAGAGGTAATCGATGCAGCGGGTGGGTATATTTCTCCGGGCTTCATCGATCTTCATTCGGACTATATTGAGCATATGGCGGCTCCAAGGCCAACCTCACTTATGGATTTTCATTTGGGTCTGCGAGAGACTGAAAAAGAGCTGATTGCCCACGGGATTACAACCATGTATCATTCACTTTCTTTACTTAAATCCACGGAGTATTCGTATAAACCCATCCGTGAACCAGAGAATGTAAGAAAATTCATTAATCTAATTGACGAAACTCATCGCACAAAGCATTTGGTACGCCATCGTTTCCATGCAAGATTTGAGATTGACAACATTGAAGAAATTGACAATCTCAAATCTTATATAACAGAACAAAAGGTCCACCTCATTTCCTTTATGGACCATACACCAGGACAAGGGCAGTACAGAAATTTGGAGATATACAGAAAAACGGTAAAAGGATACAACGATTTTAGTGATGAAGAAATTGATAGAATCATTGTTGATCATCAGAATAAAGAGAAGGTTACGATTGAGAAGATCAGGGAACTTGCAGAACTGGCGAAAGAACATGGAATTGCTATTGCATCCCATGATGATGATTCTATTGAGAAGTTGGAGCTTGTGCAAAGCTTTGGCACAACGATTAGTGAATTCCCGATTACGATTGAGATTGCGAAAAAAGCAAAAGAAAATGGAATGGTAACGATAGCAGGTGCACCGAATGTTCTTTTGGGAGGTTCTCACAGTGGGAATTTGTCGGCCGCAGAAGCAATTCAGCAGAAATGCATAGACATTCTCTGCAGCGATTACTATCCCGCAGCCCTGCTTCATGCTGTTTTTGAAATGAATAAAAAGTATCAGATGGATTTGGTAGAACTATTTAAGCTAGTGAGTATTAATCCTGCAAAAGCGGTAAATATGGATGAAGAAATCGGGTCCATCAGAGAAGGAAAAAAAGCAGACTTATTGATTCTTGAAAAAATTGATCAAGATTTTCCTGTTGTTACTGCTGTTTTTGTAGATGGGGAGCTAATCCAGAAGACAGACTATAGGATTTCAAAGCAGGTGATTTCGTGCAAAACATACTAACGATTGAGCAATTATCCAAATCATTTACTCTGCATAATTTGAATAAACAAATTAAAGCAATAAACAATATAAATTTTTCTTTAAAAGAAGGAGAATTTATTGGAATAACCGGGAAAAGCGGCAGTGGAAAGTCAACGATCTTAAGGTGTATTTATCGTACGTATCTGCCTCAGGAAGGGAGCATATGGTACAATTCTAAAAAATTTGGGCCTATCGATTTAACCAAGGCAAATGCACGGGAAATCATCTACTTAAGAAAGCGTGAAATCGGCTATGTGTCACAGTTTTTAAATGTAATGCCCCGAACAACGGCAAGAGAACTTGTCAAACAGGCCATTTTAGAAATGGGCTATGAGGAAGATTTTGCGGACAAGGAAACTAAAAAGATGCTGGAGCATTTTGAACTAGATCCAGAATTATGGGACAGCTACCCTGCTACCTTTTCAGGCGGTGAAAAACTGCGGTTGAACATTGCACGAGCTATGGTGAAGCGTCCGAGACTGTTGCTGTTGGATGAACCGACTGCGAGTCTCGACAGTGTTTCAAAGGTAAAAGTAAAAGTTCTAATTGAACAACTCATGAATGAAGGAACAACGATGCTGGGGATCTTCCATGATCTTGAATTCATGAAAAATCTTTGCGACCGGGAATACAATATTCAAGATGGACAATTTGCTTATTTTACTTCATAAACTAAAACATTGTGATAAGGTGAAGTTTCAAGTAAAAAAAGCATATATGGTGATATATGGATTATTATAAAAGCATTCTTAAGATTGTCGTCGACCTGTAGTCATGTAAGGAACCCGGGGGATCGACGACAGATAAAATTCAGGAATACCAAAAGGTTTCGCAGAATAGCTTGTTTTTTGGTATGATTACTAGTAAGCAAGAAAGCTGATTTTTTGCGATAAAAATGGGTTTTTAGACTACCTATGAGGAATTGAAACAATAACAATACTCTTTTATCCTTTAGGTCCCTAGCTGGTTTTTAGACTACCTATGAGGAATTGAAACTCGACCGTGCTTTTTATCCCCAGTTACTTGTGACAGGTTTTTAGACTACCTATGAGGAATTGAAACTGGTGGGGAAAATGCCCGGTTAATCTTTGATTCATTTTGTTTTTAGACTACCTATGAGGAATTGAAACCTTTGACCTCGATATTCATGAGAGCGAAGGATCTGGTGTTTTTAGACTACCTATGAGGAATTGAAACTGTTCATACATTTCATCAAGACTGAGGGAAGGTGAAAGTTTTTAGACTACCTATGAGGAATTGAAACAAACGGAACACTGTGTATCCTCAGTATGACGATGTTTAGTTTTTAGACTACCTATGAGGAATTGAAACAGGC
>NZ_KE387184.1:0-4310 GCF_000430625.1 Aneurinibacillus terranovensis DSM 18919
CAAAAAGGACAAAAGGAAATGAAAAACAATGCAATTTTACGAAAAAACTAGATGAAGAGAGATATTGTCCAAAATTCGGGGGTTAATCCGCCCTAAACGCTTCTTCAATACTATATTTATAGTTTTCAATTTTAGCCATTCGAACTTCCTCCATGTGATTTTTAAAACCTAGCACTACCACATTTTAGGCATAAATTCTAAGCATTTTCCTAAATGATAACTTTATTTGCAGCCGGTACCATGGCCGGCGGCATCTCTTCCTTCAACCGCCAAATAAAACTGATCGGTTTGTTTCCTTCATGTCTGACATACTCTGCCTCACCAAAGAAAACAAACGGCGACGTGTAGTTGTTTTCTTCCTTGTATTCCCTGACAAATAACGCAATCCGCGTCCCCATCTGCTTGTGATGGATGTAACGTTGTGCGGTTTTTGAATCCTCGGAAATTCGACTTTGCGTTTGCCAGTGAAACAACCTTTCATTGATGGCGTAGTCTTCGTACAACGTGGAGGGAGAGAAGTCCTTGTCCGACTTATTTAATGTGATAAAGAAAATATCTGTTTTCTTGTCCTCAAAATACTTTACACCTTCACGGAAACTCGGCGCTCTGTCTTCATCCCAATATCCGAAAGCAGCCAACACTTGATCCATGGAGTACTTGCAATGAATATCCAGCGGGCAGGCATAAGGAAACTCATTTCTCTTGTCAACAAAATCGATTTGCATCTGATTATACTTCAGAATGTCGATAACTTCATCCCGAAAAGCCGGACAGCTAAATATAGATTGAAGTGCATGCTGGACATCTCGAAAACCATGTTTTTTCGGTTCCGACCGATAGAATGTATAGTAAAACACATTCAGCATCAACCGTTCTTCTTCTGTTTGCGGTCTCGCCTCTTCCTCAAGATACGCTAGAAGAAATCGTAATAATCGCCGGGAGTTGAGGCTGAGCAAGGCTGGGATTCGTTTCGTTAAATAGTCGCCATTCTCCCAAGAATAGGTATCTAGTAATCCAGCCTCCACCTTAAGGCCGTTAAACGTCCGATTTCCGGTTCTTCCACCGTAGAAATCATGCAAGCTTAATCCGTGATATCGCACAAAATTTTCTAGAGTCAGCTTTAATCCTGTATCCCCTTCAAAGTATTTCATTTTGTTAACTAAGCTTTTTCGAGTTGTCGTCGCTTGCTTCAGGTTGCGAAGGATATAGTCCTTTGCCTGTTTTTCAAGTTGAATAAAGCTGCCTCGCGGAAGGTTGGAAAAACCGTTCTCTACGTAGTGTTGAACGGAATGCTTCGTCCTGCCGATCAGGGCGCGGAACTTGTCCCGGAAATTGTATTCTTGGTGGGCTTGACCTATAAAATCGAGTACCGTGAGACACTCTTTCCCTTCAAAGAGACGCAAGCCACGTCCCAACTGTTGGAGGAATACCGTTAGACTCTCCGTAGGACGAAGAAACAAAATAGTGTTAACCGCAGGAATGTCGACCCCTTCGTTGTAAAGATCCACGACAAAGATCATGTTGATCTCACCTTTTTCAAGCAAGTTCTTTGCCTGATGGCGTTCTTCTTCGCTCGATTTTCCATGAAGTGCAATGGAAGGCACTCCAGCTTCCCCAAACACTTTAGCCATGTATAAGGCATGATCGACTCCAACGCAAAAACCGATCCCTTTTACTTGCTCCATATCAGAGACATACTTCTTCATGCTATTTAGAATTTGCAAAGCACGAATTTTATTGTTCGTATATAAATTCTCCAGTTCTGTGAGGTCGTAACCACGTCTAGACCATTTCACCTTCGATAGATCGACATGATCAGTAATGCCAAAATAATGAAAAGGACACAGCAGCTTACGATCAATTGCGTCCGTTAATCGAATTTCCGCAGCCACTGCATGATCGAAGTAGCTGATAATATCCTTTCCGTCCATCCGTTCCGGAGTTGCCGTCAGACCTAACAGAATTTGAGGCTCGTAATAATTGAGCAGTGCTTGATAAGATGGCGCAGCAGCATGATGAAACTCATCCACAATGATGAAGTCATAGAAGTTCCGCGAGGTTTTATCCACTAGCCTCAAGGAGTTGAGACTCTGAATACTGATAAACAGATGATCCAGCCCTTGCGCCTGATTGCCGCCCACATGCAGTTCACCAAAATTCAAATCCTTTAAAATGAAGCGGAACGTATCCCGACTCTGTTTTAAAATCTCCTCCCGATGTGCAACAAACAACAGCCGGGCCCCGGGATTCTTTTGCACAAATCGCTTATAGTCAAAAGCCGATATAACGGTCTTCCCGACTCCCGTTGCAGCCACTAACAGATTCCGATATCTACCGTACAACGTCCGTTCGGCTTCCAGCTTCTCAAGCACTTCCTTTTGGTAATCGTAGGGCGCAAGATCAAAATGAAAGGGCAGGGGGCTTGGCTCTTTTTTGCGGCCGAGAACACCCTTCAGTTGCAGAACATCGTCAGTGTTATCCGGACTAAAATATTTGAACTCCCTATCGTTCCAGTAGCTTTCGAAAGTCGCCTCGATTTTCTTCAGCACATCGTAAGCATCCTTCTCCGTCACCTTCAGGTTCCACTCCAGCCCACTGGTCAGTACTGGGTTTGAAAGATTGGAGGAACCGACAAAAGCTGTGGTGAAGCCGGTATCCCGCTTGAACATATAGGCTTTTGCATGCAGCCGGGTTCTATCAGTGTCGTAGGAAATTTTGATCTCTGTGTTAGGGAGCCTGCTAAGCTCAAGAACAGCTTTGAAATCCGTTGCTTCCATATAAGTGGTTGTAATGACACGCAATTTACCGCCATTCAAAGTGAATTGCTCCAACTGATCCATGAGACACCGCAACCCACTCCACTTGATGAAGGAGACTAGCCAATCAATCCGATCCGCGGTTAAAATTTCATGTCGAAGCTCATGCATCATATTGGGTTCAAAGTGAGAGCCGGTAAACAAGGAACTTTGAGACAAAGGAGTCGCTGGACGAATCACTTTTTCGTTCCGAATGCCACGAATGTGATTGAGCTTAGAGTATACATAGGTCAGCACTTCGCCCTGCTCAACCAGCTGTAACTCCTTGTATTCATCCGGGCCAAGGACATCTCGCAGCGTCTCAATGATTTCATTGCATGTCCGCACCTGCGCCAATACGGCTCCCTCATCGACGTTGTTCTCCCGAACAACCTTCAAGGCTCTACGTGTCACCATTGCCAAATAATTAGACAACAGCTTCCGAGCCTCTTCCGCATCTAAAGGCTCCTTCCCAATGTCATACACAGTAGAATCCAACGCTGTAAGCTGCTTCTTGGTAATATTATTGATGATTTGCTCGTACAATCCTTGTTTCATGTGGCACCTCTAGGTCCAGGAATATAAATATCTTGTTTTCCCTAAAATACCTCTTTTACTTTTTATATTGTAAAATCATATATTAATTTCTATTTAACCCAGAATAACCCGCTCTTAAGTAGACTTTATAGTCGTTCGTTCTATAACAATATTCTCTTAACAATTTAATAATTAGGTTATCTATATCGTATTTTGCAGCTTCTACTACTTCATCCACTTCCAGCAAAGACATCAGCTGTTCAAGTTTTTGTTCATATTCATAAATAGCTTCCGCAATCTCATCATACTTTTTTCGTGTTGCAAAATCCCGATGCGCAAAAGCTTCACTCATTTTATCATTAATCTCATTCATCATGTCGCCAATCGTTTCTTTTACCAATCCTAAGCTTTCTGATAAATCGATTGCTTTGCTGGGAAATTCTTATTGAATAATCTTCAAAATTTTTTCGATATCCATCTATACCTCTCCCCTACTAATAACCAAAGCATAAAAATAGAACTAAAGGCATCAAACCCCTTAGTTCTATTATTACACGATATTACAAATTGTTCAAAAAATTTGTTTTTAATTTAGAACAATACACTACGCTCCAGCTATCTCTTCCAGTAGAAATTCTTTGATTTGTTCGTCTGATACTTTTTGACCGTCCTCTTTGAAGGAATAACCTGGTGCCGGACGTCCCTCACTTACTTTTTTCTCTTCCACCCGGTAGTTCTTTTGATAATAGTAGGTGGACCGAGGAATACCCATGATTCTTAGCACCGTTGATACAGAGTAGCCTTTTTGAATCCATTTGTCAGCTACTTCAAGTTTTTCAGTAAGTGAGGGTTTTTCTTTTTTATAAGGTCTCGTAAAATCGCTAGCTCAAGGTCTTTTTCACCTAAAAGTGTTTTTAGTCTTTCATTTTCTCTGGATAATTCTTTGGCGTCTAGATCTGGCAAAACAGCCACATCCAC
>NZ_KE387184.1:5346-14051 GCF_000430625.1 Aneurinibacillus terranovensis DSM 18919
TAGTTTCAATTCCTCATAGGTAGTCTAAAAACCATAAAGCAGACAAATGAGAAAGCCAAGTTGGAAAGTCGTTTCAATTCCTCATAGGTAGTCTAAAAACCCATTTTCATCGCAAAAAATCAACTTTCTTGCTTAATAACAATCATAACAGAAAACAAGTCAGTTTATGAAACCTTTTGGTATTCCTGTTTTTCACCTGTCGTCGATCCCCCGGTTTTTTTACATCACTATAGGCCGACGACAATCAAGAAGCTTTTTTAATCCGCCACATACACTTCATTTTTTATTTGATCATCGTCCTACAAAAAGATATCTTCCCCTCCCTTTTTCAATCCATATTCCTCCCGCTTCGAATAGCTTTTTGTTCGAAATGTATAAAAAATAATAGAGTCCTCTGCCGTATCCATTAACATTAACAATTCAGTTTTCAATTTTTTAAAGTTTACCTCGCTAATATCTCCTTCAAGAACAGAATTCTGCACCCAATTTAAATATTTTCGTGAGGTTTTCAAAATCTTATTCACTCGTTTTACGCCCACATCATAAACAAGGATGACGAACATAGCTTTCCCTTCCTTTTTCGTATGGTCTACCAGCGTGAGACATACGGTTGGTACTCCTTTTCCCCAATAATGTGCTTTTGCAATTTATATACTTCCATACGAATCAGACGTCGATAGGAAACCTCTCGTCCAAGTTCGCGATGCTTCACCGTTGTCGCCATCCTTCTTTCTAATTCTTCTAAAAATGTGCGTCTACCTTTCTCATTTAGAATAATGCCATCCAACTTTTTCTCGAAATCCTTCGCAGTAATCATTTTTTTACCTAGAAGAGTAAAAATCACCCGGTCTATAAGAAGTGGTTTAAAGATTTCCGCTATGTCTAAATTCAATGAAAACCGACGGAAATTAGTCGTATGTAAGTAGCCGATGCGTGGATCAAGGTGTGTTTTATATATCTCGCTCAGAACGATCGTATACAAAACCGAATTACCAAAGCTAATCAATGCATTTAATCGATTTAATGGCGGCCTGCGAGAACGGCCTTCAAAAACGAAATTTTTCTCATCAATAATTTTGTCAAACGCCTGGTAATACTGCTCACGGTAATTACCTTCAATCGCCATCATCTGTTCAATAGTTTCGCATGCTGGAAGCCTGTCCGCTAGGTTCGACAGGGAACCCATTATATCCTCAATATTTATCCCGCGGTTCTTATAATAGCGCAACACCTGCTGCATGTTGTCCATTGCACCGTAAATAAATCTCATAGCTATATCCCTGCGGCGATTCTCGTCCAAATAAGCCTGGGCTTGCTGAAGAATCATGTAGCCTGAGTTCAGATGTTCACGTGGATAAAATGTCCCCATATAGTATCCGTGGTGATTAAACATATGAAGCAAAATCTCTTTTTGTGAAATAAATTCTAGCATCCGCTTATTGAAATCGACTTCACCAAACAAAAAAATCTCCTTGGTATCTTCAACCGGAATGTATTTCTTTCCCTGCTCAGTTTCAAAGCACAGCGTATTATCCTTGCGGGATATGGAGCCAGCAGTAAAAATATAGATACTTTTTTTCATATGCTTACCTCTCATCTCCTGGTATCTCGTTACGCCCAGCACAATTCACGGTATGCGCAGTTACGGCACCATTTTACTTTTACAGGGGGAGGTGGCAGCTGTTTGCTGACAATCTCAATAATTTTTTCATTTAGGCCCTCTACGTCCCTAATCCCTGCTTCATCCAATACTACCCGCTGTTTCCTTCGCTCTTCAGGGAATAGGAGTTCTCCTTCCGCTTCAATCCCCATTTGTTTTAACTCGTACAGATAAAAAAGAATCTGCATCCGCGCACTGTCCTGGGAAGCAGAGCTTTTCTTTACTTCACCGACGATAAGCTGCCCGTCTTTGGATTTCATTACGTCGACTTTTAAGTGGCCGATCGTGAGTTCCTTTTTTTCACGTTCGTATACATGTTCTTGAAGAAAGCGACCGTATTCAACGTTTGAGTCGTCCTGGTCAGCAACAATTTGGTGGGCAATGAGCCATGTTTCACGAGGGCAAATATGGTAGTACCAGACAAGTGTTCCCGTAACAGTAATCACCAGATTGCAGACACTCCTTTCGTAATAAATCCAGTACGCTCATCGTAATAATCTTCTTTTCCATAATTGCTCACAAAACAAATTTGGTCATGCAATAAGGGAGGACGATTTTCTACATGACATGGAATAGAAATAACATACTCCTGGAATGATTTTTTTAACCGTGCAAAACGCTTATAGCGCTCCAATACATCTGGTATTTCAAGAATTTCGCTGTATTCTTCCCAAATGTTTGCTGCTTCTTCGTCTACTTCAACGAAAACATCCATTTTTTTATACGTTTCTTCAATCAATTGAAATTCAGAAATAGGAATTCGATGATCATCGCTTTCTCCTGTAAAATAGAGAGTTTTAACACTGTTCAAAAACATGTCTGATTCACTTCTCGATTTTCCCTTCACTTCATCGAAATATTTTTCAATTAATGGTAGTAATAAAGGTTCCGGTACTTCTTCATGTTTGTTTAAAATAGATATTGTTACTTCAAGAGGAATCTTCCCATATATTGATTGGGCGTAAGGAATCATTCTTTCCCCTTTACATAAGTTCACAACGTATAATGTACCGGTTCGGCGATTATGCCGATTACAGCGACCCGCTGATTGATTAATAGAATCTAGCGGCGCAAGGTCCCGGTATACAATATCAAAATCAATATCCACTCCAGCTTCTACCAGCTGCGTACTAACAACAATCCGGTATTTTCCTTTCTGTATCTCTTTAATACGCTGCAAGCGCTGTTTTGGAATTATATGTGTAGATAGAAAACCAATATCCTCTTCTAAATTTTCGCTTAAAATAGCGTGTAGTTGTTTTGCAGCGTCAATCGTATTTAAAATAAAAAGATAGCTTTTTTCATTATCTAACTCTAAAGATTCCGCAAACTGCTGCACCGTCATCTTTTCTTTTATGCAAAGAATAACCGAAATACGATTCATCTCAGAGAAATACCTGTCTCTATCACAGAGGGATACAACTACGTCCTCTTGAGAAAAAATTTTAGGCACCGTTGCCGTAAGTAAAATAACATCGGTATTCATACCCCGAGTTAACTCAAGTATCATTTCACGCATCAGTGCCCAATATTTAACGGGAATTGCCTGCACCTCATCTAACACAATAATGGCGTGAGAAAATCGATGAAACTTACGTAGTGCTTTATTTCTATTTGTTAAAAGTGTTTGGAAAACCTGTACAAAAGTAGTACAGATAATTTCACTATTCCAACCCTCAACCAAGATTTGCGCTTGATCGAAATTATACTCTTCCTGCTCATCCTTCTCCCTATTTGGAGCATTTACTTGCTCATAAGGATCAATTAATGAATGGTGCTTTACCAAATAGCTATAATCAAGTTTATCAATACCGGACTGTAATATCTTCTCAAATACAGAGAAGTTTTGATCAATAACACTTAAGAATGGGAGGCTATAAATAATCCGCGGAGCTATTCCGGTTTCATGTTGTCTCCTGGCGCGCAGACGCAAGGAAGCATTTAACGAAGTAATCGTCTTGCCCATCCCTGTCGGCAAGTTAATAGAGAACAATCTTCCTGCCGCTGTATCAATTATTTTATTTACTTCTTCATACGCCTGCTCGCGCAAATTGTTCATAGAAGAGACGTCCCATTTCTGCTGCCTTTTATAATGATCTACTGTATCGGCTACGATTAATTTTCGTCCATGATACATCATGTCCCGTAGGGCAGCCTGGTTTTTATCCCCATCAAGCAAAAGAGAATACAACACACAATATTTAAAGTAGTCAGATACTTCATTGTTTATATTCCGTTTCCCATATCTTTTCTTTAACCAGCGACGCAGCGTTCCTATCTCATCATAAAACGTATAAACCCATGATTGTACCTTCTCTACAGTAAATGGAGTGATACCTTGCAAGGAAAAAGGCAATTCACTAGATAACATTTCCACTATTTTATTCCATTCTCCATATTGGATAGCCGCAGCCTGCTGTAACAATAAGTCTCTTTTATCTTGCAAGGCATTTATTTCCGTATTGAACTCATGGATATTTCCGTGATGCCGCCTTACAGCCATAAAAACAAAAAGGGAAGAGAGAAGAACATCTTCCTCTTCCCCCTGTAAAACATGCATCGCCACATAATAACTTACAATAGCCGAAAGCATCGTATGTGAACTTTGAGCCGTCTTTCTCTTTTTTTCAGAGGTGATATATGTTTGAAAGTACGAAGTTGCTTTCGCAAAATCGTGAAAGATAGCTGCTATGTTAACAGCGTGGTTCAGTTGAATCGGATCCCAGCCAGAAGCTCGCCGATTTTCAAGACTAGCCACGGACATCTCAAGAACACCTGCCAGATGTTTATGAAGAGATTGATCTGGGTGAGAAAGTAACCCCATTATCTTACCTCCTCCTTCTCATTTAGAAATACAAAACGATAGGGGCCGCTCTCCCAATACCATTCAATATCCGCTACAATTTCCTGGCCCTTCATCTCAATTAAGCATTCCTCATATGAAGAAACCACACGCTCTTCATTCATTTCGACCGGCAATCTTTCTTTTCCATAATATTTTCCTTCCGTAAAAGGAATGCCGTCCGGGCGTACCAGGTGTAAAGGTATCGCTGTATGAATTGTAATAGCCTGTCCCACCGAATATTTTTTCACAGCTTCAATTTCTCCAACATAAGCAAAGTTCGCCACGTTCTCACTTAGGCCTAACGATAATGTATAGTATGTACGATGATGTTTTACCTGCTCAACCAGTTGTTCATAGAGTTCTTTATTCTCCATCGAAACGAACAAGCGAAAGTGAGCGTTCCGTAAAAATTCTGTCCGTATTTGTGTACGTGCGCCTTCTTTTCTTGATTTTGGCACCCACACTTTTCCCTTTGTGTTAATTAGATTGAGACCAAGCGCTGTTTTCTTCACTGGACTACATGGCCTAATCCCGATAAGTGTCTTTGCTTCGTTAAGGATTTTTAAATACTCATTATTTTCTTTGCTCAATCCCAAAATGGCTGCAACAACTCCCATTGCCGCCGTTGGAGGAATAATAGAAAATGTTAATGGTGATGATGTGGAATAATATTTTCGAAAATGTCCCCACTCTCCCCATAATTCAAAAACCAGGGTTTTCATGTGCCTTCCACATCCTTATAATTCAAGTGGCGTAGCTTCAATTCCAATTCTTACGCACTCCTCCACAAAGTCACTTGAAGTGATAAGCTGTTCATCCATTTTATACTCAATATGGGTAATCTTTTCTCTCTCCGTCTCTAATTTCTCGATTAACGGTCCAATTTGCAGCACTCCGTCTGTTACGTACCGAATTGCTTCCTCCGTTTTTTCACTCGTAAAAGAAACAAGTTTGTTTAATTCACCAATATGGAACCCATCCTGGCCATATACAATTCGTAAGAGAAGTCGCGGCTGTTGTCCAACCTTACTGCGGGAAATCAAGTTCTTTGTTCCATTCCACATTCCATCTAAAAGGAAAAACACATCCTCCTCCTTCATTTCAGTGTGCACCGCCGCCTTTTCATTAACAATTCCATAAAAAGAGAGAAGAGAATACGGGAGAACATATTCTTCGCGGAAAGTTTTACGAGTTTGTCCATCTCCAGATGCGAAAGCACCGGTTCCTTTGATATACTCCAGCTTCACCCTGTGCAGTGAACTTCCAAACTGAAACTGTACAGGTCCGGTTAGTGTAATTGAACTTTTTTCTTTCGCACTTTTTTCAATTGGAATGGTTCCTCCGAATAACCTTACATCAATACAATCACGCAACATGTTGCTGCGAATAATACTTTTCATTTCTCCAATGGTTTTAATTTGTGATTTAGAAACCTTTTCACCGTCTATTAAAAGGAAATCTTCAGCTCGATGCTTGGCATCCTGGAGAATTCCTTCTTCATCAGCGATTTCCCGCACGAAAATTTCCTGCTGACGGTACTCGTGTAAATAATCGCGAATTGTACGCTTTAATCGGACATCAGTTACGATATTTCTCCCCGTTTCCTCATCGATGCGCGGCTTGTTCTCATCCACAGGATCCTCATTTGGATTTGTCCAACTAACATCATATAAAAACAACAGTTCAGAACGATTCATTTTACTAGCTCCTCGCCTTCCAATTCAATTATTTGTTTTTCACTGACTTCTTTTTGTTCATTAAGTCCAGCCCATACGTTGTATTTCAAATACATACCGGTTGAAAAATAGAAATTCATTTCATCAATTGATAGTTTCCAACCGGAGCCCGCCTGTAATAACAGACTAGAAATCTCCTCGCCCAATACGGAAGCAAAGTAACGTTCATTTCCTTTGTAACGATCATCCTTCTCATATTGCCTAAGTTTCTCCTTAATGTCCGGCAGCAAGCCTAAAAAATCACTTTCTCTCATTCGCAATCCTTTTAATCTTTCCGCAAAAGGTTGCGCGTTGCGAATGTTCTTCTGAACATCTAACAATAACTGCGCCAAACTGCCAAGTAAGAACAATGCTCTCTTTTCCGGTTTGTTTAAATGTGGACCGTATTCCGTAAAGACAGATTCAAAACGGCTAGCCTTCATTTGTTTCCCCTCCCCTTTTGATAAATTACCAAGCTGTACAAAGAATAAAGTATTCATTAAAGCATCCCTTACAGCCCAGCGAACATTCTGTTCATTTTCCCCGTCATTCAAAAATTTACGGCGGATTTCCTTCAAAAAAAATGTTGTGAGAAATCGGATGTCAAGCGTTGAACCATGAAAAACAGCCGACGTAATTTTCAAGAAATATTTATCTAAATCAGCATTCTTTTTTTCCTCGTCTGACTTTTGAAAGAAGGTTCGAATACGCCCGAAATTGTAAGATTCCAATGAGCCATCCCGCCTGGCAAACTTACGTTCAACGTCTTTTTTCACCTCAAATATTTTCCTTAGATGAGACGGAAATACATCCTGAACCAACAATAAAATTCTCTCGGCCGCCTGCACTTTTTGCATAAATAGCAAGTGAAGCATCAATTGATCTGATTCATCCTGCAAATAGTGTAGGATATCATCTTCACTTGCGATTGTATTATTAACACTCTTTTCCTGCAGACTTTTCCTTTTCTCCCCGTCGCTCAAAAGATCAATAACATCATCTTTTAGAGACAGCTTCCCAAATAAAAATTGCGGGATTAATAAATAACTCAACCCATAAAATTTAAATCGTAGATTTTCTTCTAAAAAACGCTTCCCTTCCTGTAACAGAAGATTACATTCCATACATACAGGATAGTTTCTCCAGGAGCGGCTTTCATCAAATTCTCCGGTAATGAAACCAGGTTTATCAATTGTGTAAAATTTAAATGCGGAGGATCCTCCCATAACTAAACTTTTCTTTTCCCCGCACACGGAACACATACGGTCGGAAGAAGAAATCTGAATGTCTTTTTCATTAACCATTTTTAGGAAAATTTCTGTAAATACGGGTATTTGCTTTAAATACTTTCCGTCGATCTTTACAGTAAAAAACGCTCCCTCTTTAACTCCGGACAGTTTTTCCTCTACTTCATTTAAAATTTGTTCCTTTTCCTTCGCAATTATTTCCGCGACTTTGATGATAGAGAATCGTTCTTTAAATTCTTCTTCCTTGCTCTCTTTGTGTATCTTTTCAAACCAGGCAGCAAACTTAACAGTAAATGTCTTGCGAAGTTCAGTAATCATTGCTGTAGGTGAATAATTAATCCCGTTTGGAGAACCTCGGCGATAGAGGTACTTAGTTGAGGAAAACTTATCATACTCTTCTAATTCAATCTCCCATTTATCATCTTGGAAAGATAAAATAACTGCATAAGGATAATTTTTCGGATCAATCGTTTCAATCAAAACATCTAGCACTTCTTTTTGGTTATAGCTTTGAGTCCATTCCCCCAGATCACGAATAGCGGAAATCATTTGTCGTCACCACCCTTGCCAAAAATTTATATAATAGAAAGCATACCATAGCCCTGTCCGTTTTTTCCGCCTGCTCCCGTTTGATAAGCGATTTGTTGCAATTGCGGATCACCCTGCATGCAAAAAACACCATGCCATGCTTTAATTATTGTTCCTTTATACCTCATTGTTTTTTGTTGTTCGGCATGTACTTGTCCATAGGGAGTCAATGAGAATGGACGCTTACTTAGATCAAAATTAAAGAATGCACGAGCTTTTTTAATTAGATTATTGCGGATTAAAATTGTAAATTCAGGATCACGAATATCGTAGTAGTGAGTGACTTTTCTCCCGGAAGGAAGTTCTATGGTGGAGTACATCGTGATGGGTGCTCTTAAGCCCCGTAATCAAGTTGGACAACCTCCGAAATAAGAGCGATACTATACGTAGGAGGATTGATTCCCATGACACGAAGAAACTATTCCGCAGATTTCAAACTCCAAGTTGTGCATGAAGTATTGGAGACCGGAAACAATGCGGTTGTTGCGAGAAAGCATGATATTAATGCCAATATGCTTGCCCGTTGGGTGCGTCAATATAAAGCGAATCACGAGGTAACGGCCTCACGGGGAAAGCCCAATCAGATGACAAAAGAAGAACAGCAAAAGATCATGCAAGAATATACAGAGATCTCAACAGAAAATGAACAG
>NZ_AUMJ01000087.1 GCF_000430625.1 Aneurinibacillus terranovensis DSM 18919
GCCAAAGAATCGACCTTCAATGCAGACTGGGTCATTATGATCGTGCACAGGTTGACGAGTATGTGGCACGGCATCTTCACTATGCAGGAGTAGACCAACAAATCTTTTCTGACGGTGCATTAGATGAAATCCACCGCTATTCCGGAGGGGCCGCAAGGCTCATCAACAAGGTATGTACGCACTGTTTACTTTATGGAGCACAGAACGGACATCGAATTATTGATGATCACATGGTCAAACGGGTGATTGAGGGAGAATTATCATGATTCTCCCTTTTTTCAAATGACACTTGGACAATAGATTCGTCAATTTGCGGACAACTAACGCCGTCACCTTCGGGACGATATACTACGTCATTAACAATTTATCCTGTTGAAAATGTTATTCCCGTTCGTATTTGGGCTTTACTTAGGAACATTATTTATTTAGAAACTGGAGATTCAAATTGAACTGGAACATGCTGCTTTTTATTTTTCTTACCAGTGCAATCCTATCCTTGTATTACATTGCGGTTTTGTTTGTTCCTATTCCATTACCATATTTTCTATTAAATATGGATGGTACGAATTACTGCCCTATTATAAGTGGAGTCTCTTTAACACTGGGACTATTTTCTCAACAATCTACTACGAATCACTTTACAAAAACCGAAAGGAATGCCAACCAAAAAACGGAATGAACAAGACATAAAAAAGCTCTTCATCCATCCCTAGTTGAAGAGCTTTTTTATGCAAAGATTACGCTTTCGGTCTTTTTCTTTTTGCCGCAATAAACATGGTCACAATCAGCACTAACGGAATCGTCATAGAACCAATCAAACCAAACATTGCAATATTTTGTCCACCCATCAGAGTTCCCCCCTCCAGCTCAGATGATATGTATTTATTTAATCATATGCTTATTACCTATGTCTATAAATTAGGAGATTTCCCCTATTGAGAAATCCCCTTTTTCACGTAATTGTAAAACTTTATTCATAATTGCTGCGCAGTCGCAATTCCTTTTCAATCTCCTCTATCCATATGTCATCCTGCAAGGAGCGGGCAAGCAAATATAAGTCAAGCAAATCATCTATCGTAATAACGTTCTGTCGACTCATCCGAAGCAAAAGTTCAGAAAAAGAAGAGTGTGCCGCAAAAGAAATAACGCTGGAGTCAGACTGGTACGTGTTGATTTGCTGCAACAAACGCTTTAGATCATCTTTTACCTGCTCAACTAATTGATTCTCCTCGCAGTTTGGACAGGAGTATACCGGCACATGGTCAATTTCCATATGATTCATATATACAACTTTACGGAGTTTTAAATCCATCTGCATGTTGCATTTCTCACATTTCTTCCGCACAAACTTCTCCCCTTCCCTCCGTACACTTTACTTTATCCTATTCGGGAAGCGGAACGTTATGCTTAATAACGAGCATTCACCTTCTGGCACGACGGACAAATGGCTATTCTTTGCGCTACGCCTTTTCCGTCTTCAATTATGTAACCTTCCAATCGTGTGAGCGTTGAATCACAATACAAACATTCAGAGGAAAATTCCATATCGAAATTCGCTTTCCATGCATATGGCTTAAAGGTTTCCCCTATCGAAATTCTTTCAAATCCTTCATTCATCCGTATTCTACCTCCTGATTTCATTACGTTTATTCTTACCCAAAGTCGTTTGGTTTTATACGAATTGTCTAAAAATATTAGCCCTTCACACTGTGCAGATTTATACATACAATGTACAAATGTCTCAAGAAGTGAGGAGGTCATGAGATGAAACGTAAACACGGCTACACGATCACAACCACACCGCAGCCCGCTTATCTGCACCCTGCCAACTACTTTGTTCCTATCGTAGAAAAAGTGAAGCCTGCCATTGTTTCGATTACAACAGAAGACCACTCCGTAAACGATTCGATGATCGGTGTGCTCCATCAATTTCTTTTTCCGTCTTCTCCCACACCGACAAAAGAAGTACGGCGCAGCTTTGGCACAGGATTTATCATTCATCCGAAAGGTTACATTCTGACAAGTGAGCACGTTATCGCCAACGCCAAACACATACAAGTGAGGTTATCAAACGGGGAAACGAAAAAGGCCAGTCTCGTCTGGTCTGACACCAAACGGGATCTGGCCCTGATTCGTATGATAAACCGTATGCCGCTTCCCACGCTTCCTCTTGGCTCGTCGAAAGAGGCACGCGTCGGGGAAATTGTGATTTCGATCGGGAATCCTTTAGGATTGGAAAACACGGTAACCACTGGTATCATTTCCGCAAAAAATCGCCCCGTACAAATTTCGGGAAAAACGTATGAAGATATCGTTCAAACCGATTGTGCCATCAACCCGGGAAACAGCGGAGGCCCGCTGATTAACATGAATGGGGAAGCGATCGGCATGAACGCTTTTATTATCCGGGACAACCATGGGCTTGGCTTCGCTATCGGGATCGACAGCATTAAGCCGCACATTCGCAAATATTTATAATCATTTAGCAAGATCAGGCGGTCAATCGTATGAGGTACTGACAAATTCGACATCCGGATTTTTTTCTTTAGCCCACCGTTCCGCGAATTCATTCTCAAGAAGGACAACAGGCCGTTCTTCCCGGTCTTTTACAAGCAGGCTGCCCCCGTACTGAATGAGGTTCAATTCATCCGGTTTTTTATTGCCTTTTATCCACCGGGCCAGCTCATAGCCAAGCGGCTGTATTTCCACTTCTACCCCGTATTCATTGCGCAAGCGATACTGGAACACTTCCAGCTGCAGCTGACCGACAACGCCAATGATCGAATTCTCCGCTCCGGGACCTGTCGAAGTAAAAAGCTGAACGGCCCCTTCCTCTGTCAGCTGTTCAACACCTTTATGAAACTGTTTATGCTTCATCGCGTCTTTCGTGCGTACCCTGGCGAAAATTTCCGGAGAAAAATGTGGAATTCCGCCAAATGTGAAGCCTGTATTTCCTTCACATAAGGTATCCCCGATAACGAATGTTCCCGGGTCGAACAGACCGATTATATCTCCCGGATGCGCATCTTCTACAATATTTCGCTCCTGCGCAAGAAACTGCTGGGGCTGGGAGAGCTTGATTTTCTTGCCGGTCCGCACTTGCTGCACGGTCATTCCGCGGCTGAATGTGCCCGAACAAATCCGCAGAAAAGCAATCCGGTCCCGGTGTGCCGGATTCATGTTCGCCTGGATCTTAAAAATAAACCCGGAGAATTTGGAATGATCCGGCTCGATCAGCCCTTTGTCACTCATGCGGGGGCCTGGAGCAGGAGCCAGCTCTAAGAAATACTCCAGAAATGATTGGACACCAAAATTCGTTAAAGCGCTGCCGAAGAACACGGGAGTCAATTCCCCCTTATCTACTTTTTCCTTATCAAACGGATCCCCGGCAATATCCAACAAATCCACATCTTCTGCGAGTTTCTCAAAAAGGGATTCCCCTATAATCGAGTGAACTTCCCCATCGCTTTGTTCGTCCTGAAACACAGGGAGAATTCGACGGCTATTTTGCTCATGACGCTTAAACAATTCGACGTTTTTTTTATTGCGATCATAAACCCCTTGAAAATCCATCCCGGAGCCAATCGGCCAATTCATCGGACACGAGCGAATCCCCAGCACTTCCTCCAGCTCTTCCAGCAAAGAAAGAGGGTCACGGGCTTCCCGATCCATTTTATTTATAAAAGTAAAAATAGGAATATTGCGCATGCGGCATACTTCAAAAAGTTTGATCGTCTGCGGTTCAACCCCTTTAGCGGCGTCAATAAGCATGACCGCGCTATCCGCTGCCGTTAGGGTACGGTACGTATCTTCGCTGAAATCCTGGTGACCCGGTGTATCCAGAATGTTAATATGGTAGCCACTGTAGGAGAACTGCATGACGCTTGATGTCACCGAGATACCGCGCTGACGTTCAATTTCCATCCAATCGGATGTCGCCTGCCGGGCAGATTTCCGACTTTTTACCATTCCAGCTTCATGGATTGCTCCCCCGAAATAAAGAAGTTTTTCTGTGAGAGTCGTTTTCCCTGCGTCCGGGTGGGAAATAATAGCGAACGTTTTTCGTGGTTCAATCATAAATTTTGAAACGCCTCCGTATTCTTAACATGAGAACAGTCTGCCTTTAAGTATAGCATATTTGCAGGTGTACGATAAGAAGGCGATTTAGCGGTAAAAAAGCAGGAAAAAATAGGGAGGTGATAAAGAAAACTCCCTCTATAAAGTAAGGTTTTTCTTTCATATACGCTAAGAAAAACTCGCGGGCGTTGCCGCTCGTCCTTTTTCTGCAGGGAAGCGAAACGGCCGCTTAGTGACCGGAAGGTCGGACCGACAAAACATCCGGGTACCTCAATGATGGAGACAATTGTCGGTCTGATCGACCTTCCGGCCACACGCTCCACATCGAAAAAGCAACGTTCGGCACACTCCCGCGAGTTTTTCTCAGGTGACCAATGGAAGGAAAGTATATGTTGCTTTACAGTGTTAAAGCAACATATACTTTCCTTAACGCTAAAAAAGAGGCCGCCCGGCGGCCTCCTGGTTACGATTAACGAAACATTACCGAAACGGTGCAGTGACCGTTCGGCCCATATCACGAATGAGATTGGCAATATCCTGGCCTATGTCCCGTATCGGGTGGTTACCGGCTCTTTGCGTACTCATCGTGCGGATTCGGTCATTCAAACCTTTATCCGCCGTAACATGGATATTGTAGGCTGGCTCAGCCCGCTTAAGCGCGGTAAGCACCTTTCTTTCGATCATTTTCTTATTATACGGCTGCGCACCCTGAATGCCGATAACCGCATCCTTTCCGTTCACCACAGCCGTTGCACCGGTAACGCCGTCTACATTGGCCGCCAGTTGCGCCAAACGGTTCGCAATCCGCTGGTTTTCGTCTACTCTAAAGGGACGAACGCCAATCGTGTTGTATCCCGCAACGGTATGGTTGATGGCAGCACTGTTATGATTCGTGCCGGCCGTATTCATTCTATTATTTTGTGCGCCGTTTGGACGAGCGACCAGATGATCACCTGTCGTAGTTCCCTGGTACTGGTTGGCTCCAAGCTGCTGGGTACGGGTATTCGTTCCGGCTCCCGGTCCACAGGCTGCGAGGGAACCGGCCAAAATACCAACGAAGAATAGAACGCTCCATTTTTTCACTGATATACGCATACGCATGACCGGCTATTATGATAACGTATTATCTGGCACGGAAATATTGGAAAGCGCGTCACCGGCCTCATTCTCGTATATGTCCTGTACGGCAAGGTCGCCTAAGGCAACCATTCCGTTCAATTCTCCGTTATCAACAACAGGGAGTCGGCGAATCTGATGCTGAGCCATTAGCCTTGCAGCTTCATGAACATCCATCTGTGAGGAAGCAGTAACAACATTTTTTGTCATAACGTTGCTAACCGGAGTGTTCCCGTCTCTTCCGTTCGCTACCGCGCGGATCGCGATATCACGGTCCGTAACAATCCCAACACACTGGCCGTTTTGCACGACAGGAACAGCTCCCACGTCATACTGATGCATAATATTTGCCGCATCCGCAATCGGTTGGTCAGGCCGCACAGCAGATACTTGCTTCGTCATAATACTTTCGAGCTTTTGCGTCATACTAATCCCTCCTGATTCATTATTTCGGGGCATTCCCCTTTTTAATATGTGTTAAAAAGTTGCACATTAAAAATAATCCTTTCAAGAATCGGGCAAAAAAGTCATAATACCGTTAGATAAATATTTATTAAATGCGGAGGAACCAAGTGAAAGCTGCTTTGATATGTTTTATGTGCGCATGTTTTTTGCTTACAGGTTGCGGTTATCCTGTGCAGCAGGAAAAAAATAGCGGAAGGTATGCACAGCCATATTCTTCCTCCCTTCACGGGAAGAAGATTTTGTTAATCCCGCTTGACAGCCGCCCTGTAAATACGGACTACATTTCCCTGCTTGCAAAAATAGGGGGAGCGACCGTTAATTTCCCCCATCAAGGACTCGACCGTTTTGGCCGATACGCCAATTACGAAAAAATAAAAAAATTTTTGCTGGCTCATATCAGCGAATGTGACGTTGTTTTTATCGGGATTCCCGAATGGTTAAACGGAGGCATTATTGCGGGGCGGCAGGTTAGCACGTACACGAAAAATGCCTATCGTTTGCAGGAACTTAAAAGCATATTGAAAAAATACCCGAAAAAAAAGGTATACGCGATCAATCTTATTCCGCGTGAACTGCCGGCTTCCTCTTCTCCGGCGTTTAAATACCATCATGAAATCGTTGTGTACGGCAGGAGGTATAATCAATACCTTACCGCTAAAACGGCTGACGAGAAAAAGCGAATTCAGAACATCATGTCAGATATTCGAAAACTTGTGCCGCGTGTATATGTCGAAGACTACGTACGCCTGTTTGAACAAAATATGCGGGTTCAGCGGGAATTGGCAGGCTGGGTGAAGGAAGGAATCATTAAAGAAATGCTCATCGGCATGGACGATACAAGCAGCATGGGGCTCCCCAAAGTATGGGAACGCAGGCTGCAGCATTTCATCACGGAAAATCATCTGTCGAACGTACACGTGATGACAGGTGCAGACGATTTGACCTGTCTTCTGCTCGCCCGGTATAAAAACGAGAGTACACATACCGGATCACGCTATATCGTGACCTTCTCGAACGAGCGGGAAAAAAACAATGTGCTCGCTTATGACGGAAAACCACTGAATCAGGTCATCCAGGAAAAAATCCGGTTCCTTCAACCTGACCCTCCGGCCGATGTCTCTGCTCCAATATATGTATACGTTCATTCTCAGGATGAAACGCTGGACCGGGTGGACCGTTGGGCGAATGGCAACCCGCACGCGATAAAAGGAGTAGCGGATGTGGTCTCGTCAGTTTCGGGTGATACGACATGGATGGAAAATTTTCTGCGGCAGAATCTGGAGCAAAAAGTTGAAAGCTATTCCGCGTGGAATACGAGCGGTAACACCCTTGGCCTCCTCCTCTCTCACCTGGAAATGATCCGCGATCAACCCACATGGAATGAGGCAAATGAAAAATGGTTGATTACGCGGTATATCGAGGATTACTACTTTAACATCATTAAACGGGCGGAATATGTCAAGAAGTACGCTTCTCCTGATAGACTAACGCGGCAAGAGCAGGATCAAATTTGTGAGGAAGTCAAAACGAGAAGCAACGTATTCATCCGAACGCTTACGTTTGAAACGATGCATGGTGGAGAAAAACGGATTAAAAAGCCATCATTTATCGTGGAAAGAGCTGCCCTGCCGTGGGGCCGGATTTTTGAAATTCATTACCGGTTTAGGCATCTGTGAAGCACCTGCTCTATATCCTCGGTCATCTGGAAATGCCCTCACCCTAAAAGCAATCATCCTGAATCATAATCCATGTTATAATTAAAACGGGGTGTGGCCTATGGAAGAAATTTTGAAACAAATCTTAACAGAGATCAAAGAATTGCGAACCGATGTGACTACGCTAAAAGGCGATGTTAGCCTACTAAAAGACGGCCAGGAAAGACTGGAAACCAGCTTAGAAAAGTTAGAAATCGGACAAAAAGAAATTCAAGAATCCATTATTCGCTTGGAAGAAGGACAGCCTAAGGACATTGTGGCATTATTAGATCGCATCAATAAAAAACTGGATAAAAAAGGATTTGAAATCCAGGTTTTAAACAAACGCGTATTTGAAGTCGAGACAGAACTTGAAAGCTTAAATAGGCAATAAGGCACCAAAAAAGGCAGAGAGGATATTTCCTTTCTGCCTTTTGGCTGTCTATGGCGTAATTAAATTCTTAGCAATCTGATCTATCGTCATCTCACTGTTTACCTGATGGGTCCCACGCTTTAGCGCGTACATTAATTTATTGTTAACGAAGTACTTAATCAGCACTTTTTTGTCTGGTATTATCTTGGCCTTTTCAAGTTGTGCAGCAACTTCTTCCGGGGTCATTCCATGGGTAACGTTCAGGGATACTGTATGTACCTGTTTTGCCGCCGGTTGAGGTGCCTTTGTTCCCGGTACCGGTGCAGTGGAAGCGGGTGTAGCAGAAGCTGTAGCAGAGGATGTGCTTTCGGATGTACGGCTGCTGGACGCAGACTGATCCGGTGTTTTCTCCGCCTGTTGTGCCTGGTTAATCGCCGGGGCAGTTATGAAATACGCGAAGGATAAGACACCGGTTGCTACAATGATACCGGCTCCGAATCCCCGCCATGCACTTTTATTCATTGTAAAATCTCACTCCCTGTCTTATTTCCCTTTTTTATCATTGATCATATCCTGTACCTGATGCAGCTCCTTTAATACGGAAATCGAGAAATTCTCTAATTTTTGTTCCAGGTCGTTTACCTGGTCTTTTTCCTTTCTAAACGAAAACACCAAAATGGCGATTCCTATGATAAGCAATACAATAATTGTATATTCCATATTTTCCCTCCTTGATATTTTTACACGATGCCTGTCCCCCTTATCCTTTATACCATAGTGTCCGATAAAGGCAAGGGTTAGTCGATTTCTTATTGTGCAAAAAAAATTAAAATCCACCACCCGAAAAAAATGGAATGGGACGTGTTTTATTTCCATAAGGTAGTGAAAGATGAACGGAAAGGAGCGGTCAGGATGCATACCTATCGAAAAAAATACAGGCCGTTTATCGGCCCTTATGATCCTTGTCCCCCGATGACAAAAAAAACGTATGAAACACCGCCGTACCTGTACCTTGGCTTTCAACCGTCCCAAATGCCGCAATACCCGCCGAATGAAGCGCTGCGTCAGGGAACGTTATGGCCCGCTTTGTATGCACCGTACGAAAGTCCGTATAAAGATAAATACGGGAAAGGGGGAGCCACACCGTGAATCCGGATGAAAATTACTACAATTTGCTGCTGGAAATCCAACAAAATGATTTTGTGCTTTACGAACTGAATCTGTACTTGAATACGCATCCGCTCGATCAGGACGCCATTACTCAATACAATGAGTTCTCCCAGAGAAACAAAATGCTAAGGCAGCATTTTGAATCCATGTATGGTCCGCTTATGCATGCCGGACAAAGCTTCTCTACCGCCCCGTGGTCGTGGAGCAATTCCCCCTGGCCCTGGCAGGTATAGATAGGAGGGATTCATCCTTGTGGATTTATGAAAAAAAACTGCAGTACCCGGTACGCGTCAGCAAGTGCGATGTTCGAATGGCGAAACTTCTGATTGAACAATACGGCGGCGCGGACGGCGAATTGGCCGCCGCCCTTCGATATTTAAATCAGCGGTATACGGTACCCGACAAAGTGATTGGTGTTCTTAACGACATCGGAACGGAAGAACTGGCTCACCTTGAAATGATTGCTACGATGGTGTATAAACTCACGAAAGATGCCACACCGGAAGATTTTGAGCGAGCAGGGCTTAGCGCTCATTACGTGAACCACGATAAGGCCTTATTTTACGAAAATGCCGGCGGAGTGCCTTTTACGGCTACGTATATTCAGGCGAAAGGAGATCCCATCGCTGATTTGTATGAGGATATTGCGGCTGAAGAAAAAGCGCGGGCTACCTATCAATGGCTTATTAACATGACCGACGACCCCGACTTAAAGGATAGCCTTTCCTTCCTGCGGGAAAGAGAGGTCATTCACTCCCAGCGTTTTCGAGAATCCGTTGAAATTCTCAAGGAAGAAAGGGAGCGGAAAAAAGTTTTTTAATCAAAAAAAGAGGCGGAGCCGGATTGCTCAGGGATTCGCCTCTTTTCTCTTTTCTCTTTTTTCCTTATCGATCGCTTTGCCGGGACCGATCAGTTTGTCCCACCACCCTGCCTCTTGTTCATCAGGGTGATATTTTGGGTTACGTGCCTAAATTAGAACCGGTTCGCGAATCAGCCGCATTTTCCTTTTGTTTTTTGTTATGATAGGGGATAGGTGGTGAATGGTGTGCGAAAAATTCAATATCCAATTGGTCAAAGAAAACTGCAGTTAACTTCTTCCTTACCCGCACGAATGAAAGTGGAAGAATTTTTAGACATGTATCAGGGTAAAAACAATACGGCAAGCCGGGGGATGTCTCTTGAAGAGGATGTCAACGAGAGCAACGTCTACTATGTGGCCCACCAGATAGCAGCCGTCCATAAAAAGCCGACACCGGTTCAAATCGTGAAAGTGGACTACCCTTCCCGTTCGGCTGCTGTTATTCGTGAAGCTTATTTCAGGCAGCCCTCAACGACAGACTATAACGGAATTTTTGAGGGCCGCCATCTGGATTTTGAAGCGAAGGAAACGCGGAACCAAACCTCTTTTCCACTAAGCAACTTTCATGAGCACCAGGTCATCCATATGAGCCTGGTACGGAAGCATAATGGTATCGTTTTTACCCTTATTCGTTTTACTGCTCACAACAAAACCTATCTGCTGGATGCCGAGCATATCATTTCGTTCTGGGAAAAGGCAAAAGCAGGCGGACGAAAATCCATACCTTATTCTTACATACAGGAACACGGCCATCTTATTCCTGTTGGTTTTCAACCGCGGCTCGATTATCTTAAAGTCATAAAGCAGCATTATTTTTAGGCGGGTAAAATGGGGTTTCTTTGTCCGCTTTTTCTTTAACGTGTGAATAAAGAATATCTTTCTCACACGCATACAGGTAACTAAGGCTATCCGTGTGACTGCGGCTTGATACTAGCAAGTTTTCTTTATAAGAAATTAATAAAAATCTCATACAACTTCCATAATCGTGCTCCAAATTCTCATAGCTTTTTAATGTTTCTGGAATAAAATCAAGCTGTAATTATTGGAAAAACAAATGATAAAGGAGTGCTCAAAATGGAAGCAAAAAAATTTCTTAAAGGTATGACTTCAGTACTTACAGCAGGAGCCCTTGTTGCAGGCCTCTCAGGTTCTGCCTTCGCTGCTACGACACCTGCACATACGACAGCGAAACATGCGGCAGTTAAACATGTAGCTAAAAAAGCCGTTGCAAAGAAAGTAACCGCGAAGAAACATGTTGCAAAAAAAGTAACCGCGAAGAAACATGTTGCGAAGAAACATGTTGCAAAAAAAGCAGCTAAAAAAGCAGCAGCTAAAAAAGCCGTTGCAAAGAAATAACTCCTGATTGAGAAAAACTCGCGGGCGTTGCCGCTCGTCCTTTTTCTGCAGGGAAGCGAAACGGACGCTTAGTGACCGGAAGGTCGGACCGACAAAACATCCGGGTACCTCAATGATGGAGACAATTGTCGGTCTGATCGACCTTCCGGCCACACACTCCACATCGAAAAAGCAACGTTCGGCACACTCCCGTGAGTTTTTCTCAGGTGACCCATGGAGGAAAGTATATGTTGCTTTAACACTGTAAAGCAACATATACTTTCTTTAACGGAAAAAAAGGCTCTAGTTTCTAGGGCCTTTTTTTTATTTTTGAGAAAAACGGAAAGGGCATTTATCAGAGTGGATTCATTTGGTATTATAGTAAAAATACATGCCCGATTCTTACTGTTTCTATTGAGGAGGCGACCCCATGTATCATCGGCTGTACATTGAATACCTATATTACTTCAATATAGAACAGGATTATTACGAGTGCCATGAGGTGATGGAGGAATACTGGCTAAATGAAGGCCGGAACCGACTGCTGCAGGCTTTGCTGCAAGTTGCAGTCGGGCTGTACCATTTTCGAAATAAAAACGTGGAAGGAGCCATCAAGCTTTTTGGGTCTGCTTTGAATAAAGCGGGGGATACATGGGAGGGAGAACTCGGTATTGATCTGGCTAAACTTTTTTCAGAAGTGAAAGAATATCTGGCTAAGCTCTATTCATATAATGAGAAGGCGTTCTCCTTTTATCCGTTGTATATTGACATTCATGACCCCGTGCTGGCTAACGCTGTGGCGAAGTGTGTCCCTCAGGGAGTTGCTGAAGAGGATAAATTCTAAGCCAGGACCTGATATTAGTCCTGGCTTAAAATAATTACGCGCGTCTTCGAATGTACCAGAGGGAAAGCCACCCGGCACAAAGAAGCATCGCACACCATGCTGAAATTTTAAAATAAAGAGGAGCATCCCCAACTGTACTTTGGGATTGGGTTTCCTTTGAACTCTGTTCAGCTTTCATCGCCGGTAGCGCATATTCCTCGGTTTTCCCCGAAGAAGTCAGAACCATAACATGGTGGGCATCCTCTATTTTTACCTGGTACCGGTCGTTTCTCGGAATTGTGGCATATACATTTGACTCGTTTGTATAGCGTTCCCCTTGAGTGACAACATGTTGTCCCTCGTTCAAGATGCGAACGGTTTTGTAATGGCTAAATCCGTAATCAAGTAAATACTTCGTATCGTCATAAATCTGCTGACTGCTATCGGCCTTCATTAAGATGGCTAATAATTCGGTCCCGTTCCGCTGGGCCGATGTAACGAGCGTAAACCGCGATTGGTCGGTGAACCCGTTTTTTACCCCGTTGGCACCCGGATACGTAAAAAGCATCTTATTATGATTAATCAGCTTCGTCTTCCACTCTTTCCCATTCCATAGCATTTCTTTTGTTCCGACGATCGAACGGAACTTTTCATTTTTCATGGCGTAGGCAGTAATTTTCGCCATGTCTTCAGCTGTTGTGTAGTGGTCCTTATCATATAATCCATCAGGGTTCGTAAAATGGGTATGGGTTGCCCCAATCGAAGCGACAAATTCATTCATCCTTTTGCTGAATGCAGCTATGCTTCCGTCCATATGCTCGGCAATGGCAACCGCTGCATCATTTCCTGAATTAATGAGCATACCGTATACAAGGTCTTCCATGCGCTTCTGTTCGCCTTCCGCGAGGTATACTCTTGTTCCTTCCACATTCCGCGCATTTTTCGATACCGTTACCATATCATTCAGATTTCCATGCTCAATCGCTAGAATCCCCGTAACAATTTTGGTAATGCTTGCAGGAAAGAGTACTTTTTCAGGATTTTTCTGATACACGATGTATCCGGAACGGGCATCCATTAATACGGCAGCGTCACTGTGGATCAGGGCGTTATTTATCGTTGCAGCAGAGGATTGAACAGGCGCCGCCTGGACAAACCCTGGAAGAATACATAGCAGGAGAATTGATTGTATAAGTATAATTACTGGAAGTAACCATTTCATGAAAAATAAAACCACCTATTTTTTAGTTATAAATCAACCATTATAGGGCAAGTATACCCAAAAAAAATTAAAGGAGAAAGAAAAAATTATAAGAAAAACCGGGCAAAAACCGCCCGGTCCTTTTTTGTTTAGAGAATATCCGATAGTCTGTACTTTATGCCATGTACTCCCTCATAATATTCCGGATACATTCGTCCACCACATTTTTCGCATGAAAACATCGGGGGAGTGGTTGGATCTCCATCGTCCATTAAGTCAAAGTCCCTTACAACACTTAAAGGAATTTCCTCTTTTTCATGACACGTTAAACAAACAAAGCTGACGCTCTGTTTCTTGGACTGGTTTAGATTTATGTTTTTCTTCTTTTTCTTCCCTTTTTGACGGGTTTTTGATACCGGTGAGATCGCTAATCACCCTTTCTAAATAAGCTCTTGTTATGGGGCA
>NZ_AUMJ01000088.1 GCF_000430625.1 Aneurinibacillus terranovensis DSM 18919
TTTAATCAGGGTGTCACTGGTTCGAGTCCAGTATGGCTCACCATTTTGTAATTTGGGCATACTTGTGATGAACGCATCATGCAGTTTGATGTTCATCATTTTACATATAAAAGTCCTGTATTGGGATAACATCAGTCATTTCTAATCAGAGATGGCTTTTTTTTGCGTACAGGGAGGCAAAAATCTCCAACATGCAAGTTTGCAGCCAAGTTGTCACCATGCCACAGACGCAGGCGATAGCCCTAGTTTTCTTTCCTGTAGCTAACCTCAAAAAGCAAAAGTAACGGCACGCCTTCTGCCCACAGGTGCTCGTTAGGTAGTGAATCCTAATTCAAGTATGATATACTTAAACCATCAGGATAAAAACAACGGAGGGACATATGGGCAACCAGCAATACATGCCAAAAAAGAAAAATAATATTGTTCCCATAAATATGGATGCCGCCTTCTATTATAACCGGGCAATGAAATCCTTGAATAAGCTCAATTACCATAAGGCGTTGCGTTATTTTCGCAAAGCGATAGAGCTTGAACCCAGGAATCCGGTCAATTATTGCAACATGGCGGGTATTTTAGCTGAACTTGGCAAATATGAAGAATCCAACCGCCTTATCTGGCATGTGCTTGAGGAAATCGATCCCGAACTTGCAGAATGCTACTTTTATTTAGCTAGTAATTATACCAACCTTATGGATTTTGAAATGGCCGAACAATACCTTTTAAAATATTGTGAAACCCTGCCTGAAGGCGAATTTGTAGAAGAAGCTGAAGACTTGCTTGAATATATATGTGACCAACTGCAGCGTTCACCGCGTGAAGCCAGCTCAGAGGAAGATTTGGAGGTTGCGGTTCTTCACGACCGCGCGCGCAAAATGTTAGAAGAAGGACGTTTTGTTGAAGCTTCCCGGCTCCTTCAGAAGCTCTGTAAAGAAAATCCCGAGTTCATTGCCGCCCGTAACAATTTAGCTTTATGTTACTATTATATGGGCCATTTTGAAAAGGCGATGGAAACGGTCGAAATTGTTCTTAAATTGGAGCCTTATAACATACATGCCCTTTGTAATCTGGCGGTGTTTTATTCTCACAATAAAAATGAAGAGAAATTACAAGAAGTGCTGAATCTGTTAAAAAAAATCGTTCCTTATCATTTCGATCAAACGTATAAACTTGCCACTACGCTCGGCATTCTTGGAGAGAATGAAGCAGCCTATTTTTTATTCCGAAAAATGATAACTCATACCGGATATGGTGATATCTTTTTGATTCATTATGGAGCGGTAGCTGCTTATAATACAGGCAGGTTAAAAGAAGCCGAGGAATTATGGAAGAAAGTCAAACGGTTGGACCCCGATAAGCCGGTAGCTCCTTTCTACTTAAATCTTTTGCAGGCAAGGGCATGCGGCAGGCTTGCAATGAACGAAGCTTTCTATCATTACGAAATTCCCCAAGCGCAAAAGCTGTTATGCGATACGTATTCCAAGGAGGAGTTTAACGAAGAAATAAAGAAAAACCCCCTTATCCGTTCATCTTTTCTATGGGCCCTGCGTTTTGGTGATAAGGATACAAAACTGCAGGTTATCCAGGCGTTTGAAAATATTGCGGACAGTGAGGTGGAAGAAGCTCTTCGATTGTTTTTGATGAATCCAAGCGAAGACGACTACTTAAAGAGGGTAGCGATTTTTGTTCTGAGAAAAATGGGTGTTCAGGAACCTCTGCAAGCCGTGATCAGTAATAAAGCGCGGCAGATTGATCCGGGTCTTCATTCCACAAATCTCCCGGTTTGGATGAAGAAGTGGCAGGATGTGATGGATTGCATCAACCTGCATATGCACGAACAGTACGATATGTTTGAACAACGGGAAGCCCATCACCTTTGGATTGAGTTTGTGGGGGCGGTTTATCCGAATGTTCCCACTATCCGTAAAGAGGAAGCCTGGGCTGCTTCTGTTGAATATCTGGTTGCTAAACGTAACCATTACCCGGTAACCCAGGAGGAAGTGGCCCGACGATATGGTGTTTCTCCGGCCACTCTCGCGCGAAATTGTAAGACGATTACACGGGTTTGTCCCGAAAAAAACGAGTAAGCACTCCGATACCCCGGTTTAAACCGGGGTATCTTTATATAGAATTCCTTGTTACGGTAGACATTTTTGTGATTTCGATTTATGATAGAACTGTTAAATCGATAATGTTCGATTAAATCGAATAGTTCTTTCTCAGATGAGGTAAAATAAATATAAATAGGAGGTAATAGGGATGAGTGAAGAAAAAATTTATGATGTCATTATTGCGGGGGCGGGTCCGGCCGGTATGACCGCTGCCGTGTACACCTCCCGGGCAAATATGAGTACGTTGATGATTGAACGGGGAATTCCTGGTGGGCAAATGGCCAATACGGAGGAAATCGAGAACTATCCTGGCTATGAATCCATTCTGGGTCCCGATCTCTCCAATAAAATGTTCGAACATGCCAAAAAATTCGGGGCAGAATACCAATACGGTGATATCAAAGAAATTATTGATGGCCAGCCTTATAAAACGGTGAAGGTTGGTGACAAGGAATACAAAGGTAAAGCGGTGATTATCGCGACAGGTGCGGAGCATCGTGAACTTGGCGTGCCCGGAGAAAAAGAACTGTCAGGCAGGGGCGTTTCTTATTGTGCGGTCTGCGATGGGGCCTTTTTCCGCGGAAAAGAGCTTGTGGTTGTTGGCGGCGGTGATTCGGCAGTTGAAGAAGGAACATTTTTAACACGCTTTGCGACGAAAGTTACAATTATTCATCGCCGGGATGAACTACGTGCGCAAAAAATTTTACAAAAACGCGCCATGGAAAATGAAAAAGTAGAGTTCATCTGGAATACGGAAGTAAAGGAAATCCGAGGCGATGGTGTTGTACAATCCATCCTGTTGTATAATCGTGTAACCGGGGAAGAAAGGGAATTCAAAGCAGACGGCATTTTCATTTATGTCGGCATGGATCCACTCTCAAGCGCGGCGAAAAACCTTGGTATTACAAATGAAGCCGGCTATATTGAAACGGATGATAGGATGGCTACGCGCGTCCCGGGTATTTTTGCGGCCGGTGACGTACGGGAAAAAACGTTGAGACAGGTTGTAACAGCAACCGGAGACGGAGCAGACGCCGCTTTATCCGCCCAGCATTACGTGGAAAACCTGGATGAACGCCTTAAAGAGGAAGCAGCAGCACAGGCTAAATAAAAACGTAATAAATATTTAACCCCGCTGTAACATTCCTGAAATAAAGAAAGGGTATTCTAAAGATACTTAATTGACCCCTTTTATAAATATATTAGGCGCAGACTGATGTCTGCGTCCTTTTTTTGGCTTATAGGGAAGCATACCTTTCTTGTATCAAATACAAGAAAATACGCAGTGATAAATTTTTTTCTGCAGAGTTGACAGGAATGGTATGCTTATATTATCTAAAGGAGCTTTGATTTTGTATAACCTGTCTGTAGGAAGTGAATAAATATGGAAAAACCTATAAATGAGATTAACCTCCTGATTATAACCGGCTTGTCCGGCGCTGGGAAAACGGTTGCCGTCCAGAAGCTCGAAGATTTAGGTTTCTTCTGCGTCGATAATCTTCCACCAGTGCTTATTCCGAAGTTTGCCGAACTGATTGACCAGTCGGGCGGCAGAATTGAGCGGGTTGCTCTCGTTATTGACCTGCGTGGACGGGAGTTTTTTGATTCACTTTCTGACTCATTGGAACGTCTTAGCGAGATGGCGCATATCTCGTATCAAATTCTCTTTTTAGACGCTAACGATCAAGTTCTTGTACAGCGGTATAAGGAGACGAGGCGAAATCATCCGCTGGCTCCGACGGGGCTTCCGCTCGAAGGGATTAAATCCGAGAGAAGACTGCTCGAAGAATTAAAAGGTCGGGCAAATTTAGTCATTGATACGAGCCATTTAACACCCAGTGCATTAAAGAGCAAAATTAGCCAAATGTTTAGCCAGATGAATGAACGCTTAACCGTGAATGTACAATCATTCGGCTTCAAATATGGAATACCGATCGATGCGGATCTTGTTTTTGATGTGCGTTTTTTGCCTAATCCGCATTATGTTGACACCCTGCGGCCCAAAACGGGGAAAGACACAGAAGTGTATGATTATGTATTTAAATGGGACACTTCCAAAGAGTTTATTGGTAAACTGACAGGCTTTTTGGATTTTACACTTCCACATTACCAGAAGGAAGGAAAAAGCCAACTGGTGGTCGCAATCGGGTGTACCGGTGGAAAACACCGATCGGTGGCTATTGCTGAATACCTGGGGAATCGTTATCAGGATCAGTATAATGTCCGCGTAAATCATCGTGACATGGAGAAGGGCCGTTAATTAGAGGTGGAGAATGGGAAGAAAAAAAGGGAAACCGCGCGTAGTTGTCATTGGGGGTGGAACAGGTTTGTCTGTTCTGCTGCGGGGGTTAAAAGAATATCCGGTCGATATTACTGCCATTGTTACAGTGGCAGATGATGGCGGAAGTTCAGGAAGGCTGCGGTGTGAGTTGAAGATGCCGCCGCCAGGGGATATTCGAAATGTGCTGATTGCCCTTGCTGATACTGAACCGCTGCTTGAAGGCTTGCTCCAGCATCGATTTGTTGGGGGCAACGGGCTTTCCGGGCATTCTATCGGCAACCTGCTGCTTGCCGCACTGATGGAACTCAGCGGTGATTTCGTTACGGCAATTGAACAATTAAGCCAGGTTCTTGCCGTTAGAGGCCAGGTTTTGCCGGCTGCCAGACACGCCATTGTATTGAGTGCAGAAATGGAAGACGGCACAATCGTTACCGGGGAATCAATCATTCCTAAATCGGGAAAGCGTATAAAACGCGTCTTTATTGATGAAAAGAATGTTAGGGCGCTCGATGATGCGGTGACAGCGCTTATTAAAGCGGATGCCATTATCATCGGTCCCGGAAGCTTATATACAAGCATTCTGCCAAACTTACTCGTACCTGGTATCGTGGAAGCCATTCGGGAAAGCAAAGCGGTTAAAGCCTATATTTGCAATGTGATGACGCAGCCAGGCGAAACGGATGGTTACACGGCAGGAGACCATCTCAAAGCCATTCACAGCCACGTGGGTAATTCGTTGTTTGAATATATTATTGTAAATAACGGAACGGTAGAAGAAGAGGTTCGCGCCATGTATGCGGCACAGGGGCAGGAACCGGTGGATTACTCAGAAGAATACCTCACAAGGCAAGGCTACAAAATTGTTGCCGACCAATTGCTGATTTATGATAAGTTTTTGCGGCATAATGCGGCAAAACTTAGCCAGATAATTATGGGGTTGATTGAAAAGAAAGCATGAGGTGATAGCATGTCTTTTGCTGCACAAACAAAAAAAGAGCTTACGCAATTAGACACCGACCCATGCTGTGAAAAGGCAGAACTCACCGCCTTAATTCGAATGAACGGAGCGCTGCAGTTCGGTGGAAAGCGCTTTGTTCTTGATGTGTCTACAGAGAATGCGGCTATTGCACGCCGGATTTATTCGCTTGTAAAAAAGCTGTTCCAAATCCATGTCGAACTGCTGGTACGAAAAAAAATGCGCCTGAAAAAAAATAATGTGTACCTTGTACGGATACCCCAGCAGGCACGCGAGATTCTCGATCAGCTGGGAATCATGGAGGAAGGAATCTTTCATTACGGGATTTCACCCTCTATCGTTGAAAAGGAATGCTGCAAACGGGCTTATTTACGCGGAGCTTTTCTAGCCGGGGGCTCGGTGAATCACCCTGAGGCCTCCAGCTATCATTTAGAGATTTTCTCTTCCCATCAGGAACACTGCCAGCAACTTGTCGCGTTAACGAATTACTTCGAATTAAACGCCAAATGTATTGAACGAAAAAAAGGCCATATCATGTATATTAAGGAAGGCGAAAAAATTGCGGAATTTCTCAGGGTGATCGGCGCTCACCAGGCGCTTTTTTACTTTGAAGATATTCGAATTGTAAAGGATATTAAAAACTCAGCCAACCGTTTAAATAACTGTGACATGGCTAACCTGAATAAAACAGTAACTGCAGCGATGCAGCAGATTGAAAATATTATGTTAATCGACAGGGAAATCGGCGTGGAGAATTTACCGGACCGGCTGCGGGAGGTGGCGGAGCTTCGTTTAAAATACCGGGATATGAACCTGAGCGAATTAGGTGAAATGGTGCCCAGCGGGAAAGTAAGCAAGTCAGGTATAAACCACCGTTTGCGAAAAATTGGTGAAATTGCAGCGAAACTTCGTGCCGGTCAAACGAATGTTTAAGATAAATAGATGTATTCATGTTATAATGATAAAAATTTTGTGTTTTTAAGGGGGAGGTCCCGAATGGTACAGGAAAAAGTGACGGTTAGACTTAAAACCGGTCTGCAAGCCCGTCCCGCCGCTTTTTTTGTTCAGGAAGCCAATCGGCATGTATCCGAAGTGTTTGTAGAACGAGAGGACAGAAAGGTTAATGCCAAAAGCATTATGGGAATTATGAGCCTTGCTGTTGAAAGTGGAGCAGAAATTACGATTATTGCTGATGGACCTGATGCTGAACAGGCGGTTCAGAGTCTTAAAGACTTAGTGGAAAACGAAGAGTAACTATAAAAAGAGCCGTCAACCAATGGTGAGCGGCTCTTTTTATAGTTACCTTCCGGTTTGCCGGTTTATGAATTCTGTTCCTTTTTTCCCAAGCTTTCGATTACCTGGTCGATAAGACCATAATCTTTTGCTTCCTCGGCAGACATGAAGTAGTCACGATCTGTATCCTTCTCCACTCTTTCCAGAGGCTGGCCCGAACGGTCGGCGATAATTTTATTTAATTGATCGCGCATTTTCAAGATGCGGGTAGCAGCGATTTGAATGTCAGATGCTTGACCCTGTGCTCCTCCAAGCGGTTGGTGAATCATAACCTCGCTGTTTGGCAGAGCATAGCGTTTGCCTTTAGCCCCTGCCGTTAAGAGAAACGCACCCATAGAAGCGGCCATTCCCACGCAAATTGTAGAAACATCCGGCTTGATGAACTGCATCGTATCATAAATAGCCATGCCTGATGTAATGGATCCACCTGGGCTATTGATATATAAGCTAATATCTTTATCCGGATCTTCTGCGGCCAGGAAGAGTAGTTGTGCCACAACGGCATTCGCTACCTGATCGTTAATTCCTGTTCCGAGAAAAATAATACGGTCTTTTAATAGACGAGAATAGATATCGTATGCTCGTTCACCGCGGTTGGTTTGTTCGATGACTGTAGGAATTAGATTCAATGTTCTTTCCTCCTCTCGTATTTACATATATAGTACAACAAAGGTCAAAAAAGGTCAAATAATGTTGTGCTCTGGTCTACACTCTATTTATATACATTTTTCCTCTAAATTAATCATTTTAAACTTTTTGTCGAGCCTAAAAATATTTCGGGAACCTTTGTCGAAGCTAGAGCATATTATAATTAAGTGTGCCATAATATGTGAAAATACAGAAATTCAATCTAGAGAGGAGCAGGTGGCATGAATGTATATGACGAATGGATAGGAAAAATGATACAATTAATATACAGTGATTTGGATGGGGAAACCGTGCAAGGAATCGGGCGTATCCTCTATACGTTAAAAAACCGTGCTTTTGTCTTTGAAACAATGGAAGACGGCCGACAGATGATCGTTTATAACCGCCATGTAAGCAAAATAGAAGAGGTTCCCGTTCCTTCCCTGCTGGTGAACCAGGAGATAACTTCGGACGATTTTAGCAGGTAATTGATACTCCAAGGAGCGATATGGATGAAGCAACCGTTTGAACTAATACGTGAAGAAGGATTAGCGATTCGTGGCGACGTTTTTATAAATACGGCTGAATTGAACCGTAAGCCCGTGGTTATTGTATGTCATGGTTTTAAAGGGTTTAAGGATTGGGGCATGTTCCCGCGTATCGGAAAATACCTGGCTGACCAGGGGTTTGCCGCTATCACCTTTAATTTTTCCGGGAATGGCATTGGGGAAGACTTGGAGAATTTTACCGAGCTTGAGAAATTTGGGCGTAATACGTATCAGCAGGAGTTAAGCGATTTGGATTTTCTGATTCAAATGCTTAAAGCTGGCAAACTTCCTGGTTCCGAGTTGATGAATACTAACCGTATCGGCCTTATCGGTCACAGTAAAGGAGGCGGAGACAGCATCCTTTACGCTGTATCCTATCCCGAAAATATACGAGCGGTGGTTACGTGGAACGGAATTGCCCATGTTGATGTTTTTGGTGTCAAGGTTCGCAGGCAGGTAGAGGAAACGGGGATCGGTTATATTTTGAACGGGCGAACCGGACAGAAAATGCCAATCGAAAAAATTGTAATTGACGACATTGATGTCAATGCCCGACAGTATGACTTGTTAAGCTGCGTCGCTGAGATGGAGCAGCCTCTTTTAATCGTGCAGGGAACGGATGACTTCCCTCGGCTTGTGAAAGGAGCTGAGTCTTTAAAACAGCATGCCAGGAACGGTCGCTTATGCTGGATTAAGGGCGGGAGCCACACGTTTAACACGGTTCACCCGTATAAAGGAGATACGGAACCTCTGCTGCAGGCACTTGATACAACGGCGGCATTTTTACGGGATGTTTTATAGGGTGAATCCTTGGTCTATCAGTCAGGAAAGGGCAGGTGTTTATTTTTTGCACCTGCCCTTTTTGCCGTGTCGGAAAGAATCCGACATCTTTACCCGATTAATACGATATGTAGTAAAATAAATTATATAATTAAACAGATATAGATGCAGTACGCCTCGGGATTTTGGTTGCGTTTTTGGACGTAGGGGGAGTGGAAATTGATATGCGAGAAAATTCTTTATACATTTTGACAGTACGCGGCATTGGATATAAGCTCCGGTTTTGGTTCGCAAGATGAACCAGAGTCATAAACGGGGGTAAGATCGTAAAAAAACGAAGGTGGTGGTTATGATGCTGGATCATTTGGAAACCGACTGGGCTGATCTGCTAAAAGGAGAGTTTGAAAAACCTTATTACAAGCAGTTGTGCACATTTTTACTCGATGAATATGCCACGAAAGAAATCTATCCGGAGAGAGACAACATTTTTTCGGCATTGAATCTAACTCCGTTTGTCAAAACGAAAGTAGTCATATTGGGACAAGACCCATATCACAGGCCCGGGCAGGCGCATGGGCTGAGCTTTTCCGTAAAGCCTGGAGTTACCCCTCCGCCTTCTTTGAAAAATATTTTTAAGGAATTGCATAGTGACATAGGCTACCCTATACCGAATCATGGTTATCTGGTGAAATGGGCAAAAGAGGGGGTATTGCTGTTAAACACGGTGATGACGGTTCGCCGGGGTGAACCCAACTCACATAAGGGAAAAGGATGGGAAATATTTACTGACCGTATTATATCTTTATTAAACGAGAAGTCAGAACCTATCGTTTTTATCTTGTGGGGAAGTCCGGCGCAGGCGAAGCGTAAACTTATCACATCCAATCGTCATTTTATTATTGAATCCTCACATCCAAGTCCTCTATCAGCGCGGAGAGGTTTTTTCGGCAGCCGGCCTTTTTCGCGTACGAATGAGTGTTTAGTGAACGTCGGCGAACAGGTGATTGACTGGAAAATTCCTGATTTAGCCGTTCAGGAATAAACCGGGAGATTTTTCATCGTAGCGATTCCTAGATTTTTTATCATTATGTGTGTTTTCTACTTTATAAATTAGCCGAGAACACTCGTGACTTCCGTCATGAGATGAATTGGCTTCGGACAAGGCGTGTCTTTTGACACATCAATTGTCCGACATATGTTGACTCGTCTATTAACAAAAAAACACTGATATTTAGCGATAATAACTTAAAAAATATTTGACATATGTTATCCTGTGATTGAGGTGGATAACATGGCAGAAGTCAAACATGGTAGAGGATATGTGTACTCTATCCAATACCATATTGTATGGTGTGTGAAATATCGCCATAAAGCAACATTCAATTCCAAATATCATCAAAGCGTTAAAAGGTGTTTCGGCAAGGTTGCTATTTAAAGAGTTCCCCCAGCTAAAAAAGAAACTATGGGGAGGGAATCTTTGGAAT
>NZ_AUMJ01000089.1 GCF_000430625.1 Aneurinibacillus terranovensis DSM 18919
TATGGAAGCCCTGGAGAGAGGCCATCGCGTCAGCTTTGTGGCTATGGATACCCTCCTCCATTTACTCAAGACACAAGACATTACACGAACATCGCAAGCTCGCATGAGACGTATTCTAGGTTCGGATCTTGTGATCATTGACGATCTTATGTTCATGGCCATGGACAAGGGTAAGTCAAACATATTCTTTCAATTTATTAACAAGCTCTATGGTCAATCGTCAATCATTCTGACGTCCAATAAGGGACCAGAGGAATGGGGTGAATTATTGGGCGATCCGGCTATAACGACTGCGATTCTGGACCGTATTTTGCATAAGAGCGAGGTGATACAGTTAAGTGGAGATAGCTTTCGTCTCAAACACAAGGAAACCATATTTGGAAATTTTTAGGCGTTAAAGCTTATTTAGCGAAATCTGCTCAAAGGTACTTGACGGTTACAATATGATGTGAATTCACCATTTGATATACTCATTTGAAAATCACTAAAGAAATTTAAAAACCAATTAAAACCGGTTCTCCTAAGGAGTGGTCCGGTTTAATTGGATTTGTTTTTTTCATTTTTAGTAGGTACTTTCCATTAAAGTTGTGTCATCCGTAACAATTTTAACTCCGTTGCTAGTCCCAATACGAGTAGCTCCAGCCTTAATCATCTTTAAGGCAGACTCTTGATCCCGTATTCCTCCAGATGCTTTGACTTCTAGCTTATCCCCAACGGTAGCTTTCATCAATTCTACATCTTCAACTATAGCCCCACCTGTTGAAAAACCAGTGGATGTTTTAACGAAATGGGCCCCTGCTTCTTTTGAGAGCATGCACGCTCGCCTTTTTTCTTCCTCAGTTAATAAACACGTTTCAATGATCACTTTTACGGTCTTCCCCTTAGCTGCGTTCACTACTCCTGCAATATCTCGAAAAACAATTTCATCGTTCTTTTCCTTTAAGGCCCCAATATTAATAACCATATCAATTTCGGATGCCCCGTTTCGAATGGCATCTTCCGTTTCGCTAACTTTAACAGTTGTTGTATTAGCCCCTAATGGGAATCCTATTACCGTACATACCTTTACTTCTGAACCCTGTAACCATTTTGTCGCTAAAGACACAAAGTGCGGATTAATACAGACGGAAGCAAATTTAAATTGTCTGGCCTCATCACAAAGCTTTTCAATATCCTTACTTGTTGCCTCTTGCTTCAATAAAGTATGATCAATATAAGATGACAAATTTCGCATATTTTCCTCCTATTTCATCGGGGCAAAAACTGCCTTCTCATTGTAATAATCCTTTGCATTGGAAGAATTGATTAATCCAGTCCCCCCATCCACATTTTCTGGGACCTTTTCGCCCTTTGCTGCTTTAATGGCTGTATCCGCAGTCAAAACTCCAAGTTTAGCAGGGTCATTTAAAACGGTTGCACTATACTTTCCATCAATAATTGCTTTAACCGCTTCGGAAAGACCATCGATACCCACTACTTTAACTTTACTTAACATATTGTTTTGCTCCAATACTTGGACTGCTCCGAGAGCCATGTCATCATTATGTGCATAAACAAGGTTAACATCAGGATTAGCCTGCAATAAGTCTTGGAATGCTTTAACGGCTTTAGCACGAACATAGTCACAATATGGGCCCTCTACTACTTTTAATCCTTTTTCTTTATCAACGATTTCATGGAAACCTCCGTGACGGTCCATCATCACCTTACCACCGGCATCCCCCTGTAGTTCAATTATCTTACCAGTGGCTTTTCCTTCTCCTCCAAGTAAGGCCACAGCCTGTTTTCCAGCAATTCGACCCATTTCTTTATTATCCCTACCAACAAATGAAGTCACCTTTTCTTCAGTAGGACGATCTACGGTTATGACAGGAATGTTCGCTTGCTGAGCCGCTTGTAGAGCTGGAGCAACAGCGCTTGGATTCGTTGGATTTAAAATAAGAGCATTAATTCCTTTGGTAATTAAATCTTGAACATCTGAATTTTGCTTTTGAATATTGTTTTGGGCATCTACAGCGATTAGCTCCACGCCTTGTTTTTGAGCTTCTACTTTTGCCGCATCAACTAAAGAAACATAGAATGGAGACTCTAAAGTAACTTGTGAGAATCCAATTACAATCTTCTTGGCATCAGGTTTTGATGGGGATGAACCGGCACTAGGTGTGGAATTTGAACTTGAACAGCCTCCCAAAACCAAACTTCCTGCCAAAACAATCGTTAATAGAACACTTCCCCATTTTAATTTACTCATTATAATAGCCCCCTAGGATTTATTGTTTTTTTAGAATAAAACGATTCAATACTAATGCTAGAACAATAATGGCGCCCATTAGAATAGATTGGTAATAAGACGACAAACCTAGCAAATTAAAAATGTTTGTGATGATACTCATTAGCAGTACACCAACAAAAGTTCCTCCAACACCTCCCACTCCACCGAATAAGCTTGTTCCTCCCAATACAACGGCGGCGATAGCATCCAATTCAATTCCGCTGCCCGCCGTAGGTTGACCAACAGTCAACCAGGATGCTAACACGATTCCGCCAAGTGCAGAAAGTGTTCCACATATTACAAAGGTTGCAGTAATATATCGGTTAACCTCAATTCCAGATAGATGAGCGGATTGAGGACTGCCTCCTATGGCATATAGTTTTCTTCCAAAGGTTGTATAACGGAGTACTAAAATCGATATGATAGTTAAGACAATCCATAATAATCCAGATACAGGGATTCTATTAAATACATTTCCACCAAGTATACGGATAGAAGGCGGTAATCCTTGGATCGGAGTTCCATCCGTTGTCAATAATGCTAATCCTCTTGCTGCAACCATCATAGCCAGTGTAGAAATGAATGCTGGAACCTTTAGCTTGGTTGTGATAAATCCATTGACCAACCCTAATAACGCTCCAGAAAGTAGAGCTAATAATATGGCAAAAAATATATTTATTCCACTTTTTAATAGAATGGATAAAACCATTCCTGATAAGGCCAGTACGGAACCTACTGATAAATCGATTCCGGCTATAAGGATTACAAAAGTCATACCCAAACTTACAATTCCAACAACAGCCGATTGTTGTAAGAGATTAAGAAAATTTTGTACGCTCAAAAATTTTGAAGATAGCATTGTGCCAATAGCTATAAAAACCAACAATAGGATGAAAAGATTATATTTTTTTAGATGATGTGCGATATTAATTCTTGGTGACTCAGTCGACTGGAGTTTTTCTACATTTGCTTGACTCAACGTTATCCCCTCCTTTAACTGCTAAATGTAAAATTTCTTCTTTTTGATTTTGTGGATCATCAAATTCACCAACGATTTTTCCGTCGTACATCACTAAAATTCGATTACATACTTCCAAAAGTTCATTGATTTCAGAAGAAACAACAATAATACCTTTTCCTTGGGAAGCGACTTCTCTCATAACACGATAGATTTCATCTTTTGCTCCGACATCGATACCTTGTGTCGGTTCATCAAAAAGAAGAATTTCGGAATTATGAATTAACCACCTGGATATAATTACCTTTTGTTGATTTCCTCCACTCAGATTCATCATGAGTGTATCAGGGGTCGGCGTCTTCACTCTTAATTCGGAAATTGTTTTACTTACAACGTCTTTTACCTTATCTCTCAGTAAAACTGTAAATTTGGAAAGGTGACCATGGGAAGCGACAATAGCGTTTTCCCGTACAGATAAATGGAGCAGGGCACCTTCGCTTTTTCTGTTTTCTGGAACGAGTCCCATTCCTAGTTGAATGGCCTTACTTGGCTTTGTTATCTTTTGTTTGTTACCATGGATAAAAACAGAACCCTTCTTAATCTGATCCACTCCATATAACGCTTTCAAAACCTCTGTACGTCCTGATCCAACTAACCCATATAAACCAATGATCTCACCCTTACCAAGCTGCAGGTTAATATTGCTTAACTTATGATTGCTCAATGATTCTACACGCAGAAGCTCCTGAAAGGTACGTTTTGACGTTTCTCTTTTTTTCTTCTCTACCTTATGCCCAATAATTAATTCAATAAGCTCATCCTGACTTATTTCTTTAAGTTTCTTTGTTGCTACATATTTTCCATCCCTTAACACCGTAACACGATCACCAATGGTGAATAATTCCTCCAACTTATGAGAAATAAATATGATTGTAATACCTTGTCGTTTTAAATCCTCAATAACACGGTATAACGTATTAACTTCTTTTTCTGAAAGCGTCGTAGACGGTTCATCCATTACAATGAGCTTTGCATGAGAAGCAATGGCCTTTGCTAATTCCACAATTTGCTTATGTCCAGCACTGAGTTCGGATACCTTTTTTTGAACCTGAATTGGAATACCCAAGCGGGTTATAATTTTACTGGACTCTTCATTTATTTTTTTCCAAGACATAATCCCATATCTGGGTTTCATGTAAGTTCCCAAAAAGATATTCTCGGCAACAGTAAGATGTTCTATAAGGGAAAGCTCCTGATAAATAGTCGCAATACCTAATTCTTTACTTTGTGAAGGGCCCGTAATATCAACTTTTTTTCCTTGAAGAAAAATATCTCCTTCATCTTTGCTATAAACACCCGCCAGAATTTTCATAAGCGTTGACTTTCCGGCTCCATTAGCACCAATTAGGCAATGAACTTCGCCTGGGATTACCGAAAACTGAACTGAATCAAGCGCTTTCACTCCTGGAAATTCTTTAGATATGTTTTTCATTTCCAATACAGGTTGCATTACATCAGTACCTCCTTCCTCATATATTTCTCTTCTTCCATAAGAGGTAATAATTTTTCATGAAGCTGTATATAATTTTGGAAGCACCTTTTATACCTCTCATACGAAACACGATTCGTTTGATATATTCCTGAAGTTTTCGTCATCTTTTTAGATGCCTCAGATAGAGAAGAATACAATCCCAACCCATAGGCAGATATAACTGCACATCCTTTTGTGCCAGCCTCGGTTTCTTCCGCTACTTCTATGGGAAGTCCGGTAACATCGCTTAAGATTTGGAGCCAAAGCGAGTTTTTTGTCCCTCCTCCAGATGCGATAATACGTTGAATGGTAACGCCTGCATGTTTTATGCAATCGATAATGTTCAAGGTACCATACGCTACAGACTCCAGGATAGCCCTGAAAATATCGAATTTGGTATGCGCAAGAGTGAGTCCGTATATGTTTCCTTTAGCCCATGAATTCCGATATGGAGTGCGGTTTCCCTGCCAAGAATCCATGATAATCAAACCATTGCTTCCTGGCTCTATATCTTTCGCTTTAATCAATAAATCATTATAGACATTCTGCAACTCCATCGAATTTTTACCAGGATAGAACTGCTCCAAAAACCATGTAGTAAGTGAACCACAAGTTAATTGCCCACCCTCAATCAACCAACTATCAGGCAAAATGGCATCCTGATAAGGTCCCCACAATCCCGGATGAAACACCGCTTCCTCCGTATGGACCAAATGAACAAAACTGGTCCCCATAATTAAACTCATTTCCCCTGGTAGGGTCGCTCCTATTCCCAACATGCCTATATGAGCGTCGATTCCTCCCTGAAAAACAGGTATTCCTTCCTTAAGACCGATATCTTTGGCAGCAGCCAAAGATATCGTTCCAATCTGTTCCCCTACTGCTTTTACTTCAAGTGGCCATACATCCGCATACTCTTTAAAACCAATGGTCTTAAAAAATGATTCTGAAAACCCAAGACTTTTCAGATAATTCCATTTACACGTCACGTTACATAGAGAAGATACCCATTTCCCAGTCAACCGATAGTTAAACCAGTCTAATTGATCAAATATCTTATACCCTGGTTTTAACTTCCCTTGATTTTTTAACCACAATGTCTTTGGAGTCATCCATTCAGCAGAGACCTTGCCTCCCGAGTAGCGCAATATATCTTCCACATGTGGATCATTCATTTCATTTATAAAATCCGATTCTTCTGCTGCTCTCGTATCCATCCACAACATGGCATGGGAAACAGGGCGGCCGTTTTCATCTGCAACGAACACGGTAGATGAAGTGGCACAAACTGATACGGCTGATAGTTCTTTCAAATCAATCTCTGTTTGACATTTGGCTAGAACCCGTTTACATGCTTCCCACCAATCATTCGGATCCTGTTCACTTTGACCTGGAGCAGGATAACGGGTAGGGTATCCGGCACCACCCACCCATATTCTGTTCCCCTCGGTTGTATATACTCCTATTTTTAACCCTTGTGTACCTACATCGATGCCAAGAACCATCTTTTTTTTCATAGTTTATGGTCTCCTAATTTGGGAAAAACATAATTTTATTAAATACAATTTCCTTATTCCTTATTTTCCTAAATACCTCAGGTCCCTCATCAATCGTAAAACGGTGCGATACTATTGGTTCTGCTATTATTTTTCCTTCCCCCATCAATTCCGTTGTGTAAGTCCATTCTCTGCCTGGAAAAGGAGAAGAGAAGGAATTCCATGAACCATGAATGGATAATTCATATCGTAAAATTTGGTTTACCGATTCTTTACTCAATTCAAGTGATGAATTTGAAATACCTAGCAAAACAACTTTTCCCTTCTTGTCACAGGATAATACAGCCTGGTCTTGAGCAATCGGAGAACCCGATAAATCAATGGCAAAGTCCAAACCACCCAGTTGTTCTTGAATAACCTTAACCGGATCGTTTTCCCTCGAGTTAATCGTAATATCTGCACCTAATTTCTTCGCCAATTCCAACTTTTCATCATGGATATCAATCGCTACAATCTTACTTGCACCCAGTACTTTGGCAAATTGAATGGCGAACAAACCTATAGCCCCAAGCCCAAATACAGCCATCCTATCTCCACTCTTCAAGCTCCCTGCCCATAATCCATGAATCGCATTCGCCGCTGGATCAACCATGGCCCCTGCTTCAAATGAAACATTATCTGGAATTTCTATCATATTATTGGGATTTACCTTGATATATTTCGCCATAGCACCATCTGTTCGAGAACCATAATAATCATAGTCATCGCATAAGGAATATTGACCATTTGCACAATACGCACATTGCATACAAGGGACAAGAGGTGCAACTGCCACCCGTTGACCTTCCTTCCAGTCTGTTATTTTATCACCTACTTTAGCGATAACCCCTGCGAATTCATGACCAAGCGTTAATCCTTCATAGTACGCTCCTTTGTTCAAAACTCGTGGAATATCCGAACCACAGACTCCAACTGCCTTAACTTCAATAAGTATCTCTTCTTCTTTTATCCAAGGAATATCTACATCTTCCACCTTCAAATTGCCAGGTTCATATAACTTTAACGCTTTCATTTTTGGTATCTCCTTTTCTATAAAGTTTTAATACAGCCTTCGCCGTGTTTTCATCCGTAAATAAGGTATTGATGTAATTACCATTTAACGCACCAAGGATAGCAGAAGCTTTTTCTTCTCCACATGAGATAGCGATGGAATGATCTTTCCCTTTCAAATCTTCCAATTGCAAACCAATCGTACGATTATTTAAATCATCATCACATAGTCCACCGTAGATGTTATAAAATCTAGATAAAATATCCCCAACCGCTCCTTTATTTAATAATTCACCATAAGCGACTTCTGAAAAATAACCTGCTTTATATAAGATCGAATCATATGAGGTCTTCCCTATACCAAATACAGCAATATTTGCTGTTTTGCCCATTGATATAATCTCTTTAACAGAAGAATCTTGCATGATTGCAGTTGCAATTTGGTCAGAATCAACAATAGCAGGAACTGGTAGCATATAGGGCTGAGCTGGAATCACTTTTGAAAACTGATCAAGTATACCCATAGAACCTGTCGAATGTGAAGTGGTACTAACACTACCGTTCAATTGAACCACCTTCACTTCCCTTTTATTCATTGGTTCAAGGCTAGATGAAACATATGTTAAGGTGTTACCCCATGAGATCCCTAAAACATCCCTATCTTTAATAATCGAAGAAAGATACGAACTTAGTCCTTTCCCTACATCTCGTAAAATCAAATGATTATCTTCTACGTAAACCGGTGCTACGAAAACATGTTGTAAATCAAACGTTTCTTTCAATTCAGCAGCCAGATTACTAACAGAATCCAATGGATAATTGATAACAAAGGAAACAATACCTTCCTTTAAAGCGTTATCTAAAATACGACTCACTGTGGGCCTCGAGATATTTTCCTTTTCGGCAATTTCTTGCTGAGTCATTTTCAGCTCATAATACATCTTAGAAACTCGAATCATTTCCTGAATCGTATACAACTTTCTACTCCTTACTGAAATTTTGTTTAGCTTAATAAACATTTGTTCTTGAGAATTATTGTATTCGGGCGAGAGAAAAATTTCAACAAAATTTATAAAATTGAACATTGTTTCATATTGTTAGATTATTCACATTATTATTTGATGTTGTCGAGTAGAGTGTAGGCAACATTATTATTAAAACTTTAAAAAATCAATATCAAACACAATTAAAGATATTATCTTTTCTTGCCAGTTAGCCGAACAAGGAGGGATCCGAAGGATCTGGGGAAGGTGGTGATGGATAGAAAATATAAATAATGGCTCCGATTTCTCATTTAAAGTCAAATATACGAACAAAAGGGATTCTTTTGATGTACAATAAATTCAAAAAGGAGCGTAATATCAATAAAATTAATCCATTTTTGATATTCTGCTACCTTCTCACTTACCAGAAGGAAAGTTATCTTTGCTCTTAGAAGAGTTAAAAGAGAAAGTAAACGAATATAATGATTGGCAAGTTCCCAAAGATGAGGATATCATGCTGGAGTATCTTAATCGTACGGAAAGCGGCTCTTCGCTAATTACCATGATTGCACAATAGACATCCATGCCGTAACGCGGCACCAGCAGAAGGATGAAAATGGATCGACGTCGAAGTACCTTTTTACGGCTGGCGAAGGGAGGTCGTCACTCTATGGTGCTGCGAGCCCGTTCAATAGACAGACCCCAGCGACCAGGTGCACCACAGATTGTTGCTCCACTTTGGAAGCACGGAGGATAGATTAACCCGGATGGTTGTTGCACCAGCCCTTTAATCTATACAGCCGTAAAAGGAGAAGACTATGTACGTCGTATACAGTCACTGTTGCGGACTTGATGTTCATAAAAAGAACGTCGTAGCCTGCACGATTACCCCTGAGGGTAAGAGGTTAGGACTTTTTCTACCATGACGGATGATCTCTTACATCTTGTGAATTGGATCAAAACCAAAGGATGTTCGCACGTAGCTATGGAGAGTACGGCCTCCTTTTGGAAACCAATCTACAACCTGCTTGAACTGGAAGACATCCAAACCTTGGTCGTCAATGCCAAGCACATGAAGAATGTTCCGGGCCGCAAGACGGACGTAAAAGATGCAGAGTGGATTGCCGGTTTACTTCGCCATGGGCTGCTTCAAGGCAGTTACATCCCCTCCCGCGATCAACGTGAACTACGGGGACTGATTCGTTATCGTCGCAGTCTCGTCGATGAACGGGCACGGGAAGCAAATCGTATGCAGAAAGTTCTTGAAGGGGCCAATATCAAGTTGTCTTCCGTTGCAAGCGATATTCTCGGTAAATCCGGTCGTGCGATGATCGAAGCCATGATTGCTGGCGTAGAAGATCCGAAAACCTTATCCCGGGTTCGACAGTAACCCTCTAAAAGTAGGCACCCCTTTGGATGCTGTGGATAACTAAAATCCTTATGTGTCGCGGTTTTTGGGACTTTTCCACAGGCACTAAAATACTAAAAAACCTAAAAACATGTAGGCACTAAATTTTTGTGGATAACTCCGCTTTTTATTGTATTTTCTGTGGTATACATTGTATCATGTAGTTATGTACATACGCCAAATTTCTCGCAAAAACAAAAATGGAACCGTCACCCGGTATGTTCAACTCGCGCACAATGAACGCAATTCAGTTACAGGAACACCGCAAGCGAAGGTGCTTTATCATTTTGGTCGTGCCGATGAATTGGATACCGAGGGACTCAAGC
>NZ_AUMJ01000090.1 GCF_000430625.1 Aneurinibacillus terranovensis DSM 18919
TGAATACAAAGCAAAGTGGTATGGACGTACTGTCGTTGCCGTAGGTAAAACCTTTGCTTCCTCTCAGCTCTGTTCGTGTTGTGGATACCAAAACAAAGAGGTTAAAGATCTTAACTTGCGACAATGGAAGTGTCCTTCTTGTCATAGTGAATGGGACAGGGATGTAAACGCAAGTTTGAATATTCTTGCCGAAGGCAAAAGACTACTATCTGCATAATCGCAGTAACCGCAGGAACTGCGGGGATAGCTTGGTGGTACATCATGTACTAATTCTGCCCAGTAGAGCGGACTACCCAAGAATCTCGTGGCTTTAGCCATGAGAGGTTCAATCCCGTCTTCTGCGGCTTTCTCAATATCCCGCAAATCATTGGAAAAGCCTGAAACACCGAATAAACCGCTCCGTTTATTAAAAATTCCCATCAATTCATCGAGTGTTTTTCCAAGATGGCAGCTAATTAGCCGAAGCTCTTCAATCGGGCGATGCAACATCTGTGCCGCATGTCGTGCAACATATTGATGAGAGATTCCATGAAACCCGTATTTACGAACGGCATATTTTGTATAGAATTCATAGGGTAAACTGTAGAGATATGTTTTTTCCGGCATGGTCTGATGAAAAGCTGTATCAAATACAACAACGGCTGGCACATCCGGCAATCGCTTACGGAACGCTTTAATACCTATAAGGTTAGCTGGGTTATGCAGCGGCGCTAACTGTATACACTCTTCCAATTGATAAATCACTTCATCCGTAACCAAAACCGATTCTATAAACTTCTCCCCGCCGTAAGAAAAACTCGCGGGCGTTGCCGCTCGTCCTTTTTCTGCAGGGAAGCGAAACGGCCGCTTAGTGACCGGAAGGTCGGACCGACAAAACATCCGGGTACCTCAATGATGGACAATTGTCGGTCTGATCGACCTTCCGGCCACACGCTCCACATCGAAAAAGCAACGTTCGGCACACTCCCGCGAGTTTTTCTCAGGTGACCCATGAAGGAAAGTATATGTTGCTTTAACACTGTAAAGCAACATATACTTTCTTTAACGGTAAAGAAAACCTGGAAGAAAAAATTTCTCCCAGGATTTTCTGCTTCCGTGCAGCATCTGCCAGATGCCGGTAATTATTTTCTTACAGATAGTGCCCCTTTCTGAAAAAGGAACCTGCGGGCAATTGCCCAGCATGACTCGATCGCCTGCCGCAGTTGTTCTGCCGAATGGCCGAACATCTTGATCACAAGACCATTCCGGGCTAGCATACTAACTCCTGAATAGATAGAGCCATCCATCGCCGACAGTTCCTTCCTCATCAGTTCAATATGTTTTTCTCCTATCCGTTCTGACAGTACCCACAATGTTCCTATGTGTGTATAGAAACCGACAACCCATTCCAGTGAAGTAGATGTACCCGGTTCAAGAGAAAAGGCATCGTAGGCTGCCAACTTATTATCCCAGAAAATAGACACACGGTTCATTATCCTTTCATACATAAAACATTCCCCCCGCCCACTGCGGCCAGGGGTAAGAATATCGGCAATAATCGCCTGTCCACCCTTATCCAGATGAACTTCCATATCAGATCGAAAGCAGGCTCCGCTGTACGGTACAACAGGTTCTGGAAAATATTCTAAATTGGCGCCTTCGTTCACATAAAAACGAATCGATTGATAACTTTCTGCCGGAATAACAGATGGATGCAGTTTACAGGAAGACTGGTTAGTAAGAAAGAGACTCGCTCCCTTCTCCACCGTACATTCCAGTTCCTGAACATCTCCATTAAACAATCCGGGAGAAGAATCCATCAGATAAAGCAGCAGTTCCCCATCGGGTCCGGCAAACGGCTTTGCTATCTTTAAAGGGGATCGATGGTAAGAGTCAATGAGGAGACTCCGGCCGCCTACGGAAGCTACTCTCCCTCTCCAAACCCCATTCATCTTCACTGTCTTATCAACGGCCCGGCCCCCTCATATTTTTGCGAAATCCAGTCCGCAATTTCCGGTACGCCAAGTTCTTGAAAAAGGTTGGTAAATACAAAAGGTTTACTGCCTCTCATTCGGGTAGAGTCCGCTTCCATTACCTGCAAGTTTACGTTGACGTAGGGAGCCAAATCGATTTTATTAATAACCAGCAGATCAGAACGTAAAATTCCCGGTCCGCCTTTGCGCGGAATTTTTTCTCCCTGGGCCACATCAATAATATAGATAAATACATCGACAAGTTCCGGACTGAATGCAGCGGCTAAATTATCTCCGCCGCTTTCAATAAAGATGATGTTAAGGTCGGAAAACTTATCCTGCAGCTCCTCTACCGCCTCGAAGTTCATGGAAGCATCTTCCCGAATGGCCGTATGGGGGCATCCTCCCGTCTCCACTCCGATAATTCTTTCTTGCGGTAAGACACCGGTTCGAGCCAGTATTTCCGCATCTTCCTTCGTGTAAATGTCATTGGTGATGACGGCCACACTGTATTTATCTTGCAGTACTTTACATAGCTTTTCTACAAGCGCTGTCTTGCCGGATCCAACAGGTCCACCAATTCCAATTCTCATAGGGCGTCCCCCGGCAAAAGTTTGTTGAGTCCAATCGTCATGATGATGATGATGTCCCTGTCCCTGACACATAAATCGTTCCCCCTTTTGTTATTAAGACATAAACAGCCTGGAATACAACGTTTCATGACGCATGGCGGCAATTTCCTGTCTAATTGTTCGAACCGATAGTAAATCGGGGCTTGGTGGATGCTCAAGGAGCAAATCAGCCTGTCGTTCAAGCATGGGAAGAAGTGAGCGCAAAACTTTTTGTCCCTCCGTCTGCCCGACTGCCATTGCCCGCATAGCATTTTGTACGATCATGTTAGCTGAAGAATATAAATAGCTAAGTACCGTTGATTGAGGTGTCTCATGCAAATACGCACAGATCCAACCATGAACAATACTTGGATTGCCATAGCAGACTCCGGAACGGATCCAGTTTGAATAGCTGCTCAAACCCGAAGCGGGATAAAGCTTTTCTACTGTATGAAGATAACGTCTGCCGATTTTGATGCCGGCTTCCCTTGCCTCACGCGCAAGCCTGCCGAGGGTAAGAAGTTGATCAAGTGCGGTAAGTTTTTGTTCTGCCTCTCCCGCTTCACCCCCTTCATTTATCAAACCATCTGCATATTGGTAGGCCCAGTACACACCTGCGCCGTCTACCGGAGCTACGCTTCCTGTTATATAAGCTTCGATCCATTTAGCCAATCCGTCCCCATTGACAACATCTCCTTCCTGGAGAGCCGTTTCTAAGCCGAAGGAATGTGAGAAGGCTCCTGTCGGAAAAGAAGAATCTATTAATTGGAGAAGAGATAAATTCATCGTTCCTCCTTTACATGTAAAGAAAACGTAAGCTAAGCCAAAGGCGCCGGCGATAGCCTTCGTTGCACTTATGCTGTAAGAAAATTATGCTTTCTTATACGCTAAAGGAAACTTTAAACTAGAAAAGAAAATAGCGTTGAGCCATCGGCACTACCTCTGATGGTTCGCATGTTACTTGTTTCCCGTCCACTTTCACCTCATACGTCTCCGGGTTCACCTCAATGGTTGGAAGAGCATCGTTATGAATCATATCCTTTTTGCCGATGTCCCTGCAGTTTTTTACCGGAACAACATTCTTACGCAAACCAAGCTTCGCCTGGATGCCGCTCTCATATGCCGCGCCTGAAACAAACGTAAGCGAACATTTTTGAAGGGCACGACCATAAGAGGCAAACATCATACGACCAAACACAGGCTGCGGGGTGGGAATGGAGGCATTCGGATCGCCCATTGCTGCATGCGCAATCATCCCTCCCTTTATAACAAGCTCTGGCTTCACACCGAAAAACGCTGGTTTCCAGAGAACCAAATCCGCCCATTTCCCTGCTTCAATCGATCCCACATACTCGGAAATCCCGTGGGCAATTGCCGGATTGATCGTATACTTTGCCAAATATCGCTTAATTCGGGTATTGTCGTTATCCCCCTGTTCCTCCGGGAGCGCCCCCCGTTGGCCTTTCATTTTGTCGGCCGTCTGCCACGTTCGGAGAATAACCTCGCCCACCCGGCCCATCGCCTGGGAATCAGAACTGATAATGCTAAGGGCGCCCAGATCATGAAGAATATCTTCAGCCGCTATCGTTTCCGGACGAATTCGGGAATCGGCAAACGCCACATCTTCCGGAATTCTACTGTCCAGATGATGGCACACCATCAGCATATCTAAATGCTCTTCAATCGTATTCACGGTAAACGGCCGGGTCGGATTGGTGGAAGAGGGGATGACGTTTGACTCCCCTGCCAGGCGGATAATATCAGGAGCATGGCCTCCTCCCGCGCCTTCCGTATGGTATGTATGGATGGTTCGGCCTCCAATGGCTTTAATCGTATCTTCAACAAACCCGGCCTCATTTAGCGTATCGGTATGAATGGCCACCTGAATGTCAAACCGGTCCGCAACGCTCAGGCAGGTATCAATCGCAGCAGGGGTCGTTCCCCAATCTTCATGCAGTTTTAGGCCGATAACACCGGCCTTGACCTGTTCTTCAAGCACAGACGGTTCCGAAGCGTTTCCTTTTCCAAGAAAACCAATATTAACCGGGAAGGCCTCTGCCGCCTCCAACATCCTGTGAATATTCCATTCACCAGGCGTACAAGTGGTTGCGTTTGTTCCGGTTGCCGGTCCGGTCCCTCCTCCAATCATTGTCGTAATACCGGATGAAAGTGCCGTTTCCACTTGCTGCGGACAAATAAAATGGATATGTGAATCGATGCCGCCGGGTGTCACGATCAATCCTTCGCCAGCTATCACCTCTGTAGAAGCCCCTACTACAAGATTGGGAGTGACGTTTTGCATGGTATCCGGGTTTCCGGCTTTGCCGATTCCTACGATACGCCCATCCTTTATCCCAATATCCGCCTTGACAATCCCCCAGTGGTCCACAATCGTGGCGTTGGTAATGACGGCATCTACTACTCCTTCATCCCGCCGGGCACGTGAAGATTGCCCCATTCCATCGCGGAGCACTTTGCCGCCGCCAAATTTGCATTCATCTCCGTATACGGTAAAATCCTTTTCAATCTCAATGAAAAGCCGGGTATCAGCAAGCCGAATTTTATCGCCTACAGTTGGGCCATACATCGCAGCATAAGACGTCCGGCTAATGACTCCACCTGACTGAACAGGCAGACCGTCTGTTTCATTGCCCGTTTCATTCTTCAGGTTGACAGAACCGTTTACCTTCCCATTATGGCCAAATACCATTTTGTTTCCAGAAAATTCAACTAGAGTGATGGATTTTTCTTCACCGGGCTCGAAACGGACGGCCGTACCGGCAGGAATATGCAGACGCATCCCTTTAGCCTTTTCCCGTTCGAAATCCAGTTCCCGGTTTACCTCATAAAAATGATAATGGGAGCCAACTTGTACCGGTCGATCTCCACGGTTAACAACGACTAAATCTATCGTCTTCCGTTTTGCATTGAACAGAAGGGGTTCGGATTTCAATACATATTCGCCGGGTTTCATTCTGCCGTTTCCCCCTCCGGATTTAATGCAGGACCAATAGGTTGATGAATGGTGACTAATTTTGTACCATCGGGAAACGTTGCTTCCACCTGCACTTCCTCGATCATGGAGGAGACGCCTTCCATCACATTATCTTCGGTCAAAATCTTCTTTCCCCATTGCATAAGCTGGGAAACCGGCATTCCATCTCTGGCCCCCTCCATAATTTCATATGTCAAAATGGCTATCGCCTCCGGATAATTTAGTTTTAGTCCTCTTTTTTGCCGTCGGCGTGCCAGGTCCGCTGCTACAACAATGTACAGTTTTTCTTTCTCGCGGTCAGTTAAGTGCATAGCACCCTCCCAACAATTAGAATTTTCCAACCTTTATCTACATTGTAATGTATCGAGTCATATTTTCAATTTTTATGTTAGATTTTCTGACATAGTTAATTTTTCTGACATACTAATCCGCTGGCTCTAGAAATATAAAAAGCAAGGAATTACATCCCTAAACCACCAAGCAGGAACGAATCGACGGTATAACCATTCATTTACTTTTCGTATAATTCTAACGGCAATCCGTCAGGATCACTAAAAAATGTGAACTTCTTTCCGGTAAGGGAATCTACGCGAATGGGTTCAACCGTAATATTTTTTAACTGTAATTCCTCTACTGCCTGTTCAATGTTATCCACTTCAAAAGCCAAGTGCCGAAGCCCTCTTGCTTCCGGATAATTCAGCCTTTCCGGAGGGTTTGGAAAAGAAAATAATTCGATTTGATTATTTTCCCCAACCTGGAGATCCAGTTTATAAGAGCTCCTTTCCTCCCTGAACGTCTCATTTATAATCTTCAAGCCAAGAATGTTAACATAAAAATTTTTTGACTTCTCGTAATCCAAACATATTAAAGCAACATGATGAATTTTATTTAATTCCAACATTTCATCCGATCCTTCCTGTAAATGCCTTTGGCGTACGCCGATTCTCAAACTTATAAGAAACAAAAGCAATCATTTTGCTTTTAAAAATTGAGCAGAAGTCCAGTTATCGTAGCCTTTTCCAAGCGCAGCATTTGTTGAATTTCAACTTGTGCCAACTTGTTAATCAGAAATCCGGGACTTTTATGTAAATTCATAATTTGTTTCTCCTACAGAGCTCAATTTAAACCAACAGTTCCTTTTTTCTTTGCTTCATCGATGATTCTCATAAACATTTCCCTGCTTTAAAATAAGTAAGACACCTACAATTTATATATCAAACGATTTATTTCCAACAATACAATATTCAAACTTAACCAGACTCCGCCAAAAACGTAACCCGCCACTACATCGCTGGGATACTCAAACGTAAAATACAGCCGGCTGAGCCCAACCGACAATACCACCAGAAAAAAAATAATGCCAACTGCTATTGTCCTCACGTGACTTTCGCTGTGACGAATCAGCAGAAATGCTGAATATCCGTACACGACAAAAACCATCAGTGCATACTCACTCGGGAATGTATACGGCGTATGTCCATGGACCAATTGGATAACAGGCGGCAATCGGTGAAAAACACGCCTCAGCCCTTCCTCAAACAGTTCTCCACCTAAAAAAACCAAAAAAAGGAACAAAACTTCAATTTTCCGGTCCTGTCCCTTTCGAATAATTCCCAGGAACGTAAGAATAGCAAAAGTAATCAGCACCTTTAGAGATGCAAGGTAGCTGAACCACCGCATCAAGAGGGCCCAACTTTCATCGAAAATCAAGGTCATGAGCGTCATTACAACCTGGTCAAACAGATCAAATTCATGGGCAAGGTAATCCTGAATTAACCCAATCATTAAAACGAAAAAAATCACACCGATTATGACAGTTGCGGTAACGAGAAACCTTACACGACCCAGAGAATGGAACGTATTCAATAGTCTTACAAGCATGTTGAACACGGCTTCTTTAATCTGCAGCTTGTATTGTTTGTAGATTAAATAGAGAGCAACGACAACACCGGCAATAATAGCGGCAATCAGTAAATATCTTGTCATGAGGCCATGGAAATGCTCCCACTGCGGCCCAAGAATTTTACCAAGGGAGATAAACGTGGATACCCAAATAACGGCCCCTGTATAAGCGTACAATGCAAATGTTCGAAAAGGTAAACGGTTAATGCCCGAAAAATACCCTGTAAAATGCCTTACGCCTGGAATAAAATAAGCAATGACTAAAAGCTTATTACCATACCGGCTGAACCATCCCGAAACTTTTTCTAATCGTTCGGGACCGAAGTGAATATAATGGCCGTATTTATGAAAAAAGGGGGTTCCTAATCTAAACCCAATCAAATAAGACAGAGTTATCCCCACTGAACTTCCAATTCCCGCAAAAACAATACTAGTCAACCAGTTCAGTTTTCCCTGAAAAACAAGAAAACCCGCATATCCCATAATAACCTCTCCGGGGAGAGGCAGGGCAAGAAGTTCTAACATCAGTCCAAGGATCAAAACTCCATATCCATAGTGGTTAAACCAGTCAACTACATGCTGCACAGCGTTCCTCCTTTAAAGCTGTATTTTATAAATAAAAGAGCATCCGAGTCAGCCCAATTATCCGGATTTATTTTCAGGTTCCAACCAGGGGGTTACCAATGATGCCCTCCCTCCCCATACTTTTTCAACCGACAACCTGGGGAGTGAATTGATTAAGAAGAAGTTAACGTTCGGCGGGTATTCAGAAAATTTACCATCTGTCGGATATACTGGTGCGAAATATGCAAGCAGCTTGTTCTCGTGGGATAGAGGATACGCGCGAAAACATAATCCCTGGGTCAATTTTAATAACCTTCCTGCCGTTGTTAACATGCCTTTATCAAGTTTCCCAAAAGATTACGCTGCATTGCCGACGGTTTCTTTTGTCATTCCTAATTTGCAGCACGACATGCATGACGGTTCTATAAATGGTTAGAAAAACAGCCTGGTTACGTCAACCAGGCTGTTTGCATGCCCATCAGATTCGATACGCATTTTAACCTTTCGGATGAATGGCGTTAGTTGGTAAATGAGCGTCTAAACTAATCATTTAAATGAAAAGGCACTGTCGCGATAACAACATCTTTCTGCGCAAGAAGGATCGAGCGAATACGAAATGCCGATTGATTGTGCAGAAGGCGCTGCCACCATTTTCGGGGAACAAACTGCGGGAGCAAGACCATAATTGTCGTCTCCTTTTGTTTGTTAAACCGGGCATCAATTCTTTCAATAAACTCGACAAGCGGCCTTACGATTAAACGATAACGAGAGACAAATGTCACAAGTCTAACACCGGGGTTCCATTGTTCCCATTTCTCTTCCATTCTATCGGCATCTTCTTCACTGCTCGCCACATAAAAAGCAACAACATTAGGACTGAGTGTCTTCGCATAGGCAATGGAGGAAGCTACGACCCGGTGAATCCCTGCTATCGGTACGATAATTAACGAGCCTTTTTCGGGTAAAGGTTCAGATAAATCGACCCGGAGCTGCCCTGCTACTCTTTCATAGTGCCTGTAAATCTTCGTGATCACCCACATCAAAACGGGAATTAATGCAACAACAATCCAGGCGCCTTCCAAAAATTTGGTAAAACAAAAAATAACTAACACTCCAAAAGATACAAGGGAGCCCAACCCGTTAATGGCTGCCCGCCGCTGCCATCCTCTGGTCTTTTCCCTATACCATTTCCGGACCAAACCACCCTGAGCCAATGTGAAAGATAAAAATACTCCAATCGCATAGAGCGGAATCAAAGCGTCTGTTTTCCCTTTAAAAATAATCAGAGCTAATTGCGATGTCCTGCAAGCCGGACAGGACAAGGGCTGAAAGATACAGGAGAAAAATTTTTACCCCC
>NZ_AUMJ01000091.1 GCF_000430625.1 Aneurinibacillus terranovensis DSM 18919
AAAACCTTTGCTTCCTCTCAGCTCTGTTCGTGTTCTGTACGCGGAGAAATCATTAAAGCATTCATTACCAGTAATGATTATACTGGCTTCCCCTTTTTATTTTCTCTCAAAATTAAAAATTAATGTAGAGAATCTTACACAAAAGTTGTTACTCTTTTCAAAAAGTTTTACCATTTAATAAAGATGTAACTTTTAATTTAATAATAATAGAGTGTCACTTTTGAGAACACGTCCCCTTTTAATGTACACTTACTTATTTAGGAGGAGAAAAATGGCTGTTAAAAAACCAACGATTGAACAATTGAAAAAAATTGCAGAGGGATTTAATCTTAATCTCACGGATGAGGATTTATCTTCATATCAAGAAATGATGAAAGCTACACTTCAATCTTACGACCGTTTAAATCAGCTTGTAGAACCTAGTCTCCCGGTAAAATATCCACGGACTTCGGGGTATCGCCCTAGTAGCGAAGAAAATCCATACAATGCATGGTATTGGAAAGCGAGCGTAAAAGGAAAGAGTACGGGAAAATTAGCCGGAAAAACCATTGTTCTAAAAGATAATATAAGTCTAGCAGGTGTTCCTATGATGAATGGTTCAGCGATTCTAGAAGGTTTTGTACCTGACGAAGACGCTACCATTGTAACGAGGATACTTGATGCGGGCGGAGAAATTGTAGGGAAAGCCGTTTGCGAAGATTTGTGCCTATCTGGAGGCAGTCATACTTCTGCTACAGGACCCGTCTTAAATCCACACGACCCTAGTAGATCCACAGGGGGTTCTTCTAGTGGATGTGCAGCATTGGTTGCTGCGGGTGAAGTTGACATGGCAATAGGGTGTGACCAAGGAGGATCGATTCGGATGCCTAGCTCTTGGTCTGGTGTGTATGGTCTAAAACCTACATACGGACTTGTTCCTTATACGGGAATTTTTCCAATTGAACAGACGTTAGATCACACCGGCCCTATTGCTAGAACAGTTGAGGATGTCGCTCTGTTGCTTGAAGTGCTCGCTGGTGACGATGGCTTAGATCCAAGGCAGTCGGGTTTAGAGGTGAAACCATACACAGAATCACTTGTCGGTAATGCTAAAGGTATTAAAGTTGGAATCGTAACGGAGGGCTTTGGCTGGGATGGACTGTCCGAGGAGGATGTAGACCATATAGTGAGACAATCTGCCTATTCTTTAGAAGACAGCGGAGCAGTAGTGGAGGAAGTCTCTATTCCCATGCATCGTGATGGTATTCATATATGGAACGGTATTGGTATAGAGGGTCTTACTTCCTTAATGGTCAAAGAAAATGGCATGGGAACAAACTGGAAGGGACACTACAGCACTAAACTTCTAGATGCCTATGGTAAAGCACGCAAAACAAGAGCAGATGAATATTCAGAAACAGTTAAAATCACCATGTTACTTGGACAATATATGCAGGATCAATATAATGGGAAATATTACTCGATCGCACAAAATCTAGCTCGAAAATTAAAACAAGCGTATGATAACGCACTAAAAGAATATGACGTGCTGATCATGCCTACTATACCGATGAAGGCAACAAAAATTCCTTCTTCAGATGCTTCAAGGGAGGAAATTATCACCAGAGCTTTAGAAACGATTTATAATACTGCACCATTCAATATTACAGGACACCCGGCAATGAACATCCCTTGTGGAAAATCGGAGGGTCTGCCTGTCGGAATGATGATGGTTGGAAGATATGGCGAAGATGATACTGTTTTGCGTGTTGCTCATGCCTTTCAATCTACACATGAACGTGTTGCTACAAATGCATAAATTGTATAACTAGGATGACAGGTAGTACAAAAAGATTTCTTGCATTCTCTATTCTGCTGAGATCTTAGTGATCATTAGAAATCTGCATATCATCCTTTTTGCTTCAAAAATGAAACGAGATAGTACTACTATATAAAGACTGGAAATTAGAATGAATTGTAGGGCGCTGAACCAAAAGGATCTTTTAAAGTCTTTTTGGTTCAGCGCCCCCTTTTTTTATTGATTCGCCGTATTTTTTTCAAATTAAAAGAAGATGAGCGAGTATAATGGAGAGAGAATAGAATTGAACACTCCCAAGAAAAACGCAGATTCATAACCAGGAAAAATGTTGCTTTTCCCGGTTATTTTCCTCAAGACAAAACCCGGAAAGCAGTGATTTTCAGGTTTTGGGTTTGTTATGGTGTCTCTTCTATGACTATTTAAAAAATTGTTTATAATAATTTAAGAACAATAAAGAACAATAACTAATAAAAAATACGAAATGGAGAATGGATTCGATGGAAAATTTATTTTTTATTCAAGTAGGAATGGGGATTGATCTGCATGGACAGGACATTACGCAAGCAGCCATCCGGGCAGTCCGAAATGCGATACATCATAACTCCATGCCTGGTCTGCGCTCAGTGTTGCCGAACAATGATCTAAAAAATATGAAGGTTCATGTAAAATTGGCCGTGCCCTGCGATAAAGAACAATTGAACATTGAAAAGGTGATAGACATTCTTCCTTATGGCCAAGTCACTGTGGAAATTATTGATGGCGGTATGGCAACGACAAGTGGAGTCATTTTACCGGATAAACAGGACAAGAATGATCTTATGTACGTTGTCATCGCTTCTGTGGAAGTCGGTTGTTAGTTTGGCCCGCCAAATCTGGAGGTAGCAATTGTAACTATCATGCTCACTTTGTTCTTGAATTCATCTGATTTTTATATTATTATATCGATATTTATAGATATTTAAAAATATAAATGAAGGAGACAACTATGAACCCATTTAATAAGCATAAGGGATATTCACGCATGTTTCAGGAAAATAATCTGACTCTCGGCCTATTCTTTCCGTTGGAAGCATATGAGGGTAGCATCCCGGAGATGAACATTGAAAAACAAATTAAACTGGCAAAAAGAGCGGAGGCGCTAAATTTTGCTGCATTGCACGTCAGGGATGTCCCATTATATGATCCTTATTTTGGGGATGTAGGTCAAATTTATGATCCCTGGGTCTATTTAGGATATATAGCTGCTCATACCAAACGTATTGCCCTGGGTACCGCAAGTATTATTCTAACATTGCGTCACCCACTGCATGTGGCTAAAGCCGCTGCTTCTATTGACAAGATATCCGGAGAACGTCTCGTTCTCGGAGTGGCGACTGGAGATCGTCCGATAGAATTTCCAGCCTTTGCGGTTGATTCTGAAGAGCGTGGTACTTTGTTTCGAGAATCCATATCGGTAATGAAAAAAGCGTGGAGGGAAGAGTTTCCCACTATCAGATCGCCACGGGCCAATCTTTCGAATGGGGACGTTTTGCCTAAACCGCGTCTATTCGATATTCCAGTATTGGTAACCGGCCACAGCTCTCAGTCTCCCGAATGGATTGCCCAAAACAGTGACGGATGGCTTTACTATCCTAGAAACCCGAAATTCCAGGAGGAACTGATTGCAAATTGGCGTTCTCTTACTGATCAATTTAAACCATTTAGTCAGTCCCTATATGTAGATTTGGCAGAGGATCCGAATCATGCTCCAATCCCCATTCATTTGGGCTTCCGGATAGGGCGCAATCCTCTCATTGAATTCATAGAGAATCTTAAAATTTTGGGTGTCAATCATGTGATAATCAACTTAAAATATGGTCGACGTCCTGCTGAAGAAGTGATCGAAGAATTAGGGGAAGAAGTTCTTCCGCACTTTCCAGCATTAACTGGCAAGTGAACGCTCCTTTGCATTGTAAAGTGCTAACGGTTATTTCACATCCCAGAAAAGAATCCCTTACTTTTTCTGTTACCGAACGTTTGTGCAAGGACTAACAGATGCTGGACATGAAGTTGAAATTGCGGATTTGTACGGTGAGGAATTTAATCTTCTAATTTACGAAAAAGATGAACCTGACTGGGATAACCCCAATAAGAAATATTCCGCACGTGTTCAGGCAGAAATGGAAAGGTTAAAAAGAAATGATGGATTAGCATTCATCTTTCCTTTATGGTGGTATTCATTACTAGCAATTACAAAAGGATATATAGACCGTACATGGAACTATGGGTTTGCTTATGGCGGAACGCGCCTTTCACACAAAAAGGTATTGTGGATTCCAATTGTCGGGGAAACAGAAGCAAGCATTAAAAAAAGAAATTTTGATACCATGATTTCCTATTATTTGAATGTTGGTATAGCTGGGTATACAGGTATTACTCAGTCTGAAGTGGCATTTCTATATAATACGTTAGCTGAAGATATCGAAAACGAAGATGAAATCAAAGAGCTTTACGACAGTTTGTTAAATCGAGTGTATGAGTTAGGGTATACCTATAGCCATTCGTTAAATAAAAAATGATAATGATGACGTGTCAAATAGATTGAAATTACGATACTTGCGGCTTATCTTCAAAACGCGCTTGTGCTATCAGTGTTTACGGCATGTCTTGTGCTTTTGCCGGGTGGTGTTGTCAACGGGATTATACAATTCATAAATTCAAAGCGAAAGGAGAATGGAGCCTTGTGGAAGTTTTTGTAGTTGGAGCGAATGGACAAATAGGCCGACATCTCATTCGTTTATTAAGCAAAAGTAAGGAACATTCAGTGAGAGCTATGAAAGAAAGGAGGAACAACCGAGTTTCTTGAGAAATTAGGGGCAGAAACCGTGGTGGCAAACCTGGAAGGTGACGTAGAAGGGATTGCGAAGGCTTTCCACGCGAGGATGTAGCGGGAACCATCGTGGCGGCTCTCAATGAGGAACGCACCTTTTACCGTGCATTTGATCTGGTTTCCGGTGATATCCCGATCACAGATGCTTTAAAAAACATGTAAAGCGTTGAATGTCATGTTTATTTGCTATGCGTGCGGTTGTTATGAAAATTAGCCTCCTATCGGCCCCTCCGTTAACGTTAGCGACAATCCGTTTTCTTATCGTAGAATTTCTGCTCCTGTTAATTTTGGAAATGTGGAGGATGTATTGGCTGGTATTGATGTATTTGCTGCATTTGATTCACATACATTTGATTCCGGTTTATTAGAGCCCGTCAAAGTGCTAAAGTCTGAGGAAGATTCTTAGGGATTAGGTGGGGATCTGGGAACCGATTCACTGAAAAGGAGGAACGAGTAGCTATGGCCTACCGTTTTTATGCAATGGATTTTGCCTTCTACAACTCAATGGGAGTTTACAAATTCGAGGCACGGTGCGAGATGCTAAAAGAGATCGGGTACGATGCAACGCATTTGTCCGTCTGGAGAGGAGAGCGTTGGCAGGACGCAGCGAAGCTTAGCAGCGTCAAGCAAAAATATGGGCTGGACGTCGCGGGTGTGTACGTCGTGTTGGATCTATCAGTAGGCGAGAGCCATCCGAGAAATGAGGGCATCCTGAAGTTGTTGGAGACTATCGAGGGATGTTCGACTGTCGAGCTGGCGATCCAATCCGCAGGAACGAATCTGAGTCCCTCAGACCCGGCAGGTGACGATATTGCGGTGATGTGGCTGGAAAAGGCGCTTAAGATTTGCGAGCGTAGAAACATCGACATCCTGCTTTATACGCACCTATCCTTCTGGATCGAGCGCCACGAAGATGCGCTACGTTTGTGTCGCCGGCTAAAACATCCAAATCTGGGGATCGTGTTCTGTGGCTTCCACTGGTATGCTGTCGACGGGGAAAACCTGTCGGCTATACTGGGAGCAGTAGCGCCGTACATGAAGCAGGTGAACCTGTCCGGTAGCCGTCGGAATCCGCACGGTTTTGGGAACGTTGCGACTATTGAACCATTGGACGAAGGCGAGTTGGACAATTTCTTGTTGCTTGGGCAGCTTAAGAAGATTGGCTTTAATGGGATGATTGGCTATCTGGGCTGGAGTGAAGGGGGCGACGCCTACAGTAAGTTGAGTCGCTCGCTCAGAGCATTCCGTGACATGGAACGCCGGCTCGAAGCAAATCCACACTGGGCAGAATTGGAATTGCTTTATTAGCTATTTAAAACCAAAACAATAAAGAAATGAAATCCTAACGATGAGATTCGTTAGGATTTTTCATTGTTTAGTCCTCGATTAATTCTACCGATTCGTCCCCCCGAAGCTGCAACCCTACACCCGTTGTACCAAAAGCTGTCAGGTACTGTTCCGGCGTATAGGTATAAAAAGCTCCCCAGGCTCCTAGATTAAAGAAGGATAAAAGAATCACTGCGATCATCAGTACGGGAGCGTGCTGATGATCCAAAAAAAATAGGACAGCCGTTAACAAAGTTAAGAGTAGACGGAGGTACCCATAATCGGTATTTAATGCAGTTTCAGTCTGTCAGTCATCGCTTCCCCGCAAGGGAAAAACCGCAAAAATACAACGGATTCGATGTATCTCGTATTACCCCTTCGGACAATACAACAGCGCTTTTTCAACGGTATTTTTATTTTTTGTGGTAATCTCACTCCGTCGAGGGATGGCTGGGAACAGGCCTTCCGGGTCAAGCAGTGTTGGCGCTAATTGGACGGGAGATTCCGGTTGGTATTTATTGATCCACTCCACTGGAATAGCGATATTTTTCTCGATACGCTGCCCGGATAATTCGGCCCAGAGAAGCGTCCAGGCTCGTGGAACAACACGCCAGATATCATATCCGCCACCCCCGGTAGCGATGAGACGTCCCTCGCACAGCTCGTCCGCCAAAGCTCGTGCCAACTTAGGGATTTCCTGATAGATTCGCATGCTGGCTGACAAATGGGTCAGCGGATCAAAGGTGTGGGCGTCACAACCATTTTGCGTAACAATAACATCGGGCTTAAAGCCGCGGGCCACTGTCGGAAGAACTTCATAGTAAGCTTCAAGCCAGGAATCATCTTCTGTAAACGCATCCAGAGGCACGTTCACGCTAAATCCATATCCCTGCCCATCCCCACGTTCCGTAATGTTCCCCGTTCCCGGAAATAAATATTTTCCCGTCTCATGAAAAGAAAGCGTCAGCACGTTTGGATCGTCATAAAACGCCCACTGGACACCGTCACCGTGGTGAGCATCTGTATCGATATAAAGCACTCTGGCATCATAGTGTTTGCGCAAATAAGCAATCACAACTGAGCAGTCATTATACACACAAAACCCGGAGGCGCGACCGCGAAAGCCGTGATGCAATCCGCCTGACAGGTTTACAGCATGGCGATACTGCCCCGACATGACAAGTTCAGCCGCCCGCAGGGTTCCACCTACGATTAGCGCCGTTGCTTCGTGCATATTGCGAAAAACAGGCACATCTTCTGTGCCCAACCCATAACTGCCGGCGATAGCCAGTTCTCCATCCGTATGCCCTGCTTCCCGCACGACCTCAATATATTGAAGGTCATGGACGAGCGACAATTCCTCGTCTGTTGCGGAACGTGGTGCGACAATATGCTCATCCTTTAACAGGTTAAGCTGGCGCAGCAGATCAGTGGTCATCACAAGGCGCTTCTGGTTAAATGGGTGGTCGTCATTAAAGTAATAATGTAAGTAGTCGTCACTGTAAATAAATGCGGTTTTAATGCTCATACAGATCCCTCTATTTCATCGGGCCACACAACTCGATACCCGGCCTCTTCAATTTTGGAAACAATTTTGCGCGGATCGATCGTTTGTACGCGAAATACGAGATTCTTTTTGTTTAAGCGCCGACCGGGGAATACAAGGACGCTTGTTACGTTGCATTTCGCCTCTTTGAAGATTTGGGTTACGTCAGCGAGCAACCCTATCCTGTCATCAACCTCAACCTCGATATGGGAACTCGGGTAATGGACGCCCATTAATTCAACGAGTGTATGTAATATATCTGTTTCTGTAATAATCCCTTGAAGGCGGTCGCCCTCTACTACAGGCAAACAGCCTATATGATTATCGTACATAGCGAGAGCCGCTTCTTCTACAAAATCAAGTGGGTGGCAGGTAATAACCTCTTTGCGCATAATAGAAGAAACAGAGGTGCTCATTACTTGATCATCTTCCGTTCGTGTCTCGCCAATAATTGAGGGACATGCATCGCGCAGATCCCTATCCGACAGAATGCCAACAAGCTGTCCGTCTTCTATGACGGGAAGATGGCGAATCCGGTTTTGGTCGACCTTTAGCATGGCCAGGCGAATGGAATCGGATGATTCGACGGTAATTACGTTTCGCTTCATAATATCTTCGACAAGCATTTTTCGGCCTCCTCCTCTATAAGTACTATTATCCCAAAAATCTTTTCTCTTTTTTGTATCTTTTATTGTATTGCAACTTTTTTGAAATTAGAAAACATTTTTTTAATACGAGCTATTTGCGATGTACTCAATTTCTGTACGGAACCAATGAAATCTACGGGAAAAAATGCTTTTTTGGTTCGTTAGAACCCATTAATCCTTTTATTTAGGTCTATTTATCCAAATATTCCCTATCAAAGGGCATACGTATCCCGTTATCCACATCAGCCCTATTCGGCCGGTGATTGATTCCCATCATTTATCCAGATGTGGATAAGTTTACGCCCTTGCAACCAGACTCCGCATTTTGTCTGCTTGGTTCTCTCTGATTCGTCCCAAAGCCATAGCTAACATGACACATAGCGCAAGTCCACATCTCACCT
>NZ_AUMJ01000092.1 GCF_000430625.1 Aneurinibacillus terranovensis DSM 18919
CGACCCTGTATTCGCGGAGTACTATGCCAAAAAGAAAGCGGAGCCGAAAGAGTTTGCCGAAAAACGTGCCCTTGCTCTTACAGCCCGTAAATTAGTGCGATTGGTCTTTTATCTGCTGAAGACGAATCGACTTTACGACCGGAAAGGAGGAATCCGACAACACATGTAAGACATAACTCTTTCATCCAATTCCACCAGTTCCTTGGATTTTGAGGAAATATTTTGAATTCAAGGTAGGGTGGGCTTAGTTTGGTATTGCCTTTTTTTGGTTCACCCCCCAAAAAAGCAGCTTTCGACAAAATATTATGTTAACTTAGGGGCTTGACATCATACCGCTGCTCTATATTTGTGAATTTTGGTCTCCGCCCATCTATTTTCTCATTCTTACTTTAAATAAGCAAGACAAGAGCTATTTCTTCTGTAGTATGCCCATCTATTTTACGGGAGCAATCTTTTTGCCCAAAATGTATAATGTAAAGTAATAAGAGGTTTCCATGCGAGGGGAGAAGGTAATGAGATTACTTGTACACTGGATAATTTCTGCGATTTCGCTTCTTATTGTGGCCTGGATTTTTCCAAAGATTTGGTTTGACCATGTTTCGACCGCTTTTTTGGCAGCAATCGTGTTAGGGCTGATTAATACATTTATCCGTCCGGTCCTCCAATTTTTAGCGCTCCCTATTACTTTTCTGACGGTTGGAATTTTCGCGCTTGTGATTAACGCCGCTATGCTTGAACTCTCCAGCCACATTGTCCCCGGTTTTCATGTAGAGGGATTTGGAAACGCCTTTTTTGGTTCGATTGCGCTTTGGATTATAAGCGGTATCCTGCATGCTTTTTTGGTAGATAAGAAAGTATAACTTTCGTTATCTACCTAAGCGCAACTAAGGCCATCGCCAGCGCCTCTGGCTTGGCGATGGCCAAATTTTCTTTAATAATCGATTAGGAAACTTTTGTTGCCGAAAGTGGAAAGCAGAACAATATGATGGGCAAACAACTATTTTTCCGCAGGATGACCCAAATTAGACGGATGCACATATAGTATAGTGTCTAAAAATGTTAGGATGAAACGAGGGATATTATGGAAAAAAAGGAGATTGCCCTTCAGCCAAGTTACGCGCCATACCCGATTCAACCGGTAACGTACGTCGATGAACGCCAGATAAATCCGGCCTTGCCGTTGCTTTTTCTTACCCCTTTCCTCTTAAGCGGTTTGGCCGGCGGACCGTACGGAGGGTATGGTCCGGGACCAGGCCCTTTTTATGGCGGATACGGTGGCTACCCGGGTTATGGCGGCTATCCGGGAGGTTTTTACGGAGGTTATCCATCGTATTCGGGTGTATACCCTCCGGTAATATAACGATTTCCACTCAGCGCGGCAGGTAAAACTAAAAAAAGTTCGCAGTCACTATAAAGTGATGCGGACTTTTTTCGATTAATAGACTAGATTTGGCTGATTAGTTAGTAGATAAAGCAAGCATGTCAGCCATATCTTCCTGTGCTGTGCCGATGAGTTTAAGGTTGAAAGCTTCTTGCAGGACATTTAATACACCAGGCGTAATAAATTCAGGCGGTTTAGGCCCGATGCGAATATCTTTAATACCCAGGCTGAATAATCCGAGAAGAATAGCGACTGCTTTTTGTTCAAACCAGGACAATACGATGCTCACAGGCAATTCGTTAACTTCACAACCGAAAGCATCTGCCAGAGCCATGGCTATTTTTACAGTAGAACCGGAGTTGTTGCACTGGCCAAGGTCGATGTAGCGCGGAATACCTGTATCTGCAACCGTTCCATAGTCTACATCGTTAAAGCGGAATTTTCCGCAGGATGTCGTAAGAATGACCGTATCATTTGGCAGAGAAGTGGCTAATTCACGGTAATAGTCGCCGCCTTTGCCAGGTGCGTCACAACCGGCGATGACAAAGAAACGTTTGATTTTGCCCGCTTTTACCGCATTGATAATCTCAGGAGCCAGGCCGAGTACCGTTTCATGGTGGAATCCGGTGGTTAATGTTTGGTCGGATTCGATATGAGCCTCAGGTAAAGACAAAGCCTTTTCAATTAATGGAGTGAAATCATCGTTAACAATTTTTGTAACGCCTTCGAGTCCGGCTACTTCATAGGAGAAGAAGCGGTCCGCATAGGTTCCTTTAATCGGCATTACGCAGTTGGTTGTTGCCAGAATCGCACCCGGGAATTCTTCGAACAGGCGGCGCTGGTCGTACCATGCTTTCCCGATGTTACCTTTTAGATGCGGATATTTCTTTAATTCTGGATAGCCATGAGCCGGAAGCATTTCGGAGTGAGTATAGATGTTAATTCCTTTTCCTTCTGTTTGCTTTAACAATTCTTCTAAAGCAAACAGATTATGACCTGTGATGACAATAGACTTTCCTTCCACTTTATTTTGCGATACGGTGATAGGCTGCGGAATTCCAAGGCGGGATGTGTGAGCGCGATCAAGAAGATCCATCACTTTTACCGCTGCGGTTCCGACCTTCATCGCCATATCAATATGTTCCTGCATATTAAAATTAGAGTTGGTCAGAGTTAAGTATAGAGCTTCGTGAGTAATGGCATCCACATCAGGATCTGTATAACCGAGTTGTTTTGCGTGGGTAGCATACGCTGCGATTCCTTTTAAAGCAAAAATAATCGTATCCTGCAGACTTGCAATATCCTCGTTTTTCCCACACACGCCAATAACATTACATCCCCCACTTGGCGTTTGTTCACATTGATAACAAAACATCATTTGGCCTCCCTCAACATCATTATTTCAACATTTGTTATGTTGTAATCTATGCTTTAATCCTATAGGAACGGAAGGCAAAAAGATGTGAGGAATATCACACAGGAAAGACTTCTCTATTTTTTTCGGTGATATGTTCAATTTTTTGCAACAAATTAAAATGAAGGGCCAATTTATCCGCTTACGGTGGGCTCAAGAATCGTCAGCGTATTGTTGATCGTATTCAGATTTACCCGTGCACCAATGGGCAATGCGGCTTTATAATAACCATGGGCTGTTGTTAGATTGGTCATAAGAGGTTTGCCCAGAGGAACGATAAACTCGTTAATCAGATCCTCGTACGTTTTTCCGTAGGCAGGTGGACAGGCCGTACACTCGCCCATAATAATACCGAGACAATCCGCAAATTTTCCCGCTAATCGTAAATGATTGATATAGCGGTATACCGTATTGATAGGCTCATGGGTTTCTTCTATTAAAAGAATGTTTCCTGTCGTATCAATTTCGTACGGGGTGCCGAGCGTATCCACAAGTGCCGTAAGATTGCCGCCGACAAGGCGCCCTGTTACATTGCCACGAACTCTGCTTACAAGCGGGATGCCCGGGGGATTTGTAACGGCTCTTGGCGAAGTGATTGTGGCGACAGCGCTGAAAAATTGATTATAATTGTAGGCGGGAGTGGTAGCTCTAAAATCAATCAGCAGCAGGCTGTGGAACGTTAGTAAGTTGCTAAATTGGTAAAGTGCGTTTAATAAAGATGTGACATCGCTATAACCGGTTACGATTTTGGGATTGCGCCGGATGATTTCGTAGTCAAGATAAGGAAGAATCCCGGACACCCCGACGCCTCCCCTTGTTGGCAGAATCATTTTTACTTGTCTGTTTTCAAACATCGCCATCAAATCTGAAGCTCTTTGCCGGTCTGTGCCGGCCAGGAAACCGGTGCTGGCGTAGACAAAGCTGCCCAGTATTACGTTGAATCCAAAGCTTTGTAAGGTAGCAATTCTTGCATTAATCGTGGCTGCATCCAGAGGACTTCCCAGTGTAACTATTCCTATCGTATCCCCTGTTCGCAGAATAGGTGGTTTTATTACCATGAAACGATCCCCCCCGGGATAGACCAATAACTATCTTCTGTATATATATGGAGAAAAGTCGAATTGGTTCTTCCTGGGCGTATAAGAAAAGGAAAGTTTTTAAGTAAATAATTAAGTAGATGGAGGGGCTTTTGATGCGTTTTCTAATTGTAGGTGCGGGTGCAATCGGTGGATATTTTGGCGGGCGGCTTGTCCGAAAAGGTGAAGATGTAACGTTTCTTGTCCGCGCAAAAAAACGAAGGGAATTAGATGAAAAAGGATTGAGAATCCACAGTATACACGGTGATTTTGCCGCACCTGTCCATTCGATCAGTAACGGGGAGAAAGCGGGGGATTTCGATGTTATTATCATTGCGGTGAAAGCTTACCATTTGGCGCAGGTACTGGACGATATTCGGCCGTTTGTTGGAGAATCTACCATAATCTTGCCTTTGTTGAACGGATATCGGCATTTTTTACAATTGCAGCGCGTATTCGGCAAAGATAAAATTCTGGGCGGCCTTTGCTTTATTGAAACCACGCTAAATACAGAGGGGGAGATTGTTCAATCGAGTGTGCGGCACGACCTGGTATTTGGCGAGTGGGACGGCACGAAATCCGAACGCGTACTTTCTATTCTGGGGCATATGGAAAACGCCGGTTTTCATGTTATATTAAGTGAACATATACAGCAGGATATATGGCACAAATATATTTTTATCGCCTCTATGAGCGGAATTACATCTTTAATGGGTGCACCGGTTGGCTCGATTCTTGATAATGCGGCCGGGAAGCAAGTCTATAAAAAACTCATCTCCGAAGTGGCGTCGATTGCAAAGAAAATAGGGGCTCCTACGGTGGAAGATATAGAGAAACGCACGATGGAAACGACCGAAGCACTCAGTCCGTCCATGAAGTCTTCCATGCAGCGGGATGTAGAAAAGAAACTGCCTGTGGAGGCGGACCATCTCCATGGCGCTCTGCTGGAGCTGGCAGGTGAGGACGAAGATAAGGCGGAGAAATATCCGGTGTTATCCACGGTATACAGCCGTTTGAAAATTTACGAGCGCATGCTGCATGCAAAATAAGTCGGCGTTGGCTATCGTCAGCGCTTGCTGGCTGGCGGTAGCCATATTTCTTACCTAAACAGATGGTTCGGAAAGCAGCGTTTTCAAGAGTTCGCCCCAATTCTTCACCCGCTGGAATTGGGTGATTTTCCTGTTCCATGGTTTGTCAAAAACAATTTTTTTCTTCGCGGGCGATTTTACCAGGTTATGGGGACCGTCATCCACCAAAACATCACCGATGACGAGATCTTTCCGGTGTGTTAATATAAGATTTGGCTTAGGCAAAAAAGGGAGATTTTCTTCAATCCAGTTATATTTATCGATAAAAGCATAATATTCACTGGCTGATACAAAAACAATATCATAATAATCTTTTAATATTTTTATCCCTTCAATCGCACCTTCTTTTGCCGGGAGATTATAAAAAAATTTCGGTTCTTTGTTTATTTCTTCAAAAATTAACTGGCATAACTCAGGAGGCAGAATTTTTGACAAATCCCATTCGGTCCAATTCTCGCGGTCATACAGGACGCCGGTTTTTTCATGAATCCGCTGAATCCATGTTAAGGATTGTTCGACCGTAACGTCATCCATATCGAGTAAAAGTACTTTTTTATTAGCTTTAACCACTGCTTGCATTCTCCTTTTCCACACGGATAGACAACTTTAAATATAAGCGAAATGGAGCCAATCGTCAAAAAAAACTACGACAGCACAATTAACTAACAGGATTTTCCTGACGTTCGTCGAAGTAATAAGGGTCTGAGTTTCTCGTAGGAGTTGACCCTTCATGCTTCTCAAAAATCGATTGGGTGACGCGCCCAAAGTCTATTTCAAACCGGAATTTCAGAACTGCCCGCATTGCGAGAGGAAACTGCAGCGATCCCACACGGCATGGCACAAAAAAATTTCCACGTTGGACGGTGTCATCGACGCATGGAGCATGGCGTATACCTGCAAAAATCCGGATTGTCCGCATGCGGGCACTTCATACAAATCAGCCGAAGCCGAGATGCTGAGCATGAAGCATTCTTCGTATGGCTACGATGTTCTTTGTCTGGTCGGTGAATTGCGTTTTAAGCGGCATATGATGGTGAAAGAACTGGCCGATGCACTGAATGAACGTGGTGTGAAAACGAGCGAGCGTCATGCTCAAAATCTTTACGAACGGTATCAAGTCCTCCTGGCGGCCAGTCTCGATGACCATGTTCGCAAGGTACTGGCAGAGACGACGGAGCAAAACGGCGGAATCATCTTATCCATGGATGGCGTTCAGCCCGAGAAGGGTAACGAAACGCTGTATGTGCTGCGTGAAGTATTCAGCGGCACGGTACTCGCCGCGCAGAACATGAAAAGCGGAACGGCGGCGGAATTGCAAACGTTAATCAAACCGATTATCGAGCTCGGATTTCCTATCGTCGGCATCGTGAGCGACGGTCAGCATTCGATCCGCTTGGCTTTTGAAGACCTGCTGCCGGATGTTCCGTATCAATACTGCCAGTATCACTACTTGAAAGATATTGCGAAGCCGGTGGTGGACGCGGACCGTAAGCTCAAGACGGAGCTGAAGAAAAGCCTGCGAGGAATTCGGGACATCGAGCGTAAAATCGAAAAGGCGGAAAGCCGTGCTAAAGAGAACGTAAACGCCGCCGCAAGCGCATCCGAACATGAACAAGCTACCGCGCAAATGGCCGAAGCCGGCATTGCCAAGAAATACATCGCTGCCACTCGCGCGTTGCTGTTAGAGGACGGAGACCCACCGCTCGAGTTGCCCGGCATGCTGATCTATGAACGAGCACAAGCGATTCAAGCCTCACTCATCCGATGCTTGGATAAAAAAGGGGCCCTCGCTCCTCGAAGGTTTCGTCAGAATATTCAGCAAAACAGAACAGATGACCTCCATTTACGATGACGTGGCTCGGTGGCGAAAGCCGCTGGAGCATATTGCGGCTCTTTTGGAACCTGATACTGACAAAACCAGTGAAACGGTTCGCTGGGAAATGACAGCGCTGCTCGAATGGATGAAGCAAACGTATACGGAAGCCGATGACTCCGTCATGGTGGACAATGTGCTTCGATATACAAAAGGCTTCTGGGATGGCCTGTTTACCTGTTACGACGAGTATCACATTCCACGAACGAACAATGACCTGGAGCAGTTTTTTCGGCAGACGAAGGCTGACCATCGCCGTATCACCGGACTTCGCAATTGGAATACGTACATCCAGCGCAACGGGGAAATGATCGTGCTCATTAGCGATGCACTTGGTCAAGAACATCTCAAGGAACGCTTGCGCTCCGTCGACTACACATCCTACAAGGAGCGTAAAGCGGAGTGGGATTCCCGTTTGAGCGAAAATGTGGAGCGCAGACGCTTTAATCGAAACCCCGAAGCATATCTGGCCAAGTTGGAGCAAGAATGGGCAGAGACATGTTGTTAGTTGATTTTGCTGTCGTAGAAAAAAAACGCAGGATCAGAGAAACATTTGAAATGGCTGGGTAAGGTGGAAGAAGAACAGATAACCATTCAGGTGGACAACCATGAGATTATCACTCAAATGAAAATGATTAATTTAACGAAGGAAGAAATTCAGGTTGGCAAGTGTGTACAAGCTCTCATTAAACAACATCTTGAGCAAATCGTCTCCATTTTTTACAAGACAGTACTTGACGTACCTGAGCTTAAAGGAATCATTTTACGAAACAGCTCGATTGAACGTTTAAAACGTTGGAAAGTCATTTAGATGTGATTCATGAACATAGTAAAAACCCGGAGGAAAGCATTAGGGCAAAAAGATAAAGGGGTTAACTGCGCAAACCGCACAATATACGGCAGATGTAGGTAAATCAATTCAAGAAGTACATGCATCAGTGGAAAACGGAAAAAAATGAAAGACCTTGTCGATGTCATTGAGGAAATTGGTTTAGCCACACAAAAGGCCGCACAATCGGCAGAACTATTAAATCATGCGGCACAGAACGTATAAGCCCTTTTATGAATTAGCCGAGAACACTCGTGACTTACGTCATGAGATGAATTGGCTTCGGACAAGGCGTATCTTTTGACACATCAATTGTCCGACATATGTTGACTTGTCTATTAACAAAAAAACACTGAT
>NZ_AUMJ01000093.1 GCF_000430625.1 Aneurinibacillus terranovensis DSM 18919
ATGGAAGGAAAGTATATGTTGCTTTAACACTGTAAAGCAACATATGCTTTCCTTAACGGTTAAAAAAGCAAGGGAATTCCTAATTTTAGGGACTCCCTTGCTTTTTCATTCCGGTTATTTAAGCAGCGCTGTAAATACGGAATCATCGAGCGCCTTAGCTTTTTGCAGGTCATATGTTTTTTCAAAGGTCGGGTCTTGTGTAATTTTCGCTCCCCAAAACATGCTGTCGAAGACGCCTGTGACATCCACTTCGATTTTAGAGAGCGGCATCGCCACCCCATCCATTTTTTCTTCCAGAATGCTGGACGTACCCACGATAGAGTGTACCGTTCCGAGCCCAATGATGCACAAAGTAACACGGGGGTTCGCCTTAATATTCGTTACGATCCGTGAAGAATTCGTGACAGAAAAGCGAATTTTGCTTTCGGAAAACGCTTTTACCCAGGAGATAGCTGAAATTCCGGGTGTATTTGTATCCGCATCCACTGTACTTAGCAGGACAAGCGATTCCTTATTTAACAGTTCCATTTGTTCACTCGTTAAAACTGTAGGGATTGATTGATCCTTGACCATCATATGCACTCCTTTATTTCTACTATTTCCCTCTATTTTACCCTTATTTCTTGTAAATCTCTACCGTAGTATGATTGATGAAGTCTCCGCTCTTTCCCCCTGTCTTTGAAACAAGATAGGTTGGACCGATGATCATCTCTTTATCCATCGCCTTGCACATATCATAAATGGTAAGTCCGGCAGCCGAGGCGGCAGTTAGCGCCTCCATCTCCACTCCGGTCAGCCCCTTCGTTTTTACGGTAACTTCAATATACAGCATATCCTTCCCATTGTCGGAGAATTGAATGTCAACGCCCGTAAGCGCCAGCGGGTGGCACATTGGAATGATGTCCGATGTTTTTTTCGCCGCCATAATCCCGGCAACCTGAGCAACCGCCAGTACATCTCCTTTGCTAACTTTTCCTTCTTTAATCCGGGCAAGTGTCTCCGGCTCCATTGTTATGCGGCTGTGAACCACCGCCTGTCGATGGGTCTCAGACTTATGGGTAATGTCAACCATCGTCGCCCGCTGTTGTTGATTAAAGTGAGTCAGTGCATCGTCCATCGATTATCCTCCTATTTGCGACATGCGGCGAACAGTCGGGGTATGGGATTGCGTTTCCTGGCTTAACGCCTTAGCCATTTCATGATTTTCCGGCTTCGCATCCAGCACACGCATAAATAAATCCTGGATCAACGCCTCATTGCCTATTAACGGGCGCACGTTCCATTCATCGTCCCAGTATAAACACGGCTTAATGTTGCCGTCCGCAGTCAGGCGCAGGCGGTTGCAGTTATCACAGAAGTGCTCGCTCACAGGGTGAATCAGCCCAAATGTCCCGCCAGCCCCCGGAATGCGGAAATTCTCTGCCGGACCGTTTCCATATACATGTTCCGCTTTTTCATAGGTTAACCCCATAGATTCAACTGTATTAAAAATGGTTTGCAGCGGAACATATCTCTCCCGCCACCCGTTATCATCATGGCCGATAGGCATATATTCAATGAAGCGGATTTGCAGCGGTTTTTCTATCGAGAGCCGAATAAAATCTGCGATCTCATCATCATTTATTCCCTTCATGAGGACAACATTTAATTTAATCGGTTGAAAGCCAGCGCGCACGGCCGCGTTTAAACCGCGCAGCACGCGGGATAAATCGCCGCCTCTTGTAATCATGGCGAAACGGTCCGCTTGTAATGAATCCAGGCTGATATTTATTCGCGTCACACCGGCTTCTTTCAATAATTCAGCTTTCTTTTCCAGATACATCCCGTTGGTGGTCAGTGCAATATCTTCTATGCCTTCAACAGCAGACAGCATGCGGATAAGTTTTTCAATTTCTTTGCGGACCAGCGGTTCTCCACCGGTCAATCGCAGCTTACGTACCCCGATTTTAGCTATTGCTGATACAACTTCCGTTATTTCTTCGTACGTCAGGATACGATCGGACGGTTCGAATTCCATGCCTTCTTCCGGCATACAATATACGCAGCGCAGGTTGCAGCGGTCCGTTACGGAAATACGCAGATAATCATGGATTCGGCCATATTTGTCAATGAGTTTCTTCATCAGTCCGCACCCTTTCTATACTGATAATTATTTTCAAAGTATACCACAATTTTCACGGTTTGATTGTGACAAACTGCACACCGAAGTTGGCCCATTCTGTCAAACGTAAGAAAACTGCGCTACAATAGAATAAGGACAACGTTACAGTTAGGAGAGTTTGGTAAAATGGACACACGCTATTCAAGGCAGATTTTATTTACGCCTATCGGCCAAGACGGGCAATCCCGCCTGGGCAAAAGCCGCGTAGCCATTGTGGGCATGGGTGCGCTCGGAACCGTGCTCGCCAATCATATGGTACGGTCAGGCATAGGTTACGTGCGGTTAATTGATCGGGATTTTGTCGAACCGAGCAACCTTCAACGCCAAATGTTATACGATGAAAACGACGCGACTGCACACCTTCCGAAGGCAATCGCCGCTTATGAGAAACTAAAGATGATTAATAGTGAAGTGGAGATTGAACCGGTGATTGCGGATGTAATCCCGGCAAATGCAGACGCATTATTACACGACGTCGATCTGATCCTTGATGGAACAGATAATTTTCAAATTCGTTTTCTGATAAATGATGTGGCGGTAAAGCATAGCATTCCCTGGGTGTATGGAGGGGCTGTTGCGGCCAAAGGAATGTTTGCAGCTATCATCCCCCATAAAACCCCCTGCCTGCGCTGCCTGTTTCCGAATCCTCCGGCCGCCGGAGGAGAAACGTGCGATACAACAGGCGTAATCGGACCTGTCATTCACATTGTTGCATCGTATCAGGCCGCTGAGGGATTAAAGATTTTACTTCAGGACGAAAAGCATCGCAACCCGAACCTGGAGCACTTTGAAATCTGGCGAAACCTTCATACCCAGATGAAGATTAGCGCGGGAAAAAATCCGAAATGCCCGGCCTGCGGCAGGGGAAAATATGAGTTTCTTTCCTACACCGGCGAAGAAGACTCCGTTGCTGCCATGTGCGGGCGAAACAGCGTCCAGATTACTCCTGTGAAGGATACACAGCTGGATTTAGACCAATTAGCCGGGCGATTTAGTCCTCTGGGAAAAGTAGAACGCAATAAATTCTTGCTGCGCTTTCAAACAGGAGACCACACCCTTGTCGTTTTCCCGAACGGGCGTGTCGTCGTTCAAGGAACAGACGACCCTGCAGTTGCTCGTACACTTTATGCGCGGTACATCGGCACGTAGCGGTCGGTGCCAATTGAAATCGTCCGTTTTTATTTTTTGTCCAGTCTTTCCTTTACAAGGACGCAGCGACTGTCCATGTGATGCCAAAAAGGGAGACGTCTTTCTGCCCGATTGTCTCCATCATTGAGTTTCCCGGATGTTTCGGGCAGGTCTCCCTTTTTTTCGAAACACGGACAGTCTAGGCTTCCTTGTAAGGGAAGACCTCGCAAAAAATAAAAATGGTCCATTCCATTGCACGCCGTCTCTTAGGTTTTACTTTCGTTTATCTCATGGGTTGTAGAATAAACTTAGTAAAATGCAAAAAGTAAGGCGGCGCAAACTGTAAAAGGGCTGGCACTCGACTCGAATGCCTGCCCTCTCTTTTACTGGAACTCCCGAAGCACCTCAATGCCATGGTGCTGCATGAATAGGCGCCACGACCATTGGCTGTTCTCTTCCTTGCTCTGGTAAAAACTTTCTTCCATTGACTTCTTTATATCGACGATTTTTTCTTTGTTTAAAAGAGCATATGGCCCGAGAAAGCAATGGATGAATCCAACCTTCACTACACGGGCAAACAAATACTGCCCTACAATAAATTCCCGCCGCACAAACTCGTCCCTCTTCAGAGTGACATCTATGGTTTGTTCACTCCACAAATCGACCAGGCGATAACCTTCTTTCCATTCTTCTTCCACTTTGTATACAGATGGGTAAGCGGCCATCCAGTAAGCTGCGAGATGCAATTCTTCTTCGGAAAGTTTTGGGTGGTGCTCTAGAAGATACTTCTCGATGATACGTTCCCCTTTAATGTTCTGGTATTCTAAAAGAAACCACATCCCATATTGAGCTTCCCAGAATGGAAGCAGGAGCGCTTCGGAAGATAATTGTATACGATTCCGGAAGAGGTGCTTCGCGCGCACTTTCTCCCTAAGGTTTAAAGTCTGGCAGCCGTGTTCGCGTAAATCGTTTAAAAGCTTCTGGCATAAGCCGTCATAATGCCGCTGTTTGGAATGTCGCTCAGCAAGGAAATCGACAAGGATGGACATACTCTGTTCTTTTTGCACAGTAATTCCTCTCCTTCCTTGACACGTTTATCTTTTATTATACCACCCATCTTTTTTAATGTCATAACCTACAATCGGGTATCGCTTAAAAACAGTTCTTCGTATTCATTATGCGTAAGAAATACGTCACGGGGCTTACTTCCTGATTGTCCGGAAATAAAGCCACGTTCGGTCATCATATCGATTAGGCGTGCAGCCCGATTATACCCGATATGAAAATTGCGCTGGAGGGATGAAGCAGAAGCCTGCCCGTTTTCAATACAAAACAGGACGGCTTCAGCAAACAGTTCATCGGAATTTTCCATCGTAAGGGCCTGATTTAAATCTTCTTTCTCAAACAGATAGTTCGGCTCGCCCTGGTTTCTTACATACTCTGTAACAGCCTCAATTTCTTCGTCCGATACAAAAGGGCCCTGCAAACGAACCGGTTTTGAACTTCCACTTGCCAGATAAAGCATATCTCCCCGGCCTAACAGGCGCTCGGCCCCATTCACATCCAGAATTGTCCGCGAATCCGTTTGAGAGGAAACAGAGAACGCAACGCGGGTAGGTATGTTTGCTTTAATCAATCCCGTGATAACATCCACAGACGGGCGCTGCGTGGCAACCAGAAGATGAATGCCGCAGGCGCGGGCCTTTTGAGCGATACGGCAAATTGATTCCTCTACATCCTGAGGCGCTACCATCATCAGGTCGGCCAGCTCATCTATGATAATGACAATGCTCGGTAATATATACTCCTTCACATCAGGAAAGCTTCGTCTCATCAGCTCGTTATAACGTACGATATCGCGCGCCCCTGCCTCGGCAAACTTCTCATAGCGCCTGTCCATCTCGGTTACGGCCCATTTCAGTGCCGCTGTTGCCTGTTTTGCATCCGTAACGACCGGTGCCACCAGATGCGGCAATCGGTTGTAGGGGGCAAGTTCCACCATTTTCGGGTCAATCAAAAGCAGGCGAACCTGTTCAGGCGTCGCTTTATAGAGGAGGCTAACAATAATGGAGTTAATACAGACGCTTTTTCCGGATCCGGTGGCTCCCGCGATTAGCCCGTGGGGCATTTTTGATAAATCGGTCACGATAGGCTCTCCGCCAATATCCACACCGAGCGCAACCGCCAACGGAGACGGGTGCCGCAGAAACGTCTCCGATTCAAAAATTCCCCGCAGGAATACAGGCATACTTTCTTCATTTGGTACTTCTATGCCGATCGCTGACCTGCCGGGAATTGGCGCCTCAATCCTAATATCCTTCGCAGCCAGACTCAGTTTAATATCATCGATCAGATTCGTGATTTTATTGACTTTAACCCCGGGTGCCGGCTGTATTTCATAGCGTGTCACCGTCGGGCCTTGAATGGCACCTATTACTTCGGCACTTACGTTAAAGTTCTGTAAAGTAGCCGCCAACACGTCCTGCTGGTGGGTGACATACTCAGCCTCTTCTTTTTTTATCGCGGGTGCCATTTGCAGCAGCGAGGTAGGCGGCTTGCGAAATAGACTATAACTGTCACTCTCGGGCGGGTTACCTGAACGGATGGGAGGATAAACAGGAAACGCAGCTGCGCTTTCTTTTCTCTGCCTCATCTGAAGTTCATCAAGGGTGGACTCTGCGTTCTCTGTCGCCACCTCAGCCACTGGATAAACCAGCATTTTGACAGGCGGCTTGTCCTCCACCTCCCCAACGGCTATTATCTGCATATGTTTCGTTTCCGGGAAACCGTTCGTTTCAGGCAACTTCTTACGTTCCACCAAATTTTCCGTTTCCGTTAAATTTTTCGCTTCCTGCAACGTTTCAGCTTCCTGCAACGTTTCAGCTTCCGGCACACTTTCCGCATCCCGCAATGTTTCAGGTTCAGGCACGTTTTCTACTTTCATCACGGTTTCACGTTGTGATAAATTTTCAACTTTCGGTAGGGTTCCAGCTTCCGGTCTTTTATATCCATATATCGGCGAAATGATTTCAGAAGGGCGGAACGGCCGCTTTCCTTCTTTACGTATACCCGTTTTCACAGCAGACGGTGTATTTTTCTCTCCAGATCTCGGGTGGGATTGCCCGCTATCTTTGAATAACGGTTTTACATCTTGGTTGTTATGCACTCTATTTACCGGAGGTGGTTGACGGTAACCCGGTTCACGTTCCGGTGTTTCTGTTCTTGTATGCGGTCCGCTACGCACAGATCTGGTTTGTTCGTCAGGAATTAATGGAAAGCGAAAAGATGAATCTGTTCGCTCAGTGTGTACCCGCGATGCAGGAACATCCCGCTTTAGCATAAGAACAGATTCTTCTTGATCCATATCATGTAATTTTTCATTTTTCTTGGGATAAATTGTTGCCGTGCGAATCTTTAAATTACGCTGAATAACCGGAGAGACGGTTTCCTCCGAATTTTCCTCATATTCATACGCCATTTCATCATCTTTTTGCAACCAGCGCTTCAGTCGCTCAAATAGCTGCTTCACTATGTAAACTCCTTTCATCGAATCCGAGACGTTCTCTATTTATTTATTCTATCATGTATATCAACCGATTGGTTTACTTTTTGTGCTATTTAAAAACGCTATCGACAAGTAGAGTCGATAGCGTTAAACATTTTATGTACGCGTACAGATAAGCATAAGTATGGCGGAGGGAGCAGGATTCGAACCCGCGTGGGCTTGCACCCTAACGGTTTTCAAGACCGCCCCGTTATGACCACTTCGGTATCCCTCCACGAACAGTACAATTGGTAGCGGCGGAGGGGATCGAACCCCCGACCTTACGGGTATGTACAATGAACCCATAAGGTGAGACACAAGGAGGCGATAAATAAGTTATACTGAGGACATGGAGAAACGAAATCGATATACGGCAGAATTTAAGACGAAGGTCGTACTGGAAGTGCTGAGGGAAGAGCAGACGGTGAATGAAATTGCCGGGAAGTATGAAATCAGTCCGGTGATGTTGAGCCGGTGGAAAGGAGAATTTTTGGAGCGAGCCTCCATGGTGTTCGGACGGGAAAGCAAGGCAGCTGAAAAGATGAAAAGGAGCTATGAGGAGAAGCAGGAACAATTGGAGAAGCTGGTCGGCCAACTGACGCTGGAAGTCAATTGGCTCAAAAAAAAAT
>NZ_AUMJ01000094.1 GCF_000430625.1 Aneurinibacillus terranovensis DSM 18919
AGGTGACCCATGGAGGAAAGTATATGTTGCTTTAACACTGTAAAGCAACATATACTTTCTTTAACGGTAAAAAAGCGACCAGGCGAAAAATTATTTTGCAGTAAGGTGCAAAATAATTCAATTCACGCAAAAATATTTGGCATTTTTCTATTCTATATCGCTTCTCACCATGCTTACTTATGCTATGGTTTGGACAGCGGCAAAGTAAGGGTGACGCATGTTCCTTCCCCTTCTATGCTTGTTACTGTCATACAACCTTTATGTTGTTCATAATGTTGAAGCTTATCATCATCCCTAACCCGGTTCCATTTTCTTTTGTGGTGTAGAAAGGAGAGCCTATCTTAGCCAACTGTTCTTTCGGAGTGCCGCATCCTCGGTCGATAAAATATTGAAAAAACAGGAGACAGGACGTATAGGATGGGCCCGGCCTGTCTAAAACTGGAGATGAGGAGGCTGATTTCAAATGGCGGCGAGATTCTGGGTTAACGAAGCTAAAACGATCGTTGGGGGTACCCACTGGTCTAACGGGGTTGAACCTTTTTTGTTTGTGGTTGGGCTTTTAGTGGTAATCGGAGGAACATGGGGCATTCTAAGGGTCAGAAAAAAGCGGAAGCAAAAGGGAATGTAACTTCATTCATGTCAAACTCTTGCGTCATCTGCCAGTACTCCTTTCCTTCTATTCACTCTAACTGTGATTTTTCAGTCAATTTTAGCGATAGGTCATTATGGGAAATGATATTTATAAGTAAGTTATACTTCCTTATAAACTAGAAAAGCCACTATCCCATTTTATGTTCATGGGAAAGCGGCCTTTTTTTCGTTCCTCCCACAATTGCCACTGTATATTCTTCGGTCCGCTATTCTTTCCTGGCTACAGTAGGGTGCATTGCTTGTTCTCCATCTGTTGCGTTGTTAATTAAACTCAGGGGCGACAAATTCCTGCTTTCCTTTTGTTTCCGATTTAGCTTCCACCCGTTTACCGAAGTATTCAGAATCCATCCAACGAAAAATGCGCTAATGACTAACGCGCTCCCTATCATAAGCAAATCATCCATAAGCATTGTGGCTTTATCCATGCTATCCCATCACCTCTTACCATTCATTTTCACCAAAAATGAACAAGTCTACTCCTACACCACGTCAGCACGAAGCATTTTTGCGCGCAGCGTTTTGTCTTGTTTTGTTTGATTGTATGCTGCACATCTTCGTATGTAGAACGTGATAGTAACGAACGGAATGATTTCAGCGAAAAATCATTATGGTTTTAAATGGTAGTTATGCTTTCGTCATAACTGGCAAACTCGGCGGGATTATGGCTGATTCCATCTTTACACCTGACGAAGATCATTCCGATGTCACAGACATGCGACAGGGTTACCGCATCATGGAAAGGTCCACTCATCATTTCCGGGCAATCGAGGTTCATTTGCCGGCTTTCTTCCCGAATCATTTGCCGAATCCATTCCGCACAATCCACTGGTTTAAAGTTTGTTTCTTCTTGAATTGTGTTAAGGTTATGGCGAACCGATACCTGCACAATCATGGTACGGATTTGCTGTTCATAGCGTTCGCGCCGATTCAGGTCGGTATCCCGCAAATCGATCGTAAATTCTACTTCTTCCGGTATAGCGTTTGGTGAATCAGGGAAAACGCGGAGACTGCCAACTGTTGCAACGGAAGGAACACCTGGTTCTTGTTTAACGATTCGATTGATTTCACCAATCATTTCGGTTGCACCTAACAGTGCATCTTTTCGCATATCCATTGGCACGGAGCCAGCATGTCCGGAAAAGCCTTTTACTTTCACCGTCAGCCAGAGCGGACCGGCAATACCCGTCACAATTCCAACCGGTTTCTTTTGCACATCCAAAATCGGTCCCTGTTCAATATGAAGCTCCAGGTAGGCCCCAATCGAGCCTGGCGGATAAACAGACTCTTCCCATTTGCCCGGATCGCACCCGAAATCAAGCAAAGCCTGTTTGCGCGTAATTCCATCCTTATCGGTTCGCTCAAGTTCTCCCGGTTCCAGCTTACCAACGATTCCCCGTGACCCAAACAAACCCTTCTTAAACCGCCAGCTCTCCTCATCACAGAACGCTACCACTTCAACGGGAACTTCAGGGATGATGCCCTGTTCGGCCATCGCCATCGCCGCTTCAACGCCGGCCAATACACCGGCTGTTCCGTCAAAGCGCCCACCATAGGGCTGCGAGTCGAGATGGGAGCCAATCATTAAGACCGGTCCATCGGAATTTTTTCCTTCCAATCGGCCGATTAGATTGCCAAAATCGTCGATTTTGACCGACATGCCCGACTCTTCCATCCAACTGGAAACGATAGCAAAGGCCTCCTTCTCAATATTGGACAGGGCAGGACGGCATACTCCCGTCTCGCCGATTCGCCCGTATTGCGAGATGATCTCAAAGTACTGCGCTAAAGTTTAAATCTGCGAAATACATCCTGGAGTTTTTCAGCCATCATTGAAAGCTGAGAAGCAGAAGAAGCAATTTCTTCCATGGATGCGAGCTGTTCCTGTGATGCGGCAGATACGTTTTGACTCGCATCTGTGGCTGCTTCTACAACTGTGGTAATATTATCAACCGAAGTAGCTACCTCAGCTGTCTTTGTCGTTATTTGTTCAATTGCTGCTGAAACTTCTTGGATTTGTCCAGTAACCCCTGCTACAGCTTGTTGAATTTTTCCAAATGACTCTCCGGCAATGGACACAGCGTATGCACCATCCGCCACTTTGATTGTACTTTCATCTACTGATTTAATCACTTTTTCCGTTTCCATTTGAATCGTTTGAATAACCTTTGTGATTTGCTCAGATGCTTTGGACGTTTGTTCAGCCAGTTTTCGCACTTCATCGGCTACAACAGCAAAACCACGCCCATGCTCTCCGGCACGGGCCGCCTCAATTGCGGCATTTAGGGACAATAAATTGGTTTGTGAAGCAATTTCCTGAATAAACGCCACAATTTTGCCGATTTCAGCCGACCGATCACCCAGAGTTTTTGCCATATTTACCACTTGCTGTACAGTCTCAAAAATTTCATTCATTTGGTCCGTTGCGTTTTTAATAGCCTCATTTCCTTGTGCCACCACTTCTGAGGCTTGAACAGCTGATTCAGAAACATTCTCCGCATTTTGAGAAATATGATCAGCATATTCAGATAAATAGTGAATGATCTGATCGGTATCATCCAGATGGTGAGCTGTTTTATCTGTGCCGGCAGCCATTTCTTGAATATTCATTGCGATCTGTTCTGTCGCTTTACTTGTCTGTTCTGCACTTGCCGTTAACTCTTCGGATGATGCTGCTAATTGTGCGGAAGTTTCATTAATTTCCATCAGGATATTACGCAACGAATGAATCATGCGATTAAAAGAATTCGCTAACTCACCTACTTCATCTTTAGAACTGACTGTTAACTCCCTTGTTAAATCTCCTTCTCCATCGGCAATTTCAACAAGTTGTCCACTAACTTTCTTTAATGGTCGAACAATAGACAGAACAATAAAAATCCAACTTGCCATCACAAGCACTATCATGCTAATAACTAAAAAAGAGAAGAGGAATTCCTGCTTGGTTGCTTTCTGTTTCAATTCATCCTTTAATGCATTAACCTGGCCAGTAACTAATTTGGAAAATTGAGTCACTGATGGATCAACCTTTTCTTTTCGAATCGTGCGTTCTTCTCCGAATAGAATGGATTGCGCTTTTGCCTTATTTCCGCTTTGAAAAGTGGCTACTACCTGTTCGTTTAATTGGTCATATGTTTCAAAGTTGCTTTGAATGCTATCGAGTAAAGAATGTCCACTGGCATCCAATCTGTCATTTTTCTTAATTTGAGCTAATAAAGATCGTATTTCAGCTTTTTTGCTTTCCAACTCTTTTATAAAGGTTTGATCTCCTGTTAACAAATATCCTCGTTCGTCATTGGAAACACCGGCTAAGCGGTATTGAATTTGATTAAAATCATTCTGGTTATTAGTGATGGACGTAATTTGTTGATTCACCTGTTGAAGTTGCTGATTATTCGAAAGGGAATAGATCCCGATGCTCAGAAGATATAGGACTAAAAGGGTAACTACTATCCCTACTTTTGTTTGTATTTTCATAAAATGCATCCCCTCACGCAGTAAAATTACTATTACGATCGTCATATGAAGTGTACAACATTTAGATAGTGTTTGAAAGGGACCATGAAAAATAAAAAATTAACCATTATTATTACTATTACTTATTTTCTATACTTTTGATTTCTACATGACAAAATTCATCATTTTTTAACAAAACACACATCCTATCGTTACCTAAATAGTTTACAATTAAAAAAAAGATGAATCGAGGGAAAAATATGAATATTACTTTAACTGAAATAAAATGTCAGGGCTGTGGAGTCAGACTAACTGAATATGAAGTGGAGGAGAAAGGGCTTTATTGTATGGAATGCCATGAGGAAAAGGTTAAATCAAACCAAAATAAATAAATATAGCTTTTATGGAAAACCCACCAGTCTAGACTGGTGGGTTTAACTATTATCGTTTTCGAGAAACTTGTGAAAATCCACAAATAAAGAAGGATATTTTCTTTTGGTGCCACATAGAGTAAAAAACGCTTACAACTCTATAATCTAAATCGGTGTTATTCATCAAGAACTTTTTTACAAAAGGTGATTACAATGACATGGGAAATGTTAAATCTTCTTGCTATCATCGCATTTTCTTTTAGCGGAGCCATTGTCGCTTTACAAGAAAAATATGATATGTTCGGCGTATATATTTTAGGTTTGGCTGCATCTTTTGGCGGTGGTATTATCCGCAACATATTAATGGGGATACCCATTAAACCAATCTGGGAGCAAGGCGTTTTACTCTATACTGCTCTATTGGCCATTACCATTATTTATGTCTTACCCAAGAAATGGATATACTCTTGGAATCGTTGGAATGATTTTTTTGACGCTGTTGGTTTAGCCGCTTTTACGATACAAGGGGCCGTCTTTGCCGTTGATTTAAAACTATCTCTTGGTGCTGTTATACTTTCTTCCGTCGTAACCGGTATTGGGGGTGGGATTGTCCGTGATATTCTGGCGAGACGAAAACCGGCAATTTTGTATTCCGAAATTTACGCAGTGTGGGCGATCCTAGTTGGAGTTGTGATTGGTTTAGGATGGATAAACAAAGATAGTTTGATCGAACTGTACTCCCTTTTGATAGTTGTTACTGTACTGCGTACACTTTCCATCGTATACAAGTGGCATCTAAAGTTACGTGAGTTTTCAAACTAAAGGAGCAGTGTAGGTTAATAACTCTTTTAATTTTGAAGTAAGAGATAGCTTTGTGTAATACGTATCGAGCAATCTCGGAGTTTATTTCCTAAAACAGTTTGTATGTTCGCCATAGCACTGCTTTCGTATAGTGGGATGTGAAATATGGTTATTCATGAAACGCACCATTCCCTCATTCTCCGCTTCCACAAAAAAGATTCGCGCATATTTTCCGCTACAACAAGAGATAGCAGCTGCGCCGCATGAGTCTCCTCCTGCCAATCCGCTAACGCGAGACCAAGTGGCTGCTCCCCGCTTACAGCCACTACCGCTACCAAAGACTGAGGTTTGCTTTGAAGCAAAGGTTGACAGTGCGGCAAAATCAATGGATGGAAAGGAAACGTTCCAAACCATTTTACCCACTTCCCTGCTGAAATGCTTCCTCAATCCGATGGAGGTGGCTAATCTCGTGGTTTTTTTGGCTTCTGAACAGGCTTCTGCCATTACAGGTACAGCACTGCTGGTAGATGGCAGAATTGTTCGTTCAATTTTAATAGAACCTCCCTCCACGTTCACTCCAGTTATATTTCTTAACAATTGTGGAGTGCAAGCGTCATACGGCTGCTGAGGTGTTAATGACGTAGTATATCGTCCCGAAGGTGACGGCGTTAGTTGTCCGCAAATTGACGAATCTATTGTCCAAGTGTCATTTGAAAAAAGGGAGAATCATGATAATTCTCCCTCAATCACCCGTTTGACCATGTGATCATCAATAATTCGATGTCCGTTCTGTGCTCCATAAAGTAAACAGTGCGTACATACCTTGTTGATGAGCCTTGCGGCCCCTCCGGAATAGCGGTGGATTTCATCTAATGCACCGTCAGAAAAGATTTGTTGGTCTACTCCTGCATAGTGAAGATGCCGTGCCACATACTCGTCAACCTGTGCACGATCATAATGACCCAGTCTGCATTGAAGGTCGATTCTTTGGCGTATCGCCGCAAATG
>NZ_AUMJ01000095.1 GCF_000430625.1 Aneurinibacillus terranovensis DSM 18919
TCCTTTCTCCAGAATGATACGAGGACATTATACTCGTCAACTTCCGGACAGGCAATCCCATCAACTTTAGGTTGTTTTCGGGTATCAATAACAATAAATGGCTGCATTTCATAAGATTGTGCGTCTATCATGTTCATATAAGACAATATCCGGTTCATTATATTTAAAATAATGATGGCGACAATTATCCATAGTTCAGTTTGACAGTTATCGACTCCTTATAGACACCAGTGCATAAGTGTAACAATCTTTCCACGGTTTTACAGGCTTATAAACAAGCGCAATGTATGTTCCGAGGTTAAAATGAAAAAGTCCATCACCAGGTAGAATGGCGATGGACTTTATTGGCGTTTCTTTATGAAAAAAAAATTAAAAGCTTTGCATGGTTGCCCACACATCGAGTTTTGTTTTGATTTTTTCAATGACGGCATCCACAAATTCGCTTGTTGTGGCGCTTCCGCCCAGATCAGATGTACGAATGCCGCCGCTTACCGCTTCTATAGTTGCTTCGTATATCGCACGGGAAGCCATGTGTGCTTTTGGATCGTTGAAGTAGGTTAGAAGGGAGGCATTGGCGAGAATCATTGCCATCGGATTGGCGATGTTTTTTCCAAAGAGTGCAGGTGCAGTGCCATGTGGCGCTTCTACCATCACGGTTTCCGTGTTGAATTCCTGGTCAAAGCCAAGCAGAACGGATTCAGCGCCGGCGATCGAACCAAACATTTGCAGAACCATATCACTCAGGCAGTCGCCGTCACGGTTGAGGGCAGGAATAACCATGGCGTCTCCGGCAGAAGAAAGGAGAAGAGCATATGTAGCATCAATTAACTGCGGTTCATATTTTACCGTTGGGTATTTTTTGCTTGCGGCATCCATCTCTTCCTTCAGCATGCCTTCGTATACCGGGCTTACAGTGTATTTCGGACCGCCGAATACTTTTGCGTTTATTTTTTGTGCATGGCGGAAAGAGAACTCAGCGACAGCACGGCATGTTTTCCGGTCGATTGTTTCCGTACGGTAAGCCTGTTCGTTTAGACCTTCCCCTTCACGCCATTCTTTTGCACCATACGCATCTCCTACAGCCATACGTACAACAGAAATAGGAGAATACGCACCGGCTACCGGACGAATTCCTGGAATGCGACGGCCTGTCCGTACAATAACTTTACCGTCTATTTCCTTACGAAGGATGGCGTTCGGGCTTCCCACATCGCCTTTTTCCTCCGGTGTAATCGTAGCCGCTTTAATTCCAAAGCCGTGTTTTTTCATAGCACGAGCTGCTTGATGTACGATTTCATTTTTCGTATTACGACGGTTTTCGAGACTTAAATCATATGTTTCGAAATTAATTTCGATTCCTATTACATCTGGTTGAAGCACACGCAGCGATTCGTCCAGAAGTTCTTGTCCGGTCTGATCACCTTGCATGACCACGACTGTTTTTTTCACAATAATCACCTCATAATATTTGTTTCCGCATTAGGTTAATAATGACTTACGACCTTACTTATTATGCACGATTTAACGAAATATCTCAACGATGTTTCTAAATTAACCATGTTTTTAAGATGAGAAAGTACTGTTTTTGATGCGCGGAAGAGCAAGACAAAAGGGGGAGAAAAGGGTAAGATAAGGGTGAGTGCTATGAAAAGGAGTGTGTGAAAACAATGAAAGAGCTAACATCTGTTGAAGAGTTAGAGCAGTTTTTACAGGAGAATCCGGAAGGAATTTTATTTAAACACAGCACGACATGCCCCATCAGCCGCGAGGCGCACGACGAGTTTATGAGATACACGGAAGAAGGCGACACGAAGCCATGGGCCATGATTATTGTGCAAAACGCCCGCCCGGTTTCCAACGAAGTCGCTGAGCGTTTCGGCGTGAAGCATGAATCACCACAGGTTCTGTATGTGAAAAACGGTACCGTTGCCTGGCACGCCTCACACTGGAACATCACCGAAAAGAACTTGAAGCAGGCGATTAAGTAGAGCACGTGGCAAGATGCATCTTTCCTTGCAACGAAGCGTAAACTGTCCGTGTTATGCCAAAAAGGGAGACCCTGCCCGAAACATTCAGGTAGTTCGAAGATGGAGACAGTCGGGCAGGAAAGACGTCTCCCTTTTTGTCCTAACACTAGGTAACGGAAAAAAAGCAAAAAATCAAAAACGGAGCATTCCATTCGCTCCCACCCGCTTAAGTTCTATGTCGGCTACTCCCACCGAAGTTCAAGAGCATCCCCGGTTTTAATAGGGTCCTGAAATGAAGCGGCATTTCCGTTGATGGATAGGATTAGTTTTTTTCCATCTGCGGGAGCCTGCAGGCTGTCATCGATATAGCGAAATGCATCACTAAAAATAGCTGCACGTTTAAAATGGATTTGAATCACAATAGTTGCATTTTTATGGAGCGGGTCCGTTAATTCTGCCCGTTCTCCATCCATGAGAATCTCCATTTCACTTGATGGAATGCGAAGAGTTTCTCCGTTAAAGGTGACAGTCGTCGATAAATCCGTTAATTCTTCTACGGGCAGTATTTCCTGAATCGTGGGGAAAGGCGCATTATTTTTTTCGAACGTAATAGCGTCGTTTTTGCTAATCCTGTCAGTGAGACTTGCTTCACGCCCGTTGATTTTAAAAGAGTAGAGCGAATACGGATAGGTGAAGGCTTTACCGTTCACGGTGTAAGGCAGTGTGTCGATTGCCATTTCCGGCACATATAATTCTGCAGCAATCAGGGCATCGCGGCATGTTTTTGGCATAGAAAATTCCACCTCATCACGATCCCGAAGTTCCACATTCCAGCCCGTTTGTTTTCCGTTTACCTTGATCGAAGGAGGTAGAGAATAGGGAGTACCGTTAATCGTGATATCCAGCGTATCAATTTCATCAAATAAACTGGCTGGTGTAGCGGAAGCCGCATTTCCGTCTCTGCCAATTTCGAGTGTCAGGCGGTCATCAGTCTTAACAAGAGTATCCAATTGGGCAGGTTGTCCATTCAGAGACAGAACCGGCGGGGTACCATGCGTGCCAGGTATGATTTTCATTTTTCCGTTCACATGGACAGTCATAGCCAGTCCAGGGCGGCCGTGCAGGCGTTTAATATCAACACCGGCGTATAACAAGACCTCTCCCACGTTCATTTCCTTTAAATCAAAGATACGAAGCGCTTCGTCATTGAGGTGAATCGATAAATATTTAATCGGATGCTTCCGGGCAGCGACCGCAATGCCAAGTGGTGTTACAAATTCCGGACCGGTTAATTCCTGCTTGTCGGTAAAGGATTGAATCGCCTCGGCTCCGCGCACGGCTACACGAGCGGTCGGCAGGTCCAATTTTTCCGCAACTTTGCGTGCAAGCTCAGGAGTTAAGCTGCCTCCTCCAATCAGCATAACCGCCTGGGGAGCTTTTCCGTTTAGTTCAAGGATGCGGCAGCAAATCAGCTCCGCCAGTTTATCAATATCAGGCTCAATTTTTTCAATGATTTCTTCACGTGTGCACCTAGATTCCATCCCAAGGATATCGGTAAACGAAACATGCGTCTGTTCTGACAATTCCCGTTTCACCGTTTCCGCCACGGTGAAATCAAGCAAATAAGCCTGGCTCAGCGCATCGGTAATTTCATCTCCCGCTGATGGAACCATCCCATAGGCGCTAATGGTCCCTTCTCCCGTGATCGCAATATCTGATGTGCCCGCTCCAATATCCACGAGCGCCACATTGAGGCGTCTCATCGTCGAAGGCACGAGTACATTAATGGCTGCAATGGGCTCTAGCGTGAGAGCTAGCATCTCCAGATGAACCCGTTTGAGAGCGGCGATTAAGGAATCGACGACCATGCGCGGCAGAAAGGTAGCGATAATTTCAACCCTTGCTTCTTTGCCACGCTGATCCATAAGGTTGCCAATGATTTCATTATCAAGAAAGTAATTGACAACACTGTACCCAACGCAATAGTATTGGGTAAAATCCTGAGACTCCTGTTGATTGGCAAGCGAACGCTGGGCCTGCTGGACTGCGGTTAATTCCAGGGTCAGAATATCGTTCTCATTGAGTTGAGAGATTCCCGAAATATCATGGGCTACTTCTATGCGCTGCGTATGGAGGGAACGTCCGGCAGCGGCGACCGCTACATGTGTTAATGGTTGCCCCGTTTTTTCCTCCAGGCGTTGTTTAATTCGCGCAATGACATCGGCAACCGCCACCACGTCGTGAATTTGTCCGTCCAACATGGAGCGTTCCGCGTGTTCTTCCCGTTCATACCCGACTACCTTGAATTTGCTTCCATCCGGCTCTACTAAAAGTCCTACTACACTGCGAGTCCCTATATCAAGAGCAAAAATTGGTTGATTTTCTGTTACCATAGTATGTATGTATCTCCTTTAAGCGTTAAAACGAATATATTTGATGAGAAGTACGTTAATAATATACTAAGTAATTCGATACATTTTATCAAAGTCCTTTGTGTGAATTTTTAATAAACGCTGACAAAAACGTAAGAATACGTTATAATTCTCTTTAATATTTTTTTTTTTCAAAGCTAGGAGAGGTGGAGAGTAGATGAGCAATGACAAACTAGATATGTTACGCAGCGAGCTAGACGAGGTAAATCTGAAGATTTTGGAGCTTATTAATCAGAGGGCGGAGCTCGTTCAGGAAATTGGAAAGGTAAAACATAAACAGGGGGTTAACCGATTCGACCCTGAACGCGAACGGCAAATGTTAAATCTGATTGTTGAGAACAACAAAGGTCCGTTTGAAGACAGCACGATTCAGCATCTATTCAAGCAAATCTTCAGTGCGTCTCTCGAATTGCAGGAAGACGATAACCGCAAAGCCCTTCTCGTTAGCCGGAAGAAAAAACAGGAAGATACGGTGATCGCATTGGGGCCAGTATCCGTTGGAGCGGGGGAACCTATTCTTGTAGCCGGCCCTTGCTCGGTGGAATCATATGAACAGGTACGCCTTGTTGGAGAGGCGCTCAAGGCGAATGGGCTTACCCTGATGCGGGGAGGAGCGTACAAACCCCGCACGTCGCCTTACGACTTCCAAGGGCTCGGTGAAGAAGGTTTGAAAATTCTCCGCCGGGTAGCCGATGAATTAAATCTTAAAGTGGTAAGTGAAATCGTAACGCCAGCAGATATTGAGATGGCAACCGAGTATTTAGACGTTATTCAAATCGGGGCCCGCAATATGCAGAACTTTGAACTATTAAAAGCTGCGGGACGCGTAAAAACACCGATTCTTTTAAAACGCGGTCTGTCTGCTACGATTGAAGAGTTTGTCCACGCGGCCGAATATATTGTCTCCGGGGGAAATACACAGGTTATGCTGTGCGAGCGTGGGATTCGGACTTATGAGAAGGCCACGCGCAATACGCTGGACATCTCAGCGGTTCCTATTCTAAAACAAGAAACGCATTTGCCTGTATTTGTGGATGTCACCCATTCTACAGGACGCCGCGATCTTCTGCTTCCTACTGCAAAGGCGGCCCTGGCTGTCGGAGCCGACGGGGTAATGGTAGAAGTTCATCCTGATCCTGCTGTTGCTTTATCCGACGCCAAACAGCAGATTAATATCCCTACTTTCCATAAATTTGTTGAAGAACTGCGCCGATCCGGTTTATACAAAGAAAATGCCGGGGTTGTGACTGGAGTTTAACTGCATACACTGCTTTTCACATCATCGGCTCGTGAGCCGGTGATTTTTTTTTTGGTGCGCCCGGCATAGGCATTATCTATAGGGTTCAAGTCCCGAATGGTGAAGGCAGTAGTAACCATTAGCTTATGGCAAGGGTGTCGACCGTGAGGTATGAAAGACAAGGCGTTCGAAGATACGCGATGAAAGCAGACAATCCAATGGGACTTATCTGAAGGAAGACGTGGTGAATCCACCGGAGACTTCAGAAGGGCGGAGTGTACCTTCGGCACAAATTGACCCTTTCATTCACGCAAGGAGCATACGTTATGATGGAACAATTGTTGTCACGGGATAATCTCTTACTTGCCCTGAAGCAAGTAGAACGGAATAAAGGAAGTCATGGCGTGGACGGTATGTCCGTAAAATCTCTACGTAGACATATCATGGAACACTGGCATGACATCCGCCGTTCCATTGAGACGGGTACCT
>NZ_AUMJ01000096.1 GCF_000430625.1 Aneurinibacillus terranovensis DSM 18919
GTGTCTAACATGATGAAGAACCACAAACTTGCCAAAGCAATTAGCGAAGTGTCCTTCTTGCCATAGTGAATGGGACAGGGATGTAAACGCAAGTTTGAATAAGGCTTGAGCCGCACCGGATATTTCTAAAGATTTCGCGGGCACTTGAAAGAACAGGGGGCAGCAAGAATGGCTAACCTTTCTTATCATTTTTTCAGCAATGGTGTAATATAGAAACACATGCCGAAACATTATTCAATCAAAGGAGACAATTAAAATGAAATGCAAAATCACACGAAACGCGGCGAAAAAAATTAAAGAAATACTTGCAGAAGAAGATTCTCAAGGCCAAATGCTCCGCGTCCTTGTCACTCATTCACACGGTGACCATGCACATTACGGATTGGATTTAGATACGCCAGGTGAAAACGATGAAGTGGTCCACACCGATAAAGAGATTGACGTGATTCTGGAGAAGAACAATGAATTCTTAGATGGAGTCAAAATCGATTATCTATATATTCCGGAAGAAGGTTTTGTTATTACCAATCCAAGTAAAGGAAACCATGGTGACCATTAATCCATTTCCGGTTCACTGTCAAGCCAAAGCCCCGCTTACCGATCAATCGGTCAACAGGGGCTTTCTTTACCGTTAAAGAAAGTATATGTTGCTTTACAGTGTTAAAGCAACATATACTTTCCTCCATGGGTCACCTGAGAAAAACTCGCGGGAGTGTGCCGAACGTTGCTTTTTCGATGTGGAGCGTGTGACCGGAAGGTCGATCAGACCGACAATTGTCTCCATCATTGAGGTACCCGGATGTTTTGTCGGTCCGACCTTCCGGTCACTAAGCGGCCGTTTCGCTTCCCTGCAGAAAAAGGACGAGCGGCAACGCCCGCGAGTTTTTCTCATACGATTTTAACTTGCCATGCGGGGCGCGAAATTCCTATTTTTAAGCGTACCATGCGAAGTAGAAGAGTGTTCATAAAAGTTGAAGGGAGCTGTACCATGGATGAACGGATATCGTACACTGCCGCCCTATCCTGTCCCGGATAAACCGACTGACTTTGATAAAAAGATGTTGGAAGTAATGGAGAGGCACAGGGTCGTCGGGCTGGCTGCGGCCTTTGTCAAAAAAGGTTCCTTGCGCTGGACGAAAGGGTATGGCTGGGCCAATCTGGCGGAGTGCAGGCGTGTAGACAGCGAAACCATTTTTCGGGTGGCTTCTATTTCTAAAACGGTGACGGCCACAGCTCTTATGCAGCAATATGAACAGGGGAAGTTGGATCTGGACGACGACATTACTGAATATTTAGGGTTTGCGGTGAGGAATCCCCGTTATCCCGATATTCCCATCACCTGCAAACAAATCATGACTCATACATCAAGCCTGCAGGATGAATATCTGTCGTTCGCGCTCGCATCCCGTACCTCTTGTCCGCCTTCGTTAAAAGAATTCCTAATTCCTGCAGGTCGTTATTATTCAGATAAGGTGTGGGGGAGGTACAGGCCAGGTAGCGGCCATTTTGAATATTCAAACACTGGTTCCTTTATTTTAGCAACTATCGTAGAAAAATTGTCCGGTCAACGCTTTGATGTGTATTGCAGGAACCACATTTTTCAGCCGCTTACCATGCGTGATACTTCATTCAACACTCAGGATTTTCCCCACAGGGAAAAAATAGCAGTGTTGTATACGTATGACGAGGAGAACGACGCTTTTGCCGCAGCGATGGATGATTTTAAAAGCGTGCGGCCTGATACGGTCGAATATAGCCGGTACATGCCGGGAACAAATGGTTCCATTTTTCAGCCGCAGGGTGGCCTGCGTACAAATGTAGCGGACTTGAGCAAGTTTTTGCTTGCGTTTATGGGAGACGGATGCAATGGCGGGGGGCGAATCCTGGAAAAAGAAACGTTGGAGTTCATGCGGCGCGAGCACCTGCCGAAAGGAAAATCCGGCGGCTTTTTTAAAAAGAGCGGTCTCCAGCTTAATATTACGGATGAATTGATTCCGAGAAAAAGAATGATAGGCCATTCGGGAGATGCATATGGTTGTTTAACCGGAATGTATTTCATTCCTGAAGAAGAAGACGGAGTGATATTTTTCATGAACGGGATGCGGCAAAGAAAGGAAAGAGGGAAGTTCTTTGCCGTTGAAGAGGACATTGTCCGGTGCATATATAATGAGGGATTGGGCAGCAGCGAATAATTGAAAGATTGTTTGCAAAATAAAAATAGTTCTGCTAAAATTATACGCATAGCATAGAAGGTGTGAACAAGTTGGATGGTTGTTTGATGCGACCCATCAATCGTCCCATACGACTGCTGCAGAACACCGGCTAAAGCGAGGGCGTGTGTCGTGTACGATAAAGATACCGTGTACATAATCGGGGATGCCCAATCATCCATGAACAATCCGATTACTCAACAGTACAATGCTTTTTTTATTGGGCTCGTTGTCAATTGCAGAAACCATACCATTGTAGACGCGGGATGTTCGTCAACCATTTCACTTACCTCGGAATTTGTTCGTTCTATTTTTGTCGGTTATACGATGGAAGATACGGACAGGGTAGCCAGTGAGATACGCCGCCGGTATTTTGGATCTTCCCAGAAGGCGCTCATCGTCGCCTTTAAAGATGCGCAGAAAAAGTATAAGTTGGCTTTAAAAACAAGACAAGCTTAACCAATAAAGAATGGATGCTGCTTTATTTATCCGTATGTTTGCATACACGTAAATAAAACCCAGCAGATGGCCGCACACCTGTGTTTCCATTTGCGTGGGTTTTTTTATTTCGCAAGGAGGAGAAAGAAACATGAAGCTGTATATGTCAGTCGATATGGAAGGCATTACGGGATTAAACGACCAGACGTTTATCGATTCATCCCGCTATAACTACGGGCGGGGCCAGCACATTATGACAGCGGAAGCGAACCACATTATTGAAACGGCTTTCGAAGAGGGGTGTACTGAGGTTATCGTCAATGACAGCCACTCGAAAATGAATAACTTACTAATTGAAAAAATCCATCCCGAAGCGCAGTTGATTTCGGGGGATGTTAAACCGTTTTCCATGGTGCAGGGGTTAGACCGTTCCTATACAGGCGCGGTATTTCTCGGATACCATTCCCGGGCATCGCAAAAGGGTGTATTAAGCCATACGATGATTTTCGGAGTCCGCAACATGTATATCAATGAAGTTGTGGTCGGGGAGCTCGGATTTAACGCGTATGTCGCCGGTTATTACGGTGTGCCGGTCCTTTTGGTGGCCGGAGATGATGGTGCCGCGGCCGAAGCGGAAGCGCTGATTCCGGGGGTTACCACGGCTATCGTGAAGCGGCAAATCTCCCGTACGTCCGCCCTTTGCCTTACCCCGCAAAAAAGCGGCCAGCTGCTGCGGGAAAAAATGAAGAGTGCGCTTGACCATAAGGATCGAATGAAACCGTTAGTTCCGCCGGAACGTCCGCTGCTTACGATCGAATTTGCTAATTATGGCCAGGCAGAATGGGCGAATTTGATGCCGGGAACACATCACGAGGAGGGAACGACGAATGTACGGTTTCAGGCGAAAGATATTCTGGAAGCGTACCAGGCGATGCTTGTCATGACCGAACTTGCGGCGCGCGCCGCGTTTTGTTAAGGGGGGTGCAAGGGGTTGCTTTCCTTTTTCATCCGGCGATTTACTGCACTGGTTATCACATTGTTCGTGATCGTTACATTAACATTTTTCCTCATGCACGCCATTCCGGGGAGTCCATTTGATGTGGAGCGGACGACAAATGAAGCCGTCACCCAGAATTTGAAGGCGCATTACCATCTGGATAAGCCGCTGCCGGTTCAGTATGCCGCGTATCTGGCATCCCTCGTTCGGCTTGATTTAGGCCCATCGATTGCCCACAATCCCGATACTGTGAACAGTATGATCTCCCGCGGGTTTCCCGTTTCCTTTGTATTAGGGATTGTCGCCATTCTATTCGCGTTAATCTCAGGCGTTGCGCTTGGGATTATGGCCGCCCTGCGCCACAACCGGGTCATTGATTATGCAGCCATGGTAGCAGCGGTCCTTGGGATATCGGTTCCGAATTTTATTGTAGCAACCCTTCTTATTAAATATGTGGCCGTAAAATGGGGACTGCTGCCTGTGGCCACATGGGGAACCTGGAAGCATGTGATTTTACCGGCGCTAGCACTCGCTGCAGGACCGCTTGCTATTATTGCCCGGTTAACCCGTTCTAATATGCTGGAGGTATTGACGCAGGACTATATTGAAACCGCGCGGGCCAAAGGGCTGCATCCCGTTACGATCGTTCTTAAACATGCGCTGCGCAACGCGATTTTGCCGGTTATCACACTGGTTGGTACGCTCGTTGCCAATGTGTTGACAGGCAGTTTTGTTATTGAAAAGATATTTGCCATCCCGGGGATGGGAAAATATTTTGTGGACGGAATTAATAACCGCGACTATTCGGTCATTATGGGAACGACCGTTTTTTACAGCGCACTGTTAGTATTTGTCATGTTTGTAGTGGATATCGTTTACGGTTTCATCGATCCGAGAATCAAGTTCTACGGGAAGGAGGGGTAAGCGTTGAGCGTTCCGGACGAACTATTCGTACCGATGCAAAAGCAGGCAGGAGAAGCGGAAGCCATTGTAAGGCCCGGCCTTTCTTTCTGGCAGGATGCCTGGCTGCGCTTATCGAAAAATAAACTCGCGCTCACGGGTCTTATCATCATCATTTTACTGGCCATTATGGCCATTGTCGGTCCGGTCCTTTCCCCTTACAGCTATTCCAAACAGTCTCTCCTGCATAGCAATGAGCCCCCGACCGCCTTACACTGGTTTGGAACAGATGAATTAGGCCGCGACGTATTCGCCCGTATCTGGTATGGAGCGCGAATCTCCCTATTTATCGGATTGATGGCAGCTTTTATAGACTTCGTAATCGGCGTTGCGTACGGCGGAATTGCCGGATACAAGGGCGGCGCGACAGATGATGTGATGATGCGGATCGTAGACATTTTGTATGGATTGCCTTATTTGCTCATCGTGATTCTTCTTATGGTTGTAATGGGACCCGGAATGCTCACCATTATCGTTGCGCTAAGTGCCACGGGATGGCTTGGCATGGCTCGGATGATCAGAGGACAGGTGCTTCAGTTAAAAACGTCGGAATACGTAGTGGCAGCTAAAGCACTCGGGGCAAGTACTCCGCACATCATCCGCCGCCATCTCATCCCCAACATGATGGGCGTTATTATTGTTCAAATTACGTTTACCGTTCCCTCGGCTATTTTCGCCGAAGCCTTCTTAAGTTTTCTTGGCCTTGGTGTGCAGGCCCCTGTGGCAAGCTGGGGTGTGATGGCGAACGAAGGGCTGCCGACGATTTTGTCCGGACAGTGGTGGCGCCTGTTTTTCCCGGCTTTCTTTATTTCGTTAACGATGCTTGCCTTCAATATACTGGGTGATGGGCTGCAGGACGCGTTCGACCCGAAGCAGAGGAGGTAGAAAAATGGGAACATTGCTCGAAGTAGAAGATTTGCATGTCTCTTTTTCCGCGCACGGCGGAGAAATTCAGGCTGTGCGCGGTGTCACCTTTTGTATGGAAGAGGGAGAAACGCTTGCTGTTGTCGGTGAATCCGGTTGCGGGAAGAGCGTGACAGCGAGAAGTATTATGCGCCTGATTCCGGAGCCGGGCGGGCGTATTAAGCAAGGGCGCATTTTTTTCTTAGACGGCTTAACTAACACAATCGTTGATTAAGCCATTTTTCTTCTACGCATTTAAGGTATTGGTCTGGATCTCTTTTAAATTGAAATCGTTGAATATGCTCTTTTGTTCTTTCTTCCCATTTTTTCATTTCATTGATGTAGGCATCAAAAGGTACAGTAGCTAATCTTGAGAGAATACAAGGATCTGAAATTGCATCTTCAGCAAAAACGATATATTCACCGTGCCGCATTATGTAACGATTCCAAGATCTTAACCCCGTTATACGACGGTGCCTACGCTTTATGGTACGGAAGAAAAGTTCATGATCATTATTTGTTCTTGGCAAAATTGGATTATCGTAAAAGGTAAATAA
>NZ_AUMJ01000097.1 GCF_000430625.1 Aneurinibacillus terranovensis DSM 18919
GAACAGTGTCCGGGTGCACGACCCTGTATTCGCGGAGTACTATGCCAAAAAGAAAGCGGAGCCGAAAGAGTTTGCCGAAAAACGTGCCCTTGCTCTTACAGCCCGTAAATTAGTGCGATTGGTCTTTTATCTGCTGAAGACGAATCGACTTTACGACCGGAAAGGAGGAATCCGACAACACATGTAAGACATAACTCTTTCATCCAATTCCACCAGTTCCTTGGATTTTGAGGAAATATTTTGAATTCAAGGTAGGGTGGGCTTAGTTTGGTATTGCCTTTTTTTGGTTCACCCCCCAAAAAAGCAGCTTTCGACAAAATATTATGTTAACTTAGGGGCTTGACATCATACCGCTGCTCTATTCTCTTATTTAAAAACAGAGTCTAAATATTTCTTGCTAATTACCGCGCCATCCTTTGGATGACCATTGTAATAATCTAATTCAACCGTTACCCAACCATCATATTTATTGTCCAGCAATAACTGAGCAAGTTTATCGAGAGGAAGTTCCCCTTCACCTAATGGAAGAAAATCACCATTAGCATAATCTTTAAAGTGCACATATTTTACTCTGTCGATATGTTTTGATACGATGGACAGCAAATCCGCTCCTCCGGCAACGAGATGCGCTGTGTCCGGGCAAAAATCTATGGATGTGTATTCAAAAATCCGATCAATTTGTTCCGGAGCCTGTGCTATCGTCCCCAAATGAGGATGGAAACTAGCCTTCAAACCATAATGATTGGCTATCTCTACAACTTTATCCAAGCCTTTTCCTACACGGCTATAATCTTCCGGCAGAGGTCCGTTTGCACGTACGGCTCCTCCTCCAACAACAAAATGTTCAGCTCCAAACTCTTTTCCTAATTTGGCTGCTTCTTCAATTCTCCAAAATTCGTCTGCAAGAACATCGTCGTAAATGAAGTTTGCCCCACTATAAACGCCAACTAATGACACTTTGTTTTCTTCTAACAGTTCTTTGAATTTATTAACTTCTCCAGCGTATTGATAAAGGTTGCCATCAAAAATTTCAATACCTTGATATCCAGCGCTGCTAATATCTGAGATAGCCTCTTCATTTGATCCGTTGGTCAGGTAAAACAGATCCTTTATGGAGGTAACACCTGCTGGATGTCCAACGACTCCGCCCCAAGTATTCGTTTGATAACCAAATTTCATTTCAATTCTCCTCCTTGTAATCGATTACAATTCATTTTCAAAAAAGCAACTTATTGACTACACACATGTAATATTCTGTATGTAATCGCTTTGATTTTTTTAATGGATATTGTAATCGGTTTATATTTTGTTTCTAACGCCAGTGTAATCGATTACATTCTGTATTGTCAAGATAATAGATTCTTAAGCCCACCACATTTCTTCCATTGGTTCACAGAATATTAACTTTTCAAGTAAGCTAACCGCCTTAGAGAATCCTTCATAAGATGAGGCTAAACAATCTTCATGTTCTATACTTAAAACGTAATCATACCCCACAACTCTTAATGTACTAATGATATTTTTCCACATTTCCTCATTCATTCCATATCCGACACTTCTAAACGTCCACGAACGATCGATTACCTCACCATAAGGTTTAGTGTCTAAAACGCCATTTAAACGTATGTTGCGTTTATCTAAATAAATGTCTTTAGCGTGAACATGAAATATTGCGTCATTTTTCCCCAACAGCTTAATCGCTTCAACCGGGTCAATTCCCTGCCACAACAGATGGCTCGGATCAAAATTAGCGCCTATTTCCTCTCCAACCGCTTCTCTTAATTTTAGCAGTGTTTCTGGGTTATACACCATAAACCCGGGATGCATTTCAAGAGCAATTTTTCTAACATTGTGCTGACGGGCAAATTTCACTTCCTCTTTCCAGTACGGAATCAATTTTGACTCCCATTGCCATTTAAGTATTTCCTGATAGTCAGGCGGCCACGCACATGTAACCCAGTTCGGATAGATGGATTGTTCAGAATCACCCGGGCAGCCTGAAAAAACATTAACACGCTCGATCCCGAGTTTTTCAGCTAATAAAACTGTTTTTCTCCAGGTTTCATGAAAATTTAGTGCGATATCCTTTTGGGGGTGTAACGGATTTCCATGGCAGCTTAAAGCACTGATAAACATCTCTTTTTGATCAAGCTTGCCTTTAAGTTGTTTCAATTTTTCTTCATCCGCCAACAATTCATCCAGATTACAATGAGCGTTACCAGGATAATTTCCTGTCCCTAACTCCACAGCATCCAATCCTAAATCCTTGATAATGTCCAGTGCATCATCTAACGATTTATTTTGAAACAATACGGTTAAAACACCGAGTTTCATACTTCCACCTCCAGTCAATTTAACGATTTACTTTAACCCATTTCCCTGCTGCGTTACTTTCCAGAATGGCATCGGTGATGCACATGGAGATATGCCCATCTTCAAATGTGGCAAAATTAGTTGTATCACGCAGAGGGTCTTTGCCTTCCCGAATAAATGTATAGTAATGTAACATCATATTTTTCAGGGCATCCGGCCATCCTTCATTATGGCCCCCAGGATGATGGATAGATGGTCTTGCTTCCGGCAAAAACAAAGCAGGATCCGCTAATAGAGTTTCATTCGGTCTGTCCCGATGACCGATCCACAATTTTTCCGGTTCTTCCTGGTTCCAGTAAGCGGAATTTTCACTGCAATCGATTTCAAAACTAAGCCTGTTTTTACGTCCGGCGCTTACTTGAGAAACCGTAAACACACCTCTCGTTCCATCAGTAAAGCGCAAAAGAACGGACGCATAGTCTTCTGTTTTTATCGGAACATCTTCATACATCTCTTCCTGTGCTGTTTGCGCGCCAAAAGTTGCTACATCATTTTTGGGCTTCTTTCTGATCGGCAGAACGGTAGCCAAGTCAGCGAATACTTCCACAATTCTTTTGCCGGTTACGTACTGAACCGTATCACACCAGTGTGATCCGATATCCGCTACGGCCCGTGAGTTCCCGCCCACTTCAGGAGCTAAGCGCCAGTTAAAATCGGTCTCAAACAACAACCAATCCTGCAGGTAACTTCCATGAACCAGATTGACTTTGCCTAATTGCTCACTTTTTATCATCGTCGCCAACTGTTTCACAATGGGAAATTGCCTGTAATTGAAGTTAACTCCATGCACGACGCCGTGCTTTTTCGCCAACTCTAACAACTCCGCCGATTCTTGGCTGGACATCGCTAACGGCTTCTCAGATAAAACATGTTTCCCTGATAAAATAATATCTTTATTAATAGTAAAGTGAAGGTGATTCGGCGTACAATTATGTACCACCTGAATTTCACTATCGCGCAGCATATCGCGATAATCACCATAGGCTTTGGGGATTCCAAGTTCGGCAGCTTTTTTTTCAGCAACATCCTGACTGTTCTCCGCCAATCCAATCACTTCAACAAATCCAAGCCTCCGTATTGCTTCAATGTGAGTAGGCCCGATAAAACCTGTTCCTATGATGCCAACTTTAATTTTTTCCATTACCTTGCCTCCTTTTTAATTAGTGGTTTGACGAATGATTAATTTATGAGGTAAAACGATTTGTTTTTGTTGCAAATCGTTTTTGTCAATAATATTGAGTAACATTTTCATAGCTTGACATCCCATCTCATATTTTGGCTGGGAAATTGTTGTTAATTCAGGTTCAACCAGTGTGCATAACGGAATATCATCAAACCCAATGATTGAAATATCATCAGGAACACGTAGCCCTTTATTTTTACATGCTTTCAAAGCCCCTAAGGCCATCGCATCGCTGGAAGCAAAAATCGCAGTCGGCTTCTGTTCACTCGCCAAAAATTTCATCATAATATCGTAGCCAGACTTGACTGAAAAATCGCCTTCCTGTATAAAAAAGTCTTGTACTGGAATGTCGCGGAGCAACAAAGCCTGACGATAACCCTTCACCCGATCCCTGCTTACGATTACTTCTAACGGACCTGTTATAATCCCAATCCGTTTATGCCCCTGATCGAGTAAATATTCAGTAGCCTCGCGTGCTGCTGTCACGTTGTCTATGGACACTGTAGGAATTTCGTAGCTCTCAACATATTCACAAGCTAATACAACAGGGATTTCCTGGCTTAAGTTATAAATTTCACCCTTTGGCATTCTTGCGGTAGCTAATATAATTCCATCAACAAATCTCTCTTTGACTAATTCTGTAAACTCCTTTTCTTGTTCGACACTGTTACTTGTATCACATAACAGAAGATGGAATCCATTTTTTAATGCCTCGTCTCTGCATCCTTTGATAATTTCTGCAAAAAAGGGGTTTTCGATGTCCGGCAATATTACAGCTACCGTTTCCGATGTTTTTTTGCGAAAGTTTGAAGCAAGTTTGTTAGGTTTGTATTCTAATTGATTTATGATTTCTAAAACTTTTTCCCTTGTTTTATGAGAAACATTTTTGTTATTGGATAAAACCCTGGATACTGTAGCAGTCGATACATTTGCTAACTTTGCAACATCCTCCATTTTGAGCATGATATCTTTCCTTTGCTTCTTTATATTGAAATGAATTGCAACCATATTGATTTTATGGTTGGTTTTTATAGTTAAATTGTAATCGATTACAAAAATATTGTCTACATTTTTTTTATTTTTTAACATTACACGATAACGGAAGGCAATTTTCACAGTAATGTGACCTGTTTTCCTTCCCTCAAACAAGTGAGTAAATAGTTGCAAATCCTGTGCCTTAACGAATATAAATTGTCATCTCCGGCTTTTCTGGATAAGTCATAGAATTGATTACACAGTGTCCGGTTGATAAAATTAGAAATCGTCCTGTCTAATTCAATCCATTGGTGAAAATACTGGCTTTTAATTTTAATTACCGTTATATCTGTCAATGCTTCAACAAAACAGACAAACGGTTTTTTATCGAATATCTCTAATTCACCTATAAAATCTCCCTTTTTATAAATAGCCTGCGAATACCTTTTTCCGTTCTCAGCCATGATTTGAACCTCTCATGGCTAAAGTCACGAGATTCTTGGGTAGTCCGCTCTACTGAGCAGAATTAGTACATGATGTACCACCAAGCTATCCCCGCAGTTCCTGCGGTTACTGCGATTATGCAGATAGTAGTCTTTTGCCTTCGGCAAGAATATTCAAACTTGCGTTTACATCCCTGTCCCATTCACTATGACAAGAAGGACACTTCCATTGTCGCAAGTTAAGATCTTTAACCTCTTTGTTTTGGTATCCACAACACGAACAGAGCTGAGAGGAAGCAAAGGTTTTGCCTACGGCAACGACAGTACGTCCATACCACTTTGCTTTGTATTCAAGCATCGTTCTGAATTGATACCAGGACACTTCGCTAATTGCTT
>NZ_AUMJ01000098.1 GCF_000430625.1 Aneurinibacillus terranovensis DSM 18919
GCCAATTGACTTCCAGCGTCAGTTGGCCGACCAGCTTCTCCAATTGTTCCTGCTTCTCCTCATAGCTCCTTTTCATCTTTTCAGCTGCCTTGCTTTCCCGTCCGAACACCATGGAGGCTCGCTCCAAAAATTCTCCTTTCCACCGGCTCAACATCACCGGACTGATTTCATACTTCCCGGCAATTTCATTCACCGTCTGCTCTTCCCTCAGCACTTCCAGTACGACCTTCGTCTTAAATTCTGCCGTATATCGATTTCGTTTCTCCATGTCCTCAGTATAACTTATTTATCGCCTCCTTGTGTCTCACCTTATGGGTTCATTGTATTCCACCCATTCTCCATTAATCAAAAGTTTTTTTGTTCCCCTTAAAAATTTTTGTAAACGAATGCTGATTGGTAATGTTTGTTCCATATTATAACCTCCTTAAGGTGAGATAATGGCTCTCTAAATGAAAGAGCAAACGTTGTTGACAACGGCTGCTTTCATATGTTCATCTCCCTCAAATGAATGTAATGTAATCGCTCCAATTTTAAATTTAATGCAAAATCAATGCCAATAATAAAATCCTATGAAATCACTTACAAAATAATTCGATTTATTGTGATAAAAATGTACATTGTTCTACAATGGAACAACATCATGTTCCGTTATGGAACAGATGTACCAATATGGAACAATAGAGAAAAATTCTACAGTTTCAAAACTGCAGTGCTTTTCCCAAACGTTTATTAGAAAGTGAGTTATTTGGGTACGAAAAAGTACGAAATAACTATGAGAACGGTCCGTTAAGAATGTTTATAACCGTTTATTCAAACATAAAGAAGCCGTAAAAAATCCGTGAAAGGAGCGGAATGTTTTGAGTAATACCACTGAGAAGATCCATCCAAAGGTACAAGACTTTTTAAAAAAGGGCCCGCGCAAACTTTTCATTGGTGGTCAATTTGTCGAGTCAATTTCCGGTAAAACATTCAAAAGCGTGAATCCGGCTACTGGTGATGCTGGTGATGGTCTTTGCGAAGTATATGAAGCAGATGAAAAAGACATTGATCGAGCTGTAGAGGCGGCAGAAAAAGCATTTCATGGTCCTTGGTCAAAAATGTCCGCCAGTGAAAGAAGTCGTTTGATTTGGAAGTTAGCCTATTTAATTGAAGAAAATCTTGAACCTATAGCACAATTAGAAACACTCGATAATGGTAAACCGATTAGGGAAACAAGAAATGCGGATGTACCCTTAGTCATCGATCATTTCCGTTATTATGCGGGATGGGTTAACAAATTTAGTGGAGAAGTGGTCAATAATTCGTTACATCCAAACATTTTTACCTATACACGTCGCGAACCTATTGGAGTTTGTGGACAAATTATTCCATGAATTTTCCTTTACTCATGGCTTCATGGAAACTAGGAGCTGCGCTTGCTACAGGTAACGTTGTTGTCTTAAAAAGTGCTGAAGATACTCCTCTGTCCGCCCTGTACCTTGCTGAGTTAATTCAGGAAGCAGAGTTTCCGGAAGGTGTTGTCAATATTATATCGGGTTATGGACATATTGCAGGTACAGCAATGACAAAACATCCGAGAATTCGCAAAATTGCTTTTACCGGGTCAACCGAGGTTGGAAAGATCATTATGCGAGATGCTTCTCACAACGTAAAGCGCGTAACCTTGGAGTTAGGTGGAAAATCACCAAATATTATTTTCCCGGATGCCGATTTTAGCAAAGCAATACCGGGTGCACTTCATAGTATCTTTTTCAATCAGGGTCAAATTTGCAGTGCGGGTTCTCGTCTGTTCGTTCATAAAAAAATTTATGATAATTTCCTTTCAGATATGGCCAGTGAGGCATCTAAGTTAAAAGTTGGACCTGGACTGGATGAGGAAACGCAGGTCGGTGCACTGGTTTCCGCCAAACAATACGAAACAGTCAGAGGATATTTAAAAAAGGGAAAAGAGGAGGGTGCAAAAGCATTAACCGGAGGCGTTCCGTTTTTGAAAAAAAGATTGATCAAAACAGGCTCTAAACATATTTATGGATCAGGCTTCGACAACTTTGCCAGCCCAGTCGATGTTGATGCCATAGTTCCAGCGTTCGCCTGGCTCAAACAGCAGTACATTCTTAACCGAGGCAAAGGTACTAGTGAATTTCCTTTGCCTCACGATATCTTCGATCCTCATTCTTTTACAGTTGGGCGATCATATGCTTTACAATTTCAAACGAGCGGTTGGATGCGAGCTGGGTAAACTCTGCAAAATTAACATGGGCCGAACCATCCGCTTTGTCAGACATCGAACGAATAACAACAAATGGAACATCGTTCATATCGCACACCTGCGCGACTGCCGCTCCTTCCATTTCCGTGCAGGCACCATTCATTTCCTCGTAAAGATGCCTAACCTGCTGCCTATCCGCTACAAACTGGTCACCAGACAGTACCCGGCCAGTAATCGTATTGGCGCCCCCTACCTGCTCGCTCGCCTTTACAGCGATTTGAACGAGTGCCGCATCAGCGGAAAAAATTGATTTATCGGCAAATGGAATGGTTCCTTTGGCAAATCCCAGGGGGGTTACGTCCATATCATGATGCTGGCAATCAGTCGAAACAACAACATCTCCAATTTCAAGTTCAGGAGTAAGGGCACCCGCCACCCCGGTAAAAATCACCTGCTCAACGTTAAAAGTATCAATCAGAATCTGGGTACATACGCTGGCATTCACCTTGCCCACCCCGGATTTACAAAGAACAACAGGCTTGCCCTCCCACTGCCCTTCATAGTAAACAATCCCTGCTTTTTTAACTTCCCGTTCTATCTCCATCCCCTGCTTATACAAGAGAATCTCCTCATCCATTGCACCTATAATGCCAATTTTCAATCCTGACCTCTCCTTCATTCCTTCGTATCATCGTGCATATGCTATATCGTGGTCTCGATTTTCTTCGTCGATTCCCTTTCCTCGATACGGTGCGGAAGAATAACAATATGGTTCTCTACTTTTTCATTGTTCATATACTTGGTAAGAAGACGCATAGCCACCGCACCGATATCATACATGGGCTGTACAACGGTGGTGAGGCGCGGCCGCACCATTTCAGCAAGACGAATATTGTCGAATCCGACTACCTCCATGTCATCAGGCACACGCAGCCCGCTATCCTGTATGCCATGAATGACGCCAACGGCCATTTCATCACTCGCCGCAAAAATCGCTGTCGGGCGTTCTACGAGGGAGAGGAATTGCTTCACGGCTTTAATACCGGATTCGTAGCGAAGGTTTCCGTTGTAAACATAACTATCCTTCATCGAGAGACCGGCTTCATCGAGCGCTTTTTTATATCCTTCAAAACGGCGCATTCCGGCCAGCGGATCGCCAAGCGGCCCGGTTACCATTGCAATTCGTGTATGTCCGGCATTGATAAGGAATTTGGTCGCATCGTATCCCGCTTCAAAATGGCTGATGTCAACGGATGGCAATTGACCCGTCGGATCCTTTGTACCGGCCAGAACGATCGGTACCGCTGCCGTTGTAAAAACCTCCATGTGGTTTTCTGTGATTTCCCGGCCCATAAAAATAATTCCATCCACCTGTTTTTCAAGCAATGTATTGGTCAAATGAAGTTCACGCTCAAGGCGCTGGTCGGAATCGCTTAAAATAATATTGTATTTGTACATGCTCGCAATGTCATCAATTCCACGGGCTAACTCCGCGAAAAATGCGCTGGAAATGTCTGGAATAATAACCCCGACCGTGGTCGTTCGTTTACTTGCCAGGCCGCGCGCTACTGCATTCGGACGATAGCCTAACTGTTCAATCGCAGCCAATACTTTTTTGCGGGTTGTCGGCTTTACGTTTGGGTTTCCATTCACCACCCGGGAAACGGTCGCCATTGATACTCCGGCTTCACGCGCTACATCATAAATTGTAATAGGCATGGGATAGCCTCCTTGTATTTTACATATTTTGGTTTTCACTGTTTTTCATAATTTTTTTTTATCATACGACACTTTTCGACTAGGTGCAATCGTTTTCAGCTATTCTATAAAAAAAAAATCAAATAAAGCAGAGTTATGCCTATATTGGATCACCGCTTTTTCTCAGCCGTTTCTCTTTCCAAAATGAAAGTTTATTTTAGAATTCACGGACAAAATTACCTTTATACAAAAACCGGCTCCTCTATTTTCCCACATGCAAAGAAAACTTGACCAGAGGTAAGCTGCAGGCGCGCCGACCGTGCCTTAGTTACATTTATGAGTATAAAAAGTCTATACTAATGTCTACACCAATCGAGTAGGAGAGGGCGGTGAACCCTCGTCCTCTCACACCACCGTACGTACCGTTCCGGTATACGGCGGTTCATTAAGTACTCCGTAAAGAGTGATATCGTTCTGCCAGGCTTTTCAGTTGACACGATTCGAAGAATCGTTTATCCAACGTTCTATGTAATACAGGACTTTTGGAGATACGCCAGTATCCCTTACGGGAATTTCCCCATTCATAGGCTTTTCCTTTAGGGACTCCTAAAGCGATGAGCCTTTTTACTTTTGT
>NZ_AUMJ01000099.1 GCF_000430625.1 Aneurinibacillus terranovensis DSM 18919
CCAACACTGCAATCTCATTCCACTGAAACAGCTTGAGTTGTGGTATAATAGCCATAACAGGCGACCCTCCGATACTTAAAATTGTTTTCGACAATTCAATTTTACCATGGATGGAGTCGCCTGTTTACTATTTACTACCATAAAGAGGCTGGGGTGGATTTTCGCTCTGCCTCTTTCTTTTATACATGAAAATGAAGTTTTTCCGCTTTTTTTGGGGGTAAAAATTTTTCTCCTGTATCTTTCAGCCCTTGTCCTGTCCGGCTTGCAGGACATCGCAATTAGCTCAAGATGAGCTATTTGCGATGTAATTTGTATCGCTCGTTTAAACGTTGGAGCTTTCTTAGAGTCGGCAATAAACTCAGGAATCCTTTAAGTAGTTCACTGTGAAAATCAATAGGCAAAAAAAGCTCTGTGAGTATTAGCGGATTGGACGAAAAGAAAGACGATGGATGACGAACTATAACTGGAAAATAGCGAAGCCATTGTGGATGTTGCGGTTATTTTGAACAACCTCTAATCAAGATGGACATAACGCCATTCCTGCAAAAGAATAAACCGTGCAGACCGGGCGATCACTCGTGAGCCTTTTATCAACTGCAGCATTTTATCTTCTAACTGGTACGTAAAGCTGGTATTCCCATTTTATTCATCGATCAATCCTATACCGGCCAAAGGTGCTTTCAATGGTCAAGTAGACCGGGGGAATTTCACCCCCAGCCTCTCACAGAACCAAACGTGAAAGTCTCCCTTCATTCGGCTCTTGTTATCCAATCGCGGGCACAAGCCCTATCTGCCAGTGGTAGAAAAGATTTGGGTTGCTCGTGGCAATGCATTTAAGGAATCTCATTGCCTTCATCATGCTTCCTTTCCTCGACTTGTACTTCGATTTAACCCATCTGGCTAGAGTGAGATTTACGTAAGTAAGGATTCTTTTGGCTACGCCAGGAGCGAATTTTGAGAAGTAGTTAACCCAACCACGGACCACAGGATTCACTAGCCCTGCTAGCTTTTCTATGACACGGTTTTGTTTTTCATACGTATGTTGTGTATGCGGTCACGCAGTTCTTGTCCTGAGGTCTTGCTGACTGCCGGCGTAAAACCATTGAAAAACTCCCCTTGCTTGTTTTGAACGTATCGCCTACGGAAGGTGTAACTTCTAACCACCATCTGTGCCACCCTGTCGGCTATAGTGGGCACACCCAAAAGCCGAGTTTTTCCGTTTTTCTTAGAATATTTCCACACCTTTGACCGCCTCTGGAAAATAGCTTCCTGATGACATTCTGTTCCATATCTTGTACAAGTTGTTTTTAAGGTTCTTCTCAAACGCTGTAAAATCCATTCCATCATCGCCAGGCCCCATGATTCGCTTTTACACGTTTGTACGCCTCTAGTACTTGATGTTTCGAAATCTCAAACGATTTTCCTTCTTTCATAAAATCCTCCCTTTTTCCGGTTGTTCCATCAAAGAAGTATAGATAACAGAACCCCTTCACTCCTCTGCCATTACAGCAGTTTCATCACTACTACGAGTTCTTCCGCATCTGTGCCCCACATCTCTACTTTCACCCTTGTCGTTTTATCGCTTGGGTTTTTCGATTTCCATTAGGGCCCAGACTTCTCCTGTTCCTTGTAAGAGCCTGTACCATGCTCCTGTAACCTCTACGCCGACGGTCATCTGACCAGTAATCAGGTTTCTGTCAAACTTATCCCAGCGGCCGCTTAAAACCTCTGGTTTGACCGTACTTTATCTTAACGACGCTTCGTCAGTTCTTTACTTTCGTTCAGCTTCATGGCACTCACCTGACCAATGACTTGGCCTCCATTTGTGCTCAGCACCACAACTTTTGATTGTAGCACCCAAAGGCGGTTTAGAATCTGCACCTGAATGCCGATTCTGAGGGGCCTCCCCTCATCTCTTACAAAGCACGGACGACTGTGTTCTTTCCACTCCTTTCAGTACAGTCATTCTTCAGGACACACTAAGCGTAAAATAGTCCCCACCTTGTGACAGGACGGGGACTCAAGTATTCTTCTTATTAAATACACGACAGGTTAGGGGGAACGTCTGTGACCAAGGAAGCAGCTTATTTAAGGTACAGTGGTCTTTGGTATCGATCAGATTGGGGAGCTTCTCAAAGAGATAGCTAAGATAGACAAAGGGATTCAATCCATTCTCCTTGACCGTTTCAATGATGCTGTAAATCATCGCGCTGGCCTGGGCACCGCGCAGAGTGTTGGCATCCAATTCTTACGACCGATGACGAACAGCTTGATGGAGCGTTCACTGCGGTTATTATCTATTTTCAACCGGCCGTCTTTCATATAGGCCTCTAATTTATTCCACTGGTTACGGCAACGGCAGTACGTTATCGCCTGTCCAAGGGCACTTTTTGGCAGTACGCGTGACTTCTGCGTTTGAAGCCATGCGGAAAAAGCATCTACCTTATGGTAACCCGCGTAACCGTCAACGTGCAGGTATCCGCTAAAACCGGATAAAAACTTGCGGGGTGTTCGCCAGAGGGATCAGCTTCAGACTCCGCTTTGTTAAACAGCTGCAGCTAATCCGGATGCGTGCGCTCACTGGACGCGCCGATTCCACTTTTGACCTCCAGTTTCCTGCAAAAAGACAGAGAGAGAAGGGAGCCAAGTCAAAACCTTCCTTTACGAGTGCAGCTAACCCGTCAATCGACTTACGCAAGTCGGTGTTTCCGCAGCCAGTACCATAATTGTCGCGTGGTGCATTGGTGGGCGGCACACCATTCCGATGCACACTGCCACTGGCTCGATACGCGGCTACGCGGGCCTCCCATGCTTGTCTCACCTCGGCTTGTGTCATGTGAAAATCCTCCCTTTGATATTCTGAGTTATCTCATAGACAAAATAGGGTTAATAGGTGGGGAGTATTTGACGCTTACGTTTCAATGCGGACACGTCGCAAAAGGGGACCGCAAGAAAGAGCAGTTCCACTGCAGGAAGTCCTTCATACCGCTTATGCGCATTATAATGCGGCCATTAATGGTTTCTCACATAATAAAATCTATCTTGCACTATTGACATAGTGTAAACATTATTTTATCATAAAAGTGTACATTTCTTTTACTCTTCCTGAGGTACTAACTATATCCTTCTTTCCTCTCCGAATAATTGGAGAGGCTTTTTTTTTTAAAAGGCTATGCTATACTATGTCTAATTGGTGCGGGAAGGGATTGTGAAAGATGTTATTTTCGGGCAAATTAAATAGATTACGCAATTTTGCATTAGGACTAGTGTTTGTCGGAATAGTTGTTATGTATATAGGGTATGCTGCCTTCGCTGGATATTTAGGCTCATTATTCCAACATAACATAATAGTAATGGCTATCTTCCTTGTGCTTGGTTTTTTATTTATTATTGGAAGCTCTATTATGTATATGTGGATTGGAATGCTTTCTACAAAGGCAGTTCAAGTATATTGCCCAAGTTGCGGTAAAGTAACAAAGGTAGTTGGCCTTAAGGATGAATGTATGTTTTGCAGACAAAAACTTTCGCTAGACCCTAAAGACGCTTCAAACATTGATTAACAACCTTATGAAAAAGCTCCTTTCACTTTATTAGCGAAAGGAGCTTTTTCATAAGCGTAAGATTTTAATGCTGAACCTGGCAATCGCTGCATACCCCGTATACTTCCATTCGGTGGGAAATCACTTTAAATCCTGTGCTGGTAGACGCCTCCTCTTCTACCTGATGTAAACCGGAATAGTAAAAGTCCTCAATTGTGCCACACTTTAAACAAACTACATGATAATGTTCTTCCATGTTGGCATCAAAACGACTGGAAGAGTCACCATATGTTAATTCCTTAACCAGATCTAAATCTTTAAACATTTTCAAATTATTATAAATGGTTGCCACACTCATACTCGGGAACTTCCCCCCAAGCGATTTATATATTTCATCTACAGTAGGATGAGATTTCGTATTCATTAAATACGACAAAATCGCATGACGTTGAGGAGTCATCCGCACACCTGCACCTTTCAATATTTTAAGTGCGGTTTGAATTTGTTCTGCGGACACTTGTCATGCACCTCTTTCTCAAAAATTAATTACTATTATTTTATATATTTATAACTAGTCTACGAGTACAACTTATAATTTGTCAATCCATCTTCAATAAAGGGGCCTTTTCATAATAAAAAACGCTGGGAGTATCCAGCGTTTTATGTATCAACTTTTACATTCTTATGGATGGTGCGGTCGGCGAGACTCGAACTCGCACGGACGTACATCCACTACCCCCTCAAGATAGCGTGTCTGCCAATTCCACCACGACCGCAATGGCGGGCCTACCAGGATTCGAACCTGGGCGCCTGGCTCCGGAGGCCAGCGCTCTATCCCCTGAGCTATAGACCCAAAAAACAAAAATTTAATTATAAAAATGGCTCCGCAGGCCGGACTCGAACCAGCGACCGATCGGTTAACAGCCGATTGCTCTACCGACTGAGCTACTGCGGAACAATTCAGGTAT
>NZ_AUMJ01000100.1 GCF_000430625.1 Aneurinibacillus terranovensis DSM 18919
TCCAGATTCCCATGGTGTTCCTTCAACCAATCCATAATCTGGGCAGCAGATAGATCCGGGTACTCTCGCAACCACCCAACAATCTCTGATTCAAAAGACTCCAACTTCTTTGTTCGTGTCTCAAGTCCCTCCATAAACGTTTTGTATTCTTCGATTGTCATGTCCCAGAACTTGATGACCGTATTCCGGGATATATTTAGATTCCTTGCCACTTGGGATTTCTTTAATCCCATCTCCTTCTGTTGCCGAATAGCGAAGTACATAGACCACCTTTCTTCGTTCCTCACACCGCTTCCCCCTGATGATAGAATTTCCAGTTCTATCATAGATTAATAGGAAGGGTATGGGAAATTTTGTTCATTCTTATTTAGCGAAATCTGTTAATTCTAGTTTACCGGTTACAAATGTCCCATGTGACCATATCTTCCGCCATTCCTATTGACTGTATAATACCCTGCTTTAATTGACTTGACGGTTCGGCAAACATAGCAGAAATGATTTGATTAAAGATACCCTCCATTCCAAGTTCCACCCGCTTCTCATAATAGAAATAGAAAATCTCTTTCGATTGCAGTAGGTACATGGCAATAAAACGCCTTTTTCGGTGGTGATTTTGCCAATCCTCCATTATTTGCTCGATGGACATTTTCTCAAATAAATGATTCTGTAGCTCTTGAATATATTGCTGATACAATCCATGATTTAACCGTATAACTTTACTCACCCTTTGGTATATCTCCTTTTCTTAATTCAGTTATATAAAATCCTCCATTTATTTGTCAGCTTGAATTACTAACCCTTTAAACTTAGAGTCTTTTTTATTCGATAAACACCTTCCTCTATCTCTTCTGCCCTCAAATTACCATATCCTAATATCAGTTTATTTTGGTGTCTGCCTTTATGAAAAGAATGACGTTCAACAGGGTAGACCTTAACACCATTCAAATAAAATTTTTCTACCATTTTCTCTGTAACCTCAACTGAAGGAAAATCTACTATGAGATGTAATCCTGTGGAATCACCCGATAATCGCATCAAGTCTCCAAATTCACGAACCAATGCATTTCTTAATACTTCCCGTCTCTTCATATAAATTTTTCTCATTTTACGAATATGACGCTCCAGCAGTCCATCTTCAATAAAACGAGCAAGAATCATTTGGTCGAGTGATGGGGTATGGAGGTCTTGAAACCATTTAAGTTGTCTACATTCTTCGATTAGAGCTTGAGGGAGAACGAGATACCCTATCCGTAACGCAGGTGAGAGGTTTTTACTAAATGTCCCCACATAAATCACTTTTTCAGGCTCCAGTCCCTGAAGAGAATTGATGGGTTGCCCCTCATAACGGAATTCACTATCATAATCATCTTCGACAACATAGCAATTAGAAGCTCTTGCAAACTGAATGAGTTGTATCCTCCGTTGTATAGGCAAAATACTACCCAATGGAAATTGATGCGATGGCGTGACTAAAATAAATTTTGGTTTCAACTTGGTGATAAGACGGTCTGTTCTTATTCCCAGTTCATCAACGGGAATCGGACATAAAGTGGCTCCAGTGGAAGTGAAGATGGTTTGGATTTCATGTGTAATGGGGTCTTCAATAATGACCCTATCCCCTTGAGAAAGGAGTAGCCTCGTAATAAGTGAAAATGCTTGAGTTGCTCCTGATGTAACGACAATTTGCTCAGGATGGCACACTACGCCCCTTGTTTTCCTAAGAAAATGAGAAAGCACCTCTCTAAGTTCAGTTCGCCCTTCAGGATAGCCATAGCCAAAAATAGAATTAGGCGTGTCAATACATACCTCCTTCGATAATTTCCCCCATTCTTTCCTTGGGAACATATCTAAAGCAGGGATTCCTGAACGGAAATCAATCATATCTTTTTCATTCTGATTCCCTTTTGATATGCTTGATACTTTGTTTTGCTCCCTCTTTTGTTCTTGCTCCAGAAAAGCTCCCTGGGCTACAAAAGTACCTGCCCCCTGGTGTCCTACGATATAGCCTTCCGCCAGTAATTGTTCAAAAGCCTCAATGAGAACATTTCGGGATATTCCCAGTTGTGAAGCGAATTCACGAGTGGCTGGCAATCTTTCACCCCCTTTTAAATCCCCGTGTAGAATTTGATTTCGTATATATTCATAAACCTGCCTCTTTAATGGAATGTCCAATGAACGGTCAATCGGAATCCATAGCAACGTTTTTCCCTCCCAAAATTGGTACTCAAAAAATACAGCAAAATTGGCTCTTATTCTAACCATTTTACCATGGTACTTTATAGGAACAGTACGTTGTTTAAAACATTTCATTAGAACAATCAATGGAACATATTGCAGGAGGTATAAAACAAGTATGGAGAAAAAGTATGTGATAGTGATTAATTCTGAATTACCCATAGGCTTAATTGCTAATACATCGGCAGTGTTAGCCTTGACGTTAGGAAACAAACTGGAAGGGATTATAGGTTCTGTAGTAGTCGATGGGGACGGTAGAGCACATGAAGGGATTACGACCATTCCCATCCCCATTCTAAAAGCTTCAGGAGCAAACCTAAAAGAACTTCGGGATATTATTCATACTGATTATCCTGATTTGTTTCTTGTTGATTTTTCCAATGTGGCTCAGACCACAAAGAATTATGAAGACTATACAGATAAAATGGCTTCTTCTACTAAAGATGACTTGCATTATCTCGGTATTGCAATTTATGGGAACAAGAGAAGCGTGAATAAATTAACAGGTAGTCTTCCTCTCTTACGATAATCTGACACCCAACATTAATAAAAAATCACGATAAAGGGGAATGATGATGGAATTACAAAGAACATTAGGGTGGAAAGAAGCGACTTCACTTGGTGTCGGGGCAATGGTGGGAGCGGGAATTTTTGTTTTAAGTGGAGTTGCAACAGGCAAGGCGGGACCTGCCGTTATGATATCATTTATATTAGCCTCTCTTTTAGCCATGTTATTGGGATTATGTTATGCCGAATTAGCCTCACGTTATCCAAGAGCAGGCGGTTCCTATGAGTACGTTCGTGAAACCATGGGAACCTTCACTGGAACCATCATAGGTTGGGCTTACTGGGGAGCCTGGTTAGCGGCCAGTAGTTTTGTCTCCCAAGGATTCGGTCATTATTTATACGCCCTAACAGGTGCTCCACCACGGTTAAGTGCCGTGCTTCTACTACTTGGCTTGGGCTTTCTCAATATCATAGGTATTAAATTTAGCGGTAAACTCCAAGTTGGTATTGTATGTACTGTGGTTGTTGTCCTTTTAGGCTTTTTTATCTTTGGAGTTAAGCATGTGAACTACTCCTACTATCTACCGTTTTCACCAAATGGATTTTCAGGCATATTAGAAGCATCTTTAGTAGGGTTTCTTTCTATTGTCGGTTGGGACGCTATCGTTGCATCGGGTGAGGAAATACGGAATCCAAAGAAGACGATACCTATAGCGATAATGTTATCCATTATCACCGTTCTATTTCTTTATTTAGGACTTTTATTTGTCTCTATCGGTGTTCTTCCCTGGCAAGAGTTTGGAGCCTCGGAAGTCCCCGTGGCTTTAGCCAGCCAACAATTTTTAGGAACCTTCGGCCCAACCTTTACCAGTTTGGTCATTGTAATAGCCCTTCCAGCTACATGTAATGCGTTTATTATCACGATTTCGAGAACAGCTTTTGCTATGGGGCGAAACGGGTTGTTACCAAAAACCATTGCATTTGTCCATCCTCGTTTTCAAACACCCAGCTGGGCGATTACACTGGGAGTTGCAATTCAAGTCTCTTTTACACTGTTCAGTTCTATCAACATTGCCGTGACTGCTACAGGATTTTTATACCTTCTAACCTTTATCTTTACAATGATTGCCTTTTTCATCTCAAGAAAAAGGAGTGTTCCGAAAGACAAAGAAAAGCAATTCTCCGTACCATTTTATCCTGTTACCCCTGTTTTAGCGTTAATTATTTGTGTAAGTTTACTCGTACCTATAGGAAAATCAGGATTTTTGGCTGGACTCATATGGTTATCAATTGGTTTCGGAATCTATGTACTAAGAATAAGAGCTATGGCAACGAGTAAAATGGTTAAACTCGAAAACCAAGCAACGAATCATTGAATAATAGGTTTAATCAACCTGCTTTATTCGATTGATACTTTCAAAATATGGAAAATATATTCCTTATTCAACGATTTACTTTACTATATTCATGCCGTCCACGTTACCACAAATCGAGTAGGAGAGGGCGGTGAACCCTCGTCCTCTCACACCACCGTACGTACCGTTC
>NZ_AUMJ01000101.1 GCF_000430625.1 Aneurinibacillus terranovensis DSM 18919
AGCTTTCGTCTCAAACACAGAGAGACCATATTTGGAAACTTTTAGGTGTTAAAACTTATTTAGCGAAATCTGCTCAAAGGTACTTGACGGTTACATTTCTTTCAGTTCATAATAATTTTTAATGATTTTACGAACGATAGCACTCTCGCTGACCAGATCATCTTCTGCATCTTTTACGACCTTCGCCTTTAAATCAGCTGGTAAATATACTTCTATTTTTTCCATTTATTCATCCCTTCCAATCAGTTCTAAGGATTAGTTCCCAAAAACAAATATCGTAATATAGGGGAATTTTTCAGTTCTAAACACATATAGAACTGATTAGAACCGATCAAAAAAAGCATTCTCTAATTTTGTGATGGAAATTCGGTTTCCAGTTCATTCTTTGGATGTAGTTTTTGAAACACAAAAAAACCGTTCTTGGAAACTTAACCAGAACGGTTTTTACACTTCTTTACACTATTATTATACCTCCTAATATCGTTCGAAAAAGTTCTTAAAAAGTTCGCGAAATACCAGGTCAAAAGCATCGCAAAATAGGCTGGATGACGTAACTGCGGATCGCGTCCCTATCTTTCGATTTATAGGCCACATTCCGTTCATCCCTTCCGTAGTACGGTAAGCTCCCGTACCCGCTCTGCTTTCGTTGGGTCCAGGACAATGATTTCCTTTGCAAACAACCACCTCGCGGCCGGAGTGCCTTCCAGCTTTAACAATTCCCGCCCGATCCGCGTGTCCGTCGCGTTCCATCTAAAATCCGGCGATATGTCGTTAAACATGCGCAATACCCGTAGGCGGTTCCGGAACAAAGCGAAGTCCTTCTTGCTTATTCCGGATGTATGTCTTCGCTGTTTCTGTATCAATCACTCGCCATTCTTCGAAATAATCCGTGTACCATGTGGAGACAAAGGTTGCATGTGGGAAAGACGGGTACACTTCCGCATCCTCCTGGCGGTCCACATCATCAAACGGGTAATCATCAGTCTTTCCATTGTGTTTCAGATACTTTCCGGTTTTTATGTTTTGAATGACAAAACCCATCATATCTCCACCTTTCACAAAATCGCCGTTTTATATCTGGAAGTCGAGCATTGCTATTCCACCACATATTGCGAATAGCCATTTTTTCCTTCTTTTTTGCAGCAGGATGCATGGTCACACATCGTCAATTTCACTAAATATAAAACGTCTGGCGATGCGTGCCACATCGTCAGTACTCTTTTGATTCTACTATGATGTGTCATTCATCGAATAACTTTGAAACACGCTATAAGACATCCTTGTATTGTGTCAAAAAGAGTCATACGGTATCAAAAGTTATAGAAATGTGCCTTACCTATATTTAAAGCGTAAAGCCTTATTAAAGGTCACAACGATATAGCTCGCTTTGTTGCTCTTTTCTTCCCTTCTTTCCCCCGCCTTACGATGTTTGATGAAACGCTCTAATTTAGAATGATACCTGGCTGTAGAGTGTTCATAGAGTTGTATTTTCGTCCCTAAAATTTTTTACTTGTCACTGTCCTAGTTAAATGGTTAACCTGGGATTTAACAAATGGTACTACTTGTTGCAAGATGAAGTGTTTGAAAGCGCCTGCAATATCTAAAAAATGCTGAAGTAAAAGGAATCCTATGGCGACAAGAATTCCGTATCTCAGTACTTTCGATACGACATTTCCTAGAAGTCGATAACATACATAAATAATAAGCCCAATTGTTACCAAGGCTGCGAATTGACTCATTTGCACAGTAAAGCCTCCTTATGTGATGACAGGAAAGACGGCCGGTCGTGCCACTGCCCCAGGAAACCCGAATGGGCTTAAATCAATAACTCCCTCTTTCTGTATGAGTAATTGAATCGCTTCGATGGTTGAAGTTACAGCAATTTTCCCTTTCTCCAGATCAATCCCGGTTTTGTTTGAAACAAAATTGTAGACAAACTCTTCATTAAACAAGTTTATTCACCCCCTATGTAGTCATAAATAAAAAAGGATCGATCCGAAAATACGATCAATCCTTTGCTTTCTTATGTATTTGGTGTGAAAGCCTTTTGTATAGTACTGCACGATATCATTATACAATGGAATATCCCTCAAAAGAGTTCCTAAAAAGTTCGCGTTTTTTCATTAGTTGTATTAACAATATTTTACAGAATTGAAATAAGAACACATGTTGCTATTGAAAAGGACTAATTTCACTACAACTATTTATTTATCTCCTAAATTTTATTATGCAAAACAAAGTAACAATTGTATAAAGCCCATTATTCGCCTATTTATCTGAGGGTTACCTTGTCCCATAACAAAGCGTATAATTAAATTTAAGCATTACTAAGCAAGGGGGTAATCTTATGGACGAAAAAAACGATGATATTCTAAAACGCGTTGATGAAGAATTGCTAAATGAAGAGGAAGATAGCCAGGAACACATAGAGCTTGAAGATGACCCCGAGAAAATAAAAAAACGAGAATTAGAACGTCAAAGATTAATGGAGAATTTATCTGCTTCGAACTTTTCTACCCGAATAACAAAAGTAGCATATATCCTTAATAGATACCCTTCAACCCGTAATTCAGATGTTACGTTAATGATTAAGTATTGGAATGAATTTCAAGGACATAAAGGTGACACTATTTCAACAAAGGATTTATATACGTTTGAAAGACTTACTTCCATTTCAAGAATGCGTGCTAAGATTCAAAATGAATATGGTTTATTTAAAAGCGATGAAAAAATTTATCGATTTAGAAGAAACAAGGAAGTTATTGAAAAGGAGATGCAACTTTTAACTAAGCCAGAGAGCGCTTCGATTTTCATTTATGGTGACGAAAGCGGAAAGAACGGAGCTTCCTACGCCATTGTTGGAAGCGTTTGGATTAATAGCCAGGAAAGTCACGGAAGCATTCAGGCTCGGCTTAAAGAGTGGAAAGCTCAAAAAAAAGAAGAAGGGGTTAATCTTCCATCTGAATTTCATTTTACTGAGTTAAAAAAGCATCAACTTAACTTTTATAAAGAATTTTTTGATTTATTTATGTCCCATGCCGGGATGGCAAGCTTTAAAGCAGTTGCTGCCAATAATAAAAAGATAACGACCAAAAAATTAGATGAAGTAATATTTTCGTTATATTATCAATTAGTTCATTTAGGAATTGAACATGAGCAACAAACTGGTAGGATAACGCTACCTAGAGACATTAAATATTTTAAGGACGAGGATCCCGGTACGGACAAATTATTGCTTAAAGAACTGGAGCAAGAATTACAAACAAGGTTTAAAAATTATTTTGATAACCAAGTTACCTTAGCAAGCCTGATTTCTTTAAAGTCTAATTTTAGTGAGCTCGTTCAAATCGCAGATTTATTTACTGGAAGCATAGCTCGACATTTAAATCAAGAAAAAAACGGAAGCGGAAATTACAAAGATGAGCTAGCTGAATATATCATTCGGTCTTTAAATCTGAACAAGATGTTTATACCGATTGAAGATTTAGACGAGGGTAAAAATAAAACCACTACCGGGGACATGGCTACCCTTCATATATTTGAATAATTATAAGAATTACTGAAACAGCTACCCTGCTAAAGTTGGTAGCTTTTTTTAATTGGTTCCCTTCACTCGTTTCCTTCCGTTTATTAAGTTCACGATATAAAGTTGCTTTGCTTACACCCGTTAAATGTAATGCCCCCCATTGTCAAGACACAATTTCGAAAAAAATAAGTTATGTCCTCCTTCGATTGTAATGGGGCGCAGGCGCGATTTAAGCGACCCG
>NZ_AUMJ01000102.1 GCF_000430625.1 Aneurinibacillus terranovensis DSM 18919
TGGGTCTTTTCCATTCTTTCTCCTCCTTTAATACGATAGAAAATTCTTTCCATAAGCAAAGAGTAAAACATTAAAACTTCACCAAATCCACCAAACTTTCTAAACCTTTCATATCCCTATTTTATCCCGTGTTTTATTTTGTGTCAATATTCTAATTATTCAAACTTGCAGAGTGATTATAGAAAACCCGAATAATTAACAATGATGTTAGTTTCTTCAGTAGTTATTGCTGTCACAGAATCTAAAAAGCCTAAAATAACTTTATCTTTGAAAAAACTACTACTCATTGCCTTATCCAAGGTAACTTCTATAAATTTAGTAGTATCCAGAATTCTTGCTTTAGTAAAATGCTTGTTGTTATAGCTTCCAATACTAACCTTATACTCTCCTGGAGGTGGTAACATAACATCGCCATCCGGTACAAAAAATACTTTAACATTATTCATCATTCGTATAATCCGACCGCTAATTTCATGCTGCTTACCCATAAGTTGAGTGGCAAGTTTAACGTCACGATTCCTTATTGCATTACGCACCCTTGTGCTAGAGATGCGTTCATTATCTAAATTAATAAATTCTAATCGTTCTGTTTCAAACCTAAATTTCATACCCGCCTGTTTTAAAAACGCAAAATCACCTGAACCTTTATAACCAAACTTGAAATCTTTCCCGATGAAAAGTTTTTTAGGATTTAGGCCCACAAGAATTTTATCAATAAAATCATCAGCACTGAGCCTTGAAAAATTTTGATCAAAGGTATATTCAATGAGCATATCCATTCCAAGTAAAGCTATTCGCTCAGCTCTAGTATACGAGCTAGTTAAACGAATGGACTGTGATTCTGTGTTACCGAAAAATACCTTTGGTAGAGGATCAAATGTAACTGCTATCGTAGTACAATTATTTTTTTTCCCCTCCCTTGCAACGGTTGATATTAACTGTTGATGACCTTTATGAACACCATCAAAAGTGCCAATGGTTATATAAGAACCGCGTTCTACTTCACTTATTTTTGGATGAAATAAATTTTTATAAAATTTCAGCGTAATCACCCCCTTACTATTTGCATTAATAAAATAAAAGGAAAATTTGCAATCCAAACGGAAGAGGACGCCTTTTTTAAACGACAAACAAGAAGTTTCATCATTCATTAAATATTTTTTAATAAACCGAAGCATATTTAGCTGAAACCGTTGCAATCACTTGATCCATTTTTAAAACATCGGCATATTTTTGATGTAAATCAAACAGACTTTGTTCATGTGATGCTAATGAACGATCGCCTACAGCATCCTCAACTACAATCGGCCTGTATCCATATTGCAGGGCATCGACAGCGGTAGCACGAACACAACCACATGTAGTACATCCAACGATGATAATCGTATCAACACCGTTTGCATTAAGACGCGCAATTAAATCTGTCCCAAAGAAAGCTGAGGCATATTTCTTGGAAAGTAATCCATCGCCTGAACGAAAGTGTAATCGGGAATCAACTTGTACGGCTTCAGTACCAGCTTTTAATGTCTTTAAACCCTCCATCTTCTGGTACCATATTCCAGAATCTGCAAGTGTATCGTCATCATAAGAAATGGTAGTAAAGAATACTGGAAAGTCCATTGTGTGCATAGTATCCAAAAGTTTATTAACGTTTACAATTTGTGAAGATAAATCAGAACCCATTGGCATAGTAGGATCTGTAAATCCTGTAATCATATCTACTACTATCAAGCATGGTTTCTTACCGAAACCTATTAACTTTCCGAATCCTCTTTCTTTAAATAAAGCCTCATCATTTTTAGTTTGCATCACTACGGTTTCCCTCCTTAAATCTCCAAGATTAAGATAAACAATCTTGGAGATTTATTAAATTTTTAATTAACTCTTTACACTTGTATTAAATGCACCGAATTGTCTGTTAAAGTGAAGTAATGGAGATTTTGATTCGCCTAAGACTACATTTTTAACTAACCCAATAAAAATGGTGTGATCACCAGCTGGGATTGTGTTCTCTACTTTACAATGAATAGTTGCCAAAGCGTTTTTGACCTCATAATTAAAACCGTCTTGCGTTTCCACAAAGTGCTCAAAGAATTTTGGGGTGCCTGGTTTAGCTCCTGATTTTGCTGCTTCAATTTGATCTTCTGCCAATATGCTTACACTAAAACGGTCATTATTTATAATAGCTTGAGTGCTGGCCGCCTTAGTTGCTAAGCTTACTAATATAAGGGGCGGCTCCATAGATAGCGAGCAGCATGCACTTACAGTTAAACCCCAAGGCCGACCATCCATTTCAGTCATTACAATGGTTACTCCGGTAGCCAATCGACTCATTGATTCACGGAATCTATCTTTCACTTCATGCATTATATTGCTCCTTCTCCTATTTTAGATAACAAGGTATTATTAACAGCTATTCTCCAGATTTTTTTGCCAAGGTAAATCGGAAGTAAACTCAGCTAACTTGGCTTCCAGCGCTTCAATTTTTCTTCCCCATATATCTTTTTGAATTTTAAATTTCTTTAACGCCTCGACCACATCTTTTAGCTCCTTTTCATGGTTGAAACTTATACCCTGTATTTTCTCCTTTATTATTTGTTCTTTCTTGGATAGCAATAGCAGCTCAAATTGATTACATTCTTGTATCCTACGATAAAAGAAGTCTAAATCATCAGATATCTTTGCATAAAATTGAATCACTTCCTCAATATCCAGGTATACCACCTCCTAAACAGAAACATCAGATAGCTATATCCCCTGACAGCAATTTTCCAGCATTAGGTACGTAAGGTTTTAATCCAAGAGTTTTAAGAATGTTGTATACCGTTGCAACAGCTGCCGAAAGTACAGGCTTTCCAATCTTATCTTCAACTTTCTGGATAGCTTGTAACGAAGGCATCTGAACGCAAGCGGATAATACAACAGCATCTGCCTGACTGACATCCAAATCTTTAACAATATCCACCAAACGCATAGGATCTTGACGTCCAACCTTCAGATTATCTTGAATTTCCAAGCTAATAGAATCTGTTACTTGAATTTCGCTTGATTCTATATAATCAATGACCTGGTTCGTTAATGGCTTCATATAAGGAGTAATAATTGCAACTTTTTTTGCTCCTAATGTTTTAATACCATCCACAAGGGCACCCGCACTACTAATAATGGGTGTAGCCGCTCCATTTTCTTTTGTTGCTTGAAACAATCGCCGCTCCGATTCCATATGATACCCCGGTCCTTGACACATGATAGCAACAAGACATGCATAGGCAAGAACATCACATCTGGCATCTGAGAGTTCAACAGCACAGCGATCGCTTTCTACATCCATTGCTTTCAATTCCTCTTTTGTCACATGTTTCATCCGCATCCTACTCGAATGAAACGTAAACGATAATTCCTGATCGATTTGCTCTCTCCAACGGAGCATAGCTGGAATTTCCGTTTCCATTGTTGTATTTGAGCTAGGAACAATAAGTCCTATTCGGTAGTTTTTTTTCAACTCTAATTCCTCCTGAATAGATCCAACCTACAGAAAGTAAGCTTTCATTATGATCTTTTAGTTGAAGTTATTGGTTATGCCAGAGGAAGTCCAATCGATTTACGGATTTGGTTCATGAAAGGCGTTCTATCATATTCGTGATAGAGGCGCTCACGAAGCAGCGGTGCGG
>NZ_AUMJ01000103.1 GCF_000430625.1 Aneurinibacillus terranovensis DSM 18919
GGGGGTAAAAATTTTTCTCCTGTATCTTTCAGCCCTTGTCCTGTCCGGCTTGCAGGACATCGCAATTAGCTCAGTAAATAAAAATAGGACCTAAACCTCCGGAACCTGAGGTAGAGACTCGATTACCTTGGGGTACATCCCTGTATAATAGGCTTTCTTCTTCACCGCATTGAAGAGGGTAAGCTTTTTTATATGGACCCGTGGCGCAATTTGGCGAAACATTTCTAAGCGAGGATCCACTAGTAAATGAGATTCAAGTATTATCAGTTGATAGTGCGTATTATCGACAAACAACCATGCAACTGGCACAAGAAAAACAAGTTGAATTCAACGTATCACAACTAACAGGAAGAAAACGATCAGAAAATACGATGGGTGTGGATACGTTTGAAATGGATCCAGAGTCTGGTGTAATCAAAGCCTGTCCTGCTGGCCACTCCCCGGTTGTTTCAACGTTTAATGAAAAGCAAAACGTGTATACAGCCAAATTTTTAAAAACGGATTGTCAGTCTTGTCCTTTACTCGATCAATGCCCAATACAGCAGCAAAAAAAATTTAATACGGCTTTGAAATATAAATATTTTCAGGAACCATATGCACATATTTCAACTTGTTTGCTATGTTGGCACCTGATCAATAATTTCTTTAGCTTTAGCAGTTATGTACTGACATACATGTAGATTACTGTTCATTTTGTTCTATCTTTTCATACAGTATCAGCTCAATTCGGATTCGTACGACAGGAAAAATCACGAGACAGGTGTATCCGTTGCAACCGGTGAATAAGTAGCCTGCTGCGACCACGCTAACCCTCAGCAGATCACCCGTGGCGAAGACGGGTGATCCCACCAAAACCAGTATCAATATAATATACATTTCGGCGCTTCACATAAAAGACCGGGAAATTCTCAAGTGACATTACCGCTTTAACGTACTGTAGACCGATGACTCGAACTCGATGAAACCTAAGTAAGAAGCTACATCTTGGTATGGGAATAATTGGGAGGCCCAAAATCCACCAATGCCGTTCTTGCGGTCGATCCAGTAGAACAGGTTGGCCAGCCCCGCCCACATCAATTGGCCTGCTGGCCGACCTGTAGGGACAGGATCCTCATTTACCTGGAATGTATACGCCCACGACTTTTGCACGCCAGGGTAGAACTCACCGTTATTAGCTAGCGATGGATCGGACGAGATCCAGCCGCCGCTCTTCAATGCCCCCAGCCCGTTCTGACACATTTGCGCAACCGTTTCCGGTTTGAGTACACGACCATAAGGACCAGCACCGTCATTCAGGATCATCTGGATAAACTTCATGTACTGACCAATACTGGCATACAAACCGTGTCCTCCCATATCCATTTCGGGAGGTTGTGGCAGAATGCGGTCAGGAAGTGGTGTGATCTGACCGTCCTGGGCACGACTGTGGAGGGTCGCGCGCCGTTCCATCATCGACGGCGTTAGCGTGAATCCAATGTCGGTCATGCCCAGTGGGGAAAAAATACGCTCGGCCATCACTTCGCCCAGTCGCTTACCGCGTACAGCTTCGACTACCTTGCCAACCCAGTCAATGTTGACTCCATAGTTCCATCGTTCGCCTGGCTCAAACAGCAACACGCTATTAATCGAGGCAAAGGTACTAGTGAGGAGGGAGGGTATTTCCTTTGCATTACGATATCTTCGATCCTCATGACTGAAGAACTCATATCCGAAGCCAGCAGTGTGAAGCATGAGCATGTTAATCGTAATATCAGTTTTGGGTTCTCTTAGTTTGGGCTGCCCGTCTGCGTCAAACCCCTCAAGAACCTTAATTTCGGCAATCTCAGGCACATACTTCTTGACCGGGTCGTCGAGCCTGACTTTGCCTTCCTCAACCAATTGCATCAACGCTGTCCCGGTGATGGCCTTAGTGGTCGAGAACAGAGAAAATACCGTGTCGGTGGTCATCGGGGTTTCCTTGCCGAGCTCGCGTACCCCAGCTGCGGCCTCGTAGATGTTTCCCTCGCGGTCAGTTACCATTGCAACCACTCCAGGTACGCCACCAGCACTGCCTACGGCGTAATCCAAAACTTTGTCAAGAATATCACTGATAATTGCTTGCCTCGTCATCTCATCACAACCTTACAGTATATTCTTAATTTTCGTAACATATGTTATCATTCTCAGATAGGAACTGTCAAGTTTTTCTTATCATGGGGCTTTTTGCGATGTACCTTTTTCGTGATCGGCAGCTATGGAAGGATTGCGCAATTTATAGGGCCCGGAACGGTTTCACGGCATAATCAACACGGATGTCAACGCATGACAATGCGTCCGAACCGTAAAAAGGCGCACCAATCCCGTTATTTACAGAAACGCTTCTGTGGATAGGCGTTTCCGTGAGGGATCCAGATGTGGATATCTTCTTACGCCACCAAGTTCGCATCTTCGCCTGGTCCTCCTTAATGCGACCCAGCGCCATGGCCAGCATCACGCACAGCACAAGTCCAGCTCAGTAACAGTTCCGGCAATTTTTGAAACGGGGTCACCAATTTTTAATTTAAAATCAATCATTTTCCCGCGGAGATACCCGATTAATTTTTCTGTATCATAAAGTACCAAACAAACATCTTCTGGAATGGCTGATTCTGCTAAGAGGTGAGTGAATCGTGGAAAAGAAACCGAACAAGAACACTAATAAGAAAACAATTAAATTAAGTTATGAATCTGATGGAAAAATAGGTAAAAAGGAACATAAAATGCAACAAACCGAATCAAAAATGAACCTAAATTTTTTAATCGACACAATATAGTGAGTAATGCGGGATAATTTTCAAACTCCCAGGTGTAAATTTATCGTCACTATATTTTGCGTGGTTAACTAAAATTTTTAACTAATCAGTGTGAAATTTATCACAATATTTCTTGCTTCAAAGCGTTACAATAAAATGCATACTTAACATGTTGAGGATGGACGCTTCCCCTTGCGTATCCTCTTCCAATTCCCTCTCCCCTTTACTGGGGATTTTTTTATTTTAGCAGTCATGTTTCTAAGTGCATGATGAATGGTTCGAACTTTGTAAACAACTATCTAACAAAGAACTCCTTCGTAAACGTGCTGCAACACTTTCTGATTTAAACACACCACATTAAAGTTGCTTTGGCATAGTAAAGGTGGTCAAAATCATGGTCAAGCACATTAAAAACGAAAAAAGAGAGAGTTTATCACTCCTTCTAAAACAGCAAAAAAACCCTTGGTATACAAGGGTTTAGTTATCATAAGTATTGGTGGAGATAAGCGGGATCGAACCGCTGACCTCTACACTGCCAGTGTAGCGCTCTCCCAGCTGAGCTATACCCCCAACATCACATTCATCATTGATAAGCTTCCAAGGATTAAAACTCTTTATTTCACGGACAGTCACAGCTTTCTCGCAAAGAAAACTGTAAAATAAAAGA
>NZ_AUMJ01000104.1 GCF_000430625.1 Aneurinibacillus terranovensis DSM 18919
TCGCGGGGTGGAGCAGTTGGCAGCTCGTCGGGCTCATAACCCGAAGGTCACAGGTTCAAGTCCTGTCCCCGCAACCAAAACCATTTGGACTACGTTGATTAATCATCTTCGTTCAAATGGAATCGTTGTCCTGGAAGGGCAACCAATACATTTATTCCACTGCGCCGAATAGTCATCATTGCTTGGAATGAAATCAGGAGTACCCGTAGGGTGCAACCAAAAAGAATATTTATAAGTAGTCGGGACGTAGCGCAGCTCGGTAGCGCGCACCCTTGGGGTGGGTGAGGTCGCAGGTTCAAATCCTGTCGTTCCGACCATAATGGCGGTCGTGGCGAAGTGGTTAACGCATCGGATTGTGGCTCCGACATTCGTGGGTTCGATTCCCATCGATCGCCCCATATGGGAGTATAGCCAAGTGGTAAGGCACAGGTCTGCAAAACCTTTATTCCCCGGTTCAAATCCGGGTACTCCCTCCAAAGTCACTGATTAAAAGATTTTAAAAATATGTTGATATTACTAAGCGGTCGTGGTGGAATTGGCAGACACGCTATCTTGAGGGGGTAGTGATCCTCGATCGTGCGAGTTCGAGTCTCGCCGACCGCACCATGGTACATAGTTATAGTTTACTAATGGATCCATAGCTCAGTTGGTTAGAGCGCTACGTTGACATCGTAGAGGTCGCTGGTTCGAATCCAGTTGGGTCCCCCATACATAAAACGTTAAAAGCCTTGTAATCAAGGCTTTTTTTAATACCGCCTTTGGAAATGAACACTCCGAAAATTGACCACATTTACGGAGTGACCATATTTTGGCGACCTTAATTAAACTAGAGTATTTCTTTTTTGCCATTGAATGACCAAATCTTTATCAAACGTCATCAGGTTACTTTGCAAAAAATCAACGACGAAAGTAACCTGATCCTTAAGCTGCTTATCTTTTCACAGGTTCTAATATATTTTGCTTACTGTTGATTTTCTTTTCTGTTTCCAATGGTTGAGAAAGCTGTGCACACTCGCGAAAAGCAAAATGTTTACATCCTGCGCATTTATTTACCTCAATTTGTCCAAGAGCATAACTAATGGCTTCCCCGGTATGATCGAAAAAGTGGTCTTTTTCGATCTCATTATATAACCCGTTTTTTTCCAGTTCAGTTTTTAAGCGAGGACCCATTCCTGAGACAAGGAGCAAACCGCCTTGCTGTTTAAAATGCTGCACAATATTTCTGAAATATGCTTCGCCTGTGGTATCAATAAAGGGAACTTTCCCCATACGTAAAATCAACACTTTCGGTTTATAATGAATGGTTCCCATAATGTTCTGTTCAAATGTTTGAGCAGCCCCAAAGAAAAGAGGTCCTTCGATTGTATAGATACTAATTTGCGGGCAATCATGAGTTTCATTCACAACATGAGGTAAAACTTTTTCGTGTTTTTGAGTGTGATCAGGAAGCACCTTAGCAATGACAAGCATTTCACTCATCTGTTTTGCAAACAAAATAACAGCTAAAACAAGTCCTATTTCTACAGCTGTCGTTAAACTTGTGAAAACAGTAAAGAAGAAGGTCACAAGCAATACAAGAGAATCTCCGGTCTTTGTTTTAAGTACATGAAGAAAATGTTTTCGCTCACTCATATTCCAGGCTACCAACATTAAAACAGGCGCCATACTCGCAAGTGGAATATGAGAAGCATACGGAGCTAAAAGCAAAAGAGTCAATAAAACAACAACGCCATGAATAACACCAGACATCGGTGAGGCAGCCCCGCTTTTAATGTTGGTCGCTGTCCTAGCAATCGCGCCCGTTGCTGGTATCCCGCCGAATAAAGGAGTAATGATATTGGCAATCCCCTGACCAATGAGTTCCCGATTGCTGTTATGCTTACTGTTCGTCATTCCGTCTGCTACGACAGCTGATAAAAGAGATTCAATTCCGCCCAGTATGGCAATAACAAACGCAGGAGCAATCAACTGTTTACTGTGATCCCATGTAATGTCTGGCATATGAATGTAAGGAATCGTACTGGGAATAGCACCAAAAGCTGTCCCAATTGTGGATACACGTCCCGAAAAAAATATGGTGGCTACCACACTGGAGACAATTAAACCAATTAATGAGCCAGGGACTTTTGGCAAAAGCCTGGGTGTAACTAAGATAACGAAAAAACAAAGCAGCGCCGTACACACACTGTATAGATTAATGGTATTAATATGGATGATAATTTCATCAATATTTGCAAGAAATTCCTCATGCTGTTTTAGACCAGTAAGGCCCAGGAAATTAGCAATTTGTCCGGTGAAAATGATGACTGCAATCCCTGAAGTAAACCCAATGGTTACAGGACGTGGAATAAATTTAATTAATGAACCCAGTCTGAAAATCCCCATAAGACACAGCATGATTCCCGCTAATAAACCGGCAAGCAGTAAATTCTCATATCCATAGGTAATTACAACTCCCAAAAGGATGGGGATAAAAGCTCCTGTTGGGCCGCCAATTTGATACTTCGATCCACCGAATAATGAAATGAGTATGCCTGCAATACATGTTGTATAAATTCCATACTCCGGTTTTACACCGGAAGCAATCGCGAAAGCCATGGCAAGTGGGATGGCGATCACACCAACAATGACACCTGAAAGAAGATCCTTTTGAAAATGTTCAAGTGAATATCCCTGGAATCTTCCCGTAAATAATCCTCTCATTGCTAACCCTTCTTTTCTATTCTGATTGACATTATCCATACTAAATCAACTAACCAACTTATTTTTCTCCGTACTATGGCTCCACCGTTTGTTTCGCGTTTATGTCGTTCTCATCCAGTTCTTCCAACATGGAAATGGTATCGATTAAATGGTTGTTAAAAATTTCGCGTGCGACAGCCAACAACTTTGTAACCAAAGGATCTCGAAGAGAATACATTACTCGCTTTCCATCTTTGGTTCCAACCACAATATTTTTAGCACGTAGAACGCTTAATTGCTGAGAGACAGCCGAACCTTCACTGTTAAGAATACTTTGAATTTCGTTTACACTTTTTTCACCGTCTGCCAACAATTCGAGAATACGTATCCGTATAGGATGGGATAAAGCTTTAAAAAAATCAGCTTTAAATTGCTGCATGTCACTGCTATTCATTAATCATTCACCCATTCGTTTTCTATGTATCATTGACTTTATCTTTCAGCAGTAATGTATATACATATTCAAAGGTTTGAATATGTATATACATTACTGCTGTTCTACAAAAATTTCAATATAAATTTTTTATTTATGTGGTATCAAATTTCAATTTCAAATTCTGTTATTCAACTATCCTGCCCTTCGTATTAGCTGCACCATTAAAAAAACGGATGCCTCAGTGTTATTGATACCCGAAAACAACCTAAAGTTGATGGGATTGCCTGTCCGGAAGTTGACGAGTATAATGTCCTCGTATCATTCTGGAGAAAGGA
>NZ_AUMJ01000105.1 GCF_000430625.1 Aneurinibacillus terranovensis DSM 18919
AGTACGCATTAATAAATCACCAACATTATTATTTTTCTTACCTTAATATTACCATAAAATTATATTGCGTTATTTTAACCGTTTAAGAAAAAAAACCTTTCCATTGCGGATTTCAGGCACAATTTTTGGTTTTGGATTTTCCATCATGAGGACCGCCACGGGTTTATTTTTTGGGGAATAAACAATACATGGTGTTCTGCTTGTATACTTGTTTAACCAGCGCAGACCCTGGAGTTTCTTTTTCGGAAACCACTGCGCTCTTTGGTCCTTTTTTAATACCTCTACCCCATCAATTTCAATAGAGGGATAATTCTTTGATGAATCCGCCCATTGGCCCTTTTTTATGTGTATGGTAGGAATTAATGGTGATTGTCCTGGTTCCCGCAGCATGGAAACGAATTTATTCAAACGTATAGAAGGAATATACGAACTTTGTTCATAAACGTCATAAGGGTCACTTAATTGTGAATACACAGGAGACTCTTCAAGTAAAGGAGAAGTTAACAACAGCTTTTTTAAAGGGCTCCCGGTAGCAAATACCCAGACATTAAATCTTATTTCATTATAACGGGTGACTAAATCTATCACGTCATCAATCCCGTGTTCTAAAACAGATTTACTTAGTAAAACAGAATTTAGATGCCCCCAATAAATTCTGCGCTGGGATGAAGAATATAAATTTTGAATGGCCGAATCGACTGTTGATCCTATCCCCTGACCAACCCACGCTCCTGGTTCGTTTTTCCCTCCCCCTCCTTCTTTTTTGGCTAACGTACTAAAATTTAGTATTTGTGCATATACGACATACTTATTATTAACAAAATCCACTCCCACAGAATGAATATAGAACATATGTTCTAATTCGCGCATGTTCCAGCACCCTGTTATGAAAAAAATTAAGGGAAAACATAATAGGAACGACTTCATTTTCATCATTTGTTACCTCGCCGTGTTTTATCAATCGGGTTTAATATTTTGGACCGCTGCCTTATTTTTTTTATGGGGGGTCGTAAAAAAGCCGGTATTAAATCTCCAAATGTAATGGGGGAAACAGGAGATAAATACGGGATACCGAATGATCGTAAGTTGGAAAGATAAACAACAATAAATATGACCGAAAGAGTAAACCCAAAAACTCCCATGATAGAAGAGATCAATAAAATAATCATACGTAAAACCGTTATAGTCCCTATCATAGCTTGATTCACCAAAGTAAAATTAGCTACTGCAGTAGTGGAAATGACTACAATCATGGACGGACTCGTTAATCCTGCCCGAATGGCTGCATCTCCAATAATCAGCCCTCCCACTACGGAAAGCGTTTGTCCCACCGCATTCGGCAATCGAGCTCCCGCTTCTCTAAATAACTCGAACAAAAGTAACATAATTATTGCCTCTAATGGAGTCGGAATGGGAACGCCTTTTCTGGATGTTGCTATCGTTGCCAGCAGGGATAAAGGAATTTGGTCTGGATGATAAGTAGAAATCGCAATATAAAAGCCGGGAAAAAATAAGGAAACAATTAAACCTGCTATCCTAAACAGCCTTTCGAAAGATACAAACAAATAATGGGTGTGAACGTCTTCCGGTGACTTGATTAACGCCATTAAATTCATAGGTGCAATAATAGCTGTAGGTGTTCCATCCAACAGGATGGCAAACCGACCTCTTACTAACGATGCCACCACATGATCAGGCCTTCCGGTATGATTATAGAGTGGAAATAAACTTGTAGGCCTCTCGCTAATTAGCTCTATCAGTTCCTGACTGCTAAAAACGGCATCGATATCAATGCGGGAAAATCTTCTCTTTACTTCGTCAATCACTTCAGGGCGTACAATGTCCTTTATGAACAGCAACCCAGCTTTTGTATGGCTTCTTTTACCCACGATAAATTGTTCATAAGTTAGCGTATTGGTTTTGAGCCTTTTACGAACCAAAGCAACATTCATGCTTAGCTCCTCGACAAAACCATCCTTTGGCCCCAATATGGACACTTCTAAATTAGATTGCCTTCACAATAAATCATTAAAACTGATGTGCTGTTTTCTTTATTTTTAAATTCATTTTTTTGTATTTTCACATCTGCACAGTTGCTAAACATTTCATGTACAAGTTTTTCATTGACTTCAAATTGTTTATCAACTAATTTTAATTCTGTATCTGTTGATTTTTTGAAAAAATTGTTCAGGTTCATTTTGCTACCACCTTATGTGAACTTATAAAGACGAGAAAACCCAGAAGAAGAGACAGCCCCACCATAAGAGTAAAGGTAAAGGGTAAATAGAATATTTTTAAAACTTTCATAAACTCCATGTCACTAATTGGAATTAGAGTGACACTTATGCATAAAACATATAAGCCAAGTGGAAGCCAAAGACGCTTTGTTTTATTCTGTATAGGAAGAAGATCTATAATTAGGAATATAGCCAGTGAAATTCGTGTGAATGCCCCAACAAGCCATTGGTAAATAGACAAAAAGTCAACATGCTCTAAATAATGACCAAATGTAACCAATCGCCATTCCTCATAAGCCGTAAAACGAAGCCTGGCTGCTTCAAAAGGGCCGAATTCTGCAATGGCTCCCGTCAAAGGGCTAAAAGTTAAAATTATAAGAATGAATCCCGTGATTAGAATCGGGAATATTCGGATGTTTCCAGTGATATGCTGCTGCATAATCGTTAATACAAATATTCCGACAACTCCTGAACTTACGTATAGCATTCCTTTGATGACCGGATCAAATCCATTTTCAAGAATAGGCGTAAGCAAATGATAATCCTTATTGGGAAAATTTGCCGTCATGACGAAAAAGCCAAATAAAATCACGAACGGTAGCAATATCCCATTTGTTATGGCAATGGTTTGTATGCCGGAACGCACTGCATAAAAAGAAACGAGACAAAAAAGTAATCCGATGATAAGTAAAGGAGTCTTAGGCATGTAAGAAACCTTCGCCCAATAAGAAACATCACGTAATGTCATGCTGGACATCATAAACATTTCAAAGATAATACTTAAAATAATTAGGATGGAAAACAAACGACCTACGCGTGGGAGTGTTATTGATACCCGAAAACAACCTAAAGTTGATGGGATTGCCTGTCCGGAAGTTGACGAGTATAATGTCCTCGTATCATTCTGGAGAAAGGA
>NZ_AUMJ01000106.1 GCF_000430625.1 Aneurinibacillus terranovensis DSM 18919
CGGAATAGTTTCTTCGTGTCATGGGAATCAATCCTCCTACGTATAGTATCGCTCTTATTTCGGAGGTTGTCCAACTTGATTACGGGGCTTAAGAGATAGCATATTGATATACTTCTTGAAACGAGACCTGATGTTCTCTTGCCGCCTTAGCTACATCTTCGTATTCAGGTGCCTGGTGCATCATTTTATTTCCCATAAACGCTTGCTTCACCCTTATCTGTCCATATGGCGTATCTACCACAATAAATTTTCTATCAAGAATATTGCGACTCCAGAGGCTTCGCCGAACTCCAAGGGTAGTAGTTTCAGCTAACAAAACAGTTTCACAGCGTTCTGCCAATTCCGAAGATACTAAAACAGTCACAAGTGTACCTGGCCGATTTTTCTTCATGTAGACTGGCGTATAAAATACATCGAGTGCACCTGCGGAAAAGAGGCTCTCCATCGTATATCCAAGTCCTTCCCCTGTCATATCATCCACCTGGGCCTCCAGTACAAAAATAGATTCCCGCCCCTGTTGAGTTTCATCTTTGGATGTAACCTTTTTTAAATCCAATAGCTTGATGAACAACACTCTTAGCACATTGGGATGATCAAACTCTTTTTCTCCAGCACCATACCCGATCTGTTCAACTGTAAAAGCACCTGGAAGTATAAACTTTTTCACAAGTGCTCGTAAAATCCCCGCACCGGTTGGAGTGGTCAATTCACCCTTGACGTTTAATTCAGCAAGAGGAATCCCCTTCAGTAACTCCAGTGTTGCTGGAGCAGGAATCGGGTAAAGACCATGCGCCATTCGCTTCTTTCCATAGCCAGTAGGCACAGGTGATGCATAAATCTCGTCGATTCCTAGGTTTTCAAGGGCCAAGCAGACGCCAATCGTGTCAATAATCGAATCCATTGCTCCTACCTCATGGAAATGAACCTCCCTAGGGTCGATTCCATGAATTTTTCCCTCGGCAATTGCTACTTCTTGAAAAATTGCGAAGCTACGCGCTTTTACTCTCGCTGGAAGATCGCTCTGCTCAATCATCTCTAAAATTTGTGCGACACTCCGATGTTCATGATGATAGTCATGATCGTGGTGATGATGTTCATGTTCGTGCTCATGGTCATGATCATGGTGATGATGTTCATGTTCATCGCCTTTGTGAGTGTGAGTGCGACTGCCAGAATTTGATGGAAAGTAGATTTGCAATTTCTTTGCAGCTATGCCGCGTTTGACGATTTTATGTACTTCAATTTCGAAAGGATCGATCGGTAATTTCCTTAAGTATTTCACAATATAGGATAAATCGGCCCCTAAATCGATAAGGGCAGCCAGTGTCATATCTCCCGAAATTCCAGATATACAATCAAGATAAAGAGTTTTCATCATCGATTTCCTCCAAAATTTTGTTGTCTTGGACACACAAACTAGACCAGCTTCTCTTTTCTTTAACCCGAAACACAATCATTACTATACGTAATCACAGTTTTTGTTAACAAAATATTCCCCTCCTGCTTCTTCTAATCACGTCTTATTAGATAACAATGGACTAATTGTCCACTAGGAGTCTGTCCGACGAAGCATTTTTAGCGAATATTTATTCATGTATACTTATAATCAATGAATAAAGCCTTGTTGTTTGGATAAATATATAAAATTTTCATTCTGTTGGACAGACTCCTAGTTATATTTATAAACAATGCAAAATTTATGCCAGGATGATTATATTTAAGCCTCAACTTCCAAAAATATACTTACACGCGTACTATAATCAAAAAGGGTTTAGCGCACATCGTGCCAAACCCTTCTCTATAGAATATTCATATACGTTCTACTTTTGACTTGAATTTTATCGCCAGGCTGCAGTGTGTTTTTTCTTCCATTACAAAGAATATCTTCGTATATATGTACCCCACTTATCCAGTCTTCTCCAGTGCTCAACCGAATCTCTCTTCCGTCCATAAGTGGAGCGGGGCACGATCACGATCTTTTCTCCGTATTTGCCCAGCCTTTTTCGCAAACGATACACTAAAGCATTGATTTCATCTCTACCAACATCAGGTATTCCCTGATGTTCTCCCATCATTCTCTCCGGCCGAACAACCAGGCCGCTTATCCCAGACTGTTTATACACAAATGGACTGGTAAATTCCATGGTACGTTCTAGTTCAATTTCACTGCCGGCGAGAAATATACGGACTGGAAAACGTAATATCGGCGTATTCTCTTTTCCGATACGCCCTGCTAACAGTTCTCCTTCTGACAAAAGGATTCGTTCTCCTTCATTGAAAAGCCCACCTTTTTCAATTCACAGAAAAGCTCCTTCAATCACTACATACTCACCTCTACATGACATATACCTATCGTGTTCAACGCTCCATCTCTATGGCTATTTTTTATTTTAAACAGCAAAAGCAAACGTGAGAGCAAATGTATTCTATGCCTGACAATACAGTTTTACGTTATGTTTCATTTCATATCAACTTTTGAACAAGTAATGATTATGAATGACTTTGTTTTATACAGCATAACAAGTTTTTTACCAGATAAATACGAAGGGGCCGTCCTATAAGTAAGTGGGCCGCCCCGTTTATATCTGTGTTTGTCAATATAGTTGTCGCACCTTCTTGAAATTTAATAGGGTCTAATTGCACTGCTCCTCAGCAGTTGCCGAAATTGGCGCTCTTTCTGGATTGAGCCATACTTTGATTGGGTGTTAAGAAATTAAGCCCGCTGTGCCGGTGTTCGGAGTTGTACCAGTGTACAAACTGCAATACCCATTCACGCGCCTCTGACAT
>NZ_AUMJ01000107.1 GCF_000430625.1 Aneurinibacillus terranovensis DSM 18919
GCCTTGGGTCTTCGTGTCCATGATGCGGGACTCGGAATCCGTAAAGTTGATCTGATCTTTTGCTGCCGTCTTCGATTCGGCTTCGGGCTTGCGTTCTTCCAGTTCCTTTAGGGACTCTTGGATTTTCTTCCGTCTCATTTGCCGATCCTGTACTTCGATGTTTGTCGATTCCGGAAAGAGCGAAATTTGCCCTTCTTCCTGATCATCGCTCTGTTGCATCTTATCGAGAGCTTCACGGATTTCGGATTCCAGGCGTTTCATCTCTTGCTTCATTCGCTTTCGCGACATCGCCTTCGCGACGGAAGGGGCATATCCCTGTGTCGTCGGTCAGACTCCTAGTTTATGTTTCGCTTTTTGACGACCGATTGGTGACTATGGCACTTCGGGAATTAGGACGTATCGAGCGTACGCTGTTCACGCTGGACTGGCTGCAAAATGTTGAACTACGTCGTCGGGTACAGGTTGGGTTGAACAAGGGAGAGGCTAAAAATGCACTGGCTCGCGCCGTATTCTTTAACTGTCTGGGGGAACTACGTGACCGCAGCTTTGAGAATCAGCTCTATCGCGCTTCCGGTCTCAATTTGGTGGTAGCAGCCATCATATTGTGGAATACAGTCTACTTGGAGCGAGCGATACAAGAGTTGAGATCACGTGGACAGTTTATTGACGACAATCTATTACAACACCTTTCGCCACTTGGTTGGGAACACATCAATCTGACAGGTGACTACACTTGGCAACAGAACACTATGTGGAACGTGGTAAGTTTAGACCGCTACGTTCAGTTAATAACCATTAACAGGTACAGCCGACATACGATGTTTTTAATATATATATCGGCTGTACCTGCTTAACGTACGATTTTTTCCGTTTCGTGAAGTGAGTGTAGGAAATAAGGAGAGGTAGGAAAACGAAGAAGTATATGAAGATAGTCTTCAACAGGCTGTAAAAGATGTAGCTTGAGAAATTGGAGAAGGGCGAATTACAAGCCCTTTTCCACCACAAAATCCGAATGCCCTTAATATTCAGGACGTTATCGGACATGGAAAACAAAAATAAAAAAATATAATAAAAAACACTTATAGAAAGACAAAGAGCCTGCACAAAGCAGGACTCTCATTCAGCACACGAACCTTGGAGTTCGAGGCGATTTTATTATACGTGGATATATATCCTGACCACATCCAGCCTTTTGCTGAACGGGCAATGTTAACAGTAACACTTTGTACTTATAATATACTACCATTTCCGATAAGATGTCAATCGGACGATGAACGATTCTTAAATCTTTTATTTTGTTTCTTTGCCATACATTGATTCTTCATCAGTTGGTGCAACACGAGGTAATGAAGCTGTTATTTCCTTCAATTTAGCCTCTAAATTCAACTTTTCTTGTTTCAACATTTCAACTTCTTTACGATACCTCATTAATTCAAAAAGGATATCTGGTGCATAATGGTATGTAATTTTAGCTTCTATCGCCTTTAAAAGATTGTCCCCATAATTAAGAAATGTTCCAAGACTTCCAAATGTGCCATTTATGGTATCGACAACTGTATTAGGAAGGATATAGTCTTGTACATTAACATTCATATCTTTTGTAATACGATTTTTACTAATACAACGAATCTGATGGATTTCAGCAATACCATTTTTCCTCATTATTTTACCATCCTTTGGATAGCGAACTACAGTCTTTTCAAGATCCTTTGATAAATTTCCACCATCATCTCCAGTTAGAGGAACTACAACTACGAGATCATCATAGTGACCTACAACGACCGCTGGATGAGCAAGTGAAGATTCTTTCCCCGTGTTGTACCCAAAACGTACAAATACCATCCGACCTCTTGAGTATCTTTTGTTTGAGTCTTTTGTAGCCTGAATGTTATCTTTATTTATACCAAAAAATCCATATTCATTCCAAAAGTGATTAAAGATAATAAATTCAATCGCAATCTCTTGAGTTTTTGCTTCAACAAGAATTTTGCTGTCGTTCAGTGTGTTATGTAACTGACTTTTTATAAATGGATCGGCAGAAACAGGTTGTTTAAGGGTAGGACTGTTTGAACTGGCTTTATCAATAAGTCTTTTTCTATCAATTGGTATAATTTTTCTCTCCTAACTTCTACATTAATAAAATTGTGAGTATAAATAGCATAATATTTTTTGCTAAATACAGACAGGGATTTTTTTCAAGACAAAGATGAACGGCAGGAGCTAGCGAAAGCATTGGATACATTGCGTGCTGGTGATACCTTCGTTGTCTACAAATTGGACAGGCTTGCACGTTCCACAAAAAAACTGATCGAAGTCGCTGAGCAGCTAAAAGAAATGAATGTGGAGTTTGTAAGCATCCGGGATAATATTGATACCAGCACCTCAACTGGACGGCTTATGTTTGGTATGCTTGCCGTTCTAGCCGAGTTTGAACGTGATATCATCCGTGAACGGACAATAGCAGGACTTGAAGCAGCCAGGGCAAGAGGGAGGAAAGGTGGCCGGCCATCTGTTGATAAGAAAAAAATCAAACAAGATCTTACCTTATATGACAGTCAAGAGCATACCATCAGGGAAATCACGGATTTTACAATGAACCCATAAGGTGAGACACAAGGAGGCGATAAATAAGTTATACTGAGGACATGGAGAAACGAAATCGATATACGGCAGAATTTAAG
>NZ_AUMJ01000108.1 GCF_000430625.1 Aneurinibacillus terranovensis DSM 18919
GTATTCAACCCCCTCCAACAGCAAACATCGTAAGAGCATATCTGCTCCCGTCATTGTCTCTCCCATCGCAATTGGCGGAATCGAAGCTGTTTGCTCAACTGTCGCTGTTTCAGCACTCATACTTTCTCCTCCTTTTAAATCTCTCCATTGTAAAAATAATCGTAAAATTCAGTCTAAAACCCCACCTACACCCATTCCTACCTGTAAAGAGAATAAAGAAAGCCCTTTCACCCTCTGACTTTTTTCTCGTCAGTTGGGGCGAAAGAGCTTCGCGATACCACCCAAATTTATTGCCTGCCTCACGACAAGCAACCTCAACAGGTTTTGTTTCAAACCTTACACATAACGCGTGCAAACGGCCTTTCCTACTTGTCGTAACGTTCAGAAATGCAACTCCGAGGCGAGATGTATTTAGCATTTCTTGTTCGGATCTCAGCGTCCCGAACTCTCTGTAAAGCATTGGCTAAATACGAGGTCCCCATCCATGTTCTTGCTTTTTCAATTGTCATTTTCGTCTAAATATTTGCGTTGTTTTATTATTACAAGCAATTATAGACATGGTTTAAAAAAGTGTCAACTACTAAATTTCATGAAACCTTCTGAACTGAAATTTTTTCCTCTGAATTTGTTGCTTTGCCCGCTTTTCCAATGACGTTAAATATAATATTCAGTATAATAGCTGTTACCGATCCTGCAACAATTCCATTTTCAAATATAATTCGGAGGACGGACGGAAGGTGGGCAAAGAAATTCGGGACCACCGTTACCCCGAGCCCAAGCGCTACTGAACAAGCAATAATTAATAAATTCTCATTGTTGGAAAAATCAATTCTCCCAAGCATTTTAATTCCTGACGCAACCACCATGCCGAACATGGCAACCATCGCACCGCCAAGTACCGGATTCGGAATGACCGTGGCAAGCGCCGCAAACTTCGGAATCAATCCCAAGCCCATAAGCAGCAGTCCTGCACATAGGATGACATCTCTTGTTTTGACTTTAGACAGCTGAACCAGACCGACGTTTTGTGAAAATGTCGTATACGGAAGCGAGTTAAACAGGCCTCCCAGTATAACCGCAATTCCTTCCGCCCGGTATCCCCGTGATAAATCTTTTTCATCCAGCTTCCGATTACAGATTTCACTTAGCGCTAAGAACACGCCGGTTGACTCAACGAGACTTACGATCGCCACAATAACCATCGTCAGAATTGCACTGGCATGAAACGTAGGCATGCCAAAATAGAGAGGTTTCACCATGCTAAACCAGGACGCCTCGCCTACTGCTTTAAAGCTTACCTTCCCGAGGAATGCAGAAACAGCGGTTCCAACAATCAATCCAAGCAGGACAGAAATGGCTTGAATAAATCCGGTGAAAAACCGGTTAATGATAACAATAAAAGCAAGAACGCCAAACCCGATGGCCAAATTACTTATATTTCCGAAATCGGGACTACCTTGCCCACCGGCAATATTATTCATCGCTACCGGAACGAGGGTCACACCAATGATTGTAACAATCGACCCTGTTACCACAGGCGGAAAGAATCGGATAAGCTTACTAAACAAGCCGGAAATAAGAACAACAAAAAGCCCGGACACAATGATCGCCCCATAAATAGCGGACATTCCATATTGTTTTCCAATTGAAATCATCGGAAATACAGCGGTAAATGTACATCCTAGTACAACTGGCAGCCCAATTCCGAAAATCCGGTTTTTCCAAAGTTGAAGCAAGGTTGCAATTCCGCATGTAAGCAAGTCGGCCGCAATTAAATAACCGAGCTGGGACGGGGTGAGCTTCATCATTCCGCCGACAATCAACGGGACGATGACAGCACCGGCATACATCGCAAGCACATGCTGCAAGCCAAGCGAAAAAATTTTACCTGGTTTATTTTTCATCATTATCTCTTCTCCTATTCTACTTCCGACATTTCCTGAATAAATTCAACATGTCCACCTGACAGAGACGAAATACGGGCAAGTGACTCGACATGGTACCCTGCCTTTCGCAGCTTGGCTCCTCCATCCTGAAAGGCCTTTTCAATGACAATTCCTATGCCGGCTACTTTGCTGTTTGACTGCTCCACGATCGAAGCTAATCCGAGCGCAGCCTCCCCGTTCGCCAGGAAATCATCAATAAGCAGGACGGTTTCCCCTTCCGGCATGAACTTCTTAAGAACCGTCACCTGATTGGTTTCGTTCTTTGTAAAGGAGTGGACCTCTGTATGATAAACTTCTTCATTCATCAGCACCGAACGTTTTTTCCGGGCGAACACAACAGGTACATTCAGCTTGAGACCTGTCGTTAAAGCGGCGGCAATACCGGAAGATTCAATCGTGAGAATTCTTGTAATGCCCTCTTTTGCAAAACGTGCCGCGAATTCCTCTCCAATCGCCATCATAAGCGCCGGATCGAGTTGATGGTTTAAAAATGAATCGACTTTGAGCACCTTTTCATTGATAACTATGCCTTCCAGGCGAATCCTTTCTTTTAGTAACTGCATGCTTATACCCTCCACTCTCTTGTTGGTAAAGTGAGAAAAACTCGCGGGCGTTGCCGCTCGTCCTTTTTCTGCAGGG
>NZ_AUMJ01000109.1 GCF_000430625.1 Aneurinibacillus terranovensis DSM 18919
TTTTTTTCAGACATGCCCTTCTTCTGCTGTGAGAAGAAGTGAGCCGAAACGGCGGTGACTTGCCGACACTGGCAAGGTGACGTAGTCCGTGGGAAACGGGGCTTGCGGCGAAGTGGTTACGCCAAGATGAGTCTCTAGGCTGAGCATGGGACGGTTGAGGAACACGAACCTGTTAAACCGCATCTGAGGGTTGAAATGTCACCCCTGCCTACACCGCTTAACAGGCAGGTCGTGGACTGATATCCGTTACTCATATTGACGGAATCACGAATGTTGATCGGACATGTACGCTGACCGACAGGGAATCACGAAGAGTGCACAGCTAGATCGTGATGTCCGCGACGACTTGCAGAAAGCAAGGATAAAGACTGCGACAGGCAACCTCGCCCATGTGTAGAGTCCAACGTGTGAACTGGGGAAGGTTTGCACAGATGCTAAGGGAGTGTGTCCCCGATGATGTGCAAGCTTGCGGAGCCTCCGTAGTAGTCCGAGACCGGGAAAGCCGGTTACATGGCGAAGGGAGGCAGTTTAAGTGGTTTGCCTGGCTCATTAACTGACCGTAGTGAGGTGAAGACCTTTGATAATCAGTGAAATGCAAAGCAAACGGGCGACATGGTCAACAGAAAATAAAGAACACAAGTTCGACAGGCTCTTACGGCTTATTGCTGACAGGTCTTGGCTTAGCGAAGCGGCTCGTATCACACTGGCTTCCAGCGGAGCCCGAACACCGGGCGTAGACGGCATCAACAAACGCAAGATGGAAGAACGACTTGATCTTGAACTGGAGACCATTCACCACGAATTGCTCACTGGCTCGTATAGTCCTCTACCCGCCCGCCGTGTGTACATCCCGAAAGCGAACGGCAAACTCAGACCATTAGGAATTCCTTGCCTCAGAGATCGTATCGTGCAACGGGCGATGCTGATGGCAATGGAACCAATATGGGAAAGCGATTTTCATCCGGTCTCCTATGGATTCAGACCCGCGCGAAGCGTCCACCACGCGATTCGAACCGTCAAAATGCAACTGCAAGATGGAAATGAGCAAACGAACGCAACTGCAGGCCGCTGGGTCATTGAAGGTGATCTTGCCAGTTACTTTGATACCGTACATCATCGCCTGCTGATGAAGGCAGTCCGTAAACGCATCTCCGACCAGAGATTTCTTTCCTTGCTTTGGAAGATAATCAAGGCAGGCTGCGTAGACCGAAAATTATTTCGTTCCTCAAGCGAGGGTGTTCCGCAGGGCGGGGTCATTTCCCCGCTGTTATCTAACATTATGCTACATGAATTTGACCAGTGGATGGAAAGGAAATATCTAAGCAAAAAGGTACGGAAAGATCGCTGGGCATGGAATTTTGGCATTCTGAACCAGCGCCCTATCACGATACGTGAAAATCGGAAATGGAAACCAGCCATTTCTTATTGCCGCTATGCGGACGATTTTGTGGTGGTCGTCAAAGGAACCAAGGCGCATGCGGAAGAAGTTCGTGAAGCATGTAGGGAATTTCTCGAAGATAAGCTGAAACTCACGCTGAATATGGAAAAGACGCATATCACACATGTGAATGACGGTTTTGTTTTCCTTGGCCATCGCATCATTCGCAAGAGAGGACCACGTGGACGCATGCGACCTGTGACAACGATTCCGTGGGAGAAACATCGCCGTTTTACCGAGAAGGTAGTCAAGCAACTGTCAGGGAATTACGGTGCAAACGCAGTAGACATAATCGAAAGCCTGAACCGACAAATTGCGGGTTGGGCAAACTTCTACCAATACACTGACCATACAGCGACTATATTCAGCAAAGTAGATCGCACGGTATTCTGGAAGCTTGGGTACTGGCTGGCTCGAAAATACAAACGGGGTTTCAGATTGCTGATGCGAGACTATGTCCGCTCCCCTAATAAGGGCAAGGCCAAAACTTGGGTACTACAGGGACAGAACAGTAGAGGCTTCTATGGAGAAGTGGCTCTCCGAAGGCTAATAACCAGCCGTAAAGGACGTTTCATTTGGCGGAATCCAGCTGAAAATCCGTATATTTTGCGTACAGATAAACACCGTACTATTGAATCATATTACGATGAAGTCGCCTTTGCTTTGAGCAACACTTAAATGGAGAGCCGGATGCGCTGAGAGGTGCAAGTCCGGTTCGGAGAGGAGAGGTAAGGAAATAGCTCGACTACGCCTTATCTCTTACTCTACTTCCAACGGATGAAGGATGGCTCTATCTCGCGAG
>NZ_AUMJ01000110.1 GCF_000430625.1 Aneurinibacillus terranovensis DSM 18919
TACGATGCCGGTGCGAGAGTACAGGAATTGATCGATTTAAAGGTCTGTGACGTAAGATTGGCCCAGCCCGCAACGATCACTTTGACTGGAAAAGGCAACAAGAAAAGGCCCGAGTTCGACAGTTGCTAGGCAAATAAAATGCCCGCAAACCTAGACCATGCTTGAGTTCACAGGCATTCAGACAGAAATATAGCGTGTATCTATGCTCTTGGATGGATTTCAAGGAACCTTGGAGGTGGCTCAATCCCAAGCGCAGCAAAGATTTTTCGCTGTTTCGCCGTCAGTTCTGTACTCTGGTAAACGTCACCGTTTTTAGAAGAAAAATGTCCGAGATGGATGCGATCCAAATCCTTGCGCAGCACATTCCAGGTCTCACCGGTTTCCACTTCCACAATGCGTACCAAGAGCAAAGCGAGCCAGCTCAGCAAAATATGGGAACGAATCCGGTCTTCGAGACGGTGAAACATAGGCCGAAGCTGCAATGTGGTTTTCAGGGTACGAAAGGCATCCTCTACATCCACAAGCTGCTTATAACCTAAAGCAACATCCTCGGCGGAAAGCGTATCATCCGACGTGCGAATTAAATACTTGCCGTCATATTTCTCGGCATCACGGATGGCTTGCTTGTCCAACTTGAGTGTTCCGTCTTTCAGTTGGCGCAGATATTTCCCATACGTCTGGTGGGAGCGCAACTGGCAAGCCGCTTTGGTGTGAGATTGTCCGCCCAATTGCTTGAGATCTTCCAGATTCGCCTGCAGTTTCGCGATCGTTTGCTCGCGGCGAACACGATCACGCTCCGCTTCTTTGGGATTATACACGATCACGTATCGTTTTCGGGCTTCACCGTCACCTACGACGATGTCTTTGACTTGCAGGTTCTCCCGCACATGATGATACCGGCCTTTGCGGCTCATGGCTTCTTCTGTGGACTCTTTGCCGGAACGCATTTTCTCGCCGACAATGTAATGCCCGCCGGTCTTCTGCAAGGTGCGCAAGTTCTCTTCGGATGTAAAACCGCGGTCCATCACGCTGATCACACGACCCAGTTTCCAGCCGATCAAGTCTTTTTTGACTTGTTCGACCACAGACATGTCCGAAGTGTTTCCGGGCCACACCCATGAACGGATCGGAATACCTTCACGTGTGACAGCCAGTCCGATGACCACTTGTACAAGATCCGGACGCTTGTCTTTCGAGAAACCAGTTTTCCGAAATGATTCTTCCTCCGGCGCATCAAACGGATCCACTTCGAAGTAAGAGGAGGTGGTATCGAAGTAGAGGAAATCGACTTCCAGATTGAGAAGATCCGACACCGCGCAGTAGACCTGATGCTCTAACTCGGATTGAACTTCAAGCAGTTCATCCATCGCTCGGTACAACTGCTGACTGTTGACCTCAGAGATGCCCGGAAGATATACATCTTCCCTTACCCAATCCTCCATCCCCAACTTGCTGGAGGGGTTCAATGCACGATTTGCCACCATAGAGAAAATCAGCCGTTCGATGGATGCTTGATGTTTTCGGTCGGCAAATAGCGTTTCCAAGATCGCATCCAGACCCATCTTATTCCACAGTTGATTTAACATCCAGGCGCCGCCTAAGCGCTTGCTGGATTGAAACAAAAAATCCGCCGTTTCTCCAATGGTATTTTGAGCTTGCAACGCAGCTTCGGGTGAAAGGTACCGGGAAATGCTTTGAACCAGACGTTCCAAAACGGCACGATCAACCTCGTCTTCTCGTCCAAAAGAGTAAATCACCTTCGCTTTTGAATATTTGGCTTCCGAATCCCATTCATTATGAGCTAATTGGAGATATGCAGTTGTCGTTCCATTTTTGTTTTTTCGAGATACGCGACGAATATACATGCCTATATTATATCGTATAAAACCGATAAAATAAAGCATTAAATAAATAAAACGTGTGCCTATGAAATTTCGGTTATTTTTCTATTTCAGAAATGGAAAAACCTTGATTAAAAAGGTTTTTTGGTTTCGTGCATTACTAATTTTGCCGATTTCCTGTCGAACTCGGGAAAGGAACATTCCGATTATGGCTAAGACTAAAAGCATTCTTGATAATTACATGACTGAAAACCATCTCCTTGAAAACGGACGACAGCAAAGCCCC
>NZ_AUMJ01000111.1 GCF_000430625.1 Aneurinibacillus terranovensis DSM 18919
CTTAAATTCTGCCGTATATCGATTTCGTTTCTCCATGTCCTCAGTATAACTTATTTATCGCCTCCTTGTGTCTCACCTTATGGGTTCATTGTAAATCGCCTCATATACCATATTCACTTTTCCGGTTGTAAACCAGGAAAAATTCTTCTCGGCATCTTTCCAGTTCGCTGTTCTGGCTGTTTCGTCATAATTCTTTAAGTTAGCCGTTTCATCCAAAAACATAATGTCCTTCTGTCTCTCTTTTGTCGCCATGGTTTCTACTCCTATCTTTAGTTTTTTCCCTTTTGTGTTTCATGATCCTTATCTATTTTATATCTGTTATATAACAAATGTTATATTTTTTCGACAAAATAAAGAGAATTACCTCTAAAAATTTCGATTTTTAGTTATTTTTTTATTGATGTGTCGGGCCCCTATTTGCCCTCCTGATACTTCTGTAACAAATTTATGCATTTTACAACACCATATGGTTAATCAACAGGCCTAACAGAGCCGTCTCGCAGGACAATGAACACCTTAATAATTTCTCTTCTCGGCCAAAATGATAAATAGGGACAAAAGCTTGTCCCTATTACCTAATTCTATTCAAATGATGTAGTCGATTTTGGATTAGTTTAAGTTAATCCATACGCTCTTGACTTCGGTATAATTTTCTAATGCATAGCTTCCCATTTCTCGTCCAATCCCACTTTGTTTGTATCCTCCAAAAGGAGAAGCTGCATCAAAAGCGTTGTAACAGTTTACCCATACCGTACCTGCCTTTAATTCATTGGCTACATAGTGGGCTTTCTTCACATCCTGTGTCCATAAACCTGCTGCTAATCCATATTCGGAGTTATTTGCCCGACGTATCACATCGTCTAAATCTTCAAATGGCATGGCGGCTACAACAGGACCAAAGATTTCTTCTTTGGCAATGGTCATCTCATCGTTGACATCAGCAAAAATCGTGGGAGCTACAAAATAGCCATCTCCATGACCATAAACGCCACCGGTAACCACTTCTGCACCTTCTGCCTTTCCTTTTTCAATATAGCTTCCTACACGTTCTAATTGCTCCTCAGAAACCAATGGTCCCATTTGGGTAGATGGCTCAATTCCAGCCCCTTGCTTAATTTTTTGTGCATGGGCAGCTAAATCAGCGACCACATTATCATAAGATTTCTTCTGAATAAAAAGACGAGAGCCAGCAGCACAAACTTGTCCTTGGTTAAACATAATGCCCATTAAAGCTCCGGGAATCGCTTTACTCATATCGGCATCCGGTAAAATAATATTAGGCGATTTTCCACCCAGCTCAAGGGAGATCTTTTTTACTGTACCCGCTGCTTGACGCATAATCATTTTTCCTACAGGCGTGGAACCTGTAAAGGCAATTTTATCCACATCCGGATGCTCTACAAGCGGTGCTCCGGCTGTTTCTCCAAATCCTGGTATAATATTGATAACCCCGGCTGGAAATCCTGCTTCAAGTGCTAATTGACCTAAATATAAAGCTGACAGCGGGGTTTGCTCTGCTGGTTTTAAAACGATCGTACATCCCGTAGCAAGGGCTGCTCCTAATTTCCAGGTTGCCATCAGGAGAGGAAAATTCCATGGAATAATTTGTCCGACCACACCAACCGGTTCATGGCGAGTATAGTTAAAATAGTTACCTGCAACTGGAATGGTTTGTCCCACAATTTTGGTAGCCCATCCAGCATAATAACGGATATGATCAATGGCAAGGGGCACATCCGCATTGCTTGTTTCACGAATGGGTTTCCCATTATCTAAGGTTTCTAGCTGTGCTAACTCTTCTTGATGGGCTTCCATTAAATCCGCTAATTTATAAATGAGACGACCACGTTCAGAAGCACTCATTTTTTTCCACGGACCATTTTCGAAAGCTTGACGGGCTGCTTTTACCGCTTTATTGACATCTTCTGGTCCTGCTTCACTCACCACAGCCAATACTTTTTTGTTTGAAGGATCAAGAGTTTCAAAGGTTTTCCCCGAAACCGCTTCTGTAATGCCCCCCATTGTCAAGACACAATTTCGAAAAAAATAAGTTATGTCCTCCTTCGATTGTAATGGGGCGCAGGCGCGATTTAAGCGACCCG
>NZ_AUMJ01000112.1 GCF_000430625.1 Aneurinibacillus terranovensis DSM 18919
ATCCCTTGTTCTGTCGGGGGTCGTGGCGGTTTGTATATCTACGGACTGTCGAAACCGGGTTATAAGGCGATAGTAAATTATACTGAAGAATGATGGCAAATGGTTCCAAGTCTTAAATGAGGCGAAATGTTCAAGTAGTATTAGTACGATTTTTCAAACCCTTAACCCTACTATTTCTTTCAATGTATCCATCAAAAATATACTGTAAATAACAAAATAAACCTTCTCAGCAAAATAAAATTGTTCCCCAAGTACGAGTGGAAGTCGAGTCAAATGCCAGACTTCCACTCGTGCTTTTTCTGTAAAAACGTAAGAAATTATATGTGCACCAATGTTGACAAATGTATACATTTGTATACAATAAAAACAGGAGGTGAAAAAATGGATTACAGAAAGAGAACCTTTCGAGGTGCAAAAATTGAGGATTGTATATTAGACTTTGAACTGATGAGAAAGACGGCAGAGAAACATTCTCAAACCTCAAATGATAATTATAAGAGGAGGCTATATGACGGTATGGCTTTAGCGTATCAAACGGTAGTGAATCGTTTGGCCAATGATTTCGACTATACCTTGGAGGAGAATGACATGGATAACCTGTTTGAAAGATGGATAAACGATTTTAAAAGAATGAGAAATTCTTGTTTGGAACAGGCAAAAAAACCACTTGATATATCAAACGTACCTGAACAAATAAAAAGTGAATTAAATTCTAACAAACAAAAGGGTTTATTTGAGGGAATGGCAACAGGTTATAACATGATTGTAAGTCAATTAGGGGTGCTGTCAGGTTTAGCTACAGACAATCAGAATATTGCTGATATTGTAAATCAAGTAAAAGCTCAATTGAACAAGGAGTCAGAAGAATTTGCGGTGCAGTCTAATCAAGAAGGGGATGATTTCGCAAAAGGATTTTATAGTGGTCTTAATAGCTCTTACAAATCCGCAATAGCTCATATGACTATGTAAAACAGTTTAGTATCGTATAGAAGTTTATCTACAAAATAAAACTGTTCTCTGAATACGAATGGAAATCGGGTAGTATGCCTGGCTTCGCTCGTGTTTTTCTTTTGAAGCGGTGAAAAAATCAGGAGCAAGGTAAAGGAAATAAGGTTTCAAGGAATCAAGGATGAAAGGCAAAGCCTTTTTTGCCTTTTCCAATAGCTGAATCAATGGTTGTGATTTGGGGAATATAACCTTTGTAAAAAATCATCTTGGAGGTGTTTTTCAATGTCTCTCATTCCGTATGAACCCTTTCGACACCTTGAAAACATGAGAAGGGAGTTTGACCGTTTCTTTACCACTGATTTTCCTGTTTTTAGAACTAAGTTAGGTCAAAATTTCGGCAGTCCAAGTATTGATATTCACGAAACCGAACATGAAGTAGTCGCAACATGTGATATTCCAGGGCTGGAAAAGAAAGAAGATGTGAATATTGACGTTGACAACAACATGTTGACGATTAGCGGGAGCGTAAATCGGACGAATGAAATAAAGGAAGAGAACATGCATAGACAAGAACGCTTTTTTGGTCGTTTTCAACGCTCGGTTGCCTTGCCAAGTCGTGTTAATTCGGAAGGGGTAAAAGCAACTTATAAAAATGGTGTTTTGGAAATTCACATGCCGAAAATACAAGGCGAAACCAAGAAACGAATTGATGTTGAATTCCATTAAGAATGACACAATTACGTAATTTTTTCTTAGCGAATGGTAGGAGGTATACTTCCCCCTGCCATTTTAATGTACAAATAAAACAATGG
>NZ_AUMJ01000113.1 GCF_000430625.1 Aneurinibacillus terranovensis DSM 18919
CTTAGACGGCTTAACTAACACAATCGTTGATTAAGCCATTTTTCTTCTACGCATTTAAGGTATTGGTCTGGATCTCTTTTAAATTGAAATCGTTGAATATGCTCTTTTGTTCTTTCTTCCCATTTTTTCATTTCATTGATGTAGGCATCAAAAGGTACAGTAGCTAATCTTGAGAGAATACAAGGATCTGAAATTGCATCTTCAGCAAAAACGATATATTCACCGTGCCGCATTATGTAACGATTCCAAGATCTTAACCCCGTTATACGACGGTGCCTACGCTTTATGGTACGGAAGAAAAGTTCATGATCATTATTTGTTCTTGGCAAAATTGGATTATCGTAAAAGGTAAATAAGCCTTTCCAAAACCCTTTGCTATACCGATTAAGATTATCAACAAAAGCAGCATCTTCTTCTTTAGTTAGAGTTTGGTTGATTTCTTTTAAATACTCTAAAAGTCTTTTTTCGACACTAGCGCTTGTCTTACGTTTTGAAGGCTCAAGAATATTGGCAATCCGTCTAATCCTTATGGAAAATCTGACTACCTGACGGTAGTCACTTTTGTAGTTATCAACAATACTGACTATTCTGAACAACTTTTCAAGTAAAGGGGTCCCCTTTTTTATCCAGGCACTTTTCAAGGGATTTTTGGATCTTTTTTGTTTGATCAAATACCTTGATACCTGGTAATTCTAAAGGCGGACAACCATCTTCCAATAACACAGACCGAAGGGCTGCCGTATAAGCAAGAGCAGTTTCTGACTCTAAGTTATTTACATCTTTGGAAGCTTTCTTTTCAATTTCTCGAATTCCGCGGAGTTTCTTTTTGATATTAGTTTTTAATTTACGATCACTGTCTACAGCTGGTTTAGCAATATCTTTTAAATAATGAAATTGGCAATACTGATATGGAGTGTCAGGAGATAGCTTTTCGAAGGCCAATCGAATAGACTGTTGACCATCACTAACAAAGCCCAAAATAGGAAAACCGAATTCTAAAACAGGCCTAATAAATTCCATTAGTTCCTCTGTGGAACTACTTTTCACATTCTTTGCGGCAACAATTGTACCGCTTAAAACTTCCCGAATAACATAGAGAGTTTCATTACCTTTTTCAGGTTGGACACCATCCATAGATAGAATGATTCCACCATATAGTTCAGTTACTTTTTTCATTTCCTGTTTCGCATAATTTTCGGCGCTAGCTCGTAATAAAACAGAGTATCTTTCATAAAGCTTTTGAACATGTCTTTCAGATACTGTTACACCTTCGGTGTTTAAGATATCCATTATTTCTTTACGAGTTTTATGTTCTTTAAATCGAAGCTGACCAACGTAAGCGAGGACATCCATTCCATAAGTAATATGTTTCATACTAAGCTGATCAGCTTGAGCAGAACGATAGACTGTCTCTGGATGTGAACAATTTTTGTTTGAGCAGCGGTAACCCATATTAACAAGAGTCAAAACACCTTTTAGGGTTGAAATTGTTTTCTTAGAGACAGTATGACAATACTCTAATTTAGAATTGCAGTATGGGCAAGATTGAAATTCAGGTTTAAAATACCTTGTTTCTGTAGAGGTAAGGCGGTTTTTAGTACGCATTAATAAATCACCAACATTATTATTTTTCTTACCTTAATATTACCATAAAATTATATTGCGTTATTTTAACCGTTTAAG
>NZ_AUMJ01000114.1 GCF_000430625.1 Aneurinibacillus terranovensis DSM 18919
CGGCGCGTCCGGATTGATTTTCCAGAATCCAGTTTTTCGCAAACGTACCTTCCTGAATTTCTTTCAGAACCTTTCTCATTTCCGCTTTTGTATCGTCCGTGATAATGCGCTTGCCGATGCTGTAATCCCCGAATTCTGCAGTATCGCTAATCGAATAGCGCATGTATTCCAGTCCGCCTTCGTACATCAAATCAACGATCAGCTTTAATTCATGCAGGCATTCAAAGTAGGCGATTTCAGGCTCATATCCTGCTTCCGTCAGCGTTTCAAACCCGGCTTTAACAAGTTCGGACACCCCGCCGCACAGAACCGCTTGCTCACCGAACAGGTCGGTTTCCGTTTCTTCCCGGAATGACGTCTCGATGACTCCCGCACGTGTGCATCCGATGCCGCTTGCATACGCGAGGCCGAGTTCTTTTGCTTTGCCTGTTCCATCCTGGTAGACGGCGAGAAGTCCCGGAACGCCAAATCCTTCTGTGTACACACGGCGTACCATATGCCCCGGGCTTTTCGGAGCGACCATGACGACATCCGTACCTTCAGGAGCGACAATCTGCTCGAAATGGATATTAAAGCCATGTGAGAAGAAAAGAGCCGCGCCGTTTTTCAGGTTGGGGCGGATTTGTTCATTGTAAACTTTCGCCTGCTGTTCGTCGGGAAGCAAAATCATGATCACATCGGCTTTAGCCGCTGCTTCATCTACTGTATATACTTCAAAGCCGTCGTTTTCTGCTTGCTGCCATGAACGGCCTTTACGAAGGCCGATGATGACGTTCATGCCGCTGTCGCGAAGATTTTGCGCCTGCGCATGCCCCTGGCTGCCATAGCCAACTACAGCAATTGTTTTTCCTCTAAGTGCTTCTTGATTTGCATCCTTTTCGTAGTACATCGTTACCATTTGTTGTTCCTCCTGTTATTGTAAGTTGATTTTTGATGGGATGAATGGCTCCGCTGTCCCCTGGCTATACTTTCGCAAGGGCAGAACCGCGGCTAATCGCTGTCACACCGGTGCGGGAAAGTTCCTTGATTCCGTATGGTTTTAACAATTCGATTAGCGCGTCAACTTTATCTGAATCTCCCGTTGCCTGTATGACAAGCGATGTCGGACTTACATCAACAATGCTTGCCCGGAACGGGTCGATAATGCCATTAATTTCTGAACGGGCAGCCGGATTTGCCTCTACCTTTACCAGAACCAACTCCCTGGCTACCATGGAACTGCTGCTTAAGTGGGTGACCTTGAGGACATCAATCAGCTTGTGAAAATGTTTCATAATCTGCTCTAATGTCCGCTCATCCCCGCTCGTCACAATGGTCATGCGGGAAAATCCAGGCTCTTCCGATTGACCTACAGTAATGCTGTCAATATTGAATCCGCGCTGGCCCATCAGGTTCGCCACCCTGGCGAGAACCCCAGGCTCGTCGTTTACGAGTATGGATATGGTATGTTTTTGCTCCATATTACTTTTCATCTCCCAGTACCATCTGATCTAACGTTGAACCCGCAGCTACCATTGGATAGACATTTTCTTCCGGTTCGACAACGAACTCAACGAGAACAGGGCCA
>NZ_AUMJ01000115.1 GCF_000430625.1 Aneurinibacillus terranovensis DSM 18919
TTTTTTATCCCGCTTTGAATCCCGCTTTTTTCAGGACTTTATTATTCCGATTTCAGGGGTTTATTGTACTTGCAAGAGTTTATTGTTTCTTCACATAGTAGGGATAAGGATTAAGGATTCAGGGGCTAAATAAGAAATTATGAGTTCCATTTCTATTTTGAGGTTAAAACCTTTTTTAATATGCCCTTGTGACCACTGGGGAAACAATTGAATTGACATGATAAATAAAAGAAGGATTGCACATTTTATACAATCCCCTTTGTTATAAGTCTCACCGAGACTCAATTAATGGCAACCTCAGGTATCGGGTACACCTTTTGCTTCCTGAACTGCTTCCAATCCTTCTTTGACAACAATATATACCAACCCTAAAGATGCTATCGAGTCAATCCACCACCAGCCAACCAACGCATTCAGAACAGTGCCAAGAAGAACCGTCCATGCCATATAAGCACAAACAATGCTACATGCACCGTCTGCTCGAAGTGCTTTACTACCTATTTTATTACCGATTTTCTTCTTCGAGCGGGAAAGTATCGGCATAATGATACCAGAAGCTAAAGAAAGACCAATTCCCCAAAAACTTGATTCTGCCCCTTGATGTGTTACCAATTTATCTATTGATGCAATCACAATATAAAGTGCTAACAAGAGAAGGGCAATTCCAACCACCCATGATGATTTCTTCTCCGCTTGTTCCACTTGTGTCAGACTTGCACCACGGGCTTCAATAACCAAACGCCATAAAAGAACCCCACCCGCAATTAATTCGATGATACTGTCAGCACCAAATGCCACCAAGGATAACGAATGAGCAATGACTCCTGAACCAATGGCCACTACCGCTTCGACAATCATCCAAAATATAGATATTATCTCAATGCTAACACCTTTTTTTACTGATAGAGCGTGTGAGGACACTTTATTCCCCTCTTTCTTTCTTCGTATGAACAGCATGGTCTAAAGCCATCTGTAAGAGATCGATAACATGTGCATCATCACAAGTATAATAAATCGTGTTTCCATCTCTTCTGCATTTCACTATACGTAATGCTTTTAAAAACCGTAATTGGTGGGAAACAGCGGGTTGAGTCATTCCAAGAATTTCAGTCAAATCACAAACACACAATTCCCTTCTTGATAAATTGTGCAAAATCCGCAAACGTGTTGGGTCTGCAAGTGTCTTAAAGGTATTGGATAAATTTTCAATAACAGTTTGTTCAAGTTGTTCCACGCATTCGTGTATTGCATCTTGATGAATCGTGTTGCAACAAGTTTCTTGAGCAGGTTCAATCATCAAGCCACCACCTATATGAGCATATACTTATATACTCATTATATTAATAAAAAGAAAAAATGTCTTCCCATAGAAAAAAATTTTCAATTCATTCCCGAACACACCCTAATCAATTGTACGAGGTGGTTATATTGTTCTTTTTCTTTTCACCTCTGGTCATCCCGCTCTGCCTGTAGATGTCTATAAGACCTTGGGGGATTT
>NZ_AUMJ01000116.1 GCF_000430625.1 Aneurinibacillus terranovensis DSM 18919
AAATGCGGGATTTGTGCAGGACTTTATTGTCAAAGCGAACGGTGGAATGCGGGTTGGAGGGGGGAGAAATTGCAGGAGATTATTATGCCGTAACAAAGGGTTTTGAGTGAGTGGTTAGGGGAGTTGGGACGTGAGTGATTCGTGTCCCCATTCAACCGTGATTGGGGGCTGTACATCCCGATAATTAGGATCTCATCGGCTTCTGTAAATCGCATTTCTTCTTAGTTCGATTGTGATTTTTTCCTGTTCGGTGTGATAAACGATGTAGTTGTTTCTGCATTTCAGCAACTCCCTAGTAGCTTCGTTAGGATCTTGAATAGCTCTGATCAAAGCGACTTCGTCAACGTACTGAACATATTTTCTAAATGAGAATTTAAAATCTCCAGTAAAACATACTGGTTAGGGAAAATATTCCGAACTTTCTGCCATTTCATCCTTACCACACCCAATCATGGTATTTCACGATCCCGTTTACTTGTCAGAATCGATTCAAACTGCCAGCAGCAGCATCGGCAGAAGTCGATTAAATTTTCTTATTTTGCCGCGCATGTTTCAGCGCTGTAATTGTATACGTTGTACCATTCTTGGAAAGTCGGAATGAAACAATGAACTGATCAATGTAAACGATAAAGGTGTCTTTATAATTGCGAGACCGAAAAAGGGTTCCCGTGCGCAGAATCTTTTCTTCAATACGCTCCACTAATTTTATGCGATATTCATCCGTTTCCTCAGTAGAAAAATACTTGTTCTTAATTTGAGAAATACGCTTGAGGGCAGGAACCGTCCATTCCACATTCATCTAGATTTCTCCGTTTTTTATCATCTCAATCACTTGTTTTGTCGAGAAGACCTGGCCCTTTTCAATCGCTTGTTCAGACTCCTCGATCATCTGCTGAATTTCTGGATCAGCATCAAAATCGGCTATAAGGGCAGACATGAAATTGCTGTCATTATCGTTGTCGGAGGGGGCAAGAATTTCATATTCTTTACCATTCAGCCTAATGACCGGTTTATGGTTAGCATTGATAAAAGGGTTAATGATATTACCATTCTGGTCTTTAAGTTTGAAGTACATGAGGGTAACCTCCCATTCGAACCTTGGATACATACAATTATACCCTATACCGGAAGTTAAGGATACTGCTGCGACGTACAGAATTCAAACTGACGTGCAGCGCGACAACGGTCAATATTTAGAAAGTGGATGCGCACAAGCGAAGTACTCCCGTGCAGCCTCATTTATCAATTCATTTTACACCTTCGACTTTTTGTTCCGAAAGGCCCGAAATCTCAGCAGTACTCATCGTTTTCACATCTTTAAGGTCTCTAAGAGAGCAAAATTAGTCATCTCTCGAACTACTCGTAAGAATGGATTCAAACTTTTCTGCGGCGGATTGGCCCTCATAAGCCCCAAAATGAACTTGGACAATAAGAGTGGTTTTTATTATACTGCTTAATGTACCAAGGAGGCTGACATTATGAAACGAACAATGC
>NZ_AUMJ01000117.1 GCF_000430625.1 Aneurinibacillus terranovensis DSM 18919
GCGAGTGTACTCGATTTCGTTCTCACCGTAAATGGTTCGCTACGCCCAACTCTACCTATACATGTATGGTTTTTACTGGCATCAACCCATTTTCTATATGCTGCTGATAGAACGTTTTCGGAGACAAGTAATGCAAACTTGAGTGAATTCGCCGGTTATTATAATACTCCATGTATTCTACGACGGCTCGATATGCTTCTTCATAGGTTTGAAATTCGTATCGAGATAAACAGTCCTCCTCAAACCAGCGATGAAAGGCCTCAATGTGTGCATTCATGTTGGGCGTGCGTGGTGGAATCCGTTCGTGTTCTACCTCAAATTCCTGACACGTTGAACCAAATAACAGACTGACAAACTGCGGACCATTATCGGATCGAATCACGGGCCTATAGTTGGTTGTAAACACTTGCCGTTTCCATAATGCCTCCTGTAATGCTTGAGTGGCATGCCTGGCTTCACATCGCAATCCAATATGGTATCCAACGATCTGCCGGTCAAATACATCGAGATAGGAAAGCACATAGAAGAACCGATCTTCTCCTGTAATATATCCGTATTTGATATCCACTTCCCATAGTTGATTCGGTGCCAGAATCTCTCGGTTTCGCGCCAAAACTCTTGGATGCTTTGGTTTTACTTCTCGCTGCGGTTTCAATATATCGAGCTCTTTGCAGAGCCGATAGACCCGTTTTTTGTTTATGATGAGATCATAGTGCTGTCGCAAATGGTGCGTGAGTTTCACGTACCCGTAGGAATACCCATCTCCTGCGATGGCCTCCATGATCCATTCCTTGATTTGTTCATCACTGACTTTCTTACCTTGCTGCGTGAAACAATATCCAGGAATCGGGCGCCCCGCCGGTTTAGCCGGTTCCTTTGTCGATTCCTTTGGTGGCTGCAACCAGTAATAATACGTGGATCTTGCTACCCCCACGATGCGTAACACGACCGATACAGAATACCCGTCATGGATCCACTTGTGCGCTATTTCCAGTTTGTCAGCAAGTGAGGGTTTTTCTTTTTTACAAGGTCACGCAAGATAGCAATTTCTAAATCCTTTTCCCCTAACAGTTTCTTCAACTGTTCATTTTCTGTTGAGATCTCTGTATATTCTTGCATGATCTTTTGCTGTTCTTCTTTTGTCATCTGATTGGGCTTTCCCCGTGAGGCCGTTACCTCGTGATTCGCTTTATATTGACGCACCCAACGGGCAAGCATATTGGCATTAATATCATGCTTTCTCGCAACAACCGCATTGTTTCCGGTCTCCAATACTTCATGCACAACTTGGAGTTTGAAATCTGCGGAATAGTTTCTTCGTGTCATGGGAATCAATCCTCCTACGTATAGTATCGCTCTTATTTCGGAGGTTGTCCAACTTGATTACGGGGCTTAAGAG
>NZ_AUMJ01000118.1 GCF_000430625.1 Aneurinibacillus terranovensis DSM 18919
GGGTCGCTTAAATCGCGCCTGCGCCCCATTACAATCGAAGGAGGACATAACTTATTTTTTTCGAAATTGTGTCTTGACAATGGGGGGCATTACAACGTGCCCCCCAAAGGGCGATACCTGCACCTGGTTGATCTAAAATCCAACGAACGGCTAAATGAATGATGGATTTTTCATAATGTTCTCTTGCCAGTTTATCTAATTGTTCTACTGCCTCTAAATATTGATTATAACGGGGTTGTTGGAATTTAGGGTCAGATTTTCGCAAATCATCTCCAGCAAATTTACGGTCTTTGCTCATTTTTCCGGATAATAATCCGCGACATAAGCTTCCATATAAAAGAGTTGTAATAGCATGTTCTTTACAATAAGGAAGGACGTCTTTTTCAATCTCCCGTTCAAATAAATTATAAGGGGGTTGTGCCGTATGTAAAGGTGCAATCTGGCGGAATGCATCCATTTGTTCAGGTGAAAAATTACTTACTCCAATGGCGCGGATTTTTCCTGCATCATATAAATGTTTCATAGCTTCGGCAGTTTCTTCAATAGGTGTAAGCGGATCTGGCCAATGTACCTGATAAATATCAATATAATCGGTTTGAAGTCGTTTTAGGGAATCTTCAATTTCCTTTATAATCCGTTCTTTTGAAGCATTACGGAACGGCTGCTCATTTCTCCAATCCAAAGCTACTTTGGTAGCAATGAGAATGTTATTGCGATTTCCATACTGTTTTACTGCTTTTCCGACTATTTCCTCTGATGTTCCAAAACCATACACAGGAGCCGTATCAATCAAGGTAATCCCTTTATCGAATGCAGCATGAATAGTTTTAATTGAATTCTGTTCATCTGTTCCACCCCACATCCAACCACCGATCGCCCACGTACCAAGACCAATCCTTGAAGATTTGATGTCTGTATTGGCAATTTGAATATATTCCATCCTGATTACACTTCCTTTACTAAAAGTAATACCTGCTTATCAAACAAAAAAACCGGAAATCCACGGTGTTATTGATACCCGAAAACAACCTAAAGTTGATGGGATTGCCTGTCCGGAAGTTGACGAGTATAATGTCCTCGTATCATTCTGGAGAAAGGAA